>NZ_JAHHDX010000105.1 GCF_018619335.1 Alteromonas sp. ALT199 | reverse complement strand
TACAACGCCCAAGAAGCTTTAGGCTTTTGAAGTGTTGTAGACAAGCTAAAGTAAGCAAGTAAGAGTAAAAAGCAGTTACTCACTGATTGAATTAATATTATCTTTCTTAAATTGTTAGTTATTAAGCAACGATGATTAAACATGCTCCTAAGAGTACTGTTGGTCCTCCTTGCGCAGAAGTCATGATAAAAAGCAATCATGATTCTGCACTAAAAGTTTTTCCTGGCAGCCATAGCGATACGGTACCACCTGATTCCATTCCGAACTCAGAAGTGAAACGTATTAGCGCCGATGGTAGTGTGGGGTTTCCCCATGTGAGAGTAGGACACTGCCAGGTCCCATTAAGAAGAACCCGCCTAACGGCGGGTTTTTTGCTTTCTGCAGCAAAGAAAAAGTAATGGGGTCAGAGTACATTAATCCCCACTCTCCCAGTAAAACCTAAAAATAGGGTCAGAGTACTTTATTAGTTTATACATCAGAACATAGTTATTCCCTTATCCCCCAGTGCCTCTAATTTAGAGAAATGTACTCTGACCCCATAATTACAGAATGTTAGGTATTTCAAGCTTGAAAAGGGTATTGTAAGAAACCTCAAATTTATCCAAGACATATTGCTATTACTGGATTAACAGTCCGTCATTTAAAATAGTGATGAACTAAACGCTTTAATAGTTATTAAGAAAGGGAGCTAATTATGTCTGAAAAGATAATTTTAAATGCCACGTTTGACCCAGCGGTAAAAACCTATTGGCTTATAAATTTGTTGTTATTGTCTACGATTACTGTAGTAGGCATTCCTTTTTTGATCATATCTATTCCTCTATTCTTCCTGATAAGTAGCAAAATATTGGCTGCTATGTCAGCAACAGTGACAGAGCGAAAACTTGTCGTTAAACGGGGTGTGTTCCAAAAAGAAGAGAAATCTATCCCTTTAGAAAAGATAACGGATGTTGCTATGGTGCAAGGGCCATTAATGCGATTGTTCAACTTATATAGACTTTCATTTGAAACAGCAGGGCAGTCTGCGCAAGGCGCCTTAGTCTCGCTAATTGGTATCAATGATGCTGAAACATTTAGAGAAACTATCCTGGCACAAAAAGATAAGTTGTTAACGGGTAATAGTGAAGTACCAAAACATGAAAACAATGATTTAAAAACGCTTATCGAGAGCGTTAAGCGAATAGAATTACTGCTTGAGAAAGCGCTAAAAGAGCAATAACGGCAGATACGGGTTGTTGTCAGTATTTCTAGACATTCTTATTCGATAAAAGCCTTAATAGAATCGACTTACTTTTAGCAAAGTGAAGGTTTTTTGGTAAACTCATTGGGTATTTTTTTAGTCGAAGTAAATAGGACGAACTAATGGCCGTATTCGGTACAGTATTTATGCCACAAATGGCACTTGCTACTTTTGTCAACGATAAGTGGACTGACACCGAATTTGTCAGTGCAGATAGTATTCAGCTTCACCCTGGTGCTCACGTGCTTCATTATTCAAGTACTTGTTTTGAAGGCTTGAAGGCATTTAAACATGAAGATGGAAGTATCAATATTTTTAGAATGGACAAAAACATTGAGCGTTTTGCTCAAAGTAGTCGTCTTTTAAATTTGCCTGAAATAGATAAAAAGCAAGTTGAAAAGATGATCATTGATATTGTTGCAAAGTACGCCTCTGAGGTTCCAGAGCCTCCAGGTTCTATGTATATTCGTCCTACTCACATTGGTACAGAAGCGTCTATTGGAAAAGCTGCAGCACCGTCAGCAGATTCGATGCTGTACGTATTATTGTCTCCGGTAGGTGATTACTTTGCGGGCGGAGCAAAGCCGCTTCGCCTGTTACTAGACGAAACAGGGATGCGCTGTGCACCGCATATGGGAATGGTAAAAAGCGGCGGTAATTATGCCAGTGCATTACCACCTATCCTCAAAGCCCGCGCAGAAGTTCAGGCTGATCAAATACTGTTTTGTCCTAATGGTGACGTTCAAGAAACCGGTGCAGCAAACTTCTTACTTATTGACGGTGACGAGGTCATTACAAAAGGGTTGGACTCTAGCTTCTTACACGGAGTAACTCGCGCAACCGTTCTTCAAATTGCTAAAGACCAAGGCATGAAAGTAAGTGAGCGTGATATTACAGTTGAAGAGCTATTAGAACGCTCTGCAAAACCAAATACAGAAGCTGCGCTGTCTGGTACAGCGGCTGTGCTTACGCCAGTGGGTACTTTTATTCATAACGATAAAGAGTATCAGGTTGGAAGCGGCGAAGCTGGCCCGGTGACAATGAAACTTAGACAGGCGTTAAATGATATCCAATGGGGTAAAGCCGAAGATACCCACAACTGGCTAGTCAAGGTGCCAAACTAGTCTAATACCCAAAAAAAAGCCTGCTTAAGCAGGCTTTTTAGTATTTAAAAGGTTTATGCTTATTTCGCTTGGCCTTGTTTAGCAACTGCATCCATCATTGCTTTAATTGCATCAGCATCGCCAAGATACTCTTTAGAGATTGGCTTAAGGTTTTCATCTAGTTCGTAGACTAGTGGCACACCTGTAGGGATGTTAAGACTTAATACTTCTTCGTCTGACATACCATCTAAATACTTAACAAGCGCGCGAAGGCTGTTGCCGTGGGCCGCTATAATTACACGCTTACCAGCTTGGATGTCTGGGCGAATAACATCGTGCCAGTAAGGTAATACACGTTCGATAGTAAGTTTTAGACTTTCACCACGTGGCAAAATATCAGCATCTACATTGTTATAACGTGGGTCGTGACCAGGGAAGTGTTCACTGTCGTCTTCAACTGCCGGAGGTGGAATATCGAAGCTACGACGCCAGATTTTCACTTGCTCTTCGCCGTGCTTAGCAGCAGTTTCCGCTTTGTCTAGACCGGTCAGGGCACCGTAGTGACGCTCGTTTAGGCGCCAGTGACGCTCTACAGGAAGGTAGTGTTGACCCATGTCTTCAAGGGCAATATTAAGCGTTTTGATTGCACGAAGGAGTACAGACGTATATGCCTGATCAAATGTAAATCCAGCATCTTTAAGAAGCTGACCTGCGGTCTTTGCTTGTGCTACACCAGTGTCGGTCAAGTCAACGTCGTGCCAGCCTGTGAAACGGTTTTCCAAGTTCCACTGACTTTCTCCATGACGAATAAGTACCAATTTATACATAGTTGGGTTACCTGCGGCGTTAGAGTGAAATAGTCTGAGATAATTCCAGAAGTTGGACGTTCAGACGTATATTTAAAAAACTGCTGTTATCATCCTTGATTAGCGCTTAAAAATCCAGTTTAAGCGGTTATAAAATCGCAGGTAAGACGTGTATGTAGTAAATGACTTTATCTATATAAATTTAGCGAGATCGGGATGGGCGACCTTTATCCATTCCTGCATTGAAGGTTCTTCAATAAAGCTAAAGTCTTGAAAATCAAAGCCAGGCGCTACCGAGCAACCTACTAAGGAATAATCGCCCATTGTTGTGGCTGCTTGAAAGTTACCTGCATTTACGATTTCAACGTATTCGTGGTTCGGTCCTCCTATGCGGCGCTCTGACACCTGTTGATTCTCAAGTTGAAATAACTGTAGAGGCGCGCCCTCGTAGTGATTCCATACTTCGTCGTGCAACACTCGATGAAAACGACTGACTTGCCCTCTTAATAGCAGGAAATAAATATGTGTCAGTGCAGGTCGACTTTTATTGTGTACATAGGAAGTTGTTTCGTTTTTAGAACGAAAAACCTGGCGATAAAACCCACCTTCAGGATGAGGCTCTAAATTGTATTTTCTAACTAAATGATTCGTCATTCTGGTTTCATTATTATTGTAAAGTCTGATGAGTCACATTATTTGCTATCAGATGAAATATACTTTTTGGGCACTTCTGTTAAGCATAACCGCTGATGATATATAAGAAAATAGAAATGTTGCGTTATTGTAAACGCTAAAGGATGGCCTAGGATTTACAAAATAGAAATATCAGCAATAAAAATGTAATCAATATGCTTAAGTGATTTTGAAACCGGATGATCGACAGTGTGGTTAGTAAAAGTCAGTTTATGACGTCCTGTATAGCTCTTACGTTTAAAGGAATTAGCCTGATTGAAAGCGAAGCTAACAAACCAAGGTGAACTTTTTTTCATGATCACTGCGTACAAATCAGTAAATAAGGGCGAGGTGCAAAAGTATTTCCGATCGCCACTGACGGTAACTCTAAAAACGTCTACATAATCTATGAACAGGCAAATAAGGATGGAGAGCGTATGACTTATAAGTCTTTTTCGCAGCTTGAGGTCAATGGTAAACACTTCAAGGCGGTTAATTTCGACAGCATAGGTAAGCAGTATGCGCTCGACAGGCTACCTTTTTGTATCAAGATTCTTCTAGAGAACCTAATTCGCCATGAAGACGAAGAGTTCGTTTCGAGCAATGATATTGAACAGGTCGCTAAGTGGGATACGGAAAACCATGCAGACCACGAAGTTTCATTCGTGCCTGCACGCGTAATTCTACAAGATTTTACTGGGGTGCCAGCTATTGTAGATTTAGCTGCCATGCGAGATGCAGTTAATCGCTTAGGTGGCGATGCACAAGCAATCAACCCTCTTAATCCTGTAGAACTTGTCATCGACCATTCCGTAATGGTTGATCATTTCGCTGAAGAGAATGCACTAGAAAAGAATACTGATATTGAGATAGAGCGAAATAGGGAACGATATCAGTTCTTAAAGTGGGGGCAGTTGAGTTTTGATAATTTCAAAGTGGTTCCCCCTGGTCGAGGAATAGTTCATCAAGTTAACTTGGAGTACCTTGCTCGCTGTGCTTTTACGAAACAGCAAGATGGTGAAAACCTAGTCTACCCAGATACATTAGTGGGAACCGATTCACACACAACTATGATTAATGGTCTTGGTGTATTAGGTTGGGGTGTAGGTGGTATCGAAGCCGAAGCTGCAATGCTTGGCCAGCCAGTGACAATGCTGTTACCTAAGGTTGTAGGTTTCAGGTTGTCAGGCAAGTTGCCTGCGGGCGTTACCGCCACCGATATGGTACTTACAATTACGCAGCAATTGCGTGAGCACGGTGTTGTAGGGAAGTTTGTAGAGTTCTATGGGCCAGGCCTTAAACACTTAACAACGGCTGATCGTGCAACCATCGCTAATATGGCACCAGAGTATGGAGCTACCTGTGGCATCTTCCCCATTGATGATGTAGCGCTAGATTACCTTCGCTTAACAGGTAGAGAGGAAGAGCAAATCTCTCTTGTGGAAGAGTATGCTAAGTTCAGCCACCTGTGGCATGATGACCATTCAAAAGATGCCCAATATCATGAAACATTAGAGTTAAGTTTAGATGACGTTGTGCCATCTATTGCGGGCCCTAAACGTCCTCAAGATAGAATTGCCTTAGATAAAGCGGCAGAAGCGTTTAACGAATGGCATCGTTCGCAAATCGATGTAAAAGTACTAGATGAAGAAACTGATTTAATTGCCGAGGCCGGGCTGGGCAGTAGTGATGATGTTGATGAAGAGCATGACTCTTTTGTTGAGTTCAGAGGAAACAAGTTCAACTTAGAAGACGGATCAATAGTTATTGCTGCCATCACAAGCTGTACTAATACTTCTAACCCATCAGTACTTGTTGGCGCGGGCTTACTTGCTAAGAAAGCCGCGGAAAAAGGGCTAACCCGTAAGCCGTGGGTTAAAACCTCACTAGCACCTGGTTCTCAGGTTGTTACTCAGTACTTAGAAGATGCCGGCCTTATGGACCCGTTAGAGTCACTAGGTTTTAACTTGGTGGGCTATGGCTGTACAACCTGTATCGGCAACTCTGGGCCTCTCCCGGATGCCATTACTGATGCTATTAGAAAGGCTAAACTTACGGTTACGTCAGTGCTATCTGGTAATCGTAACTTCGAAGGTCGTATTCACCCTGATGTAGCAGCAAACTATCTTGCATCGCCACCGCTAGTAGTCGCGTATGCCCTAGCAGGGAACATGAATGTAGATATCACCAAAGAGCCACTGGGGCAGGCGAGTGACGGTTCCCCAATATACTTAAGAGACATCTGGCCTACCGAAGACGAGATACAGAAATACATCGCGGAAAATGTTACCGGCGATCTGTTTAAAGAAAAGTATGCAGATGTATTCAAAGGTAGCGGTGAATGGAATGAACTGCAGGTCAGTAAAACGTCAGTGTATGATTGGCCGGACTCGACTTATATTAAGCATCCGCCATTTTTCGAAGTGATGGGTGAAGAGCCCGAAGCGCTTACAGCGATTGAAAATGCGCGATGCTTGGTTAAGGTTGGCGATTCAATTACAACCGATCACATTTCACCAGCAGGTGCCATTGCTAACGATAGTCCTGCTGGAGAGTATTTACAGGCTCAAGGCGTTGAGCCTAAAGACTTCAATTCATACGGTTCTCGTCGTGGTAACCACGAGGTAATGATGAGAGGTACGTTTGCTAACGTCCGTCTTCAAAATCAATTGGCGCCAGGCACGAGAGGTAGCGCTACAACCCATTACCCAAGTGGTGATAGTATGTCTATTTTCCACGCTGCTATGCGATATAAGGACGATGGTGTTCCTGCCATTGTCATTGGAGGCAAAGAGTATGGAACTGGGTCAAGTAGAGATTGGGCTGCAAAAGGCCCATCTTTAATGGGCGTAAAAGCTGTATTAGCAGAAAGCTATGAGAGAATTCACCGTTCTAACTTAATTGGTATGGGTATTTTGCCACTTCAGTTTAAGCCGGGTGAAAGTGCTAGTGCTCTAGATTTGAGAGGCAATGAAACTTTTTCAATTGGCGCAGTAGAGCGTGGGCAATCAGAGGTAGAAGTAAATGTGGTTACTGATGAAGGAGAAAGTAAATCCTTCATGATGGATATTAGAATTGACACCTCTAACGAGTTCACTTACTTCGAACATGGTGGCATTCTCCATTACGTCATTAGAGAGTATTTGAAGAAGTAGCATTACAGGTTTCTAACAATGAACCCAAGACTAAGCGACCCTTTAAAAGGGTCGCTTATTTTTTAGAACTAGTAATAACGTTTTTCGCAAATAATTTCTTTAATATTAGAGCCAATAGCGGCGCGCTTTTCACATCGTAAATCTTGCGCTTTTGCGCCATACAGTGAAATGTATTCGTCTACGTAAGGTTTCAAAGCGGTTATGTAGTCGTCAGGAAGCGCGTCTTTAATTTGTCGGTATGAACGATTCCACTCAGCCGTTTTCTGCTCCATAGCTACGCTCAACCATAACCAACCTTCTTCGTAATTTACTGGTGTGCCCCATCCTTGGAAGTACATCTGTGCCAAATAATATTGACCTTCTTTATTTCCCATTTTTGCTGAAGCAGTCAGCTTTTCCATAGCCTTATCGTATTTTTCAGCTTTCAAGGCATGAAGGCCTAACTCTAAAGTTGATAAGTATTCTGATTTCCAGATGTGATTCTTTGTTTTAACCTGGGCTAGTGTAGAAGCCGAAAACGTCAAACATGAAATAGTTAGAACTAAGGTAATAAGTTTTTTCATTTGGTATCCCTTCCTTTTTTTATGTATTTATACGGTACTTTAAGGTGCAAGTGAACCGTTTGAAAGTACAGTTTTGTAAGATTTATAGTTACAGCGTTTAAAGAAACGCCATTATTCTCCTCCTATAATTTGCACTTGTGCTAGGTCGGTGTCTCCTTTTAGCACTTTGAAAATGGCATCTTGAACTAGGGTACGCATTCCATCTTTTGCAGCCTGTTTTTTCATTTCAGCAACACTCGCTTCTTTATAAACCATTGAGCGCAATTCTGGCGTCATACCCAATAATTCGTGAACGCCGGTTCTTCCTTTGTAACCTGTATGGCCGCACTCATTACAGCCGTTAGCTTTGTAAAGCTCTAGGGGGGCTTTAATATCAAGCTCTGACATGAGTTCTTTACCATATTGGCGTTCAATGAATGCCATATCAGTTTCGGTAGCAATATACTTCTCTTTACAGCTTTTGCATAAAGTCCGAATAAGACGCTGTGCTAAAATACCTACACAGGCATCAGAAAAGTTGACAGGATCTAACCCTAAATCAAGTAGGCGGGTAATAGTTTCAGGCGCAGAGTTTGTATGCAGGGTTGAAAGCACCAAGTGACCGGTCAACGATGCCTCTATACCCGCATGCGCAGTTTCTTTATCACGCATCTCACCAATTAGGATAATATCAGGGTCGGCTCGTAAGAATGCCCGTAGTGCTGCGGCAAAGTTAAACCCAATTTTGGGGCTTACCTGAACCTGTTGCAAACCTGGCTGAGTTATCTCAACGGGATCTTCTGCAGTCCAAATTTTCTTCTCTGGTGTGTTTAAATAACCCAAAATGGCATGAAGTGTTGTGGTCTTCCCTGAACCTGTTGGGCCCACAACCAGTAAAATACCATGAGGCTTTTTAATCATGTCTTCTAGCCGGGCACGATTGCTAGGAGCCAAATTCATTTTATCTATTGGCATTGCACCGCCAGATGCAAGAATACGCATGACCACACCTTCACCTGCAACAGTAGGAATGGTAGCAACACGAACTTCAACAAGTTGGCCATTCATTTTAAAGGCGAGTTTCCCATCCTGCGGCACGCGTTTTTCAGCAATGTTCAAATTCGACATGATCTTAATACGCGCAATAACAGCGCTATGATGCGAATTGGGAACTTGATTCATGTCACGGCAAACACCGTCCACGCGCATGCGAACACGGGTAGGCGCATTCTTTTCTGGGTCAATGTGAATATCTGAAGCGTTTAAACGTTTAGCGTCGTGAAGTATTCGGCTTACTAAGCGAACAACCGCTGGTGCATCATCTGAAAGCTCATCAATCTGATCTTCTTTGTCATCTGCAGATGAGCCGATTTCATCGAGGATGTCGCTCATTTCACCAGGGCCGCCACCGCCACTGTTTTCGCCTAAATATTGCAAGATTAAATTTGGCAGGCTGACTGCAATCTCATAGCTATCTATGCCCATAGCGCTTTCAATTTCCATAAGAAGCGCAGCATTGTTGGGTTCAGCCATTAAGACAATAGGTTTATCATGCGCGTCAGCAATGACCGCAACATAGTTTCGTTTTAAATAAGAAACGTTAAGGCGACTTTCGTTTTCAAATCTATGGTACTTATCAGGTAAATAAGGAATAAAAGGTACTTGATAATGAATAGAGAGCGAGTTTCCAATTTCGTCCTCTGAAATACGGTGTTCGGAAACAAGCCGCTGTATAAGTGCTCTTATATCAGGCGTGGTAGATTGAATGTCTTTAAGCGTAGACTCTTCTAGTAGACTTTTGTGAACTAGAAGGTCGAAGGGGTTATGTGTTCCCCCTAACTCAAATCGAAATTTATCACCTAATATAAGCGCTAAAGTATTACCCAGCTTTAAATCATCTTCTGTGAAAGCGCCAGAGGATTTATTAATAATCTGAATGACGCCCATCAAAACGCCCGCGTTCATTATGGGAACACAGAGAATATTGTGCGTTTTGAAGTCATTATCCTTGTCGAACCTATCGGCAAAGCGTAGGCGAGGGTGGATGCTATGCAGTAAAGTCGGGTTATATGGGTCGTCAATAACAACGGATTTTTGAGACAAAGCTACATAGCCTGCAATCGACATGGGGCTAATAGGTACCTTTATTTCAAGGGTTTCCTTGCCTGTCTTGAATCGCGCTACCAAATCTTGATGCTGTCGGCGGCGTTGGAAAATACTCATGCGATTGGCATCGAACAAACCTAAAATGATAGGCTCTAATAGGCCGTAAGCATCTAATAACGTAGAGTGGTTGTTTAGAATGCGTTTTATCTGTGCAAAAGTTTGTTGATTATTCACTACTTCCATATTCTCACTTCTAATAAGCTCTGCACTTATTCCATAATGCTTTAGAATTTATTTTTAGGGTATCAAGATACACATATACCTTGAAAGCAACAATACTACTTATAGACAGATACATACACTGTTATAGCGCAAAAATATGTGTATAAAAACCAAACTACCCCTTGCATTGCGTCTCTCTTTCTGTATAATTCGCGCCCACTGCCCAATTAGGGTAAGAAGTTTTTAGCCGCAACCTCACTGCTTTTAGGGTGGTTGCCGAAGTAACGGATTTGTCATTACTGATTAGCCTGTTGCCGGCGTGCTAGAAAAAAGAACAGGGTTCCGATTGGGAACCATCGGTTTACGCACATCTTTTCTTTCCGGAATTAATGGAAGAGAAAAGGTGAATTTTTTTGTTCTTTCGATTGGAGCTTAATCGATGCCAAATCAAAGAATTCGCATTCGTTTGAAAGCGTTTGATCACAAGTTGATCGATCAGTCTACGGCTGAAATCGTTGAAACTGCGAAACGCACTGGTGCTCAGGTAAGTGGTCCTATTCCTCTACCTACTCGCAAAGAACGCTATACAGTTCTGATTTCTCCGCACGTTAATAAAGACGCGCGTGATCAATATGAAATCCGTACTCACAAGCGTTTGGTAGACATCATCGAACCAACTGATAAAACAGTTGACGCGTTGATGCGTTTGGACTTGGCTGCTGGCGTTGATGTTCAAATCAGCCTGGGCTAATAAGAGAGGGTTATAACAATGGCGATTGGTCTAGTCGGTCGTAAAGTGGGTATGACTCGCATCTTCACTGAAGATGGTACGTCTATCCCTGTGACTGTTATTGAAGCGACCCCAAACCGCGTTACTCAGCTTCGTACTGAGGAAACTGACGGTTATCGCGCTCTTCAGGTTACTGCTGGAACTAAGAAAGCTAACCGCATCAACAAAGCTGAAGCAGGTCATTTTGCTAAAGCTGGTGTTGAAGCTGGACGCACTCTAGTAGAGTTCCGCCTAGAAGATAACGAAGGTGCCGATATTGAAGTAGGCAGTGAAATCACTGTTGAAATCTTTAACGACACTAAAAAGATTGATGTAACTGGTACATCAAAAGGTAAAGGTTTCCAAGGTGCTATCAAACGCTGGAACTTCAGTTCACAGCGCATGACACATGGTAACTCTTTGTCACACCGTGCTCCTGGTTCAATTGGCCAAAACCAATCACCAGGTAAAGTATTCAAAGGCAAGAAAATGGCTGGTCAGCTTGGTAACAAGCAAGTGACTACTCAGTCTTTGGAAGTTGTACGTGTTGACGTAGAGAACGGCCTTATCTTAGTTAAAGGTGCCGTACCTGGCGCAACTGGCAACGATGTAATCGTAAAGCCAGCTGTTAAAGCGTAACGTCTGGGGAGTGAACTGATGGAATTAACATTGAAAGACGCGCAAAGCGCTCTTGAAGTATCCGAAGCGACCTTTGGACGTGAATTCAACGAAGCCTTGGTACACCAGGTAGTTGTAGCTTACGGAGCAGGCGCTCGTCAGGGTACAAAAGCGCAGAAAACTCGCGCTGAAGTTCGTGGTGGCGGTAAGAAGCCATGGCGTCAAAAAGGTACTGGCCGTGCACGTGCTGGTACTATCCGTAGCCCAATTTGGGTTGGCGGTGGCCGTGCTTTCGCAGCAAAGCCTCGTGACTTTGACCAAAAAGTTAACAAGAAAATGTATCGCGGTGCGATTAAGAGCATCCTGTCTGAACTAATCCGTCAAGATCGTTTGATCGTGGTAGAGAAGTTCGGTGTTGACGCACCTAAGACTAAAGCTCTTATTTCTGCACTTAACGAATATGAACTAAATGATGTTCTAATCGTTACTCCAGAAGTTGATGAGAACTTGTTCCTAGCGGCGCGCAACTTGTACAAAGTTGACGTACGTGACGTTGCAGGCATCGACCCAGTGAGCTTGATTGCATTTGAAAAAGTGCTAATTACTGCTGATGCGGTTAAACAACTTGAGGAGGCGTTAGCATGAAAGAAGAACGTCTACTGAAGGTGCTAGTAGCACCTCACGTTTCAGAAAAGTCTACAATGGCTGCTGAAGCGAACAACACAGTTGTATTTAAAGTAGCTAAAGACGCGAACAAAGCTGAAATCAAAGCAGCAGTTGAAAAACTGTTTGAAGTTGAAGTTGAAGGTGTTCGTACTGTGAACGTTAAGGGTAAAACCAAGCGTCACGGCATGTCTTTCGGTAAGCGCAGCGACTGGAAAAAGGCCTACGTGGTTCTTAAAGAAGGTCAGGACATCGACTTTGTCGGTGGTGCTGAGTAAGAAGGGGATTAGAAATGCCATTATTGAAAGCTAAGCCAACTTCTGCCGGTCGTCGTCACGTTGTTCAGGTCGTAAATCCTGACCTGCACAAAGGTGCACCGTACGCACCTTTGCTTGAAAAGAACAGCAAATCTGGCGGTCGTAACAACAATGGTCGTATTACCACTCGTCACATTGGTGGTGGTCATAAGCAACACTACCGTGTAATCGACTTTAAACGCAACAAAGATGGCATTCCAGCCAAAGTTGAGCGTTTAGAATACGATCCAAACCGTTCTGCAAACATTGCACTAGTATTGTATGCAGACGGTGAACGTCGTTACATTCTGGCTCCAAAGGGTATGAAAGCAGGTGATGCAATCCAGTCTGGTTCGGGTTCACCGATCAAGTCTGGTAACACGCTAGCTATGCGTAACATCCCTGTAGGTACTGTTGTACACGCAATTGAAATGAAGCCTGGCAAGGGTGCACAAATCGCACGTTCTGCTGGTGCTTACGCTCAGATCCTAGCACGTGACGGAAACTACGTTACCCTACGTCTACGCTCTGGCGAAATGCGTAAAGTTCTATCTGATTGCCGCGCCACTATCGGTGAAGTTGGTAATGCAGAACACATGCTTCGTTCACTAGGTAAAGCTGGTGCTACACGCTGGCGTGGTATTCGTCCTACCGTTCGTGGTGTTGCCATGAACCCGGTTGATCACCCACACGGTGGTGGTGAAGGTCGTACATCAGGCGGTCGTCACCCAGTAACTCCTTGGGGTGTTCCTACCAAAGGTAAGAAAACCCGAAGCAACAAGCGTACTGATAAGCTTATCGTACGTCGTCGAAACAAGTAATAGCGAGGATTCACCATGCCACGTTCTCTCAAGAAAGGTCCTTTTATTGACCTTCACTTGCTGAAGAAGGTAGAGGCTGCAGTGGAAAAGAACGAACGTAAACCAATCAAAACTTGGTCTCGTCGTTCTATGATCATCCCAGATATGATTGGGTTGACCATTGCGGTCCATAACGGTCGCCAACATGTACCTGTCATTATTAGTGACGAAATGGTCGGCCACAAGTTGGGCGAATTTGCGCCAACGCGTACTTACCGCGGCCATGTCGCGGATAAGAAAGCTAAACGTTAAGGGGTAAGAAGATGGAAGCATTAGCTAAACACCGTTTTGCCCGCACGTCGGCTCAAAAGGCACGCTTGGTTGCGGATCAAATTCGCGGTTTAAACGTTGAGAAAGCTTTAGAAGTTCTTGCGTATAGCCCGAAGAAAAGCGCAGCGCTAGTAAAGAAAGTTTTGGAATCTGCAATTGCTAACGCAGAGCACAACGAAGGCGCGGACATCGACGAGCTAGTCGTTGCCAAGATTTTTGTTGACGAAGGTCCAACTATGAAACGTATCAAGCCACGTGCTAAAGGCCGTGCTGATCGTATCTTTAAGCGCAGCAGTCACATCACTGTGGTTGTAGCGGATAACTAGGAGTAGATAATGGGACAGAAGGTACATCCTACAGGTATACGCCTGGGTATCAGCAAACCATGGACTTCTACCTGGTACGCTAATACTGCAGACTATGCAGACAACCTGTATAACGATCATCAGGTACGTCAGTATCTGACAAAGCAACTTAAGAACGCTTCACTTTCTAAAATCGTGATCGAGCGTCCTGCTAAGAGCATTCGTGTAACTATTCACACTGCTCGTCCAGGCGTAGTAATCGGTAAGAAAGGTGAAGACGTAGAAAAGCTGCGTAACTACGTATCTAAGCTAGCCGGTGTGCCAGCTCAGATCAACATCGCTGAAGTACGTAAGCCAGAGCTAGATGGCCAGTTAGTAGCTGACAGCATCTCTAGCCAGCTAGAGCGTCGTGTTATGTTCCGTCGTGCTATGAAGCGCGCAGTTCAAAACGCAATGCGTCTAGGCGCGAAAGGTATTAAAGTTGAAGTTAGCGGCCGTTTGGGCGGTGCAGAGATTGCACGTTCTGAATGGTACCGTGAAGGTCGCGTTCCTCTGCACACTTTCCGTGCGGACATCGATTACGCAACCTCTGAAGCGTCAACTACTTACGGTATCATCGGCGTTAAAGTATGGATCTTCAAAGGTGAAGTTCTAGGTGGTCTACCTACAACTCAAGAGCAAGCACCAGCTGCTCAACCTAAGAAGAAAGGCCGCAACGCTAAGCGAGAGGGCTAATCATGTTACAACCAAAACGCATGAAGTTCCGTAAGATGCACAAAGGCCGCAACCGCGGCTTCGCAGCGGGTAGCACTGTTGCCTTTGGTACTTACGGCCTTAAAGCAGTTGGCCGTGGTCGAATGACTGCGCGTCAAATCGAAGCAGCGCGTCGTGCTATGACTCGTCACGTTAAGCGTCAAGGTAAAATTTGGATTCGAGTTTTCCCTGACAAGCCAATTACTGAGAAGCCTCTTGAAGTGCGTCAAGGTAAAGGTAAAGGTAACGTTGAGTACTGGGTATGCCAAATTCAGCCTGGTCGTGTTCTTTACGAGATGGAAGGTGTTCCTGAAAATCTTGCACGCGAAGCGTTTGAATTGGCAGCGGCTAAACTGCCATTTAAAACAACCTTTGTAACTCGGACGGTGATGTAATGAAAGCGACTGAACTGAAAGAAAAGAGCGTAGAAGAGCTGAACGCAGAGTTGATTAACCTGCTACGCGAACAGTTCAACCTACGCATGCAGCACACAACAGGTCAGCTTGAAAAAACTGATCAGTTGAGAAAAGTACGTCGTAACATCGCGCGTGTTAAAACCATTCTGACTCAAAAGGCTGATGCGTAATGACTGAGCAAAAAATTCGTACAGTACAAGGTCGTGTGGTTAGCAACAAGATGGATAAAACCATCACTGTTGTAGTTGAACGTTTTGTTAAGCACCCAATCTACGGGAAGTTCATCAAGCGCTCTACTAAGCTTCACGCCCACGACGAAAACAACGTGTGCAATCAAGGTGACGTAGTAACTATCCGTGAATGTCGCCCATTGTCTAAGAACAAAACTTGGGCTCTAGTTGACGTTGTTGAAAAAGCTGGCGTTTAATCGCTAACTTTTTCAAAGTCTTAAAAAAGCCGCTCTCGAGCGGCTTTTTTGTTTTTATTACCCCATGTTAGAGCGCTTTGAAAAACGCGCTTAACGATAGTGTCTTAACAATACCAATAAACCCCAATACCTGTTCTAACTCACCCTTTTGCAATTTTTCTATAAAGTACAGAATACTCATGTGCCATATTCTTAATACTAAAATGTGTTTTTACATGCTGGTGAAGAGCGTCACCTAGCTTTTTTGTTTTCTTGGGTTGAGTTAGTAAAAAGGTTATTGCTTTTGCTATCCCTTCAACATCGCCTGGCGCAACCATTAAACCGGTTTCTTGGTGTTTGATAATTTCCGGTATACCGCCAACAGGACTAGATATAACCGCACATTTGCTCATACCAGCTTGAAGAAGTATCACCCCAAGTCCCTCGGCATAAGCGGGGTGTACTACAACATCTATATTGGGAAGTATGTGAGCAACTTCTTTAGTAAAGCCGCATAGCTTTACATTAGTATCTAGATCGTGGCTTTCTATTAATGACCTATAATTTTTCTCTTGCGATCCCTTCCCGAATAGAAGGCAAGTTACGTTATCAAACTTCGCTATTACATCACGCATAGCGAGTACTAAATCAGCTTGCCCTTTGCGGGGTATGTACTGGGAAAAATTAGCAATAACAAAGTGGTCTTGAGGAATGTTGAACTTGTTATTTAGCCATTGCCGGTTAGTAGCTTGCGCGTACTCGTCTTGGTCTACTGCAGAATGTATAGTTCCTTGGTATTTAACGTTTGTACAATGCTTTGAGACCACCTTGTGAACACCATCCGATATGCTTATTACTGCCTCATACTCTTGGTATTTATAGCGAACAAACCTATTTTCGGTATTGTCTACACGACGGGTGCATACCGCCGGTATTCCAGTAAATTTAGCAGCTAGTGCGCCCCAGATATCAGCACCACGTCGACTATGTACATGAATCAGGTCGGGCTTAATGCGCTTCACCACATCAAACAGCCTTTTTGCGCCCATTAGATCTGTATCTCCACGATAGCGAATAGGATGGGTGGTACAGCGGTCAAATTGATACTCACTGATTTCGCTACCTGTAGCGCAAATAAGGTGTTGGATAAACCCGTTGTCCTTGTCTAGCGCTTCTATTAGATATGTAACTTGCTTCGCGCCACCATATAAGTGTCTTCCTAGCTCTATATGTAACACCTTAAGATTTACGCAATGCTCTTTACTCATACTAGCGACTTATATACGGCTGTTGAGGCATCTTCAGCGCCTACTAAATTGGTGATAGGCAAATTACAGTGTTTGCGTACACTATGAATAAACGTTTGCCAGTATTTCCTTGCCTTTAGCAGAATGGGCCATTCATTTTTGGGCCACGTTATAACGTGAACGACATAGGGATGATTGCGGACTAATGAAACATATGGGCCTTCTACTAGCCAGGCAAATTCAATAGGTGCACCGGTGTGGGAATAACTTCGCTTAGTGCTAGACGGTAAGCCAGAAGCTATTACAATATCTCCTATGGCGCTTAGCCTGATTAAAAGAATTGGTTGTACGTCTTGCTGCATTAGAATAGGCTTTCAAAATTCACGTGAAGCTAACTAAATAGCTATACCATCACAGTTTAACGACACTTTGATGACGTGCATTGTATTAACCGCGATGTATGCGTTTATGTTTACCATTAAGGACAATTTATGTTTGCTGCCGAGCGTAACGGCTACAAACCCACGTTTTTAGAAGATCTATGCCGATGGGCATATTCACTGGTATTAGTTTTCATTATTCCGTTCGCTTTTTTGCAACTGATGCTAAGAGGCACGACTAGAATTAAAGACTACAATCGACGTAGGTTCGAACGGTTTGGTTTCGTTGTACACGCGCCAAGAAAAAACGGGTATTTGTTTCACTGTGTTTCTGTGGGAGAGGTGGTTGCGGCGTCTTGTTTGATTAAGCGTATTATGCAGGAAGACCCCAACTGTCAAATAACGGTTACCACAACCACGCCCACGGGGTCAGCGAGGGTCCGCGCAATCTTCGGTAACAAAGTACATCACTTTTATCTTCCCTACGATTTGCACATGGCTATGGCAGGCATGCTTAAAAGAATACAGCCAAAAGCGGTGCTGATTACCGAGGTAGAATTATGGCCTAATCTTATCCACGCCTGCTGGAAACGAGATATCCCTGTAATGGTAATTAACGCGCGAATGACAGATAGGTCTGCGAGACGCTACAAAAAAATTGGTAAACTGTTCAACCCAATGCTTCGTAAACTTAACCACATTTGTGCTCAAGGAGAGCGCGATTTCGCAAACTACGCTTGGTTAGGCGTTCCTGCTGATAAATTAACACTTACGAATAACATCAAGTTCGATCAGGTTGCGTCAACAGCGGCCCCAGGGCACCCATTTTTAGGTTTAAGTCATACGAGTTATCCCATACTTGTTGCGGGTAGTACGCACGATCTTGAAGAAGAGGCCGTGCTGCAAGCTGCAAAATTATTGTGGCAAAACAACGCTTCACTCAAAGTGATCATTGTTCCCCGCCACCCACAACGCTTTGATGCAGTAGCGAAGCTTATCAAAGCTAATTCGCTAAACTTTGTACGGAGTTCCCAGGTTCAATCCTTGCCTCAAGATGTCAACGTGATTTTGCTAGACGAGATGGGTAAATTAAACGATGCCTACGCCGTTGCTTCGTTCGCCTTTGTTGGAGGTTCAATAGCTAATAAAGGCGGGCACAACGCCCTTGAACCGGCCAGCTTTTCAATTCCTATTATGATGGGCCCTTACACTTATAATAATCCAGTTATTTGTAGTCACTTAGAAGAATGTGGTGCCTTGGTTAAAGTTGAGGGAGGAGAAGCTATGTTTACCACAGTTGATAATTGGCTCCGAAACCCTAGTGACCGGATAAAAGCAGGTCTAGCGGGCCGTAAAGTACTCGAGGATAACAGTGGTGCTCTTGAAGCCACCGTTCAGTGCATTGGGAAATACGTTAACTAGTTGTTTTCTGTATGAAATGTGAACCCCCAAACAGTGCGGCCAGTGCACAAAAATGGTGTATCTTCATAGTGTGGTTATTAAGGAAACTACGTAAATTTTTGTAAGTTATTGTAAAGTAAGGGGTTAGCGACTTTGGTTCGCTCTTTGCTATATAAAGCGCGACAGCGTAACAACAGTAAAATACAAATAAATATGCGTCTTCAAAAAGAGGCACTGAGTTACGCGTTCTCCAGGGAGAAACCTCCTGCCGGTGGGCAGGAGGTTTTCTTACTTTTAAGCCTCTATTTTTTCTTCTATATGCTCTGGTTCTATCAAGCTAATAACACGCCAGCCAGCTTTGGGCTGAATGCTATTTCCATTTATAAAGGTGTAGCTTTTGCCTTCAGCATTAATCGCAATAAGCGGCGTAGCACGCTCGCCATACTGTTTTGTATATTGCACAAACGTGAACTCGTCCGAGAGTCGGGTGGTTTTTACTGTTGACTCACGAGCAATGGCTGACGCTAAGTAACCATAGGTAACACCTTCATCAAACAAGGTAAGCTTTTTGGCATACTGTTCGCTAACTTGATGGCTAGGGCGAGTAGCCTGTTCATTGTTAGTTAACGCCCACACTTTATCTTTACCCATGGTGTATTCAAAGTGATAAGAAATTAATGGGTTTAACTGTTTGTAAGGCGACATTATAAGCACCGTACCAAAAGTGCTTAAGTCGAGGTTTCGCGCGGCGTGATCTGACATGGGATTGCCAAAATATACTGGAATATCCATCATGCGCGCTTCACGAATAGCATCCCAGTTGGTATCTGCAATAGTAACGTCTAGTTTCTGGTTCAACATTTCACACGCCAGTGCGCGGTTAAACTTACTTCCGCCAAAAATTAGATAGCCAGTGGGAGCTGGAGCTCTAACCTTGAGTAGCGAAGCCACGGTGCGTGACGTAAGGCTCTGTACTACTACGGTTGCGATAATCACCATAAACACGATGGGGACAATAATTCCGGCCCCTTCATAGCCAATTTCCTCTAGCTTCAAAGAGAAAAGTGCTGAGACCGCTGCTGCAACAATCCCTCGCGGTGCAATCCAACTAAGCAGCGCCAGCTCGTTGATTTTAAGCCCGGTCCCGATGGACGATGCTAATACCGAAAGTGGACGTGCTACAAACATAATGGCCGCAAGAACTACAATAGAACCCCAACCTACGTCCACTATAGACTGCAAGTTTAGGCGTGTGGCGAGCAAAATAAACAAACCGGAAATAAGCAAAACGCTCAACGTTTCCTTGAATTCAAGAATGTCTTCTACGTCTACATTTTTCATATTCGCCAGTACCATACCCGAGATAGTAACGGCTAAAAGGCCCGATTCATGTGCTACATAGTTTGATGCAGCAAATACACCCAAAATAACGGTAAGCACAGCGGTATTAAGTAGGTAGTGGGGGATCCAGTCTTTACGAATAGATAGGCCAAGTAAATAGCCAGATGCCAATCCTAATACAGAACCAATACCTATAGTTTTTCCAAATGCAATAAGGGTATGAACAATGGCCGTTTCTTGCGATGCTACAATAAATTCAAAAACCAGCACCGCTAACAAAGCACCAATTGGGTCTATAACAATGCCTTCCCAGCGCAGAATATTCGCAAGATTTGTTTTAGGTCGCACGGTTCTGAGCATAGGCACGATGACAGTTGGACCTGTCACGGTAACGATAGCGCCGAATAAGAAAGACAATTGCCAGGTAAGGTCTAGGCTATAGTGGGCAGCAGTTGCCGCGACTAGCCAGGTTACCACCACGCCGATAGAGCATAGATTTCTCACCATATTGCCGTGACCCGCAATATCGCTAAATCTCAGCGTCAGTGACCCTTCAAAAAGAATAATAGCAACGGAAAGAGAAACAACTGGGAATAATAGGTCGCCAAATAGATCATCTGCGTTAAGCACACCAAATACAGGGCCGACTACGATACCAACAATCAATAATGGCAAGATAGCGGGTAGCCTAATTTTATAGGCTAAGTATTGGCAGATAATTGACAGTAATCCTACAGCCACGAGTGAGAGAAGCGGGTCTGACAAAGTAAATCCTTAACGAGTTAGTATTTTTCCATCGTATATCAGCCTAAACATTTGTCATACCGAGACTTTAGACCAAACAAAGTATACAGCGATATACGCTTAGATTAGGAGTTTAGACCAATGGACAATCTTTAGCGCTTTAAAATGCATGTTAGATGCTCAAAAGCTTTGGTATCATCAACATATATAGTTTTTCGGAGCATTTCTTTGAATAGCCTTTCTAAATTCGTGCTTATACCGCTATCGCTTCTGGGTGTATCAGCATGCGCAGTCCAATACCCAACAGCAAGCGACCTTTTGGATGTAACCAGCATTGTCGAATTACCGGAAGAGCTCTCAGAAACCTCAGGTTCATTTTGTGATGTCGATGGTATTTATTCATTAAATGACTCCGGTAACGAACCGACGATTTATCAAATTAGTTATCAAGGTGATATTACGAAGCGGACACGTTTACCGCTTACAAACAAAGACTGGGAAGCAATAACGGCTGACAAATCGTCTTTTTATATTGCGGATGTTGGAAACAACAAAGGTAAGAGAGAAAAAGTTGAAGTCCACAAAGTGAGTCGAAATAATTTGAACGAAATAACAACGTTCACATTAAAATACGCCGGTAATAACGCTAACAGTAATATTCCTTATGCACATGACTTCGATTCAGAGGCTATGGTAAAGCACGGTGACGATCTTCTTCTTTTTTCAAAAAGTTGGAAAACCGGCATAACCCATATTTACAAAGTAAATGAAGGGGAAGCTGAACAAACTATCAGTCCATTTGGCTTTATCGAAGGGCTACCTGGTGTTGTAACAGGCGTTGATTTTGACCAGCATCAAGGACGGTTCGTTATTACGGGCTACAAATCAGACCCGTTTGGCAATTTTTCAACCTTTATAGCACAAGTAACTCAAGACTATGTGCTCTTAAATATATGGCCGCTAGAGCAATATAAACAAGTTGAAGGCGTATGCGTGGATAGTAACGGCACCTATTGGTTTAGTGAAGAAGCAACGGAAGGGCGAAAAGCATCCCTTTCTAGCGCACAGGTGGTTTCAAAATAAGAGACCCCAATGAGCTTGTTCATTTTTATGGACAAGCGCTCGTGGTGTCATCAATAATTCTTCTTATAAAGTTATCTTTTAGCCGATGTTAGTAAAATGGCTAATACCCAACTGTCCACCTTCCTGTCTATACTGAGATTGTGATCAAATAGGTTGTAGTCAACCACAATTTTAGAGGCAGCGAAAATGAGACGTTTACACCAGTCCCTTTTAGCAATAAGTATTTGCCCATGCTTTTTAATGGTGGGTGCTGCTAATGCTTCAGTGGTTGAAAAAGCACAAGAGTGGCTCAACAAATATTCAGACAGCGACGATACCTTCTCTCTTACCCTCACCAAAAATAAAATTAAATTTAAAGGCTGCAAACAAAAACAGTATCAATTAGCTTTCAGCCAGAAAATAGCGCCCATGTTCAATGTTGAAGCTATTGTTCACTACAACAAAGGCTTGCTAGATTACGGCGTGCTTTCACAACGCGTTAGAAGTCATGAGTTTGAGTTAGTCAGCTGGTGGGATAGGGGCGATTATCGCTTAGGGTTAAGCCATAAAGTGCGCCCTCGTCACGAAATGAGTATTCCGGTTGCGGATACGATTAGACTACCAACTAGCACAACGGCTGGCCTATACGTTGAAATTCCATTTAACGAAGACAAGCACCTTCTTACTGTTGGCGCCATGAGAGAATCGTGGGAAAGTGAAGGGGCATCGCTGCGATTGCCATGGCGCTCAAGTCGCGATAACCAAGTGAAAGTAGAATACGCCATCACTTTCTAAGTAATGGCGCACTATAGTTGCGTTAACTCCCAGCCCCACCATGCACGTCATGATTGATATGCTAGCTTACAAATTTACAGTTTAAATCTGCTCACTTCTGACGAGAGTTCTTGAGCTAGCTCGTCAAGCTTGTCGCTTACATTCACTAATATCTTAGTCGCGTTCAGGGTTTTCTCACTTGATGCGCTAATATCATTAATATTGCGACTAATATCCTCAACCACCGTAGCTTGCTCTTCCGTGGCAGTAGCGACTTGCGTATTTACATCATTAATGTGAGCAATTTCTTCGGCGATATCTTGAAGCAATTTGTCGATTTCATTAGTTGCGGTTACCACGTCGGTAGTGCGCGCTCGGCTAGACTCCATTTGCGACACTGCGGATTTAGAGTCTTGCTGGAACTTATCAATCTTAACCTGTATTTCATCAGTCGCTTGGGCGGCACGTTGTGCAAGTGTTCGCACCTCATCGGCAACCACCGAGAAGCCTCGACCATGATCGCCAGCCCGTGCAGCTTCAATTGCAGCGTTAAGTGCAAGTAGGTTAGTTTGCTCCGAAATACCTCTTATCGTGTCAAGGATACCGCCGATGGCTGCAGTGTGTTCATCTAACGACTGAATAACACGCGATACATCTTGAATTTGGTCTGAAAGCCCGTTTATCGCATGTACTGCCCGCTGGGTGATTTCTCGTCCGTACGCTGAGTTTGTGGTTGCTAAATTCGCATTTTGCGCTGCATGAGTAGCAGACTGGGCCACTTCATTTACCGTACTGCCCATCTCTGTTAAGGCTGCTGCCGCCTGCAACGTCTGATCCCGTTGGCTTTTAGTGGAGTTCTCAGTTTGGTGCGACTGCAGTGCTACATCTTCGGCGATGCTTTTAATGCGTGACTCGTTTTCGCAACTTGCGAAATGGTGCCGTGAAGGTGATCAATAAAGTTATTAAACCCTTCTACCAATCGCGCAATTTCTCTTTGTTCTGGCATAGGAATTCGCGAGCGTAGGTCGCCTTGCCCTTTACCGAGCTGTTGGAAAACATCGGCGAGTGATTCAAGCGGTTTGGTAAGCGTGCCCGCAAGCCAGATACCAATTAAGGCAAACGCACCTGCAATTGCCAGCGCCCAAAAAATGATTTGGCGACTGCCTGCATCTAACGATGCGTATAGTTCGTGCTCAGGCACTTGTGCTACCACATACCAACCCGCTTTTTCCACATAGGTACTGGCGAATAGTTGTGTGTCGCCTGCTGAGTCGCTGGTGGCCATGGCGAACCCCTGACGATTTAGTAATTGCCCTGCTGTACTAGCATCGCTGATAGACGCTAATTTAGCTTTGCCTAATAACTCGGTATTGGGGTGAGCGATAATGGTACCGTTACCGTCTACAAGAAAGACAAAGCCGGTTTGCGCAATTTTCACGGCGTTGATGATATCTAGCAGCTCATCAACTGATTTAGCTACACCTGACATACCTCTGCCGTTTACTTGCTGATAATTGGCAAACAGGCGGTAGCCCTGACCTGGTTCGTTGTATAAGCTTAGCGAGATGGGCTCGCCACTATTTTTATAGGCGAAAAACCACCCATCGAATTCATCGTCTTGAAGCACCCGCAAGAAACCGTCTTGGTTCCAATATTTGTAGGTGGTTCTGTCTACAAATGAAGCTACCGTTAAATCGTTAAATTCAACAATATCGTTCAAGTAGCTAAGCAGACGACGCTCGCCTGCACTGTCGGCGCCCGCTGATGACCAAGCAAGAATATCTGGATTTGAGGCAACGCCGTGCGCCACAGTCAGCATTACACTGGCCTCTCGGTCTACGCGGTTACCAACCTGCTTTAGAAGAGAAGGGAGCTGTAGTTCTTCCATGTTTTCTTTAACAAGATCACGGGCAATCCATTGGCTAATTGAACCTACAAGAATAGCTGCAGCAAGTACCGCCAAAATGAGGGAAATAATAAGTTTTTGTTTAATACTGAAAGTCATAACTTTCGACCACGTAAGTTAATGCTGAAATTTATTTTATTAAAGGTGACGTGGCATTGCAGGCACAGCAACGTCTTGTACTCTTTGTCTTTGCGACTAAGTACGGCTACCTGAATCTTGCGCCAGTATTTTTATTATTATTTTATAGCGCTACAATTTTATCGACCTAAATCCGGCAAAGTTTATACTTTTTGCTAATAAGTAGGTCAAAACGATTGTGAAGCATAGTTGACCAACAGGTCAATAGAAAATATTAGCCTTTACACATAAACAAAAAAGCCCTCGGTTTACTCATCAAACCGAGGGCTAGTTGAAGTAATGCTTATTAGAGCATCAGCTAACGGCTACTCTTAGTCTTCTCTAGGAATAGGGAAGCCGCGGTCACGCATTAGTGCATCTACTTTGGCATCACGGCCACGGAATTTGCGATACGCTTCAGCTGGATCCATTGCGTTACGCACAGCGAATAGGTATTTCACTAAGCGGTCGCCCACTTCTTTATCGTAGAAACCGCCCGGCGCTTCCATAAAGGCTTCCGCAGCATCGGCAGTTAATACTTCTGCCCACATGTAGCCATAATAGGCCGCTGCATAACCTTCGCCTGAGAAAACGTGCCCGAAGTGAGGTGAGCGGTGGCGCATAACGATTTCTTCCGGCATGCCTAGCTTCTTAAGTTCTTCACGCTCAAAAGTATCAGGGTCAATCTTGCTAGGATCCGTAGTGTGGTACTTCAGGTCCATAATGGCAGAAGCCATGTACTCGGTAGTTTTAAAGCCTTCGTTGAAGGTTGAAGCTTTTTTAATTTTTTCCACTAGCTCAGCAGGAATAGGCTCACCTGTTTCATGGTGAACTAGGTAGTTGTTGATTACCTCATCGGTGGTTAACCAGCGCTCTAGCAACTGAGACTGAAACTCTGTGTAATCGCGCACGCCAGAATGCGATGACGGGTATTCGACGTCAGACGCTAAGAAGTGAAGTGCATGACCGAATTCGTGAAAATAGGTTTCAGCATCGTCCCACGAAATAAGCGTGGCTTCACCATCAGCGCCTTTTACGAAGTTCGAGTTGTTAGAAGACAATACGGTTTTCTTGCCATCGAAGGTTGTGTAAGAGCGGTATGTGGTTGCCCAAGCGCCAGAGCGCTTACCTTGACGTGAGAATGGGTCAAGATACCAAAGACCAATGTGTTCACCGCTGTCTTTATCTGTTACTTCCCATACTTTCACGTCTTCGTGGAAAACCGGCACTTTGCCTTCTTCAACAGGTGTAAAGTTGAAGTTGAACAAGCGACCTGCAACGTAGAACATCGCTTCGCGAAGCTTATCAAGCTGTAAGTACTGCTTTACTTCGTTTGAGTCTAGGTCGTATTTTGCCTGACGCACTTTCTCTGCATAGAAGCGGTAATCCCAAGGTGCAATAGTGATGTCTGCACCTTCCTCATCGGCTATGGCTTGCATGTCAGCCACTTCTTCTTCAACACGAGCAATGGCGGCAGGCCATACTTTCATCATCAGGTCCATGGCGTTTTCTGGGTTCTTTGCCATGCGATCTTCTAAGCGCCACTGAGCGTAGTTTTCGTAACCTAATAGCTCAACGCGCTCGTCTCGAAGGGTTAAGATACGCTTAATAATGTCGTTGTTATCAAACTCGTCAGCATTGTCACCGCGGTTGTAGTAAGTACGCCATACTTTCTCGCGAAGCTCTCGATTGGTGGAGTACGTTAAAAACGGATCCATTGATGAACGCGTGTTGGTGATAGCGTATTTACCTTCTTCACCTCTAGAATCAGCCGCTGCTTTTGCTGCCTTAACAAATGATGCAGGCAAACCGTCAAGCTGGTCTTCAGTAATATAGGTAACGTAGTTCTCTTCGTCTGCTAGTACATTGTTAGAAAACTTAGTGTGTAGCGTAGCAAGCTCTTGGTTAATTTCAGCGTAGCGCTTTTTCGCTTCGCCATCTAAGGTCGCGCCATTGCGTGCGAAGCTATTGTAAGTCATCCACGTAATACGCTGTTCTTCTGCCGTGAGCGATTTCAGCTCATCAGACTCGTATACCGTTTTTACTCTTTCAAAAAGCTTTTCATTTTGCGTAATTTGAGTGAAGAAAGCCGACAGCTTAGGCGACATCTCTGCCTGAATTTCGCGGAATTCAGGGCTCGACTTGTTTGAACTCCAAATGCCGTAGTAAGTGAACACGCGACCAAGCTCTGCACCGGCACGCTCCATTTCAACAATTACGTTTTCAAACGTTGGTGGCGCTTCATTGTTAGCGATAGCTTCAATTTCTTTAAGATTCAATTCCATGGCTTTTTCTAGCGCAGGCTTTAAATCTTCTAGTTTCATCTTGTCGAAAGCTGGCACTCCGCCATACGGGCCTTTGAACTCTTGAAGTAGCACGTTATCAAACTGTGCTTGTTGAGATGCTGTTGTATTTTGCACGTCTGCGCTAGATGTTTCTGGTGCTTTTTGTTCTGAACATGCACCGAGTGCAACCACAACCGCCATAGCGGTAAGTGATGTTTTAAATTTACCCATGAGTTTTCCTGTCTGTTTTTATCTATAGGTTTTTGACAAAAACCATCTTAAAATAATGTAAAAATAAGTTAAATGCTCTTTAACGTAATTCCTTGCAGTACAGCGGTTTGGAGAGGAAATCGTACTGGTATGCAATTCGTCGAAATTGCACAAATTTTGATTGGCTTTGCGCTGGTTGGAAATTACACTGCGCGCGTTCTGAATTAGCTGTATTCCACAGCGTGTAAACCACTGACTTATTTACTGTGATCACCATGTTTGAATTACTTCTTCACGGGTTTCCCGTAGCATTCGCCTTGGCCTCCTTTTGGTCGAATACTGAACGCAAATTACTGCTGCTGAATTTAGGATTATGTATTGCCATTGGTTCTCTTTTGGCTTTTGAGCAAGCATGGGGAGGAGTTGTAGTTATTACGGTAGCAGGAATGAGTACCAGCTATCGCATAGTAAAAAATAAGCTACTGTCGCCTATTGCAACTTACATTACTTTAATCACTATGATGGTGATTGTACTGGCAGTAAATAATTTAACCGGTAAAACCTCGCTGATTGAGTCTATGCCTGTGTTAACTTTCATGGCTTATCGCTTTGGTGAACTGCACTGTAAAGAAGCGGGCCTTCGAGTATGCATGATTATTGGCTCCATCAACTTCACCGCGTATGGAGTGATTACTCAGACATGGGGGTTAGCTATTACTGAAGCGCTATTTGCAGTATCAAACCTGTGGTATTACATGAAGCTTAGACGTGCCATGCGTACCAGCCCAATTTAGGTCTACGTTTAATCTAATTCATTTGGGCTGAAGGTACGGGTGTTGAATATATCGTCCTTTTGTGATGTATTTATGGTCAAACGGAATTGAATTCACAGGCAAGGTAATGCAACGCAAACCTATCGACAGAGTAATATTTTTTGGCGTACCGGCTCTTCTTCTCGCTCTTTTTATTTTAAACATAAATACAGACGGTGAATTGAAACTTGCGGCTACCCTTGGCAGTGTAGAGCTTTGTGTTAGTTATTATTCTTTTTTAAGAAGCGGCGGGGTCAGCAGAAGATACCCTATCGAGGATTTGATAGAGAAAGATGGTGAGTCCTTGGTCTTTCATTATTTTCACCGTCATGAGCGCGAGCCACTAAAAGTGAACGCTGACACAATTTATGCGCTTAATTTTTCTCACCGATATCTAGGGGTAATTTTAGATAGGAATGGCAGAGGATTTGATTTTCACTATCCACACAAAGAAGCCGTGATAAAAGCTAGGCTTCAAGAGGTACTTGGTGATGACGGGTTTACTAAAGTAAAAAAGAATGTGTAGATAGCGCGAAACCAGACCAAAAAAGCCCGAGAGTAATTTTGAAGTGACCCCCAATAGTTGGACTATCCAATTACTGGGGGTCTTTTTATTAAACAAACGTAAAGGCTTACGCGAATACCACAGTTTTGTTTCTGTGGATTATCACGCGGTCTTCTAAATGGTAGCGCACGCCGTGAGCTAGCGCGGTTACTTCACAATCTTTACCTTTGCGTACCATGTCTGTAGCACTGTCGCTATGACTAATACGCTTCACACTTTGCTCAATGATAGGGCCTTCATCTAAATCTTTAGTGACATAGTGGCAAGTCGCTCCTATGAGTTTTACACCGCGGTCATAGGCTTGCTGATAAGGTTTAGCGCCAGCAAAACTAGGTAAAAAGCTGTGATGAATGTTAATGGCTTTACCTTGTAGCTCTTGGCATAGCGTATCAGGGAGAATCTGCATAAAGCGGGCAAGTACTGTCAAATCGATTTTGTACTCATGCAGTAAGGTAGTTATTTGCGCAAACGCCGCCTCTTTCCCCAACGCTTTAAAGTCTACCCAATGGAAAGGCACTTTATACCAGTCGGCAAACTGTTTCATTTGTGGGTGGTTACCAATAATGACCGGAATATCACAGTGTAGTTCGCCTGTGTGCCATCGATGAAGTAGGTCAACTAAACAGTGAGATTCAAGGCTGGCTAACAGAGCGACGCGCTGTTTTTTATTCGAGTCGCTCAGCTTCCAGTTCATCTGATATTCATTGGCTAGTGGAGTGAACTCTTTAACAAAGCTCTGATGGTCTAACTTTAGCGAGTCGGTGCTTATTTCGTGACGCATGAAGAAGCGGCCGGTTTGTAAATCGGTGTGGTGGCTCGCTTCAACGATAGTAGCGTTGTGGTCGGCTAAAAATTGCGACACGCTGGCCACTAACCCTATTTGGTCTGGGCAGTCTATAACTAATCTAAATGTTTGTTGCATGTGGGCAGAATGATTTAAAAAAACAGGCTATCTTTTTACCCGTGACGCTAGGCGTTGTAAAGGCTATACCCTATTTAAAGCCAGCTTAAATTGCTATAACTCATAATCACAAAACTTGTTCATCAGATATTATCAAGTTTTCAGGCTTTACGATGGCTAAGCACTGAACAGGCACCTCGCAAATCGATAAGGGTCTATCAGATTCTGCATTACGGAATATTCCCCTTATTCGTCGGTTATTCCCCGGCGTAGCTTTTCTCTTACCGACATGTTGTGTTTCAGCGGCCAAGACTGGCGAATAGGGTAGGTAACCCCTTGTGGCGTAAAGACAGATTCGAAAAGGTGAAATGCTGATACGTGAACGTCTACGCTAGGGCTATAAAGTGGCAGAGGCAAAGTGGATGTGGCCTTTCTAACGATGGTGACGTGAGGTTTATACTCTCTACTTTCTACCTCTATTGCCGCTTTACGGGCCGCTTTTCGTGATAATTTGGCGAGTTCGCTGAGTGCCTTAGGCGTATCTGTGGGTGCAGCAAAGAGTATTTTAGGGCCATTCCACAAACCTGTCGCATCAAGTGTTAAAGAAAATGGTTCGCTAACGAGTTGATCGAGTTCATATACGAGGGCTTCGTGCTGGCGGTGATTTATCTCGCCTAAAAAGCTTAGCGTGATATGAAAGTTTGCAGCTGGCACCGCATAAGGTATTGCGGGCCCTTGACTGTTGATGTGGTCGTTACGCTTGTTATTAGACTTTCGGGGCCTGGTAAACTCGCTCTTTACCCATTGACGTGGCATGATTTCAGGCAAAGCCTGTTGACGCCAGCTATCCAGAGCAAGTTTTTCTGTGGCGCTAAGATCTAAACCAATGAAGCTTCGCATAGCTTTCCTCCTTCCAATTTGCCCTTTAATTTGTACATCACTTTATAGTGGCGCCCGCGCTAAGGTTCCCACAAGCTCATACAAATACAAGCTTATCATGGCATTACCTGCGAGTTCCAAAACAAGTCGCTAGTGTTGAGCTAGATACCAAGTTTTAGAAAAATAGTAGTGATGTTCGGGTGCCTCGATCAAATCAGGTACACTATACCCATCAATTTATAACGCCTTTATGCCCTTTATGTTACAGCCGTTTTCTCATTTACCCGCTTATGAACTTGTTTCACCGCTTCAAGAGGCGGTGACAGATAACAATATCATCGTAGGAGCGCCGCCGGGTGCGGGAAAATCTACCGTGCTTCCATTGTCATTATTGCAATCATCGTTTAAGGGCAAAATTTTACTAATGCAACCACGTCGTGTTGTAGTAAGAAATCTTGCCGAATATCTAGCTAGGCAGTTAAACGAAAGTGTTGGAGAAACAGTTGGCTATCGCATTAAAGGCGAATCTAAAGTTTCATCAACTACTAGACTAGAGATTATCACCGAAGGGGTGCTGACTCGCATGATTCAGCAAGACCCAGAGCTAGCAGGTATTGCCGCTATTGTCTTTGATGAATTTCATGAACGCAGTATTCACAGTGACTTTGGTTTGGCACTGGCGCTTGAGGTTCAGTCTGGGCTTCGCGATGATTTACGCTTAATTGTAATGTCGGCTACCTTAGATGTTGCGCCACTTGAAGCATTGCTCAATGCGTTTAGTGTACTGCCAGTGATGAACTTGCATACGCAAGGTCGCATGTTTCCTGTTGATATTCGCTACACCCAAGATGTGCAAGCTTATGAGTTGGTACCGAAAACCTGCAATATCTTAAAACAGGCGGTAAGCGAGCACGAGGGTGATATTTTAGTGTTTCTTCCCGGGCGGGGGAGCATAAATGCTGTTGCCAGAGAAATTAAAACGCTGGCAGAGAATACGGACATTGCTGTTCACATGCTTTATGGCGCCCTAAGTAAATTAGCGCAGCAAGCGGCTATTGCACCTGACCCGCACAACAAGCGAAAAATCATATTGTCTACCAATATTGCAGAGACGAGTTTAACCATTGAAGGCGTGACTGTGGTTATTGATAGTTTGTGGGAGAACAGCGCTCAGTATCATCCATCGAGTGATATTACGGCGCTCACGCAGCAGCGTATTTCACAAGCGTCAGCCATTCAAAGGGCCGGGCGAGCAGGACGGGTAATGGCCGGAACCTGCTATAGATTATGCAGTAAAAGTAGCTTCGAGCGTTTAGCCAAGCACAACGCGGCGCAAATTGAAAAAGAGGATTTAAGCAGCTTCTTGCTTGATACCTTGGCGTGGGGCAGTAGCCCAGGTACGTTGGCGTTGTTGACTAAACCTACACAAGCGCAGCAGCAAGTCGCGCAGCAAAAGCTTCACCGAGTTAATGCTATTTCACACTCGAGCATTACCCCTTATGGAAGAGCGTTGGCCCAATTGCCTTGCCAGCCCCATTTAGCCCATTTATTACTTACGGTTAGAGCAGGCATAGACGGGCTAAGTGCTGATGAAAATAGTGCACTTCGCTACGCCGCACCATTTGTTGTAGCGATGAGCGAAAGTAATATTAATGTGAGTGGTGCGACAAACGTAATGGATGCGCTGCTTCATGTTAATAGCAGCACTCGCAGTCAGCTTTTAAAACAAGCTTCCCGTTATGCACGCTATGTGCAAAGCGATAATGGAAAAGCGCAGAATGTTAAGCCTGACATTAACGCATTAGACGAACGAGCCCTTGGACTCTGTATCGCCATCGCATTTCCTTTGCTGGTGGGCTATAGGCGCAGTGCGTCAGGTAAATCTGGAGAGAGCCCAAGTGCATCAAAAAATGTAGCAGGGGGCGCAACAAGAAACGGTAGCTCTCAGACAAACACAATCGAATACAAACTGGCGAGTGGAAAGGGCGCGGAGCTTACAGCTGCTGGCAGTACCTCTATTTTTAATGAGAGTGACAAAGGCGATGGCCCTTGGCTGGCAGTACTTGATGGACAGCTTATAAAAAGCACAGTGGCAATACGCTTGGCACAGCCTGTACCTGAAACCTGGTTGCGTTTAGCTTTCCCAGACGCATTCAGTGAAAAGCGCAGCGTTATTCTTAATAGCGACACAGGGGTGATGGAAGCCAGAGCAAGTACGGGCTTTTATGACATAACGCTAAATAGTAAGCCAGTATCTGGGCAAGAAAAGAGTCGAGAAAAAGCTTTCTGGGATGAGGCGTTATGCGACGCGTGGTTTGCGTATCTCGATGCACTACCCCTTTCAAGCTGGCCGCTTTCTGATGCGGACTGGCAATGGTGGCGGAGAGTAGAGATGGCTGGGAAACTCAATTTGCCACAAGACAAAGCCTTCGGTGAGCCCGACCCGTGGCCGTTGTCATTAAGTGGCTTAGTACAAAAAGCCAAAGACAGCCTAGCGCCTGTTTTAAAAAACTGTAAAAGCACAAAAGCCCTTAAGCAGTTGCCTTGGAAGACTGCTTTGAATAATGGTTTATCTTGGCCTCAGCAAGACGCACTGGCCACGCTTTTGCCCATTCACGTGACTATTCCGACGGGCAGAGAGGCTAGCCTAGACTTTCGCGAAAATGGGGATGTGGTGCTGCCGGTCAAAATGACAGAGCTGTATTCGCAAAACGCGCCAATAACGCTAGCGGGCGGGCGAGTAACGGTTGTTTGCGAACTGCTGTCGCCAGCAGGTAGACCACTGCAAACCACCAGTGATTTGGCGGCCTTTTGGCAAGGCAGTTATAGGGAAATACAAAAAGAGATGAAGGGGCGCTACCCAAAGCACTTTTGGCCGGATGACCCTGCCAACGCAGTTCCTACTAGCAAAACGAAAAAACATATGTAGCCTCTGTATTGGAATGACTACACTTATTAGTAACTAACACGGTTGCTTGAGAACAACCCATATAACGCTTAAATAAATGATATCACTGCAACCTTGCAGTGATATTAACGATTTTTTACCAAAGGCGTTACGACTGTGTCGCTTTGTCTCGTTCAAGTTTAACATCAAGCGCAGCCATTACTTCAAGACCTGGAAATCCATCCGCAATCATGTTGCTGCTAATTTGGTAGTTGCGAATTCCTTCACGTGTGGCGGGCCCAATGATGCCGTCAGGTTTACCCACATCGAAGCCCAAATTATTTAGTTTTCTTTGAAGAGCGATAATGTCTTTGCGATTGTAGGCAGGTAGGTCGGGTAAGGTCGCTTTTATACCAGATGCACCGGCTATGCGATCGGCCAATACGCCCACGGCAATGGCGTAAAATTCAGAGTTGTTCCAGCGCATAATAACGCGGAAGTTCTTGTAGGCAATAAAGGCCGGGCCGTTGTGGCCTGCAGGCACAATAACATAGGCTGAAGTATCACCTTCGCCCAGTGCCGAACCATCGGCTTGTTTCACGCCTTGGGTGTTCCATTCGCTAAGCGATTTTCTGTTTTTATAGCCAGACTCTTGATAGTCGAAGTTGTCCGGTAATTGCACTTCACGACCCCAGCGGAAGCTACGCTCCCAACCTAGGCTTGCAAGAAAGTTAGCCGCAGAAGATAACGCATCTTCTTCACTTGCCCACAAATTAATTTGCCCGTCGCCGTCGCCATCAATGGCGTAATGGGTATAGGCCGAAGGCATAAACTGAGTGTGGCCCATAGCACCGGCCCAAGAACCAATCATATCTTCTTTTTGAAGCTTTTCTCGCTCCATCAGTTTCACAGCCACAAGAAACTCTTGGGTGAAGTAGGTGCTTCTTCGTTTATCACAAGCCAGTGTGGCAAGTGAATCGAGAACCGGCATTTTGCCTTTGTAAGAACCGAAGTTTGTTTCCAACCCCCAAAAAGCAAGAAGGTAGTGAGGAGGCACACCGTATTTATCACTTAGCTTATGCAAAAGCTGCTCGTGCTTAGCGTACATTTCCTTGCCTTTGTTGGTTCGCCAGTCGGTAACGCGCTTGCTAAAATATCCCGGAAAGGTTTGTACAAATTCAGGTTGGCTTCGGTCTAGCTCAATCACTCTGTCTTGATGAACAAGTCGAGGGAATACATCATCGATCACCTGCTGGCTAACTCCTTCCTGCTTGGCTTTTTCGGCAAGGGTAGCTGTGCAGTTAGCGAATTGTTCGTTTGCTAGCGCCGAGTTCATAGCTGCGCTTGCGAGAAGCAAAGAAAGTGACGTACGAAGAAATGAAACGTAAGGCTTGGGCCTTTTAAGCGAACGAGTAGAGAAAAAAGAAGACTTGAATGAAGCTAAGCGCATAGTACGATTCCTGTGTTACTTGCCAGCATGCTATCGCATTGTGACCGTAAAACGCGAGTAAAATTCACTTTAGCCTATTAGCCGTCGCACACTTCATCCCGTTTAAACAGTATTTTGATTGGAAGTGTGCATATTTGGAAACAGTTGTTGAGAGGCTGCCCGAATGGTAATGTTAATACTATTAAAACTAACGTTTTAAAAGGCGTTCGTTAAATTCTTATCGCAATGAATGCGATGTCATCCTCAACGATCTTCATGGCGTTTTCACGTGGCAAATAGACAGACAAAAAACAATTCATCTTCAAAAAGCAAAGCATCAAGCAACGGTAAAAGCTCAGCCAAGCGCTCATGGTTTTTTAAGCTGTTCTGGCGAGTCACATTAATTGGCTTGGTCGTACTTGGAGCGTACGCGTTCTATCTCGACGCACAAATTAAACACGCGTTCTCTGGCAATAAATGGGAAGTACCTGCGCAGATTTTTGCGCGCCCTTTGGAAGTCAGCAAGGGTGAAGAAATCACGCCACAAGAAGTTATTGATGAACTCAATTTGCTGGGCTATCGCAAAGTCACTTTTGCTGACGGTAGCGGCGAATACAGCTATCAAAATAAAGTACTAACTGTGCAGCGTCGTGCGTTTCAGTTTCCGGAAGGTGCAGAGCCTTTACGCCACTTGGTGATAACGTGGGAAGGGGCACGCATTGGTGAGATTTATGACAAGTCTCAAAGTCGACCTTTCGGGTCCGTTAAGCTTGAGCCTTGGCTAGTTACGCGTATGACAAGTGGTTCGCAAGAAGACCGCATGTTAGTGACTCTAGATACGATTCCTGAAATGTTGCCGAAGGCGCTGACATTAGTGGAGGATCGAAATTTTTATAATCACCATGGTGTAGCGCCGCTTTCAATATTGCGAGCCCTAATGGCAAATATTGCTGCCGGACGAACTGTGCAAGGTGGCAGTACGCTAACGCAACAGCTAGTTAAAAACATGTTTTTAACCCGTGAGCGCTCGATAGTGCGTAAGGCAAAAGAAGCCATTATGGCAGTAATCATTGACGCCCGTTACAGCAAGTCAGAAATTATTGAAGCTTACTTAAATGAAGTGTTTTTAGGTCAAAATGGCGACATGGCGGTGCATGGCTTCGGGCTTGCCAGCTATTTTTATTTCGACCGACCAGCCAACGAACTTAGTACGCCTGAAATAGCTACGCTGGTAGCTATTATTAAAGGTCCATCTTATTACAACCCTCGCAAACATGCAGAGCGCACGAAAGAGCGTCGTGATTTAGTGCTGCGCATGTTGTTTGATGAAAATGAAATTAGCCGTCAAGACTACGAACGCTTCGTAAACATGCCGCTAGGACTTGCTAGCGGCGCAAGTTTAGCAAGCGGTAAACACCCTGCTTTCATGGAGCAAGTTCGCCGAGAACTCAATGAAATTCTAGCAGAGCCTAGCTTAAGAGACTCGGGCGTAAAAGTGTTTACAACACTAGATATCGTGGCCCAGCGCCGCGCTGAAAGTGCATTGTCAGGCACACTAAACGGCTTGCAAAAAGACAGAAAAGTGCCTTTGCAGGGCGCCATGGTAGTAACCGACAGCGCAAGTGGTGAGGTACGTGCGATTGTGGGCGGAAAAGACTTTGCATTTAAAGGTTTCAACCGAGCACTAGACGCTAAACGGCCAATAGGCTCGCTGATTAAGCCCGCGGTTTACTTAACTGCATTAGAAGATCCCACTCAATTTAATTTGGCTACGCCGCTTAAAGACGAGCCAATTACCCTTGAAAGTCAAAATGGGAAAACATGGTCGCCGCAAAACTATGATAAAGAGTTCAGAGGTCAGGTGCCTTTACTTCAAGGGTTAGTCGAGTCTTTAAATGTACCAACGGTTAATTTAGGCATGCAAATAGGCCTCGATGCCTTAGCCGATACGATTGAGCGATTAGGGGTAACCACACCCGTAGATAAAGTGCCGTCTTTAACGCTTGGTGCGTTTGAATTGACCCCCTTTAGTACCAATCAAATGTATCAGACATTATCAAACGATGGGCGATATATACCGCTTCACACGGTGACCTCTGTAGTAACGGCTGACAACGCATTGCTTTGGAGAAAAGCGGAATTCTTTGCTCAGCGTACTGATGAGGCAGCAACCTACTTACTTAATTACGCTTTATACAAGGTAACAACAGAAGGAACAGCCAAACGCATAGGCTGGAATTTTGGTAATGTGAATATGGCCGGTAAAACGGGAACCACAGATGATTATAGAGATAGCTGGTTTAGTGGGTTTGATAGAAACAACGTAGTTACGGTTTGGGTAGGTAACGATGATAATCAGCCTGTTAACTTAACTGGAGCAGGTGGCGCCTTACCCGTCTTTATTAACTACATGAAATCTCAGTCGCCTAAGTCATTATCAAGGCGTTTCCCTAAAGGCTTGGGTATCGCACATTTTGATGCAAAGACTGGCGCGGTTGTTGTTGCTGGGTGCGCTGGTAGTTTAAGTGTACCGGCTATTTTGGATGTGCTTCCTCCGCCTCAGCAAGATTGTTCAGGACGCCCTGTCGATAAGAATAGCGACAAAGAAGAAAAAAGCTGGTGGGAGCGTATATTCGGATAAAAAAACTCCAGTAAGAAGATAGAAAACACAATCACTTGGCTCAATAAACGCATAGCTAGCGTACAGTCCGTGCTTTCTATCTCCCTCTGGAGTAAAAGCCCAGGGAAGGCAAAACGGGTAGTGGTAGTCGGTTAGGCACCTATTTATTCTTATTGCGTTTTCAGTGACTCTTTTGAAAAAATGTGCGTGCTGTTGAAAACACTACGGCACTTACTAAAAACGCAATAACCGGGCCGAGTACCACCATAAAAAGGGTTGCGGCGGTTAACATGAGCATTCTCCTTATGCGTCGTTATCGTCTGAGCTAATAGGCTCAATTGGTGTAATAGTGATGTCTGCAACTAACGAGCTCGCTTCTTCTACTTCTGGCTCAAACGTGTGGCTTGCGGTTAACACGTCATAGGTCACCCCAAGTTCTAGGTTTTGTTTTACGTCTTGCATGGCGCTTTCAACGATAAAATCTGTATGCGAAACAATGTTGTTCTGAGAGTCGTCAGCGAACGCTGATGCGCCCAATACGCTAGTTGCTAAAATTAGTGCAGTGAAAGTTTTGCGACCGATAAACATAGTAATCTCCTAAAAAAATAAGTTAGACACTGCACTTGAACATACTGCGTGGCAGCTATCATGTTGCTAAAGGTTTCGATAATAAGTCGTTATCAATTAACAATTAGTTTATAGCGAGGGATGTGCCAATTCGTAAAAACAATATATATGCATGAATTTTAAGAAGTTTGTTTAATTTAAAAAAATAACGGTAAGAGCGAGAGGTATTAGAAATACTAAAATTTAGCGAATTTAATGTTGAGGTGGTCAAAATGACCAACTCGGTTTTTTTACTTTCACGCAGCGATACAAGCGGTACCGGGAAAAGCCAAATAAACGAGCGCCGGTGCTTAAGAAAGCGCAGCGCCATCGATGTACAATAGAGAGTTATTGGGGCTAGGATGTTTTATTTTTAAATCGTGAAGCTATTGTCACTACCAGCGCAATGATCACGCCAGCAGCAATACCAACCACGCCATCGCCAAGTATAGACATAACCACCGAAGCGTCTGGGATCAGTGCGGTAAACCACTCAGTAAAAATATGCAAAAAACCTATGCTGTGAGTGAGAATGCCACCGCCAACCAAAAACATGGCAACAGTACCCACTACCGCAAGGGTCTTCATAAGCGCAGGAGCTGTAACCAATAAAGCCCTGCCAATAAATCGTTGAAGTGTGTTCATAGACCCTGTTAGCGACTTGCGAAGCATGTAAAGGCCCACATCGTCCATTTTAACCAAGCCCGCTACTAGTCCATATACGCCAAGGGTAATAACTAAGCTTAGTGCCACTAGTACACCAACTTGCGTAGTAAGCGTTGCATCGGTCACGGTACCTAGTGCTATAACAATGATTTCAGCAGATAAAATGAAGTCGGTGCGTATGGCGCCTTTAATTTTATCTTTTTCAAAAGCCACCATATCCACGTCTTCCTGGCTAAGCGCCTCTATTCGGGCTTCTCGTGTTTTTTCTTCATCTTCGTGAGGAAGGTATTTATGCAGCAGTTTCTCTGCACCTTCAAAACATAAATACAATCCGCCCAGCACTAATAAGACCGTAATCAGTGAGGGAACAAAAGCACTTATAGCTAAAGCTGCAGGAACCAATATCGCTTTATTGATAAGTGAGCCTTTTGCTACGGCCCAGACAACAGGGAGCTCTCGGTCTGCTTTAACGCCTTGGACCTGGTCGGCGTTTACTGCTAAGTCGTCGCCTAAAACCCCCGCTGTTTTTTGCGCAGCGACTTTCGACATGGTTGCTATGTCGTCCATTAATGTTGCAATATCATCAAGTAGGGCAAGTAAGTTAGCTGCTGCCACTGTGATTTTCCTTTTATTCGTTGTTATAAAGTGTGCTGTTTTTATGTTTTATCAACATAGCAAATCGGCAAGCGATAAGTAGTTGCGGCTTACAAAGCATACGCGCAGCATCTTACCTTTGGCAACTTATCAATAAATTGACATCAGAAAAAGGCTGGAATCATTGTGAGTAATGACAAAGAAGCAACTGAATTTCCCTCTCTTTCAGTTCGTTCTTATGCCAGAAAAGCACGTAGTCACGCACATCCTTTTTACCAGTTGGTATTGCCTGTAAACGGGCATATAGAAATAGCGCAAGACTACTTTACAGGCAGTGTTGGTGTAGGAGAGGGAGTCTGTATTGCTCCACATGAGGTACATAATTTCAGTGCAAACGAAAATGCAAAGTTTGTAGTAGCTGACTTACTTTCAGTTCCTGCGCAGTTGCAAGACAAACGCACCCCTATTTTTCAGGTTAATACCGCCCTCCAAGCTTTTTTGAGCTTTGTTGAAGTGCAGTTAACGAATTACGCTTTTTACGGACATGATGAAATGGCCGTGTTATTTCAGGTACTTTTGGCGAAAAGCGAAGCAGGTACGGTGACAGATAAGCGAATCACTCGAGTCTTAAGTCATATACATAGCGATTTAGGGGCATCGCATTCGCTGCAGTTGCTTTCAGAAGTTGCCTGTATGGGAACAACACAGTTCAAAACCCGGTTTAAACAAGCTACCGGTCATTGCTTACGTGATTACCTTGTGAAGGTCAGAATGGAGAAGGCCAAAGCGCTGCTCAGAAATACCGATACGCCTATGTCGAGCATAGCTCAAATAACAGGGTATGAAGATGTTGCTTCATTTAGCCGACGGTTTAAAGCGTATTTCGGGCAACCACCTAAGTCTTTCAAAAGAAAGTAGTAGCGCGAGTACTTTTACCTATTATGACGGTAAACCACTTAAAAAACGGGTTAATATCGTCCTTCGTCTTTAGGGAGTTTATTGACTCTGGCGTCTATAAAACGTTTGTGATCGTCCATTTTGGTGCATTCTAAAGTACCGCCTGTTATCCCGCTCAAAATAGCCAGAGTTTTATTGGTGGTGCTGCTACAGTTTACGCGTTTCGAAGGGCGCCGATTTTCGTTAGCTTTTATTTGCTGTGTGCTTGGACCGCTTAGTACTGGGCTGTTTTTACGTTCTTGAAACTCTCTTGCTGCTTGTTCAGCGTCTTGGGCTACTTTGTCGCTGCGATATCTCTCAAAATAGAGCGCAGCGCCGTCTTTTACCGATAAATTTAACGAACCCGCGCGCCGATTTGCATCTTTCGAAATAGTGGGGGACGGCGGCGTATTGTTCGGCCTATGTTCAACTGGTGCTTGTGGTTTATCAGGCTCTACGATTATCTGTTGTTGGGCTTCTATTTTTTCTAGCAGTTTAGCTTTACTATCAGTTGCTTGCATATTCTGAGATATGTCAGGCTTCTGCTCAGTATTTGGTGTGTCTTGGCGGCGTTCTATTCGCCTAACTACTGTAGCTTGAGGTTGAAGCATGGGAGGGTAATACAGGCGGGCTTTTATCTCTGGCGTACGCTTTAAAACGTTTACACGCTCTCTTTGGTTTTCAATACTTAACTGAGAAAGTATAACGACCAAGATCACCCCAAATACATGCACAAACCCTGAAATTAGTAGCGGCCGCCACGCCGTTTTCTTTGAAACGGAATGATGCTTAATACTGCGCTCTGGCGCAAAGAAAGAAGGAGTGATCGTTGTCATAGTAAACAACAGACCATCCGCTCTGTCGAATAGTTCCATCCTAATTTCATCGTACTTTTTAGTCACCTTACCTCAATACTTTATCCTGTCGCTTCATAATTGGGCATTTTTATGTTCATGCACCATTTCTGTGCATTATTTTTGTGCATGGTTTCGCTATTTGTGAGTATGTATCTGATTTATATGGTTAAACATTTGTGGCATGGCTCTTGGTTTATCTTCCCATAGTTGGAAACTCGAACATAAATCACAGAATAACCAAAACAAACTGGGAGCAACTCATGAAACTAGTCACAGCGATCATCAAGCCGTTCAAGCTAGATGATGTTCGTGAAGCCATTTCAGAAATCGGTATTGACGGTTTGACCGTGACCGAAGTGAAAGGCTTTGGACGTCAAAAAGGACACACTGAACTATACCGCGGAGCGGAATATCAGGTGGATTTTCTACCTAAAGTCAAACTGGAAATTGCTGTTCAGGATGATCAAGTAGAACGCCTGGTAGAAGCCATCGTTGGCGCAGCCAAAACAGGCAAAATTGGAGACGGCAAGGTGTTTGTTTACGACCTTGAACACGCCGTTCGTATTCGAACTGGTGAGTCGGACAGCGACGCGCTGTAAGCCACAACGATATATTTGCGGAGAAAACCATAATGGAAATCACTTTTGAACTTGGGTATGCGCTAGATACCTTTTATTTTCTAATCTGCGGTGCACTAGTTATGTGGATGGCTGCAGGTTTTGCAATGCTTGAAGCGGGTCTTGTTCGAGCGAAAAACACCACAGAAATTCTAACTAAAAACGTGGCACTATTTGCTATTGCTTGCACCATGTACATGATTTGCGGCTACGGTATTATGTATGGCGGTGGCGACTGGGGACCATTCCTAAGCGGTATCATGGGTGACGGCGCAACGGGTGTAGCTGAAGATCCAGCAACATACGCACCTTCTGCAGACTTCTTCTTCCAAGTAGTATTTGTTGCTACAGCAATGTCTATCGTATCTGGTGCGGTTGCTGAGCGTATGAAGCTTTGGGCATTCTTAGCGTTCGCAGTTGTTATGACTGGTTTTATTTATCCTATGGAAGGTGCTTGGACATGGGGCGGTGAAGCGGTATTCGGTATGTATACCCTTGGCGACCTTGGTTTCTCTGACTTTGCAGGTTCTGGTATTGTTCACATGGCTGGTGCCGCAGCTGCTCTAGCTGGCGTACTTGTACTAGGTGCTCGTAAAGGTAAATACACTGCTGACGGCAAAGTAAATGCTATCCCAGGCGCTAACCTACCGCTTGCAACTCTAGGTACATTCATCCTTTGGATGGGTTGGTTTGGTTTTAACGGTGGTTCAGTACTGGCTACTGCAACTGTTGAAAGTGCAAACTCAGTAGCAATTGTATTTATGAACACGAATGCTGCAGCTGCAGGTGGTGCCATTGCTGCACTTATCGTAGCACGTATTCTATTCGGTAAAGCTGACCTTACAATGGTACTTAACGGTGCGCTAGCTGGTCTAGTGGCAATTACAGCCGAACCATCTACGCCAACACCTCTACAAGCTACCCTATTTGGCGGCCTAGGCGGTATTTTAGTAGTACTAAGTATTGTTTCTTTAGACAAGGCTAAGATTGATGATCCAGTGGGCGCTATTTCAGTTCACGGTGTTGTAGGTCTACTTGGTCTTATCCTTGTGCCTTTCACAAACGATGGCTCAAGCATCACGGGTCAGCTAATTGGCGCAGCGACTATCTTTGTATGGGTATTCGTAGTGAGCCTTGTTGTATGGCTAGCGATTAAAGCAATAATGGGTGTACGTGTTAGCGAAGAAGAAGAATTCGACGGCGTAGACATGAGCGAGTGTGGTCTAGAAGCATATCCTGACTTCACAAGTGGCCGCTAGTAAGAGAGTCTCGATTAGGCAAATAAACCAACGATAATAATGCCTTATTACTTCGTTTAAGCCCCGCACTTGCGGGGCTTTTTTCGTGATATAGAGTGCACTTTTCATAGTGAGTGGGCTAAGGAAAAGGGCCTAGGCGTAATGTGACAATAAGGCTACACTATGGTGTATTTCGCCATGTTAGATTTTAATTGGCGACGTTTTTAGTAAAAGGAACCTTATGATTGTAAACGTACGACTTCTACCCTTGATACTCATTTTCTTTAGTGTCAGTTGTTTGGGTTATGACAGAATTACGGGGCATCCTTTTGCAAGTCGCTCGGAAGTCATTGCAAAAAATGGTATGGCAGCGACCAGTCAACCTTTGGCCACCCAAGTGGCTTTGGATATTTTAAAACAAGGCGGTAGTGCGGTAGACGCAGCCATTGCTGCCAATGCTATGCTGGGTTTGGTTGAACCCACAGGTAGCGGTATAGGCGGTGATTTGTTTGCCATTGTATGGGATGCGAAAGAAGAGAGCCTAGTAGGTTTAAATGCCTCGGGCCGTTCACCTAGACAGTTAACCAAAGCGGTGTTTGCCGAGCGTGGTTTGCATCAAATCCCCAAATTTGGCCCATTGCCGGTATCTGTACCTGGCGCCGTTGATGGCTGGTTTGCGCTACACGAAAAGTTTGGCAAGCTGCCCATGTCAGCGCTGCTTACGCCATCTATCAAATATGCTCGTGAGGGTTTTCCCGTTTCAGAAGTCATCGCCTACTACTGGCAGATGAATTATGAGCGAATTGGCCATTACGACGGTTTCGCAGAAACTTTCCTTATCGACGGTAAACTACCGCAGAAAGGCGATGTATTCAAAAATCCTGGGTTAGCAGTGACGTATGAAAAAATTGCAACCGGGGGAAGAGATGCTTTTTATAAAGGTGACATCGCGCGCACCATAGATGCCTACATGAAGTCCCAAGGCGGTTTTCTGTCGTACCAAGATTTATCCTCGCACGCGTCTGATTGGGTCGAGCCAGTTTCCGCAAACTATCGCGGATATGACGTTTGGGAGCTTCCACCTAACGGGCAAGGTATAGCTGCACTCCAAATTCTAAACGTGCTAGAACACTACGATATCGAAGGAATGGGCTTTAATTCTGCTGACTACATACATACCTTCGTTGAAGCAAAAAAGCTTGCTTTTGAAGATCGCGCTAAGTTCTATGCTGATCCAGACTTTAATGAGATTCCAGTCGACTGGCTGATTTCGAAAAAGTACGCTGCTAAACGCCAAAAGCTTATTGATAATGAACGTGCAGCAAACCGGGTTGATGCGGGCATCTATGAAGGAGATACTGTTTATCTCACGGTTGCTGATAAAGACGGTAATATGGTGTCTTTAATTCAAAGTAATTATCGCGGAATGGGATCAGGCATGACACCGCCTGGCCTCGGCTTTATCCTCCAAAATAGAGGTGAAATGTTTACCCTTGAAGAAGGGCACTATAATGAGTACCGCCCAGGTAAGCGTCCATTTCATACTATTATTCCGGCTTTTTTAACAAGAAACGGTAAGCCGGTGATGAGTTTTGGCGTTATGGGTGGGGGGACGCAGCCTCAAATGCATGCACAAATTATCGTGAACATTCTTGATTTCGGTATGAACTTGCAGGAAGCGGGAGATGCTCCTCGCATACTACACAGTGGTTCAAGTAGCCCAACTGGGGCGCTTATGACCGATGGCGGCTATGTGAGTTTAGAGTCGGGCTTTAGCGAAACCGTTCAGCGTGAACTTATGGAGCGTGGTCATAGGCTTCAGCGTATCGTTGGCGCGTACGGAGGTTACCAGGCAATCGCTTGGGATGAGCAAAAAGGGGTGTATTTGGGCGCCTCTGAAAGTCGAAAAGATGGACAAGCAGCTGGCTATTAAGCAAACTGGTGCAAATATTGAGCGATGGAATAACGTTTCATCGAACACTGCTTCACTTGAAAAGGGTTTAAGTTTGAAGTAGTTGCTATAGTTAATAGAAAGATTCGCAACACAAAGCGCGGCGAATGGTCGCCAGCAGCGAAACGTCTTAATGAGGCGTTAATAACAACAAGAGCGGCAATGACACAACCACAAAAAGGCCTTTGCGCTGAGCCAAATTTACATGCACAGTATTTATTACTGAACGTGATTGATGATGATAGTCAAGCAGTGCGGGCTAAACTTTCGCGCGTGCTGGATGTTTTTGAGCATTTTGAAAATGAACATTACGAGGCCATGGTAACGGGAGTTGTAGCCATTGGTACTGGCTATTGGGCTGAAGTTTATCCCGGCCTCATTCCTATTGAACTAACCCCTTTCCCAGATATGCAGTGCGAGGATAGAAGTGCCCCGACTATGCCTTGTGATATTTTCATTCAAATTCGCGCAGACCGCTTAGATATATGTCATGCAGTGGGTATCGAAGTGATGGATCTCTTGCGCATTCACGTTGAACTTGTAGAGCAAGTGCGCGGGTTTAGGTACCTAGACGGGCGTGATCTCAATGGATATTTATACGGTGCCGATAACCCTCGCGGTATGAACCGGCGTAAAGTGGGAATAATCGGTGAAGACGACCCCGATTTTAGCGGTGGCAGCTATGTACACGTTCAGCGCTATCGCCATGATTTAAGGCGCTGGAATAGCCTTTCAAGTCGTCAGCAAGAACAAGTGATGGGAACCACACAAGAACACAACTTGGTAAGTAGTGAACAGTCTGAGTCTTCACATTGTGTAAGGGCAAGCTCAGTTGGTCCCGATGGTGATGGTCCAAGACTAATAAAACAAGGTATGCCATACGGCGATCTGGCTTCTCAAGGTTTGTTCTTTGTAAGCTGCAGCGCTAGTGCGCGTCCGTTTAAACAGATGCTACATAGCCAAATATACGGCAACGGTGAGGGCGATTACGACCGCTGGTTAGATTTCACAAGTGCTGAAACAGGCGCCGCGTTTTTTGCGCCATCGGTAACTTTTATTCGCCAGCAGGCAAAGCTCTCAGAAAGCTAAAAGAATGAACCTATACTGCAGTTTTACTGCTAAAGGTAAGTGGTGTCACTGGCAACTAATGCCGATAGATTGTTAGAGAACAAGCGCGCCGTCCCAATCAACTGCAAGGTCTAAATTCCTATAAACTCGGCATACATCAAGATGGTGGTGGGCCAGTGAGTCATCAGGGTTCATAGCAAGTGCAGTTTCAAAAAAAGCAATGGCCTCATCCCACTGTTGATTAATTCTACACGCTACCCCTGCGGCTATTTTAGTTTGTATACTCAGTTTTCTTTCCCGTTCTTCTTCTGGAAGATGGCTTAATACTTCATATATTTCGATTGGCGTTTTACGCCCCTTTACCCTTACCCAATCTAGCAAACGTGTATGAACAGGGTATCCAGGGCCTATAATTTGAAGCACTTGAGCACTAACTATGATGTCGGCTTGATACTTTGGTGTTAGCGCTTCTAAACGTGATGCGATATTTACGCTGTCACCAATTACTGTGGTATCCATTCTATCTTCCGAGCCCACCGTTCCCATAATGACGGGGCCAAAATGAATGCCTATTCCCATGTTGATAGGTTCGTAATCGCAGTTTTTTCTATGCCCATTGTAAACAGTAAGTGCTTTACGTAAATCCAGTGCTGCTTGAATTGCATCTAGTGCTTTTTGTTGAGGAGTGCCTCCTTGGTGGTCGAACAGCGCCATAATGCCGTCGCCCATAAATTTGTCAATAAAACCACGATTTTGGTGAATGGGGTCGTTCATACGTGTGAAGTATGAATTAAGAAAATTCATTAATTCCTGAGGAGTGATGCGCTCGGAGAAACCAGCAAACCCACGAATATCACAAAACATAATAGCGACATCATTTTCAGCTGCATAACCAAGCTCAAGTGACTCGACATCGGTGGTTGCCATATGTTCAACGAATTGCCTAGGGACAAATTTTTGAAAGGTTTGCGTAAGTTTTAAGGCTTCATCGGCTGCTGCTTGAAATTTAGCTTCATCTGCGGCCTGAAGTGTGGCGGCATGCCTACCAGTGTTGCGAGTAAGCGCTTTTTTTAGACGATACTTAAAGCGTCTGCTACGTCTGACATAAAGAACGCTGATAACAACGCTATAAACAATAAGAGCGAGAAGCGCAGTTTTTTGCCAATCCATTGCTAACCAAACCTTTTAAAATCTCAACGAAAAACAGTAAAAAGAGAATAAAAATTGAGCTACCAAGAAAGTATAAAGGAGAATTCGGCGTTAACATATTACTTTTAATTACATTTACAAAATATGCTAGCGCCGAGCTTGAATAAACGATTAAGAGGCAATTAATTTACAAATTTGAGAACACTTTATCTGCTGCTGCCAGTGTTTTTTCAATGACATCAACATCGTGTGCTTTAGAGACAAAACCTGCTTCATAGGATGCGGGGGCTAAATAAACACCTTGCTCTAACATACCGTGATAAAACCTATTGAATTGTTCTGTATTGCAGTTAATCGCCTGCTTATAGTTAGTAACTTTCTCTACGTCAGTAAAGAATATCCCAAACATGCTGCCTGCAATATTAGTAGTTAGACTAATATTGTGTTTGTCTGCCAGAGCTTGGAACCCATCAACTAACATTTGTGTATTCTCAAAGATAGAATCGTAGAGATCAGGCTGTTTAATTTGGGTTAATGCTGCAAGGCCTGCCGCCATGGCCACAGGGTTTCCTGATAAAGTGCCTGCTTGATACACAGGGCCTGTTGGCGCTATATGAGTAATAATATCACGACGTCCTCCAAAACAGCCCACGGGCATACCGCCGCCAATAACTTTACCTAAGCAGGTTAAGTCAGGTTTGATATTATAGCGTTCCTGAGCACCGCCACGAGATACGCGGAAACCAGTCATTACCTCGTCAAATATAAGTACACTGGCGTACTCATCGCAGATTGCACGAAGCCCCTCAAGAAAGCCCTCTACAGGCGGGATGCAGTTCATGTTCCCTGCTACTGGCTCAACAATGATACACGCGATATCGTCACCATGAGCTTCAAAAATTTCTTTTACGCTATCGAGGTTGTTGTATTCCACTGTAAGCGTGTGTTCAGCAACGTTTGCTGGTACACCAGGAGAGCTTGGTACACCAAGGGTTAACGCGCCAGAGCCTGCTTTCACTAACAGTGAGTCAGCGTGCCCGTGGTAACAACCCTCGAACTTAACGATTTTGTTTCGGCTTGTGTAGCCGCGTGCTAAACGAATGGCCGACATGGTGGCTTCTGTGCCAGAGTTCACCATGCGCACCATTTCCATCGACGGAACCAGTTCGCTAACAAGTTCTGCCATGATCACTTCGGCTTCGGTAGGCGCTCCGAAAGAAAGACCGCTATGTGATGCCTCAATCACTGCTTCGCGAATTTTCGCATTGTTGTGACCTAATACCATCGGCCCCCAAGACTGGATATAGTCAATGTATTGTTTACCGTCCGCGTCCCACATATAAGCACCATCAGCTTTGGTAATAAAGCGGGGTGTGCCGCCCACTGCTTTAAAAGCGCGAACAGGTGAGTTTACGCCACCGGGAATGGTTTTCTGGGCGCGGGTAAATAGGGCTTCAGATTTTTGCATGTAATTACTTACTCTTGTTGCTGTACCAAACTACGTCGCGCTCGTACTTGGTGAGAAGGTTCTCCACACCAAGAGTAAGCGCAAACAAGGCCATTCTTACGAGCACACCGTTGTCGGTTTGCCTGAAGATAGCTAAGTTTGGATTAAGGTTTAGATCGTTATCTAGTTCGTTGGCTTCCATACGAGAATCACGGGGAAGTGGATGCATAATAACGGTCTTCGACTGAAAGTGTTTCGTATAAATCGACTGATTTAGGCGGAACTTACCTCGGTATTTGTTCGCTTCTTCTTGAGAAGGGAAGCGCTCTTCTTGAATGCGTGTTTGATAGCATATATCCGCATCCATACTTCCTTCGAGAGTTTCTGTGATAGTAAGCTGGTGTCCTGCGTTCTCAATAGCGTCAATAACTGGTTGAGGCATGGCCAATTCTTTTGGCGATATTAACGTAAAGCGAATATTTTTAAACAAACACAGCAAGCGTGATAAAGAATGCACGGTTCGCCCGTAACGTAAATCGCCAATCATCGCTATGTGCAAACCGTCAATGTTGTGACCGTTATATTCAAGCTCACGCTTAATAGTGAAAAGGTCTAACAGTGCTTGAGTAGGATGTTCGTTTGCGCCGTCGCCCCCATTAATTACAGGAACACGGCTTCCTTCAGAGAACTCGGCAACAGAGCCTGCGGCAGGGTGTCGCATAGCAATAATGTCTGAGTAGCCGCTTAATACCCGAGCTGTGTCATAAAGCGACTCGCCTTTAGCGAGTGCAGAGCTCGACATGCCCGTAGTTTCTCTTACTTCACCGCCTAAAAGATTAAAAGCGGTACCAAAGCTCACGCGAGTACGCGTACTTGGTTCGAAGAAAAGATTTCCGAGAATAGCGCCGTCTAGTACGGTTGTGCGCTTTTGCCGCTTAGCATAAGGCTTCATGGAATTGGCGACTGAGAAAACTTTCTCAATGGCCTCGCGATCGAATTGATTAACCGAAAGAATATGGTTACCGGTAAAGTCAGACATGCGCTTCTCAATCATCAACGAAAACGCCGCTAGTTTATAATACCGCTGTTATTAAGTCATTAGGGCAATTCAAATCTCGCCTTACGTTTTTCTATGATTGACGAATTATTGAAATGGTATTTGCGCTATGTTGAAAAGTATCTTTAATTTACAGCAAACACCGCTTAGCTGTGTTGCTGAGTATAGTGAGTGAAAAGCAGTAGAATTTTTTCAGCGGCGCTATTTACGTGCGCTGTGATCTCTTCGTCTTTCAGCGGGGATTGTATGCCGCAAAGCATCATGGTGTGGTATTCGCCTTTAAGCAACGCGCAAAAATCCACGGCCAGTTGCTGAGCAACATCTGCGTTTAAACTGCCTTGCCCAAATTTTTCAATAACATCGCTTAGCGTAGCGAGTGATGCTTCAGGGCCTGCTTGATAAAACAGTGTAGCCACATGTGGGCTATTTACCGCTTCAGCTATAATTACGCGATATATGGCAATAGCGTCAGGGTCTTGTAATAGGCGAACAAACTGACAGCCTACTTTTTGTAAGCATTCAAACAATGAGAGAGAGCCTGACGTGGCGTCAATAAGTTGCTGAGTATCGAGTTGATATGACCTGCATTTCGAGGAGATTGCCGCTTTAAATAAGGCATCTTTGTTTTCGAAATGAGAGTAAACGGTTTGTTTAGACACCCCGGAAGCTTTTGCCACTGTGTCCATTGACGTATTGGCAAACCCTTCCTTAAGAAATAAGCGGGATGCTGCATGCAATACAAGGTAGTATTTCTCTTCACTCTTTGGACGACCTTGCTTTCTTGTTGTAGCCACGTATGTTCTCACTTTACTACAGAATATTAAATATCAAACTGGACGGTCTAGTATTTATATACTAGCATAGCACAATAAGTATGCAAATATAGCCGAAAGCGCTCGCAAAATTGGTTAAAGGAACTGTTATGACTGCTGTAAATACACCGACGAAAAGTGGCAAATTCACGTTAATAATTTCGATTGCCGTTTTTACAGCAGCATTGGTGATTCTTTTAATGACTGCTGGTTTTGGCAACGCGACCCAAACGCCTGAGGCAAGATTGCCTGTAGCGGTTTCGACAGGCACGGTAGCGATTCAGTCTGGCTTTGAAACGCCTATTAACGTGTTTGGGTTAGTTGAATCTCCCAAAGCAACGTCTGTTTCTTTTGATGTAGCAGGCCAAGTTACGCGAGTACTTGTTGAAGAAGGCGATGTGGTGAGTAAAGGCGACATTCTAGCGCAGCAAGATATTCAACGCCTAAATGCCAGAAAGCGAGAACTTCAAGCGGCGATAGAACGGGCAAATGCGGACCTAGCTCTTGCCAAGGTCAACAGTGATAGAACCACTTCATTGGTAGAAAGAAAGTTAGAGTCGGCGCAACGATTAGATGAAGCAAAAGCGAGCTTAAATGTAGCTAAAGCTCAAGTTAGTGAAATGCAGGCAGCCCTCGAATCTCTAAAAGTAGAGCTGGAAAAAACGACGCTAATTTCGCCTTTTGATGGCGTTGTAAATCGCCGGTTTTTTGATGAAGGTAGCGTGGTTAGCGCAGGAAGCCCTGTGTTTGGTATTACGAGTATCGACAACTATCAAGCTCGCTTTGCTGTGCCCGCTGACGTTGTAGAGCAATTCGACGTAAATGAACCCGTACTTGTGCGTGTAGGAGATATGGACGTGGCAGGTACAGTGTCGCAGCGCCTTCCCATACGTAATGTACAAACACGAACAGTAGATATTCTTGTCACTCTTAATAGTAACGAACGGGTCCGTCCTGGTGATATGGCGATATTGTCTGCTTTCCGCTCTCACTTTGAAACAGGGGCTTGGCTGCCGGTAAACGCACTAAGTAATGGACTTAGAGGCTTATGGCGTGTTTTTGTATTATCCAGTGAGTCAAACGCCTCCTTAGAAGCGCGTGTTGTAGAAGTAGTTTACACTGATGGAAACAAAGCGTTTGTTCGCGGCGCGCTCAAAAATGGAGATATTTACGTTAGCGAAGGCACCCATAAATTAGCGCCGGGGCAAATGGTAGCCCTACCCAGTCAACACCAAGCTGGGGCGTATTAATGAAGTCATTCAATTTCGACACCGATAAATCCTACCCGTGGTACACCCTCTTTTATCGACGCGGTCATTTGCTGGTTTTAAGTTTGTTGATTTTGATTACTGCGGGGTTATCAGCTTTAGGCTCATTGCCGCGAATAGAAGACCCTCGAATTGACACACGAAACGCACTGATCATTACCCAGTATCCTGGTGCATCTGCCGAGCGCGTTGAAGCACTAGTCAGTGACGTACTTGAAGACAGGTTGCGAGAAATATTTGAAATTAAGGAAGTGAAATCGACTTCTCGCGCTGGTATTTCTATTATTTTGATTGAGACGCAGGACTGGATTGATAACACCAGTAATGAACAGCTGTTTAGTGAAATTCGCGATGCAATAGGTGCTGCCGCTGAGTCATTCCCAGAAGGCGCTATGGCACCAATATTTGACGAAAAACGCGGTGCAACTGCTTTTACCTTGTTGCTTTCTGTTCGTGCCGATCATTTTGAAAATACTCCTATTACGCTTACTGCACGATTAGCCCAAGAACTTACCGACCGTCTTCGCAATGTTAACGGCACTGAGTTAGTGCGTGTATATGGCGCACCGCAGGAAGAAATTAGTGTAAACATAGACCCTATAAAACTTGCCGCTACCGGTCTAACACTACAGCAAGTCAGTAATGGAATTAGTCGTGCTGACCCCAAACTGCCAGCTGGTATGTTGAACACCGAACAAAGTAACTTACGTTTTACAGTGGGGGAGGGCTTAAATGGTGTAAACATGATAGCCTCAATTCCCCTTGTCAATGAGCAAGGGCGCTATTTGCGAGTAGAAGATGTCGCCTCGATTGAGCGCAGCTACACTACACCTCGGGGCGAGATAGCCCTTTTAAATGGTGAAGAGTCCATTTTTGTAGCAGCCCGCATGCAGCCTTCACTGCGCTCTGACGTGTGGACCGAAAGTGCTTTAGCAGTGGTAGAGCAATTTAATAAAGATTTCAGCGGAACCCTAACCGCTACTGTGGCATTTGAGCAAAACGAATACACCGCTACTCGCCTTGCCGACTTATCGATGAATTTGTTGATGGGGTGTGCCGTTGTTATGATGGTCATTCTACTTTTCATGGGGTTTCGCGCAGCGTGGATTGTTGGCTTAGCACTTCCATTGTGCGCTGCTTTTGCTCTGTTTTCGTTAAGTTTTTACAATGAGCAAATACACCAAATGTCAATTTTTGGCATGATCATCGCCATTGGCCTGCTGATTGATAACGCCATTGTAATTACCGACGAAATACGCATTAACTTACAAGACCCTAACCTAACGCGGGTGGGCGCCATGGCAAAAAGTGTTTCTCACTTATTTGCGCCACTTTTAGCTTCAACACTTACTACCATTCTCGGCTTTATGCCTATCTTTCTTCTTGATGGAAATATAGGTGATTTTGTAGGACCAATAGCGATAAGCGTGGTCATGGCGCTCATTGGCTCTCTGTTTATTTCACTGACTATTATCGCCGCACTAGCCGCACGATTTTTACCAAAGCACGACAATGCTTCGCAAGGCGAAACCGTATCTAATACGTGGTGGAAGGTAGGGCTTCAAGCGCCGCAGTTGAGTTTAGCCTTCAAGAAGCAGTTGGGGCGCTGGATAAAACAACCCATTCTAGTGCTACCGGTTGTGGCCTTGCTGTGCTTGTCGGGCTTTGTGCTCTCTTCAACTCTCGCTAGCGTGTTTTTTCCAAGTGCAGATAGAGATCAGTTTGAAGTTTATCTGTGGACGAAAGAGGGTAGCAGTATTGATAACACCACTAACTACGTAAAAAAAATTGATGCTGCTATTCGCAGCGCGCAAGGCGTGAAGCAAGTTAGTTGGTTGGTGGGAGGCTCTGCGCCGTCGGTGTACTACAACCAGATGATGACCCGTGACAACATGCCTTACTTTGCGAATGCCGTCGTGTCGACCCAAACGGTAGAAGACGCCGCAGCGCTGGTAGGTAAGTTGCAGCATTCGCTCGATAACGAATACCCAGAGGTACAAATTGTAGTGCGAGCTTTCGGGCAAGGCCCGCCTATTGCCGCGCCAGTCGAGGTAGAAATCTTCGGGCCGGATCTTAATGTACTGAACGACTTGGGCGACAAGGTACGTATGTTGATGTCACAAGTTGACGGCATATCTCAGTCCATCACTAGTATTTCTATGGGCGAGCCCGAGCTTAAAATAAATGCAGACAGCGATAGCCTATCCTACCTCGGCTTAACGCTTTTTGAGCTTGCCAATCAAATGCAGATTAACTTCTCGGGTATTACGGGTGGCTCGGTACTGGAAAGTACTGAAGAAATTCCGGTTAGAGTAAGACTGGAAGAAGCGTACAGACAAAATGTAACGGGTGTCGATGCAATGCCTATTCCTGTAGCTGGTGATAATGCTATTTCGTGGTCACCACTGGCTGCAGTAACCAATTTAACGCTACAGCCTGCAACCAGCAGCATTACTCGTGTGGACGGAGAAAGGCTTAACCGTATACAAGCATTTTTACTTCCTGGGGTTCCTCCGATTGATGCCAGTAACCAGTTAAGAGATTTGCTTGAAAGCCGATTAGTGTTGCCGGAGGGCTATAGGATCCATTTGGCTGGCGATGCTGATGAACAGCAGCAAGCATTAGGTAAGCTTGCCACTTATGCCCCTGTTTTATTGGTACTGATGATAACAACATTGATTCTAACGTTTACAAGCCTGCGTATGGCAGGCGTAATTGCTCTTGTCGCCATACTCTCGGTAGGGCTAGGAATGTTTAGTTTATGGATTTCTGGTTTGCCAGTAGGGTTTAATCCATTGCTTGGTTGTGCAGGACTTATCGGTGTTGCGATTAACGGCTCGATAGTGGTCATTGCCGCAATCAATGCTAATCCAAAAGCAAAACAAGGTGATACCAAGGCTATTGTTGAAGAAACCATGAGCTGTAGCCGTCATATACTTTCGACAACGTTTACGACGGTAGGTGGTTTAATTCCGCTGCTATTATTCAGTGAAGGGAGTTTCTGGCCGCCACTGGCTGTTGTGCTTGCAGGTGGTGTAGGTTTCTCGGTTATCTTGTCTTTAGTATTCACCCCAACTATAGTGGCGACATTTCAACGATATCGTTACAGAAACCACACATTAGCTTAATTTTACGGTTAAACTATCCCTTTCTAATGAGCGTATAAGAGGGGTTATCAGCGTATGCGAAAATCAAATCCAATATTACGCTGGTGGCAAACTGACTGCGTAAAATGTAAACGCGTTAGACTTTATATCGTTTGGGCCGTAATCATGTTGGTGGTGTACTTGTATGTCTGGCACTAGTGTTGAATCTATCTTTATCCGAGCAGCGTCGAAAAGCAATGGCATTACTAGCCTAGTATTGGGCTGTGTCGGGCTATTTGTCGCAGCCTTGTGGCTGGCTTTTTTACCAGATTGGTTGTTTTTAGCAGGTATATTCCTAACAAGCGCTGCACTGGTATGTTTGTTAGTTGGTTATTTTAAAGTACGCGAGCCAGACTACAGCTTGGAAATAGCAAAAGACTATATTACCTATCGCCATCGTCTTGGCAGCTGGCGAATTCATTGGGACAACTTACAGCGTGCAGATTGCCCACGTGTGCGCCATGGTTTAGAACACGTTCCCCTAGAAACCATAGGTTTTAAAATTAAAAGTTACACTGACTTTTTAAATACCATATCACCTAGGCTTGCTACACATTTACTGATGGAGCAGCGACCTCTGCTAATGCAAAATACAGATGAAGGCTGCGCGTCGGGAAGCTGCTACGAGCAATCAATGTTCGATGATAAGCAATATGTTATGGAAGACGGTACCATTATTAAAGGAATAAAAGCCATGTTAGCTCACCGCATGGTAGAGCTACGAAAACGGCTCGGTTTTGATATTTTTATAGCAAGTTCAGAGCTAGATAGGGACGCCAGCGAATTTGCTAGGTTAATTGCCGAGTGCCAGCAAACACGGCAATCTTTTCACGAGGAGAATGCCACGCAATAACCAGTGCTACATGCGCGGCCAATAATTCGTTATACGCTGGGTTTACTCTCCCGTAACACTTTCTCGGCTTCCGCAATAAGTGCAGGTAAGTGCTCATTCACAAGTTTGTGTTGGCCGAGTTTGAGAGCGCTTTCAGTTTCATGCGCCAGATGCTGCATGCGTGGTAGGCCTGTATAACAACACGCGCCATGTAACTTATGTACCTCGTTTTTTAGCTCGTTGTAATTTTGTTTTTCCAAAAGCGTTGATAGTGTATGAATGGTTTCTGGCAGCAGCTCTATAAAGCCTTCTAACATTTCTTTAGCTGTATCTTGATTTTGATTAGCTCGTTTTAGAGCGAGCTGCCAATCAACCGAGGGGATTTCAATTTCTCCTGGCTCAATACTATGGCACCACAACTTAATCAGGTTAATTAATAGCTCTACCTCAATGGGTTTTGGAAGGTAGTCGTCCATGCCTGAAGCGAGTAATCGCTCTTGCTCTTCTTTGAAAGCGTGAGCGGTGACAGCGATGATAGGCGTTCCCATGTTTATGGGAGACTTACGAATCTCTCTGGTGGCTTGAATTCCATCCATCCCCGGCATCTGAACGTCCATTAAAATTAGATCGAATTCTTGTGTCTGACACTGGTTTACCGCATCTTGCCCGCTGATAGTGGTGATGAGCTCTACAGGTGATTGGTCGAGCCAAGTATGCAGAAGCTTAAGGTTCATTTCCATATCATCAACAGCTAATATTTTCACATTAGGCAGGTTGCTAATCTTTTCATGCATAGCTTTTTCGCAGGCGTTGCATGTTGATTTACCAAGCTGTCTAACTTGGTCAACGTAATCGGCATACGTATCTGTGAATGGAAATGTTGCGATAAACTAGGATACTGAGCAAACGGCTCGGGGCCGGAATACCAAAGAATACGCTTTTGGGCAGGGAATTGTACAAACTGGCTCAGGTAAGTATCACGCAATCCCATTTTACTTACCGGTACCGTTGCCATAAAGAAGTCATACTGACCACTTAGCGTAGCCAAATAATCTAAGGACTCCACTGAGGTAATATTCGCGCCTAAAATAGACAACATATTAGCGCTTGAGCGACGTGTTGCTGGAATGGGATCGAAAATAACAACGCTTTTTCCGTTCCAATCATTACTGCTTGCTAGAGAATACTTCTGACTTAGCTGATTCATACGAAGGGAAACGTTAAATGTAGACCCCTGACCGAGCACACTCTTAAGCGTAAGATCCCCGTTCATGAGGCGAACTAACTCTCTGCTAATAACAAGTCCCAACCCTGTACCTTGATAGTTGCGATTAAGTGCATCATCTACCTGTGAAAAAGCATTGAAAAGCTTTTTTCTGTCTTGCCTACTAATTCCAATTCCTGTGTCCTCAACGGTAATATTTAACTCGTGAATACCGTGAGGAAGCGAGCGCCCCCTTACTGAGAATGTAATGGTTCCACTTGAGGTGAACTTAAGCGCGTTACTGAGTAAGTTATTTAGCACTTGCTTAATGCGGAATACATCGCCGATAAGTTTTTCAGGTAAGGGATTTAAGTCAAAAACAAACTCGAGCCGTTTGCTGTGAGAAGATTTAGCCATGATAGTGACCATCTCTTCGAGCAATTTATTCGGTGAAAACGGTTGGTTGTTTATCTGAAGTTTGCCTGCTTCAATCTTTGAAAAGTCTAGTACGTCGTTCACTATAGTGAGCAGGTTCTCAGCTGCAGTATTGACTATTCGTACCTGTTCCTGTTGGTCTGTAGGCAACGGCGCGTTGTTGAGTTCTTTGCTGAAGCCCAATATTGCATTAAGCGGCGTTCGAATCTCATGGCTCATATTCGCAAGGAACTGAGACTTCACGTTACTGGCTTTAATAGCATCTTTACGTGCTATATCTAAGCGTGCATTTTGCTCTTCAATAAGCTCAACATTGTTGCGTAAGTCGTTAGTGGCCTGTTCCACATCACTTTCAAGCTGACTTCTGCTCTTTTCCATAAGCGCAAAAGAGAAGAAACCAGCCTCAAGGAATACGCCAACTTGAAAACAGTAGGTAGTAAAATCGTTTGAGGGCAGCACACCAATAAGGCTTAACATCCCTACAATAGCGCCGGTGGCAAGCATGCTCCAAGCAAAGATAAAATAGCGCGCAGGTTTGAATCTATTGAGAAAGGCCTCAAACCCTGCGTAGATATAGCTTAATATCGCTACCAGTCCAACGCCATATACAAGGTTATTCTTCCATATGGACGGTAAAAGATCGACAAAGCACATCAGCCCAGTTAATGCTTGGCACACCAATAGTAAGTTGATAATAGGGTGGGCTGTGGGCGAGTGCTCTTCGGTTTCTAAAAACGTCATGGTAAACAAGCCAGAACTAATGCCAATAATGACGAATATTAATTCCGAATGACCAACCAGCCACGAGGGGATGCCCTGAGAGAATAAAAGATGTGTATGACCGCCCCATACAAACTGCCACAAAATTACCGCTAATATATATCCTACATAAGCAATCAGGCTCTTTTCTCTAACACCAAAAAACAGTGCCAAATTGTAAATAGCAAGTATGAGTAAGCCGCCGTAAAAAAAGCCCCACAGTAAACTATCCATTTGGAAATAAGTACTATGTAGAGGTTCTGCCTGTACTCGAAGGGGAGCAATTAGACTGGAAGAGTGACTTTCAATACGGATGAAAAGATCAACGGGGTCGCTGTTAGGGAGTTCAACGCGAAAGGAAGGTACACGAAAACGTTGTTCTTTCTGCGCCTTGCCTTGATGGCTTTGACTAATAACCTTGCCATTTTGTACCAAGTAGAAGTCAACGCTATCTAGCTGGCTAAAATTTATTGAAAACACCCAGTTTTTATTGTTTGAAACATTGGTTACTGACGTTAACAACCACATCCCATTATTGCGAAACCCAAAGTTCGGGTTACTATGAGGGTGCATAAGAAAATCATTACGCCGTCTTGATACATCACCAATGGTAAGTTGGTAATCGGTTTCTAATAAAAAGTACAAAGAGTCTGATAAATCTAGCGTTTTTTGTTCTTCGAAAAGCTGCTCAATATGTTGCGCATGGGCATGGGTGGGCAAGAAGCTACCGAACAGAACAAACAGGAAAGAGAATACGCGAAAGATTGCCATATTAATCTGTACTTTAATTACCGTTTAAATAAGGGTTTTATTATATTGAGGGTGAACATAAAAAGGTAAAATTCGCCCTACTCTATTTAAACACTCTATTTACAGAATGACAAAAGAAACGCTTCACACCTTATAAGGCTATAGCAGGGTCGCTCTTTGATGGACAGCCAAGGTCATCTGGGCCTTAATATAATCAAAAGTGCTGACAATTGTTTTCAAGGATTGCACACAAATGCGGTTTACCCCACAATAGTCTTATCGCTCGCGTGCATTCAACAAGTAGTGCGCGTCAATATAACTAACTGCGGCCTTGCTATCACGAGCGCATTGGTATTAATAACAAAACGAAAAAACTATCATGAGTGACGAGATCATCATTAATCGCGATGGGGTAGAGCAACTTCCTCTTCGACGTTTCACCGAAGACGCTTATCTAAACTATTCCATGTACGTCATCATGGACCGTGCCCTGCCACATATTTCCGATGGTTTAAAGCCGGTACAGCGACGCATTATTTATGCAATGTCAGATTTAGGCTTGAGCGCAAACGCAAAGTATAAAAAATCCGCAAGAACTGTAGGTGATGTATTAGGTAAGTTTCACCCTCATGGTGACTCCGCCTGTTATGAAGCTATGGTGCTTATGGCGCAGCCTTTTTCTTACCGTTACCCTTTGGTTGACGGGCAGGGAAACTGGGGAGCGCCGGATGATCCCAAATCGTTTGCCGCCATGCGGTATACCGAGGCTAAGCTCTCGCGCTTTTCAGAGGTGCTGCTGAATGAACTTGGTCAAGGCACTGTAGATTGGGTCCCCAATTTTGACGGTACGTTAGAAGAGCCTAGTAATCTACCTGCGCGCTTACCTCACATTTTACTTAATGGGGTGACTGGTATCGCAGTAGGTATGGCCACCGACATCCCACCTCACAATGTTCGTGAATTAGCCAACGCATGTGCCATGTTGCTCGACAACAGCAAAGCTGAGCTTAGTGACGTTCTAGAGCATGTAAACGGACCAGACTATCCAACTGAAGCTGAAATTATTACGCCAAAGGTCGATATTCAAAAGCTCTATGAGACCGGGCGTGGCTCAATAAAAATGCGTGCAGTGTATGGTGAGGAAAACGGTGATGTTGTCATTACTGCATTACCTCATCAAGCGTCTGGTGCAAAGATTTTAGAGCAAATTGCCGCGCAAATGCAGGCGAAGAAGCTACCAATGGTAAGCGATCTTCGTGATGAATCGGATCATGAAAATCCAACTCGTTTGGTTATCACTCCGCGTTCAAATCGCATTGATGTTACCCAATTAATGCAGCATTTGTTTGCAACGACTGATCTTGAGAAAAATTATCGGGTCAACCTGAACATGATAGGCCTAGACGGTCGTCCACAGGTTAAAGACTTGCGCACCATATTGTCTGAATGGTTACAGTATCGAAAAGACACAGTAACGCGTCGGTTACAGTATCGTTTAGATAAAGTACTAGCACGCCTGCATATTTTAGAAGGCTTGTTAATTGCGTTTTTGAACATCGATGAAGTTATCGAGATCATTCGTACCTATGACAAACCTAAGCCAGAGCTTATGGCGCGTTTTGGGTTAAGTGATAAGCAAGCCGAAGCCATTCTTGAACTGAAGCTTCGTCACTTAGCTAAATTAGAAGAAATGAAAATTAAAGGTGAGCAGGATGAGCTTGCCGCAGAACGCGACAAGCTACAGCAACTATTAGGTTCAGACCGCCGCCTTAAAACCCTAATCAAAAAAGAAATTCTTGCTGATGCTGAAAAATATGGCGACGACAGACGCTCGCCTATCGTAGAGCGTGGTGAAGCCAAAGCTCTGTCTGAAAAAGAACTAGTACCTGCTGAATCTGTGACAGTAGTTCTGTCAGAAAAAGGCTGGGCACGCTGTGCAAAAGGTCACGATATTGATGCTGAGGGCTTAAGCTATAAAGCAGGAGATGCTTACTTGTCTAGCGCCGAAGGCAAAAGTAATCAACCAGCCGTATTTATGGATAGTTCAGGGCGGACCTTCTCTTGCGACGCTCACGGGCTTCCTTCTGCACGAAGTCAGGGCGAACCCCTGACCGGGCGTTTTAGTATTGTTGGTGGAGAATCATTCCAGCACGTCATTATGGCGCAAGATGAAAGTAAGTTCTTGGTAGGCTCTGATGCGGGCTATGGCTTTGTAGGCACGTTTAAAGACATGGTAAGCAAAAATAAGGCGGGCAAAGCATATTTATCATTACCTACTGCGGCAAAGGTAATGAAGCCCACGCCTGTTACAAGCCCAGATTCTGACTGGTGCTTAAGCATTTCAAACGAAGGGCGCATGCTCATGTTTCCGCTTCGCGACTTGCCAAGTTTAGGCAAAGGGAAGGGAAACAAGCTCATCAATATTCCTTCAGCGAAATCACAGTCCCGTGAAGAGTTTGTGAAAGTACTTGCGGTTGTGCCAGATGGCGCCGCCATCAAGGTTGGCGCGGGGAAACGTAATATGACACTGACTGCTGAAGATCTAACGCATTATCAGGGCGAAAGGGGACGAAGAGGGAATAAATTGCCGCGCGGGCTCCAACGAGTTGATACCGTTGAAGTTGTGCAGTCAAGCAAGGATGAAACACCAGAAGATTTGTCATAAAGTTTAAGTTGTTCTTATGCTTAGGTGAACTACACTCAATTAGGGAATATAAGAGGAATTTACATGTTAGGCATAGTTTTTACATCATTTATCGATATGCTCGAGGAGAAAGTTTCCCCTGAGTTCGCTGATGATGTCATCATAGAAGCTGGGTTAGAAAACGACGGTGCTTATACTGCTGTGGGCTATTACCCGTTTGAACAAATGCAACGCCTAGTAGGTGTGCTGGTGGAGAGAACGGGTAAATCTGCTAATGAACTCTTGTATGATTTTGGTTTTTATTTGTTTGGTAAGTTAGGTGCAGTGCACGGAGATGTACTGGCCAACACCGACGGTATGCTAAACATGCTTGAACACCTGGACGGCGACATACATGTCCAAGTAAAAAAGCTCTATCCCGACGCAGACCTTCCTCGTTTTAAAGTGCTATCTCGCACAGACAACACTATGCGTTTACAGTATTACTCTGAAAGAGAACTATACCCTTTAGCTGAGGGCTTAATGGATGCCGCTGCAGCCCACTATAATTGCAAACTTGAAAGGGAAACTCATCAACTAGAAACGCCTTATACGTACGAATTTAGTATCTCTCTGGTTTAACGGGGGGCGCAATGGTTGATGACTCCTCAATTGCTGAGTCCAGTGATAGCAATCGCATACAACTGCTTGAGCGGCGTTTAAAGCGGGAACGCGTAGCCAGAGAACAAGCAGAGGTCTTATTAAGAGAGAAGACGCAAAACTTGTATGTAACGCTTCAAAAAAGCCAAAGTGCCCAAAAGGACTTGGAATTGGCACTTTGGGCGTCGCAAGAGTCGTTTTGGAATTGGGAGGCGCAAAGCGATATAATGGAGATCCGCTCTTTTTCTCTTCACTCTGAAAGCGTATCTACGTGGTCGGGCACCTTAATTCAGCTTCTTGAGCGGGTTCATGAGGACGATTTGGAAGGGCTTCAGTTTCACTGGGCCATGGCGCTTCACGGCAATCGCGACAGGGTTGAGTTTTCTTTTCGCTTAATGTTAGAGAAAAACTACCAATGGATAAGATTGCGTGGGCGCGTGTTAAAACGAGGCAGTGCTGGCGAAGCGCTACAAATAGTAGGAACTACTAAAGACATTACGCAACAGCGCAAAGCTGAACAATCTTTTCATTTGATGGCTTCCGCATTTGCCAGTTCACGAGAGCCAATGTTAGTGCTTTCTCCCGATCTTATTATCACAGAATGTAATGATGCTTTTATTCAGTTAATTGGAGTGTCAGTAAAAGAACAGTGTGTTGGTTTGAATTTTAATCAAATTTTCATTGCGGAGAAAGTAGATAAAGCGCAGTTGGTGCTTGATAAGCAAGTTCGATTTGAGTCAAAGATAAAAAACCAAAGCGGCGAAATAAAAGTAGTAGATATTTCTGTGGCTTTGTTCGAAACCTATCAACAAACCTCGTCTTATTTGATTGCAACTATGCGTGACATCAGCGATAGAAAGCGCAACGAGGACAAGTTGCGGCAACTTGCACTACACGACGAATTGACGGGACTTTCAAATCGTAACTCGTTGCGTGAATCTATCTCGGAATTAGCGGGGAGTAAGCAGCCGTTTTGTCTCGTATTTATCGATCTAGATGGGTTTAAAGCCATAAATGATAACGCGGGGCACGAAAGAGGGGATGTAGAATTGCAGCGTATTGGTGCGCTGCTTACTGCTATGTTCGGTGCTACTGGTAAAGTTGGCAGGTGGGGTGGTGATGAGTTTATTGCCGTAGCGCCTAACCAAAATATTGAAGAGGTTACAGAACGCTCGCAGGAACTCATTAGCCATATCGAAGAAGACGCCATCGTAGTAAAAGGGACGGAGCTTAGACTGTCTGCCAGTATTGGTATAGCGGAGTTTCCAGAGCACAGCGACAATATCGAGAGCTTAGTGCAGTGCGCCGATGCCGCTATGTATCGGGCAAAAGAACTTGGGAAAGGGCAAACTTTTGTTTACCAGCCAGGGCTTTACGAAAGCATGACGCAGCAGGTCAGTATGTTGAACGACTTGCGCAAGGCCGTAGAGAATCATCTTCTTGATTTTTATATTCAGGGTAAATATGACTTAAATGGCGAGTTAAAAGGCGGTGAGGTACTTTGTCGGTGGATTTCTGGCTTGCACGGTGTGGTATCGCCCGCTGTATTTATCCCCATAGCAGAAGAGCAAAACCTAGATAGCGCCATTGGTTTACAAGCGTTAGAAGCGGCATGTGACTATATTTCGATAATGGAGTCGCAACAAGGCGATGCTATACCTTTATCAGTAAATATTAGTGCTAATCAAATGCTTGACCCACAGTTTCCAGATCAAGCGGTGTCCGTTTGTATGGATAATAATGTATCCCCCGAGTTTATTGAATTAGAGCTGACTGAATCAGTATTTATTCGAGATGAAAAGTCAGCACTAAGAGCATTAAACACGTTGAGAGAGCTTGGGTTTAAGTTGTCTTTAGATGACTTTGGCAGTGGCTTTTCGTCGCTTAGCTACCTCAGAAGTTTTCAGTTTGAGGTGGTTAAGGTAGATAAAAGCCTTATTCAAGGTATTCACCAAGATAGTAAAGCCAATGCCTTATTTAATGGCCTAATAACTATGTTGAAGAGTCTGCAAATAGATGTCGTGGCTGAAGGGGTAGAATTAGAGTCTTATTTACCTTTTATGGAGCAAGCAGATATTAAGTTAATGCAAGGGTTTTACTTTGATAAACCTATGCCTTACGACCAGTTTTTAGCAAGGCACACCACTGAATCTAAATGGTAATTTTATGCGCCTTACAAAAAAAGCCCTAACGGGCTTTTTTTAAATGACGAAGTTATTTAGCGTTAGTACTTTCAAAGATTTTATCTGCTGATGCAGCAACAAAGCCTTTATAAAGTTTTCCGTCAGGCATTTCATAGCGTTGCGCAAATTCATAGAAGCAACTTGGGATTGCCACAGTCTGGTCGCTAAAAGCAACGTTAGCACGGTCGGCCATGGTTGATGATTGCGCCAAGAATACGTCTGAACCACCTTTAATCTCGCCGCCCGAAGTGTTCAGCACAAAGCCTGCCTCTTTAAGCAGCGTATTCACGTCAGTCAGCTCATCAGTGCGGGTTAAGTGGTTAACACTTACCGTAAAGTGGTTAGCACGGAAGCCCCATGCAGCCATCCACGCCGCATATTCTGATTCGTTAAGTAGCGTGTCGTATTCTGCTTTAGTTACGTCCCAATGCTTGCCCGAGTATAAGAAGTTATCCGCATCCACGACAGATTCAGGCATTTGCTCTACAAGCTTTTTAATAATGGTTTGCGCTGTCTTAGAAAGCTCGTTCACCCGAAGTTCGCTAATAAACACCTTAGGTTTAGTATCGTCAGGGTGCTCAAAGTGCTTTGCAGTGAGCTTTTTAGCTTCAAAGTCGTAGTCACCTTTCGCTTCATAACCCAATGCTAAGAAGTGTGCAGCAAGCTTGTCTAAGCGAGTTTTATCTAAAGCAAAAGTTCTAAAAGCCACATGGTCGTTAACGATATCATTAGTGTTTTCTTCACCCGCCAAAAGTGCATGAATTTTATGCGCTGAGGGAGTGATGGTAACGTAATCGTCCCACATGTTGCTAAACAACGTATCGATGTTGCTATGCATGGTAGTAGGGTCCTTTCTGTCGTTGACTATTTGCAAACGAATAGTTCGTATAGGGTTGGTACTAAACTGGCCGACACAAATCTTGCGTCGGCCTTTTTGTAACGTGAAAAGCTTGGGTTACATCGACAAGCCTGGGCTTAATTTGCCTGGCATAGTAACTTTATCAAGCTCAACTGACGCAACTGGATAAGCGCAGTAGTCAGCCGCATAAAACGCGCTAGCTCTGTGGTTACCACTATCGCCCACACCGCCAAATGGCGCAGCGCTGCTTGCACCGGTAATAGGTCTATTCCAGTTCACTATGCCCGCGCGAATGCGCGCGAAGAAATAACGATAATCTTCTTCATTGTCACCAAGAAGACCTGCTGACAAGCCAAAGCTGGTGTTATTCGCTTCTGTGATAGCTGCATCGAAGTCGCTGTAACGAATTACTTTAAGTAGTGGACCAAAGTGTTCTTCATCTGGCAGTGAAGCAAGCATATCGGTAACATCAATAATACCTGGGGTAACAAAACCTCTGCTTTCGTCTTTTTGTTCAAGGCGAACCAGTACATTACCACCAAGGTCTTCAAGTTCTTGCTGCGCTTTCACCATAAGAGCGGCGGCGTTGCTTGAGATCATGGCACCCATAAACGGCTGGTCTTCAGCATCGTAATCGCCAACTTTAATGTTTTTGGTTACTTCGATAAGGCGAGCAAGGATCTCGTCGCCTTTGGCATCGGCTGGCAAGAACAAGCGGCGTGCACACGTGCAGCGCTGACCTGAAGTAATGAAAGCAGACTGTACGATATCGTGTACAGCTGCATCAACATCCGCCACGTCTTTCACGATAAGAGGGTTGTTGCCGCCCATTTCAAGGGCCAAGATTTTACCTGGGTGACCTGCAAACTGCTCGTGAAGGATTTTTCCTGTACGTGAACTACCCGTAAAGAACAGACCATCGATATCATTATGCGACGCTAATGCTTTACCCGTTTCAACCTCGCCTTGTACAAGGTTAAGCACGCCTGCCGGCAGACCAGCGGCATCCCATAACTTCATCATTTCCTGAGCAACCATAGGCGTTAAATCGCTTGGCTTAAATACAATGGTGTTGCCAGCAATAAGGGCCGGAACAATGTGACCGTTTGGAAGGTGCCCAGGGAAATTGTAGGGGCCGAATACCGCAACAACGCCGTGAGGTTTATGGCGAATGAATGCTTTACCTACTGGCATTGGGTTTTCTACGTTACCCGTGCGCTCAAAATAAGCTTTTTCAGAAATGCCGATTTTGCCCATCATGGCGCCCACTTCAGTAGCGGTTTCCCATTCTGGTTTGCCCGTTTCTTTTGCCATAACTTTGGCAAGATGCACTTTGGCTTCTTCTAGCTTAGTGCCGTAAACCTTGATGATTTCAAGACGCTCTTCAACGGTTTTCATGCTCCAGGCTACAAGTGCAGCACGAGCGGCGTTAATTGCGTCATCAATTTGAGCGGCAGTCGCAGACTTACCTTCCCAAATCACTTCGTTTTTTGCAGGGTCTACTGACGTTAAGTTGTGACCTTGTCCGGCAACCCATTCACCGTTGATAAAATGTGTATGTAGCATAGTGGGTGTCCTTTTAATCTCTGAATGTAACGGGGGCAAAACGTACGTGCTCACCCTCTTTGACATTCAATGCAGCAGCGGCTTGGCGAGATAGCACGGCAACTTGCTTTTCTTCGCTGACCGTCATCTCGGTGGCTACTGCACGAAAATCAGATACTGATGTGTTAATGATGTAATGCGTTTGCCCTTGGGCAGCAGCGCTATCATCAATGACGACAGGCAGTTTCAAGCTTAATTGAGCCGTGCGAATGTGGCTCAAATTTGCCTCAACCGTTGGGCCTGCGTCGAAAATGTCTACGTAACCGCGACACGAAAAGCCTTCTTCTTCTAAAAGCTGAAGTGCAGGGCGAGTTTTGTCGTGTACTTCGCCAATGACGTCTTGCGCTTCTTTGCTTAGCAGGTTCACGTATATCGGGTACTTTGGCATAAGTTCAGCAATAAACACTTTATTACCGATACCCGTTAGATAGTCGGCAGTAGGGAAATCCATCGAGAAGAAGTGGGTTTCTAACCACTCCCAAAACGGTGAACGTCCTTCCTCGTCACTCACACCACGCATTTCAGCAATCACAGTTTCTGAAAAGCGTTCGCGATGCTCCATCATGAACAAAAATCGAACCTTCGAAAGAAAGCGGCCGTTAATGCCTCCGCGGGCTTGTTCACGAAGAAACAGGGTACATATCTCAGTAACGCCTGTGTAGTCATTACAAAACGTTAGAATGTCTACCGTGTTGTGAATGTTCAGTTCGCGTGAGGCATGCACAACCTTGCTTAGGTGATAATGATAAAACGCATCATCTATGCCTACTGCGGCTTCAATACCTGTCGTGCCCACTACCTGTCCGGTAGTGGTATCTTCCATTACAAACAAGTATGACTCATCGCCAGGTTCTGTTACGTTTGGCTTGTTAAACGCGGTTTCTGCACGGTCAATTTTACGCTGCAGCAACGCGTCGTTGACAGGTAAAGACGTAAAGCCAATACCCGATTCGACGGCGATTTCTTTAAGCGCGTTATAGTCGGCCTTCGTGATAGGGCGAATGATATTCATGTTCGCTACTCGTGTTGTAATTATTCGGCGTTTACAACGGCGGCAACGGCGCGCTCAAAACGTGCAAGACCTTCTTTAATATCTTCGTCAGGAATAACCAGTGAAGGTGCGAAACGAATAACGTTCATGCCAGCAACAAGGCACATAAGGTTCTCTTTGGTCGCTGCCATCATGAAGTCGCGTGCGCGGCCCTGATATTTTTCATTTAACGCACAACCTAACAGCATGCCTTGACCACGTACCTCTTCAAATACGTTGTACTTGTCATTGATAGCGCCAAGTAACTCGCGGAAAAGCGCTTCTTTCTTAAGTACGCCTTCAAGCACTTCTGGTTGATTTACGATATCTAATGCTTTTTCCGCAACAGCACATGCCAGTGGGTTACCGCCGTAAGTGCTACCGTGGGTACCAGGCTTAAGGTGTGCAGCAATTTCATTCGTTGTTAGCATAGCGCCAATTGGGAAGCCACCACCAAGGGATTTAGCTGTAGTTAGGATATCGGGTGTTACGCCAAGGCCCATGTAAGCATAAAGATGACCGGTACGACCAACGCCTGACTGAACTTCATCAAAAATCAGTAGTGCATTGTGTTTGTCACAAAGCTCACGTACACCTTTAACAAAGTCAGCATCTGGTGGAATAATGCCGCCTTCACCTTGAAGCGGTTCCATCATTACAGCACAAGTTTTATCTGAAATTAGGGCTTCAAAGGCAGCTAGGTCATTGTAGTCACAGTGATCAACAGCGCCTGGCTTAGGACCAAAACCATCAGAGTAAGCAGCTTGACCACCTACCGTAACGGTAAAGAAGGTACGACCGTGGAAGCCTTTATTAAAAGCAATGATTTGGTTTTTATCTTCGCCGTGCTTATCAATAGCCCAGCGACGAGCAAGCTTAAGTGCTGCTTCGTTAGCTTCCGCACCAGAGTTGGCAAAGTAAACTTTGTCAGAAAATGTCGCGTCGTTAAGCTTTTTAGCAAGGCGAAGCGCTGGTTCGTTGGTAAATACGTTACTTAGATGCCAAAGCTTGCTACCTTGCTCATTAAGTGCTTTAACTAGCTCAGGGTGGCAGTGACCTAAAACGTTTACTGCAATACCGCCTGCAAAGTCGATGTACTCAGCTCCATCTTGATCCCATACGCGTGAACCTTCACCTCGAACAGGTACCATACCTGCTGGGTTGTAGTTAGGAACCATTACATCATCAAATGTAGCGCGAGTTACGTTCATCTTTGTTACCTCTGCGTTGGGCGCCAATCTCACTGTGTGAGCCTGCTTGTCTAATCGAAGCGCACTTCTTATTCGTGCTGCGTGAGTCGATAAGCGTTAATAGGGCGCATAAAAACTAATCGGATTTGTTTTACAGTATGCCATTTTTTTTAACATTTGTCTTCTATGTAAAGGGCTGCAGCCCTTTATTTATAAGGACTGTGGCTTAATTTGCAGGAAAAGTGAATAACTATTAACTACTGGGCTATATCAATTAGTAATAATCAATTTTTACGTTATGAAAAGCGCTGCGTGGTGGTTTCGTTGTGCTTTAACGGAATAAAAAGGGCCAATGGGCCGTGACGAACTTGCCTGTTTACTTGAGCTAGAATCAGGCGGAGCACTAAGTTACGGCCAATATTTTTGAGTATTAGGCATCAACTACGAGAAAAGTGCATAACCAGTGCATGAATATCCATAAATTATTTCGCGTTTAGCGCCCTGTTTTGTGTGATTTTCGTTCTAAACGGGTAGGGTGTAGCAATAAGTCCTAGTAACTATCTTCATTTTTCACCAACGCAAGAGTAAAGATATCCGTGCTTTTAAGTGCCTCAAGCGCACCAGCAGGGTATTTTTGTTCAGCAAAAAGCGGCTTTACTTCTTTTATGTCCACGAGTTTTAATTGATGCAACATGCGTATTTGCGTATAAGCGCGTGCTTGATGGAGTATTTTGCTCAACGTCTTGGCCTGTACAGGCTGTTTATCAGCACAGGCACGCATTGGCTGTGCAATTGGCAGGCGGGTAAAGTGCATCCACTCCAAAATGTCTGCGCTAACCGCATCAGCAAACTCTTGCTGTAATGCAATGAGGTGATTAGCTGATGGCGCAATTTTTAGTAAAGCCTCGTGACGCTTTTGTTCTTTATCTTTTTGACACTCTTGCAGTAAATGCAGCTGAATTTTATCGAACAGCTTGAAATATAGTCGTGTAACGGCACAGCGCCCTAAATTACTCATCATTGCCAATGTATAGGCTTGGTTTTTATTTAAATCACCCAGCATGGCAAGGCGTTTTGCGGTAAGCGCGACGCCCGTTGAGTAATGCGTTAACTTTTGTTTTATAAGCGGGTATGGGTCGGTAATTTGAGGCATTGCGCGCTTTAAAATCAATGAAGGTATTAGCGTACGTAAGTTTTCAATACCTAAGAAGCTTAAAGCGGTGCGTAACGTTTCAACTACAATGATACGTCCTCGAGAGTCTTTGCGCCTAAACTGAGGCGTGTTTACTGCCACTATAAGTTCGTCATAAAGCCATGGCATAGTGGCCGCTATAGGTTCTAATTTTGAAACAGAAGACGCTTTTACCGACAGTGCATCTAACAGCTCACCAATATTTTCGGGTAAGTTAAGCACGTTTTGAACAAGTTCGTCAGTGTAGCAGAGCTGTTCAGTTAGCTCGCCAAGTAGAACTTCGTGTAGGTGATGGCTAACTGATTCTAAATAAGAAGCTTCCGTTTTTTCTTGAAGACGCTTATTTTCAATCGCCACTTTCTCAACGCGAAGTAATAGTCTGCGCGCGTCACCTTGTTCTGACTGTTCGAAGCTAACTTGACCCACCTTGCGCCTTCCCAGCATTTCAAGGACTCGCTCGGGTGATATGATCATATTTTCGAAACGATCATCTATCGTGGGCGGTGTGTTTGCCCCCATTGTCATATTAAAAGCACTCCTGCTCATAACTTTTTGGTGAACGGCAATATTATCGTACATCAGGGGCCTTTATAATTTTCACTATAGTAATTGTGAAAATGCAGCTACTGCTTGAAAGCTCTGTTATTACCACTAATGATTGGTATCGCTTAATTCGTTCTCAATGTGACGCTTATTTAGCTTGTTGGCTAAACTCAATTATAAAAAGTTAAACGAAAAATCAGTAAATTGCGAATTTTAACGGCCTACAAGTGCGACATTTACACTATGCAAGCTATCGGCACCAAATCCGCATACTTAAACCTTTTTGTAGTGAAGAAAGGCGTCAAGCACACTGTGGCCGTGTTCAGTAAGTAACGACTCGGGATGGTACTGTACGCCCCAGATAGGGAAGTGGCTATGTGAAACCGCCATAATTTCCCTTGTCCCTCGTGTAGTCTCACACCAAGCGTCGACACTTAATGAAGACGGTAAAGTTGCAGGGTCTAAAACCAATGAATGGTAGCGGGTAACGCCGAAGGTACTAGGTAGCCCTTTAAATAAACCAGTATTGCAATGCGATAACACAGACACTTTACCATGCTTAATTTCTTGAGCGCCTACTACTTCGGCACCAAAAACTTGGCCTATGGCCTGATGACCTAAGCAAACCCCCAGTATTGGAATTTTACCAGCAAAATGGTCTATCGCAGCTAAACTAATACCTGCCTCGTTTGGGGTGCATGGACCTGGTGAGATAACAAGTTGTGAAGGCGCTAAACGTGAGATGTCATCAATGCTAAGGGCGTTGTTTCGTACTACTTCAACGTCAGCTCCAAGCTCGGTGAAATATCTAGCGAGATTGTGGGTGAATGAATCAAAGTTATCAATTAACAGCAACACAGCAGTGTTAATCCTTGGTAGGTCTAAAATGCAACGGATAATAAGACATGAAGAGTTCTATGAACTCTTCATGTCTTTTACGTAAGGCATTTAAGCTATGGCTTTGGAATAAAGCCAACTGCTTTGTAAACTTTGGCCAGTGTCTCTGCTGCACGAGCTGACGCTTTCTCTGCGCCTTGGCGCATAACGTCATCTAAGTACGCTCTGTCAGCGCGAATTTCAGCATAGCGAGTTTGAATAGGCTCAAGTAAAGATACCACGGCATCTGCAACATCACCTTTTAAGTGACCGTACATTTTACCTGTATATTCAGGCTCAAGCTCTTTTACCGACTTGCCCGTTGCTAAAGACAGCAGGGTAAGTAAGTTAGATACGCCTGGTTTCTCGGTCGGGTTGAAGTAAATATTAGCCTGCTCGTCAGAGTCGGTCACTGCGCGTTTAATTTTCTTAGCCAGCTTCTTAGGGTCTTCTAACAAGCCAATAAAGTTATTGGGGTTGTTATCTGACTTAGACATTTTCTTTTCTGGCTCTTGCAGGCTCATGATACGCGCACCAAACTCTGGAATATAAGGGTCAGGTAAACGGAATACGTCGCCATATAAGTTATTCACGCGGGTAGCAATGTCGCGTGTTAACTCAAGGTGTTGCTTTTGATCTTCACCCACAGGTACTTTATCCGCTTGATAAAGCAAAATATCTGCCGCTTGAAGCACAGGGTAGCTATACAAGCCCACATTAATATTGTTCTCATTTTTCGCAGATTTATCTTTGAACTGCGTCATGCGGTTAAGCTCGCCCATTTGAGCATAGCAATTTAAAACCCAAGATAGCTGTGCATGCTCTGGCACATGCGATTGCAAAAATAGCGTACTTTTTTGCGGGTCAATGCCGCAGGCTAAATAAAGAGAAAGACCGTCTAAACAAGCCTCGGCAAGCTGCTTTGGATCTTGTCTTACGGTAATCGCATGCAAATCTACAATCATGTATAAACAGTCGTGATCGTCTTGCATGGAAACCCACTGTTTAAGTGCACCCATATAGTTACCAAGGGTAAGTTGTCCGGAAGGCTGACAGCCACTTAATACAACGGGTTTATTACTCATTTCTATTTACCTGTAATACGTTAAATTCTGTTAAAAACTAAGCTTTAGATAGCGATGAAAGTTCATCGCGCATTTGCGCAATCACATCGCTGTAGTCGGGTTGAGAAAAAATGGCTGAACCAGCCACAAACATATCTGCCCCAGCTTCTGCTATTTCGCGAATGTTATCGACTTTTACGCCACCGTCAATTTCAATTCGAATGTCATAACCACTTTCTAATACGCGTTGTTTTACCGCACGTACCTTATCAAGGGTACTCGGAATAAACTTTTGACCGCCAAATCCTGGGTTTACTGACATAATAAGAATGTGGTGCAGCTTATCCATCACATGATCTAGATAATGTAGCGGCGTGGCCGGGTTAAATACCAGACCCGGTTTGCAGCCGGCATCGATTATAAGCTGAAGAGAACGGTCTATGTGCTCAGATGCTTCTGGGTGAAAGCTAATGTAGCTTGCGCCAGCGTTAGCGAATTTCTCAATGAGGTCGTCTACCGGCTTTACCATAAGGTGAACATCAATTGGTGCGGTTATACCGTATTGTTTCAATGCTTCACAAATCATCGGCCCAAACGTAAGGTTTGGCACATAGTGGTTATCCATCACATCGAAATGCACCACATCGGCGCCAGCTTCCAATACTTTTTCTACGTCTTCACCAAGCCTAGCGAAGTCGGCAGAGAGTATTGATGGAGCAATTAAAAATGGTTTCATTGCATGTCCTTTAAATCAAAAACAACAAGGTACGTTGCCACTTACGTTTTAGGTTGCGAAAGTTTACCCAAAACCATCTCTCTTTACTATGCAAAGGGCCCATCAAGGTTAATTTGACAAGAATTTAAGACAAGTAACCGTGATCCATGCTGCTGCCCAACTTTGGTGAGGTTGCATTTAATTGGTGCGTCATTAAACGACTTATGGATTTTTCAGCATACTCTAATTTAAAGAGTGTTTTAAATAAATGCTTTTATTTCAGTATCTTAAAGTTGTTTTTGGTTGCATTCTAAATGAACCATAAATGGGCATCAACTTTGCGTTACCCAGTTCAAAAAGAAAACACAGACAGAAAAAACGAATTACAACAAGTTTGAATTTGACTGGAGAACACATGAAAACATCTACAAAAAGAACACTACTTGCCGCTGCTATTTCTTCAGCGTGTCTACTAACTGCAATGCCAAGCTATGCGGAAGGTGAATTTACTGCCAATGCTAGCGCGACCAGCAACTACATTTGGCGTGGTTTAACACAAACCGTGAACGAAGCGGCTGTTCAAGGCGGTATCGACTATGCGCACGAAAGTGGTTTTTATGCAGGTACTTGGGCGTCGAACGTAAGCTATGAATCAGATGACATCTACTCATACGAGCACGATATGTATTTTGGCTTTTCTGGCGAGTCTGATGGCATTGCGTATGATTTTGGTTACCTATACTACAACTACGACGCAGAAGCGGAATTTGATTTTGCCGAAATTTACGGCTCGGTAGGTATGGGCGGCTTAAGCCTAACTGTATACCTTCTAGCGCACACTGAAGCTGACGAGGGCGAAGGACAGGACTTTGGTTTTGCACAAGCATCGTATACATCGCTTGATTACAGCATGGAAGTCTTAAACGGTACGGAACTGGGTTTCCACGTTGGTTATCACGAAGGTGACTTTGCTGAGGCGTTTAATGGTGTTGAAGGTTATGTAGACTACGGCGTTTCTATTGCGAAAGACGGTTTTAGCTTCGCAATCACTGGTACCGATATTGATGATGTTGGCGCCGACGCATTAGATAACGACGAGCTGAAATTTACAGTAGCTTATTCAGTCGACTTCGAACTTTAAATTATAAAAGAGGCCATCGGATCGGCCTTTTAATTAAAACGTTGAGTAGTAAAAGCCTAATGTCACTCCATTAGGCTTTTCATTTTATAAGCAACGCATTTTTAACTTGTTCGTTACTTACTTTTGATTATAATGAGTTTAAATTTTAAACGAGTGTAAGGGCTATTCAGGATGAAAATTCTTCCATTTTTTGCTATCTGCGGAGTCGGTGCCCTAGTTAGCGTGGCCGTTACAAATCCGCCAAGCTCACGCTCGTCTGTTTGTGAATTTCAACCCGCCACTGAGTTTAACCCAAAGCTACCTGCAAGCCACATTCAAAACCAATGCGCCCGTCACCAAGAGGGAGTGGAAGAGGTTAGTTGGCTGTCGTGGATAGCAGGAAAGTCACCGTCCTTTCAATTTCATTTTTTAGATTTGCTAGAGTTGCTTCATAGCGATGATGGTAATCGCGATTTTACCTCACCTTCAAACGACGCTTAAGGGGGGATTATGCAATCTGGTACTGGTTTCTGGTCAGTTCTAGGCAGTGTAGTGGCAAGTTTGTTTGGTGTTCAAAGCCATAAAAACTATGAACGCGACTTTACTAAAGGTACCTTCATCACCTTTGCTGTTATTGGCGTCATTTTGGTAGGCTTGTTTGTAGTTTCACTTTTCATGTTTGTAAAGTGGTATGCCGGCTACAGTGGGTAATTATTTTACACTTAGTAGCTGTGCTTAGGCGTCCTATCATTCCAACTCGCTGTTCCGTAAGCTACCTTAAGGTTTTGTGATATTTAATAAGCCGAGGAGCGCTGAACCGCTTTTTTCTTACGTGTTTTTCGTTTGGGAACAACTTTCGCAGGTGGAAAATAAGCAAGTATTTCATCTACTGGCTGTCGCTTTGCGCCATTTTGACTTATCGAACGTTTAACCGACAACATGCTAAAGTCTGCACCTTGATATAAGGCTCGTGTTAAAGGTAGGTCGTGATTCGATATCAGCACAGGTATACCACGCTTTTTCGATGCTCGGGTGGCTAACTCTGCTAGCTTTTCTTGTGAGTCCTGACCAAAACTTCGTGCTGCATAACTTGTAAACGCTGCTGTCTTGCTAATAGGTGCATAGGGGGGATCGCAATAAATAACATTGTTTTGCCTAGCCCTTGAAAAAACCTTCTCAAACGGCAGACAAGTAAACGTGGCTTTTTGTGACTTTTCAGAAAACACAAACATTTCGTCTTCTGGGAAATAGGGCTTTTTGTAACGCCCAAACGGCACATTAAATCGACCTTGAAGGCTATAGCGACACAAACCATTATAACCGTGGCGGTTTAAGTAAAGAAAAAGAATAGCGCGATAGTATTCGTCTTGTGTGCCGTTGAACTCTTCTCGCAAGTCATAATACATCTTCTCTTCATTGCGGCTCCCGTCAAAAAATGAGCGCGCATCGTTAATAAGCGCATCTGGTTGCGCTTTTAAGAAGTTGTACAAGTTAATGAGGTCAGGGTTGATGTCATTAAGCAAGTAGCGTTTGTAGTGCGTATTCAGAAATACAGAGCCGGCACCAACAAACGGTTCTATTAGTTTGTTAGCTTGCGGTAATCTGGCCTGAATGTGCTCAACCAAGCTGTATTTGCCACCGGCCCACTTTAAAAAGGCACGGTTCTTTTTCTGCATCATGCTTAAACGTTACTACCTAGACGGAATGAAGACGGTGGTTTTTCCTTGCGCCGCCGTTCCAAGGGAAAGGGTCGTCTTTATACTTTTATGCTGATCAGTATCAGATATCACCACGCTAAAGGTAGATTGTAACTTTCATCAGTAAAACGGACAACCAACAAGTGTCGCAAGAAGGTAATTTTGGCAAATTAACCAAATTATTAAGAGAGTAGGGCAACAAAACGGCTTAATTTTGTGCTTTATTTAATTCGGAGATAATTTGATTTCCACGCTTAATAAAAGCATTTTGTTTACCTGCGTACTCAGGTAGTGCTGCACGTGCTTGTTGTGCTTCAGATAGCGAGGGGTAAACCGCTCGAAAAACAACGACAAACCAATCTCCACCGTAGCGTTCAGTTTTGTAAATACGGGTCTGCTCAACGAGGTCGTTCTCACGCAAAAATGCATTGAGTACCGATTCACTTTTCATCGCTAGCATTTGTATGGCGTAATCGTTATCGCTAATCCATGGAGCTTGGTTCACATTTTCATCACTAGAAGCTGTATCGGCGCTAGCTAGGTTCGTTAGTGCTGCTTGGGTATTATCTGCAGTCCTTTGCTCAAAGTCCTCATTCTCAATAGTATCCACATTAGTATCGACGGAAAGTGAGTTTCTGCTTTGTGCGCTTGAAGTAGTGCCTTTGTTAACGTCTGCTCGTGCGGGCAACGAACCAGCTTCTGGCAATGACGATACTGCGCTTTCCCAGTTGGTAATTAACGAGTCATTCTCTACTGTTTCATTTTCCGCTGGCGTATCAAGGGTTGGTTGCCCCTTCGACTTAGGTGTTGCACTTGGTATCGAGACAATTTCCACATTACCGGTTTGTGCACTTACGTCATTTGGCATTCCAGCAGTTGTGGCTTCTCCGCTTTTCTCAACGGCGACGTTGAGCCCTTCTTCACCATCACTGCCAGCAATTAGCTTGTTATAGGCTGAGCCTGGTTCAATCTGTGTTTCGTTAGGTTCAAGAGTTTGTTGGTTAATAGGAGAAAAAATCGAGGCAAGCTTTTCACCGTACTGCCAATAGATAAGACCAGAGAATGTGGCCAGAAACACTAGAGCTACACCAGCGTAAAACCATTTTGTTTTAAGCGGGTTAGTGAATGATTTGGTGTTTTCACGTTGTCTATTTTCTAAGTGAGCCTGAAACGCTTCCCTACGGGAAGCTATCATTTTATCGAGGTCCGACTCGTAACTAGGCTGCTCGCTAATTACAGACTGGCTGCTAATAATGAGTGGTGTTTCAGTATTTTTAGCTGGAAGCCATTGCTTAGCGCGCTCTGCCCATGCGTTATTTGCAAACAAAAGCACATTTAAATGCTGTTTATTACCCGCAAATCGGCTTTGTAAGACCAAATCCCACAGCTCTTGTAACAGCGCATCAGGAAGGCTATGGGCTTGGGTAATGGCGATAAGAATTGGGCCATCGTGGCTATTTAAGTCGGAAAGTAATTCATTGAGGGGGCGAACAAAGCTCCCCACTACTTGACCGAGTAGCTGCCGACAAAGCTGTCTACGATAGTCAGACGGCTCCATATTATCTTGCGCAGTCAAATACGCAATTTCAGTATCGTCGTGCTGCTGGAAGACAAAGGCTTCAAGGGTTTTTTGTTGTTGAGCAATAGACTCACCGCTGACAAAGATCAGCTGAGAGGAGTAATTAACCAGATATTCCAAACGTTCATGCAGTTCACTTTGCATGGGAGTTTGCCCTTATTCACCGTTGCTTTAAAACTAGTCTAGCAACGCACCTCATTGTTAGCTCCCCAAGTCTCAGGGTTGATGAAAGGGCACGCTGCCAATTTGTCGCGAACGCGAATGGCTAAGAGAGGATGTCAGTAAGAATGGCGTCTGTGACGTCCTTAGTAACAACCGCTTTACCAATGCCTTGAGGAAGTACAAATCGAATACTGCCAGCTTCCACTTTCTTATCGCGTTTCATGTGCTTAACATAGTCGTCTTTCGTCATGCTACTAGGACCTGCAATAGGCAACGCAAACGCTTCAAATAGCGCTGACACGCGACGTGTTTCTGACGCTTCAAACCATGATAATGCTTCAGCAGCTTTACAAGCAATTATAGTACCAGCGGCTACCGCTTCGCCGTGTAGCCAATTGCCGTAACCTTGCTCGGCCTCAATAGCGTGACCAAACGTGTGACCTAAGTTAAGAATTGCGCGCAAGCCACCTTCCCGTTCGTCTTTCGCAACAACGTCTGCTTTGATGTCGCAGCAGCGGGAAATGGCGTAGGTAAGGATTTCAGTATCAAGAGACGTAAGTGAATCAACGTTTTCTTCAAGCCACTTAAAAAACGGTGCGTCGTAAATGATGCCGTATTTAATAACTTCTGCCATACCAGCCGCGAACTCTTTGGCAGGTAATGTAGCCAAAGAATCGGTATCGATAGCAACATAAACCGGTTGGTAAAAAGCACCAATCATGTTTTTACCTAGTGGGTGGTTTACCGCCGTTTTTCCACCCACCGAGGAATCTACCTGAGAAAGCAGGGTAGTGGGTACTTGAATAAAAGGCACGCCGCGCTGGTACGTTGCTGCAACAAAACCAGTGAGATCACCTATCACACCACCACCAAGAGCAACTAATGTTGTATCTCTTGCCGCATTTAGTTCCAGAAGACGGGTCATGACTACTTCGAATTGTTCTAAATTCTTGTACTGCTCGCCGTCTGGCAAAATGATGGTTTCAACCTGAACGTCACCACATGCTGCTTTAGCGGTTTCTAAGTAAAGTGGCGCAACGGTCTCGTTCGTTACAATAACCGCCAGCGGCCCTTTTATGTAGGCACTAAAAAGGCCAGGTTGCGACAGCAACCCAGCCTCTATCTGTATAGGATAGCTACGTTCTCCAAGTTCCACAGTTAAGGTTGACATTGGCGTAGCACCTCCTATTACATATTTAATTTATAGACCGATTTTACTGATAATTTGATTTGCTACAGCACGCGCGCTTTGGTCGTCTGTATCAACAATGTAATCAGCAACTTCTTCGTAAAGCGGGTTGCGCATTTCTGCAAGATCGCGAAGTACTTGTTCCGGATCTTCGTTTTGTAGCAAAGGGCGACGTTTGTCGCGTTGTGTACGGGCAACTTGCTTATCGATTGTCGTTTGTAGATAAACAACAATGCCACGGGCAGATAAACGATTACGCACAGCTTTAGTTACAATAGAACCGCCGCCTGTGGCAAGTACAATACCTTGCTTATCTGTCAAATCGTTAATGACGGTTTCTTCACGCTTGCGGAATCCATCTTCGCCTTCAAGGTCAAAAATCCAGGCGATATCAGCACCAGTACGGCGCTCAATTTCCTGATCCGAATCAAAAAAATCTAGGTGAAGTTCGTCTGCCAGATGTCTACCGATGGTACTTTTGCCAGCACCCATTGGGCCAACTAAAAAGATATTACGTTTTTCAGCCATATTTGCTTATATCACAACTTAATCATGTTAGGGGCAGTGCACTGTTGCCTTACCAGCCTACCCATTGACTCGTGCCTATTTAGGTTCCAATAAGCACCACTCCTTAAACCTCGCTTAAATTTCGAGGCGGGGATTATCTCAGTTTCATGCAAGGCGATGCAAGTTTTGTTACTAACAAATAGCGTATACCTGTAAATTTAGTTACAAAAAAGGCATAAAAACAAAAAAAGCGCATCTAGATGCGCGTTTTTTGAAGGTGAAACTTTGCTTAGGGTCTTTCAGTTACAATTTTTGGTGTAACAAAGATGAGTAGTTCTCGTTTCTGTTGGAGCTGCGATGTATTTCTGAACAAAGCGCCAACAAAGGGTAAATCACCAAACAAAGGTACTTTTGATACACCATCAGTACTGGTTTGTTGAAAAATTCCGCCTAGTACAATGGTCTCCCCGTTTTCAACAAGCACTTGTGTTTTAATTTCTTGGGTATCGATAGCCACGGCATCACCTGTAGAGGTAGATACGGTCTCGCCTCGAGTATCTTGGGTTACAACTAAGTCCAAGATAATACGATTGTCTGGCGTGATGTGCGGAGTAACTTTAAGCGACAGTACTGCTTTTTTGAACTCAACCGATGTGGCACCGCTAGACGTTGCTTGAACGTAAGGAATTTCTGTCCCCTGTTCTATATACGCTTCATGTTGATTAGCAACGGTGATACGAGGGCTTGCAATGATCTCGCCCTTGTTCTCTGATTCCAACGCAGAAAGTTCAAGATCTAATATGGTGCCATCAACTAAGCTCGCAATTTGAAAACCAATACTTCCCGCTGCACTGGATACGGGAAGATTCACATTGAGGCGATTATCAATGCTAGGCACTACGCCACCGGCAATGGTATCTGCCCCTTCAATGCTGCCCGATACGCCGTTATCATCTTGGCGGTCGCTGAACCCCCACCGAACGCCAAGCTGCTCGTCAACATCGTCAAGTACAGTAACCATGCGACTTTCAATCAGTACTTGCTTAACTGGAATATCTAACGCATTGATGGTTTTTCGAGCTTCATCAATAGACGCTAAAGTATCGCGAATAAGTAATGTATTGGTTCGTTCGTCCACGGTGACGCCGCCACGATCCGAAAGAATTCCACCCTCGGTAGATTTCAAGATGGTGGCTAACGCTGTGGCTTTAGCATAGTTAACCGAAATATTTACCGTGTGCAGTGGGGCTAAATCTGATACTTGCTTTTTAGACTGAAGCGCTTGAGTTTCACGTGCAGACAATTCATCGGCAGGCGCAATTAATAAAATGTTGCCTTCTAAACGCTTGTCTAAGCCTTTAACGCGTAAAATCATGTCTAGAGCTTGGTCCCAAGGAACACCAGATAAGCTAATGGTGACATTTCCTGAAACTGTGTCCGTTGTGACCAAGTTAAAACCATTTACCTGCGCGATAATTTGTAGAACCTGCCTTACAGGAACATCTTGAAAGTCGAGAGAAATTGGATCGCCAGTGTATTTCTTCTCAGCTTCTAACGCTTCCTGTTGTTCGCTGTCCATAGGCGAAATCGCTACGCGTAACACGCTATCTTTCACAGTACTTTTTACGGTAACTTGATCTGAGTATTTTATTTCAATTCGAGCGCCGTTTTTATCTTCAAAGGTTTCTATAGTCGAAACGGTAGTGCCGAAGTCAGCAACGTTAAGCTCTACTAGCTGGTCTTCAGCTAGTGCGGTGTTAGCAAGCGTTAGCGTCACCTTGCCCCGTGATTCAATGAGCTGCAATTTTGGCGAAGCTCCCACGAACTCCACTAAGGTAACTGCGGTTTTATTCGCTGCTTGAGTGAAATCTATATTCGTTATAGTGGTAGTGGGAGCCGCTTCATTTTGCTTGGCGCTCGGGTCTACCAATAAGGGCTCTTGTGCTTTGGCAGAGGGAGTCATCAATAAACTAAAAGAAAATATTGTAGCGACAGCGAAAGCCAGCCAATACCATTTAGGCGCTCTACGATTGAGAGATTTATTAAAAATGTATCGTTCGGCCATGCTTACTCTCCCGCCTTCGATGCTGTAGTCATTGTTGTTGTTTTCCTTTGCCAGCAGCCTGCACCATCAGGTAATAACTGTTCAATAATAATTGAGTCGGTGTTAATTTGCATAATTTTGCCATAAAACAAGCCGATACGGCTCCCTACTTTAGCTTTATGGAGTGCCCCGTCGTTGCTTTTTAATAACGCCCACTTCTTTCCTTTAACCGTAAAGTTTCCGGTAAGTGCGAGAGCATCTACACCGTATGCCTCTAACGCTTCTTTGGAGCGCTGAAAGTTAGGCTGTAAACAGTTGTCTACCCGCGCTTTAGCTACCGGCGCAGTGTTGTTTCGCGGAAACTCGAAAGGACTTCTAACCGAGCTTGCAGTATATCTAAATGGAGGATAAGTTTTAAATTCATGATAGGGCTCAATTTGAGGCTGAGCACGTTCTTTTACACTTTGGGTATAGGATTGAAGATCGTCTAGTTTTGGTGTGCAACCCGTTATCATCAGTATGATTAAAAGAGATAAAAACGAACGGATCATTGCTTATCTCCTTCAAAATCTGAAGAGTTTTCAGAGCGATAAGTTTTGGCTTGAAGCTTTAGTGATAGACCATTTACTTCGCGTTTAATATCAAAATCATGAAGTGTGACGATACGAGGTAGGTCTGCAACCTTAGACACAAACTCGCCAAAGTTGTGGTAACCCCCGCTGACTTCCATTTCTATAGGTAGCTCAGTGTAAAACTCTTTTGGCACTTCTTGTTGCCATTTAAGTAGCTCAAATGTCAGGCCAGATGAGGTGCCGACGTACGTGATGTCATCAAGCAAGCCTGGTGTCTCGTTGCTGGTGGGTAAACTTTTAAGCATGGAAGAGAAGTCGTCTTTAATTTTAGCTAGCTGTTCTTCATATGCATCTAAGTTAGCAGCGATACGATATTTGGCTTCAAACTGCAGTTTTAGCTCTTGCTCTTTTAATTGTGCTGCATCCTTTATTGGAAGTTTGGGGCTTATCAGCATGTAATAGCTTAGCGCGCCTACCAATATCGCAACGAACGCAGCAACAACAATACGCACTTCATTCGGCCAAATAGCAATTTGTTCAAAGTCGAGTTCGTTGAGTTCTTTTAGTTTTGAAACGTCAAACTTCATAGTCATTGCGCCTCGCTACTTTCAATTTCTAGGGGAGCAACATTGTGGTTTATCGAAAACGTTAGGGTGAAGTTGCTAATTGCTCTCGCTGCACTACTATCTGATTTAATGGTAGAAAGCTCTGCGCCGACGAATACTTTCGAGTTGTCTAAAGCGCGCATAAAGTCTGACAAGCGGTTGTTTGAATCGCTTATCCCCTCTATTGTTATGGTGTTATTGCTTCTAGTCATTGATTCGAAAGCCACTCCTTGGGGGACTAGTTTGGCAAGTTCATCAAAGACGATAGGTGCAACATTTCGGCTGGCCTGAAGTTGTTCGATTAGGGCCATGCGTTGTTCGATAGCGCTCTTTCGGTCTTTTACTTCTTTGATTTCACCTATTTGCGCGTCAAGAAGGGCAATTTCTCGCTCAAGATATTGGTTACGTGAGTTCTGGTTATTGATTTGTTGGTCGATAGCTTGGCCAATAAACCAAAAAATTAACCCTACAATTGCTGCAACGGCAACTAAGCCTGCTAAGTATTGTTGTTTTTGATGTTGGCGCTGTTTTTCTCGCCAAGGCAGTAAATTTACATGTGCCATGGCGTAAAGCTCCTGCTCGCCAAACCTGCAGCTATGGCAAGCTGGGGCGCTATTTTGTTAAGTCGTGCAGTATCTAATTTAGGATTAACAGTCATGTTGCTAAAAGGGTTAAAGCAATTTACCTCGAGCCCTAAATCTTGGTTTAAAATTTCAACAAGTGGGTCGATGGTGGCAGCGCCGCCACTGAAAAGTATCTTTGTTGGACGTTCAGCGTGTAGCGTACTCATGTACATTTGAATTGCGCGATTAATATTCTGCTGTAGATTTGCTGCAAAAATGGGAAGAGTATCTTCTACCCAATTGCCCGAAAGCGTGCCATCTAATAGCTGACGTTCGGCAGTTTCGCGCTCTACCATATGAATGGCGCTGATATCACTGATTAATTGGTTAAGACCGAAAGCATGCTCTTTCGTGTAAATCACATCGCCATTTTCAATAATACATATTTGAAGAAGTGAGGCGCCCACGTTAATGCAACAAAGCGGCTCATTTTCAGTTTGAGGCGTGTGGAAAAAATCTAACGCATTACCAATGGCGTAATTTTCCATATCAACAATTTTAGGCTCAAAGTTAGCTTCTCTTGCTAGCAACAAGCGGCTGTCTACTAAGTCTTTATGAGCGGCAGTAAGCAGCACGTTTACTTTGCCCGTGTGTGTTGTGCTAGGGCCCATTTCTTCAAAATCTAAATATACTTCTTCAAGTGGATAAGGAATTAGGCTGTCTGCTTCTATTTCAATTTGGTTTTCCAAATCGTAATCGTTTTGTTCTGGATCCATATAAACAATTTTGCTAATTACAGACGTGCCCGCCACCGCAACATTCGCTAACTTTAATTTTGTTTTTAATGATTTGCGAATTTTTTTGAGGGCAATGCTTACCGACTCGTAGTCTTTAATGTCTCGCTCAGAAAAAGCGATCTTAGTTATGGGCTCGCAGGCATACCCTTGAAGTACGAACCCGTCTTTTGATTGTTCTAGCCATACCGCTTTTATTTGACGCGTGCCTATGTCTAAGCCCACAATGGGCGGCAGCTTTTTTTTAAACAGCGATTTCATTTGCAAGTGTCCAGTTTCAAAGGTAGTTGCTCTAAAGTACAATATTACTCTATTAGTATTGTGCGTATGGTTCTACAGATAACACATACGTATAGAATATACGTCATTTCAACAAAAAGTCTTGGTATCCGTTACAGTGAAGTACATTAAACCACTTATTTTATTTAGTTTCCTATCAGGCCTTATTGGTTTTGCAGCACTGGTTGGTATCTACTTTTATATCAAACCTGACCTACCAAGTGTTACTGTACTTAAGGATGTACGTCTGCAAACGCCTATGCAGATATACACCAAAGACGGAAAACTTATTTCGCAATATGGAGTTAAACGGCGGATCCCGGTAAAACTTGAGGAAGTTCCGCAAGAATTAATTGATGCCATACTTGCTACAGAAGATAGCCGTTTTTTCGAACACCATGGTATTGACCCTATCGGTATTGTTCGTGCAGCGGTTAGTTTAGTCTTAACCGGCGAGAAACGTCAGGGGGCAAGTACGTTAACGATGCAGCTCGCTAGGGGCTTTTTCCTTACAAGAGAAAAAACCTACGTACGAAAAGTGAAAGAAATATTTATCGCTTTGCATATGGAGCAGGAGCTTTCCAAAAAAGAAATATTAGAGTTGTACCTCAATAAAATAGAGTTGGGGCACAGAGCGTTTGGTTTTGGTGCTGCAGCGCAGGTTTACTATGGAAAGCCTCTTAATGAACTTACGTTAGCGCAAATCGCCACTATAGCTGGTCTTCCTAAAGCGCCGTCTGTGTTGAACCCTGTAAGTGGGCCACAGCGTTCTGTTGAGCGTCGACGTGTTGTACTTCTTCGAATGTTAGATGAAGAATACATAACTAAAGCCCAGTTCGATGAAGCGGCTAGTGCTCCGGTGACAGCGAAGAAACACGGCGCAGAAATTGAAGTAGATGCCCCTTATCTTGCTGATACCATTTATAACGAAATGGTAGAAATTTATGGCAAGGAAGAAGCAGAAACAGGTGGGTACCAAGTATATGCTACGGCCACTTCAGATCTTCAGTTAGCTGCTCAACGGGCCGTAGTTAGAAACCTTCACGATTATGACGAACGTCATGGATACAAGGGGGCTCTTGGCTACTTGTGGAATATTCCTAAATCAGAAGGAAAGGATGATGCGATTCCACAACTGTCCTTAAGTTTTGATGTAAGTAATACAACAACACGAGAAGAGTGGGACAACGAATCACTCATGCGCGTGCTAGTAGAAATCCCCCATATCAAGCCCTTGTTACCGTCTGTAGTTACAAAGGTTAATGAACAGTCGATAGATGTGCTGACCGTTGATGGTAGAACGATAACTGTCGAGTGGGACGGACTTGATTGGGCTCGCCGATACATTACCGACTTTAGACAAGGCAGCGATCCTAAAACCGCATCAGATGTTACGCAAGAAGGCGCGGTAATTTATGTCAGGCAGCAAGAAGGGCAGTGGCGTATTTCGCAACTACCAGAAGTTAGCGGTGCCTTTATTGCACTTAATCCTGAAAATGGTGCGGTTGAAGCTGTGGTAGGGGGCTATAGCTTTTATCAAAGTCAATTTAATAGGGCAACGCAAGCCAAGCGTCAAGTTGGCTCTAATATTAAACCCTTCGTTTATTCAGCAGCGTTAGACAGTGGTTATACACTCGCATCTATTATCAACGATGCGCCTATCAATCAGTGGAATGCCGCTACAGGTGTGGCATGGCGGCCACAAAATTCACCAGCTGAATATGACGGCCCGATTAGAATGCGTAAAGCCCTTGGTAAATCGAAAAACGTGGTGTCGGTTCGACTACTTCGCGGTGTAGGGCTTAGAGAAACGGCTGATTACTTAACTCGCTTTGGTTTTAATAAAGACGATATCCCGCTTGATGAAACCGTATCCCTTGGGTCCAGTTCGCATACGCCACTTGAAGTGGTAAGAGGTATGTCGGTCATCGCGAACGGTGGTTACTTGGTTAACCCTCACTTTATCAGCAAGGTGCTTGATGAAAACGGTGATGAACTTTGGAAAGCAAACCCAGTTTGGGCATGTAATCGTTGCGAAGAAACCAGTGAACCAGAAATGCTGACCGAGAACGAAGATGCTGATATTGAAGCCTTGCTAGCCGCTGAACTGAATCAAGATATACTTCTTGGTGATACCCACGATGATGAAAGTGTTCAAAAGGTGATAGCGCCTCAGGTAATTACTGCCCAAAACGCCTTTTTAATGTCAGAGATGATGCGCACTGCGGTTCGAGCAAACGGTAATTGGAATAAGAAAACCTATTGGTTAGGCACAGGCTGGCGTGCACGTAATATTCTACAGCGCACCGACATAGCAGGTAAGACGGGTACAACGAACGACTCGCGAGACACTTGGTTTAGTGGTTTTCATAAAGACCTAGTAGCCACAACCTGGGTGGGCTTTGACAATATGGGTCGTCAATTAGGCCGTGCTACGCGCAACCAAAACCTTATCAATAAGAACCCTGAGAAGTTTAACTGGATTGGAAACGCTTTGATTGGCATTGAAGATGGTGCTAAAGCGGCAGAGCCAGCATGGATCAGATTTATGCAACACGCACTTGAAGGTAAACCACATACGCCTATGCCCGTACCAGAAAATATTGTACGTGTTCGCATTGATCGTACCAGTGGGAAGTTGACCAAACGTACAGACCATACGACACTATTCGAATATTTCCTGCAAGGAACTGAGCCAGTGACTTACGTTCGCGATGACGAAGTACTAGACCCAGCCACACAGGATAAAACTACTGCGCCAGAGCCAGAAGAGATATTCTAATTATAAAAATGGCACGCCATAGGTGTGCCGCTTTAGGCTTTAGGCGATATATTTGCCTGAACACATATCGGAAAACCAATGTCAGAAGATTCACAGCGATATCTTTATATTCCTCATGCCGGCCCCTCGTTGCTGGAAACCCCCCTACTGAACAAAGGTAGTGCCTTTACTGCACGCGAGCGAGCAGCGTTTAACTTAACTGGTTTGGTGCCTCCAAGGTATGAAACTATCGAAGAACAGGTTGAACGTGCCTATATGCAATACAGCAGCTTCGATGAAGCTTTAAATAAGCATATTTACTTACGCGCTATTCAAGACAACAACGAAACCTTGTTTTATCGCCTTATTCAAAAGCATATCGACGAAATGATGCCAATCATCTACACCCCAACGGTAGGTGATGCATGTGAGCAATTCTCTGATATTTATCGCAGCTCACGTGGCTTATTTGTGTCGTATGAAGAGCGTCATCAGCTTGATGATATCGTTCGCAATGCCACCAAGCGCAAAGTGAAAGTGATTGTTGTGACTGACGGTGAGCGTATTCTTGGCCTTGGAGACCAAGGTATTGGCGGCATGGGAATACCGATTGGTAAGCTATCGCTTTACACGGCTTGTGGTGGTATTAGCCCTGCATATACCTTGCCTGTCATGCTAGATGTCGGTACTAATAATGAAAAGCTGTTGAATGACCCTATGTATATGGGGGCGCGCCATCCGCGTATTGAACAAGAAGAGTACGACGAATTCGTAGATATGTTCATCAATGCAGTGAAAAAGCGCTGGCCTGATGTCATGATTCAGTTCGAAGACTTTGCACAGCCAAATGCGATGCCGTTGTTGAATCGTTATCGCAACGATGTGTGCTGTTTTAACGACGATATTCAAGGTACTGCCGCAGTTACATTGGGAACAATAATCGCTGCTTGCCAAACCAAGCAGCAGAAGCTATCCGATATGAAAGTTGTTTTCGTAGGTGCTGGTTCGGCTGGTTGCGGTATTGCCGAAATGCTTATTCAGCAAATGGTATTTGAAGGGCTGACTGACGAACAAGCGCGTAAACAAGTATTCATGATTGATCGTTTTGGCTTGGTAACCGAAGGCATGGAAGGTTTGCGTGACTTTCAGCAAAAGCTTCAGCAGAAAAACGAAGACTTGGCTGATTGGACGTTTAGTGGCGATTACGCGTCTTTGTTAGACGTAATGCATTGTGCGAAGCCAGATGTACTTATAGGTGTCTCAGGTCAGCCTGGCCTGTTTACTGAACAAGTTATTCGTGCGATGAAGCAAGGTTGTGAGCTGCCTATCATCTTTCCGTTAAGTAACCCATCTCGTCAAGTTGAAGCACGTCCTGAGCAAGTTATTGAGTGGACTGACGGTGAGGTAATTATTGCAACAGGCAGCCCGTTCAAGCCTGTAGAGTATAACGGCAAGATAATCCCTATTGCTCAATGCAATAACTCTTATATCTTCCCTGGCATTGGCCTAGGCGTGGTTGCATCTAAAGCGAAGCTTATTAGCGATGAAATGCTAATGGCAGCAAGTAACGCTCTTGCGGCAGCGTCGCCATTAGTCAACACAGGCCAAGGTTCACTGTTGCCACCACTCGCTGCAATTGCACAAATTAGCCGAGAGATCGCTTTTGAAGTGGGTAAAGTTGCTATGGAGCAGGGTTTAGCCCTTGAAATGTCTGACGACGCACTGCGCGCCAGCATTGAGCGCAACTTCTGGAAGGCGGAATACCGTCCTTACAAACGCGTCAGCATCTAATCGAAAAAACTCTTTAAAAAGCAGGCTGAGCCTGCTTTTTTTATATATTCAAAAAATTTTTATTTCTATTTTGAATAATCAATTTAACTGATTACGGCAAACTTGTTTGAATACCGCTCGTTTAGTTTATTCAAATCCGCTTTATACAAAAAAGGTGTTGCCTATGCGCAACATTTCCCTCTTTACTCTTTCACTTAATATGATT
>NZ_JAHHDX010000039.1 GCF_018619335.1 Alteromonas sp. ALT199 | reverse complement strand
AACCTATAACTAAAATGTATCATTTAAATTGCGTAGCATTATTTTAGTTATTCATTCGACTGAGCGTGAAAATAACTATTAGGCTACTGACACTGGAGACGACTATGCGTCCACATGATTTGAATTTACTCATGATATTTGATGCCATCATGACCGAGGGAGCGATTACCCGCGCAGCTGATAGGCTATCAATGACGCAGCCAGCGGTATCGAATGCGCTAGCCCGTATGCGTATTGCTTGGAATGATGAGTTATTCGTTAAAGACGGGCGAGGTATTCAGCCAACCTCCTTTGCTAAAAATTTATGGAGTCAAATTCAAGGTCCATTAGGTGAGCTTGAGGTAGCCGTAAACCCGACAGACTTTAACCCTGCAACGGCAAAGCGTACTTTTCGTATTGCCGCCACTGACAGCATTGTATCTATGGTATGGGGACCACTGCGTAAGGTTATCGAGAACGAAGCGCCTGGTATTAATATTCATGCTATTCCAAATTACGACATGGAAACCGATAAAATACTAAAAGACGCAGAAGCGGAACTGACTTTCTCTAAATCCCAAGAGCCTGGTTCTGTTATTCGTGCCGAACATGTGCTCGATCCGAGCTGGGTTGTAGTCATGCGCCCCGACCATCCATTGGCAAAGTCACAGTTAACGTTAGAAGACTTTGTGGCTGCTGATCATCTATTGGTTTCAGTGACTGGTGATGTTACGGGTCCTACCGATCAGGTGTTAGCAAATTTAGGTTTAAAGCGCCGCGTTGCTATGTCAGTAAACCAGTTTTATAACGCCACTCCGTTATTAAAAGAGAGCAACCTAATTTGTGTTGCGCCTTCGTTAGTAATGGAAAAAGAGATTTTCTCTGGTGAATTAGCAGTGTTTGAAACACCTGTAGAAATAATTAGCTCGCCTTTGTCTGTTATGTGGCATAAACGCCAAGACCAAGATGCAGGCTTGCAGTGGCTTCGAGGCTTGGTAGTGAAGTTTATCCGAGAGCGCGTTAAACGTCATGAGATGCTGCTATCGGAATGCTGTCGTAAAGCATATTGCGCGGATACGGTTAAACGCTTTATGGACCAACGCAATATGGATTGTGAAGAGTTTACGCCTGCGCACTTACAAACACCAAGTAATGATGAAGAAGCGACGGTGACAGCTGGTAAAGAAACAGCCTGACCACTTCTTAATCTGTGCTAAAAGAGCAGCCTAAGGCGGCTAACCATGTAAGTGCATCATTTTCAGAATCACTGAAATAGCATGCTAAGTTAGCCGCTGCATATACGCGTTCAAACTGACTCTTAACTAGGGCGGGTATATCAGCATCGCTAGTAACAAAAGCACAACCCTGCATGCCATATTGCTTTCTAAGACGCACAGATTCAATTAAAGCTTGCTCGGCATCTGGCGTTAAAATTCCAACGCCCTGCACAAAAATCAAAAAGCCCCAAGGCTGCCCGCCTAAGGGTAAAGCGAGTTTTTTAACATCTTCATGATAAAGTTGGAAAAGCGCTTTAGTGACAACTCCTTTGCCGTCTAAGCGAATGATGTTTCCTTTAAGTTCTACACCGTATTCGCCAAATTTCGACTGGACTTTAATTGGCTCTTTAGTTATTTCTGACATCTACCACTACTTAGATTTATTAGCGTTTAAAATTAACGTTGATACAAAAGTGTAGTACAAAAAAACCCGCTTAGAAGCGGGCTTTTGAAATTATTTAGAAAGAAGCTGTTTTACTTCTTTTTCTTCGCTTTAGGGTTTGGTAGGTCAGTAATGCTTCCTTCGAAGATTTCAGACGCAAGACCAATAGACTCGTTAAGCGTTGGGTGAGCATGGATAGTTAATGCTACATCTTCTGCATCAGCACCCATTTCAATAGCTAGGCCAATTTCGCCAAGCATTTCGCCCGCGTTTGTACCTACCATTGCACCACCGATAACACGGCCCGTTTCTTTTTCGAAGATCATCTTGGTCATGCCGTTAGTTGCATCAGATGCAATGGCACGGCCTGAAGCAGCCCAAGGGAACGTTGCTGTTTCATAGCTAACGCCCTGCTCTTTTGCTTCTTTTTCAGTTAGACCAACCCAGGCTACTTCTGGTTCAGTATACGCTACTGAAGGAATCGCACGTGGGTCGAAGTAGTGCTTCTGCCCAGCAATAACTTCTGCAGCAACGTGACCTTCGTGAACCGCTTTGTGCGCAAGCATAGGTTGACCTACAAGGTCACCAATAGCGAAGATATGGTCAACGTTAGTACGCATTTGCTTATCAACATTGATAAAGCCACGGTCGTCAACGTTTACGCCAGCGGTATCTGCGCCAACAAGCTTACCATTTGGCTTACGACCAACAGCAACAAGTACTTTGTCGTAACGCACTGGCTCTGCAGGCGCTTTCTTGCCTTCAAACGTTACATACAAACCATCATCTTTAGCTTCAACCGCAGTCACTTTGGTTTCAAGCATGATGTTAAATTTGTCTTTGTAGTCTTTCATGAATACTTTCATGATGTCTTTGTCAGCTGCAGGAATTAGCTGGTCTAAGAATTCAACTACATCGATTTTCGAGCCAAGTGCTTCATATACTGTACCCATTTCTAGGCCGATGATACCACCGCCTAGTACTAGCATTTTCTCTGGAATGTCTTTCATTTCCAAAGCGCCAGTTGAGTCGATTACACGGTCATCTTCTGGGATGAACGGTAGGCTTACTGGCTCAGAACCCGCAGCAATAATCGCCTTTTCAAAAGTAATAGTAGTAACGTCGTCACCATTTTTTACTTCTAGGGTATTTGCGCCTGTGAACTTGCCGTAACCTTGTACATGCTTGGTTTTACGCATTTTAGACATACCGCCAAGACCGTTTGTTAGTTGGCTAACAACACTGTCTTTATATTCGCGGATTTTATCTAAATCGATGGTAGGCTCGCCAAACGATACACCGTGGCTTGCAAGGTGCTTCGCTTCTTTCATTACTTTAGCAACGTGAAGAAGGGCTTTTGAAGGGATACAGCCAACGTTAAGACAAACACCACCAAGCGTGTCGCGTGAGTCTACGATAACTGTTTCAATACCTAAGTCAGCCGCACGGAATGCTGCTGAATAACCGCCAGGGCCGCCGCCCAGTACCACCAATTGCGTTTTAATTTCGCTCATTGTGAACCTCAATCCTGTTCTTGTAGGGTCATGCTATTACTTTTACGTAATAGCATAACCTAAATGCCACCAAATGGGCTTATAAAATTGTCGAAAATGTTACTGATATTGTAAACTTTTTCGACCTTTTACTTAAAGTATGATTCTGCGTAAGTCAGTTAGGTTTGCAGCAACCTCAGTAGAGAATCTTGCACCTACTGCACCATCGATTACTCGGTGGTCGTAAGACAAGCTTAGCGGCACCATTAGGCGCGGCTCGAATTCTTTACCATTCCACTTAGGCTTCATCTCAGACTTAGATACACCTAATATGGCGACTTCTGGTGCATTTACAATAGGCGTAAACGCCGTACCGCCAATACCACCTAGGCTAGAGATAGTAAACGTACCGCCCTGCATGTCGGCCGCTTTAAGCTTGCCTTCACGGGCTTTCTTAGATGTTTCGATAAGCTCGCGAGAAAGCTCTTCAATACCTTTCTTATTCACGTCGCGAATAACAGGTACAACAAGGCCTCCCGGCGTTTCAACCGCAATACCAATGTTGATGAACTTCTTGATGATTAAACTTTCGCCGTCGTCAGACAGTGAAGAGTTAAATACTTCGTATTTCTCAAGGGCTTTCGCTACCGCTTTCATTACGAATACGAGTGGCGTGATCTTAAGACCAGACTTAATTTTCGCGTGGTAAGCGTTTTGCTCTTTACGGAATTCTTCAACTTCTGTGATATCTGCTTCGTCGAACTGCGTAACGTGTGGGATAGTTGCCCAGTTACGATGTAAGAACGGCCCAGAGATCTTCTGAATACGAGATAGCTTTTGTTCTTCAATTTCACCAAACTTGCTGTGATCAACAGGTTTAACCGGCACAATTTGAAGCACGTTGTCGCCCACTGGCGCGCTGCCAGAAGCTGCTGCTGTGCGAGGTTTCGCAAGCTCAGCTTTCACGTAAGCCTGAACGTCTTCTTTCAATATACGGTTCTTAGGGCCTGAGCCATTCACCAACGTAAGGTCTACACCAAACTCACGTGCTATGCGGCGAACCGAAGGCGACGCATGTGCTTTACCGTTGCCTTTCGGAGCTGGCGCTGGAGGCACAGGAGAGCGACCTTGCGAGGCTTCTTTCTGTGAGTCTTGCTTAGGCTCTTCTTTTTTAGCAGCTTCCTGCTTAGGCGCTTCAGCTGACTTTTCAGCTTTAGGTGCTGATGAGCCGCTACTGGTCTCTAGCTTAACAACCAATGTGCCTTGCTTAACCTTATCGCCTGTTTTGATAAAGACTTCCTTGATAGTACCTGCATGTGTTGAAGGTACATCCATGGTGGCTTTATCAGTTTCTAGCGTAATTAGACCGTCTTCTTTCTCAACGTTATCGCCAGCCGATACAAGCACATCGATAACGTCAACTTCACCGTCTTCACCGATATCAGGCACAGCTACTTCGATGGTTTCACTACTTGCAGACGCCGCAGGAGCTGACTCTTGCTTTTCGCTTTCCTGCGCAGCCGGTGCAGATGCTTCAGAAGAAGCATCGCTAGAAGCCGATTCACTTGAAGACGAGTCTGAACCCGCTACTTCAAGCTTAATAACAACTGTACCTTCTTTCACTTTATCGCCAGTGCTGATGAATACTTCTTTCACCGTACCTGCGTGCGTTGAAGGAACGTCCATGGTTGCTTTATCGGTCTCAAGGGTAATTAGTCCATCTTCTTTTTCAATGGTGTCGCCCACTGAAACCAATACATCGATAACGTCAACTTCGTCGTCAGAACCAATATCAGGTACTGCAACTTCAATCACTTCGCTGCCGCCAGACGCAGCTGGTGCTGCCTCTGACTTGCTTTCTTCTTTAGGCGCTTCTTCTTGTGAAGCGTTATCTGAAGATGATTCTTCAGAAGCGCTTTCATCGGCACTATCACCACCTGCAACCTTCATCTCACCAATCACATCGCCTTCTTTGATTTTATCGCCTACTGATACAGACAGGCTTACAATCTCACCTTCAAACGGTGCTGGAATGTCCATTGACGCCTTGTCACTTTCAACAGTAACAACGCCTTCATCGGCTTCAATGTTGTCGCCTACGGCAACACATAGCTCGATAACTTCAACTTCGTCACCGCCTACGTCGGGTACGATAATCTTTTGAATATCTGACATATGTAAAATACCTTATCTGGCTTACGCGTAAAGTGGGTTAAGTTTTTCAGCGTTAATTTCAAAACGCTTAATGGCTTCTGCTACCACTTTCTTCTCAACGTCGCCGCGCTGAGCCAATTCGTAAAGTGATGCAACCACAATGTATGACGCATTAACTTCAAAGTGAGTACGCAAGTTTTCACGGCTGTCACTTCGACCGAAACCGTCTGTACCTAGGCAGCGGTATTCAGTTTCAATGAACGCGCGTACTTGGTCTGAGTAGTTCTTCACATAGTCAGTGGCAGAAATCGCAGGGCCTGCGTCTTTCGTAATAACCTGACCAATGTAAGGTACTTTTTGCTCAGCTTCTGGGTTTAGCATGTTCCAACGTGCTACGTCTTGACCTTCACGGGCTAGCTCGTTGAACGAGGTCACCGAGTAAACGTCAGACGATACGTTGTAGTCTTCACACAGAATTTGTGCCGCTTTACGTACTTCGTTCAAGATAGTACCTGAGCCCATTAGCTGTACGTTAAGCTTAGACTTGTCGTTTTCAACACGCTCTAGCTTGTAAATACCTTTAATGATTTGCTCAGCAACATCATCACCTTCTGGCATTGAAGGGTGCTGATAGTTCTCGTTCATCAACGTTAGGTAATAGAAAATATTTTCATTGTTACCGTACATGCGACGTAGACCGTCTTGAACAATAACCGCTACTTCATAACCGTATGTTGGATCGTAAGTAATACAGTTAGGAATTAGGTTCGCCTGAACGTGTGAATGACCGTCTTGGTGCTGTAGACCTTCACCGTTAAGCGTAGTTCTACCTGCTGTTGCACCTAGTAAGAAACCACGTGCTTGGCTATCGCCCGCTGCCCATGCAAGGTCACCAACGCGTTGGAAACCAAACATTGAGTAGTAGATGTAGAACGGAATAGTGGTAGCGTTACACGTCGAGTACGACGTACCTGACGCTACCCACGATGCCATTGCACCTAGCTCGTTAATACCTTCCTGCAGTACCTGACCTTTCTTATCTTCGCGATAATAAGCCACCTGGTCTGCATCTTGAGGAACGTATTTTTGACCTTCGTTGGCATAAATACCCACTTGACGGAACAAGCCTTCCATACCGAAAGTACGGGCTTCATCAGGGATAATTGGCACAACACGCTTACCAATTTTCTTGTCTTTCAACAATGCATTAAGCACACGTACAAACGTCATTGTTGAAGATACTTGGCGGTCGCCTGAACCTTTTAAGATAGCGTCGAATGCGCTCAACTCAGGAATTTCAAGCTGCTCTTCAGCTTGCTCGCGACGAGAAGGTAGATAACCACCTAGCGCTTCACGACGTGCACGAAGGTACTTCATTTCTTCGCTATCTTCGTCGAACTTGAAGTATGGTAGGTCAGCAATTTTTTCGTCTGCTACAGGAATGTTGAAACGATCGCGGAACTGCTTAATTGAATCAACTTCCATTTTCTTCACGTTGTGCGCAACGTTTTGCGCTTCACCTGAAGAACCTAAACCGAAACCTTTAACCGTTTTGGCAAGGATTACTGTTGGACGACCTTTGGTGTCGATGGCTTTTTGATAAGCCGCGAATACTTTAACTGGGTCGTGCCCACCGCGGTTTAGACGCCAAATGTCATCGTCAGACATATTCGCTACAAGTGCCGCTGTTTCAGGGTACTTGTTGAAGAAGTTCTCACGAGTGTACTTACCGCCTTTGGCTTTACAGTTTTGATATTCGCCATCTACGGTTTCGCCCATAAGCTGAATTAGCTTGCCAGATTTATCTCGTGCAAGTAGTTCATCCCAGTAGCTACCCCAAATTACTTTCACTACTTCCCAGCCTGCGCCGCGGAACGTACCTTCAAGTTCTTGGATAATTTTGCCGTTACCACGTACCGGGCCGTCTAGGCGCTGTAAGTTACAGTTGATAACGAACGTTAGGTTATCTAGGCCTTCACGAGATGCTAGACCAATTGCACCCAAGCTCTCTGGCTCATCACACTCACCGTCACCCATATAGCAGTATACGCGCTGACCTGAACAGTCTTTAATACCACGGTTTGTTAGGTACTTAAGGAAACGTGCTGTGTAGATAGCTTGAAGTGGACCTAAGCCCATAGATACAGTAGGGAACTGCCAGTAGTCTTTCATCAAGTGAGGGTGAGGATATGAAGATAAACCTTCACCTGCGCACTCTTGGCGGAAGTTATTTAACTGCTCTTCAGTTAAGTTGCCTTCCATGAAAGAACGCGCATAGATACCAGGAGAAATATGGCCCTGTGCAAAAATAAAATCGCCGCCTTGATTTTCATTTGGCGCTTTGAAGAAATGGTTGAAACCCACATCGTAAAGCATAGCCGATGATGCGAAGCTACCAATGTGGCCGCCAAGCTCAAGATCTTTCTTAGATGCACGCAATACAATCATTAATGCGTTCCAGCGAATTGCCGCACGAATACGTGCTTCGATGGTCAAGTCGCCAGGCATTTTTGGCTCTTGTGCTGCTGGGATAGTATTGATGTAGGCAGTAGTAGCGTCATACGGTAAGTGCGCTCCGCTGCGACGTGCTTTATCAATAAGTTTTTCGAGTAAATAGTGAGCGCGTTCTACGCCCTCCTCTTCTAAAACCGACTCAAGCGCATCAATCCACTCTTTAGTTTCTTGAGGATCTACATCTTGGTGCATCATATCAGACATGGTGCCATCCTATTTTTTGCTTATAGAAAATCCTCCCTTAGCATTGCCCTTAATCTTAAAAGCGCTAAAAGAAGGAAAACTAAATTACGTTGTACTCACAGTGACCCAATCTGGCTCACCTGCTTTTGCAGTGGCACAGGTAAAACCTGAGCGGCCTCTGCGAATGAATAGTTATTCAAACCTGTATCTATTTAGCTAAGGCTAAATAACTAAATTTCTAATCGACGTAACGCTCGCTGTACTCGAGTATCCCGTTGATTAATGGTTAATAGCGTTTTTTCAATAAACGCCAAATGCGTATTACATGCCTGGCGTGCCGCCTCAGGGTCGCGAGAAGCAATAGCTTCTACAATTTCACGACGCTGCTTCGCGATGTCTTCAACCGCTTCGGGGTGTGCAGCCAACATGTCAAAGTTTCGTTCAATATTGTCCACCAGCATGCTTTGCATGGTGCTCATTACGTGCAACAGCACCATATTGTGCGATGCCCTTGCCATAATGATATAGAACTTCCCTAACGCCTCGGCTTGCGCACGTTTACTTTCGTGTGCTTTAGGGGTGGGTAGTTCATTGAGTGCTTGCTTTAGCGCGTCATAATCTTCTGGTTGCCCGCGAAGTGCTGCATAGTACGCCGACATTCCTTCAAGGGCATGACGAAATTCAAGCAAGTCAAATTGTGTTTCAGGTCGCTGGCTAACAAGGTCCATTAGCGGGTCGGTCATAGCCGAATTCAAGTTGCGGTTTACAAACGTACCGCCGCCTTGCTTGCGCTCTACCAACCCACGCGCCTGTAAGTTACCAATGGCTTCTCGCAGCGATGGACGTGATACGTCAAATTCAAGCGCTAATTCTCTTTCCGGCGGTAATTTCTGACCTGCCAATAACGTACCGTCGAGTATCATTGACTCGAGTTGCTCGGTAATCACATCAGAGAGTTTTTTTCGCTGCTGACGCATGCGCTCAACGTATCCTTCTATCTAAACCATGCTTTTATAACAACAAAGGCGTCATAACAGCGGTGAATGTAAAAAATAATCATGGAAAATTTAAACACAAACACAATTGGTAATACCATTTTACCTATCTAGTTTAAGGCAGATCGATTTCGAGGTAAATACTCTCAAGCATAGCAAACATAGTGCGATTTGCAGGGTGTTAAGCTTTATTGTTGAATTTGTTAAGAAAAGTGGGTGAAGAGCAACTGGTCTGATGAGGCAGAATGTGAAGCTGTTGCGGTGCGAGCGTTTGATCTATCTACAATAAATAAATAGACCAAACGTTCTTTTAGGCTTAGCAAGATAGTAAATGTTAAAAATAATGATTATGCCAAGCTTCCTACAAGGGTTAACCCTGCCGTTATTACAAGCAGAAAAATAACATTACGTTTTGCTAACTTTACTAATACTTTCGGTTCTACCGCTGCATTTTCAGCCTGTTTTAGATGCTCATCAGGCGTTAGCACTTCTGCCTTAGCCGATATACGAGTAAGCACATCATAGGCGGGTACATCGAATTGAAGGGCATGTTTTAGCCACTCAGGTAATGCTCGGGAAAAATGTCCCATCATCAACATGCCAAAAGTCGTCACGCGAACAGGGATATAATCAAGGGCAAACATCAGCCTTCCTGCAGCCGCTTTTAAAGGGTGGTCTGCGTCACACAATGCTTCAGTCGTACTTCGACTCAAGCTATAAAACAATGCACCCGGCGCACCAAACGCGATAAACCACAGCATTACTGCAGCATAATGCTGATAGTTAAGCCAAGTAAGGTGCTGACCAAAGCTCTTTCCTTCTGCGCCTGCTGTACCGTCGCTTTCAGTTTGACTTGCACAATGACCTAACTGGTCTGTATACATGCTGCAGGCCTGTAAGTCGCCACGTTCGGCGGCATTTAAGAAGTTCTTATAAACCGCTCGCAATACAGGGCAGCCAATACAGATAAATAATACAACACTCTGCTCAATAAAAGTAAGGAATGCGCCAAGCACCCAGTACTCAATTACCCCAAGCAGTAACGCGGGAAACAAAAGGTAAAAATAAAGCGCTAAAGAAGACGTTTTATCACTCTCCTCTTCACTACCCTCATCTTTTTCTCGAGCCTTAATTAAGCCTTTATTTTGAAGAAAACTACGGTATTGAGCAGCATATTTTTCGATATGCCAATTAGGTGTTTTTGTTATCAACCGTTCTAGGCTGAGAACCAATAGCAAGCTCATTAACATCATAGGTATCGCGTTCCCCTTTTTTTCATCGGTCTCGATTAATTAAAGTACATAACCCAGCAACGTGCATTCTGTATCTTGCCCAATCGAAAGCAACACCTGGGTCAGTTTTTCGCCCCGGCGCAATATCATTATGACCTACGATACGCCCTAAAGAGATCCGAGGATAGTGTGTTGTAATAAAATCAGTAAGTTCGCCTAGTGTCTGATACTGCGCATCGGTAAAAGGAAGCGTATCAGTGCCTTCCAATTCAATGCCGATAGCATAGTCGTTGCAACGGCTGCGCCCTTGAAAAGTAGAAAAGCCTGCGTGCCACGCTCTTTGTTCAAAGGGAACAAATTGCTCTACTTCACCGGTTCGATAAATCACACAATGGGCAGATACCCGCAAACCCGCAATTTCTTTATAGAAGGGGTGTTCATCTGGGTTAAGCGTACCGGTAAATAATTGGCGAATGCCAGCAGTGCCAAACTGTGAAGGCGGCAATGAAATATTGTGTATAACTAGCAAACTGACATCTGTATCGTCAGGGCGAGCATCATAATGCGGACTTAGGGTGTACTTCGCTTTATTGTAAAGCACCATAGTATTTGCTTCGCTAATTGATTTTCTGTTTTATAGCCTACATTGTATAGGGATATAAGTGTATAGGGCTAGAAGTGCTACATGCCGTTGCTAGCTCAATATTTTATGCCACTGTTTTAATCGGCAGCTTTTATAAGAGCGTGATTGGTAAACAGTGCATCTCTGTTATGCGTAAGGCATTTATCAATAAGGTAAAAACATGAATGAACAACAAGATCCCACGACCTCAGCGGGCAAATGGATGGTTGCCCTTGCATGGATTTGCGGTTTCGGGTTACTTGTTTTTGTCTTCTCTGACTTACTAGAAAAACAAATAAACCCGAACAGCGAGCCTGCGTCCGAACGTATTGGATCGCAAACTGAGGTACGCCTTAAGCAAAATCGTCAAGGTCACTATGTAACGACAGGCTATATCAACGGTGAGGAAGTGGTATTTCTTGTTGATACTGGCGCCACTGACGTGGCTGTGCCTGCTCACTTAGCCAACAAGTTGCAGCTTAAGGCAGGACTTGAAGGACTGGCTAGTACAGCTAACGGCGTGGTAAGAGTCGCCGAATCCACCATTGATACCTTGCGCATTGGTGAAATTGTGGTGCGTAATGTAGACGCAAACCTAAATCCAGGTATGCAAGATAACCATATACTGCTTGGAATGAGCGTTCTTCGCCAATTAGAGTTTACTCAGCGCGGAGATTGGTTAATATTGCGTACCCTTTAAATACATAAATAGCATAGATAAAAGCGATGAAGATGACATCACCAGATATGCAGGCGATTCGAGAGCAAGTATCAAACGCGCTTATTGAAGATCTTGGCGGCGAATTAAATGCTGCAAACGACATTACCGCAAACCTGATAGATGAAAGCGTTAATGCAAAAGCCACTATTATTACCCGCGAGCCTTGCGTGATTTGCGGAATTGCTTGGGCGAACCAAGCATTTGCACTTATCGATGAGTCTGTGTCGCTAACCTGGCATGTAAAAGATGGCGACAAGGTTCATGCCGACACGGTATTAGTAAGTTTAGAAGGTTCTGCGCGCGCTATATTAACTGCAGAACGTACAGCACTTAACTTTTTACAGACCCTTTCTGCAACCTCAACCATGACAGCTTTTTACGCCAAGTTTTTAGACGGCTCTAATACAAAAATTCTAGACACTCGAAAAACTCTGCCGGGCCTTCGTTATGCACAAAAATATGCCGTGCGTTGCGGCGGCGGCCAAAACCATCGCGTAGGCTTGTTCGATGCGTTTCTAATTAAAGAAAACCACATCTTTTCTTGCGGCAATATCGAAAAAGCGGTCAGCCGAGCGAAAACCATGATGCCAGGCAAACCTGTTGAAGTAGAGGTTGAGAATCTAGCAGAATTTGAACAAGCTCTTAGTGCAGGTGTCGATATTGTGATGCTAGATAATTTTTCTAACGAACAGATCCAACAGGCAGTAGCGCTCAACAAAGGTCAATGTAAACTGGAAGTATCAGGAAACATTACTGATGAACGACTGGCGTCGCTTGCACAATTGGGCGTAGATTACATTTCATCTGGCGCGTTAACTAAACATGTTCAGGCCATTGATTTGTCGCTTCGAATTACTCTGTCGTAGAAAAGTAGTTTGTAAGACGTTTTAGTCAGCTAACTCGGTGTCAACACCTTAGCTAGCCGCGAAGAAAAAAGCGTGAGTTGTAGTATGTTCAAAAATACTAGAACTCACGAAGATCCCCAGTAATTTCTCGTCATGTTTTTCTGTGTATAGATAGATATACGTAGATAAGTCATTAACTTTTATACGAAAGTACAAGTGATCGCGCCTGCCATAGTGCAGCTATTCATGTCATACTGCAAAAGCTAGACATACGTATATTTGCCTATACTTGTTAGTGACAAAAAAAATTCTATACTGAGTATCAAGTACCAGGGGCGTTGACAAGGACGACTCGGGTATAAACGTCAATTTGAATTATATTTTAAACTTTACGTGTTATAAACGTCCCGGAGATAAACCATGATGAACATGAATAACAAAAACCAAAAAGGTTTCACCCTTATCGAACTAATGATTGTTGTTGCAATCATCGGTATTCTTGCAGCAATCGCATTGCCTGCTTATCAGACTTATACTGCACGTGCGACTTACAGTGAAGTGATTTCAGCCGCTAGCGCTGCTAAAACTGCTGTTGAAGTTTGTGCTCAAACCGGTGTGCCGGCAGATTGCAGCGGCATCACTGTAAATGCTGGATGGGAAAATGCGCCGACTGTCGATTCTATCACATTAGGTGGCTCTGCCGCGGCTGGCTACACCGTTACTGTAGTGCCTAACGCAGTAAGCGGTATCGAAGCTGCAGATACCTTAGTGTTAACTGGAACCATCGCCAATGGCGCTGTGACATGGGCAACGACAGGCGGCTGTGTAGCTAAAGGCCTATGCTGAAAGTAAATGGAAAATAGGAAAACCCGACTTTTGTCGGGTTTTTGTTTTTCTACACCTCTAATTTAACGAAACAATTGAGATCGCTAAATGGCAAAAGCAACGGCAACCTTTAATTGGCAAGGAAAAGACAGGAATGGACAATCTCGTAAAGGTGAAATTTCCGCTACCTCACTTTCAGAGGCTAAAAACCTTTTGCGTCGGCAAGGCATTTCTGCGAACAAAGTAAAAAAACTCGCTAAACCACTTTTTGGCAGAGCGCAAAAAATAAAACCTGCCGATATATCTGTTATATCACGACAAATTGCAACCATGCTGGCCGCAGGGGTTACTCTTATTCAGTCTCTGGAAATGATCGCACAGGGCCACGCAAATGCATCGATGAGGAAACTCTTAGGTGAGATTACCGAAGAAGTAAAATCGGGTAATCCGCTTTCTTCAGCACTCAGAAAACATCCCCTTTATTTCGATGATCTATACTGTGATTTGGTTTATACCGGCGAGCAATCTGGCGCCCTTGAAACCATTTACGACCGAATTGCGACATACAAGGAAAAAGCTGAAGCACTAAAATCAAAGATCAAAAAAGCGATGTTTTACCCTATCGCAGTTTTGGTTGTTGCTTTTATTGTTACGACTATCCTTCTTGTTTTCGTTGTGCCTCAGTTTGAAGAAATCTTTAGTAGTTTTGGCGCAGAGCTTCCCGCGTTCACTCTGTTTGTGCTGGCTATTTCGCGATTTGTGCAAGACTACGGTATTTTTATTGCCATGGGTGTGGCAGCAGCGGGCTTTATGTTTGTGCGTGCACACAGACGTAGCCAAAAGCTGCGCGATACGGTGGATCGTAATATTTTAAAAATTCCGGTTATTGGTGAAATACTTAAAAAAGCCAGTATTGCTCGCTTTACCCGTACCCTTGCAACTACTTTTGCGGCAGGTGTTCCGCTAATAGGCGCTCTTGAATCTGCCGCAGGTGCGTCTGGTAATGCAGTCTATCGCGATGCCATTTTGTATATACGAAAAGAAGTGGCCGGCGGTATGCCAATGCATGTGGCCATGCGCGCAACTCAAGTGTTTCCTGACATGGTGACGCAAATGATTGCCATTGGTGAGGAATCGGGTGCCGTTGACGAAATGCTGAGCAAAATTGCCACCATTTACGAAGCAGAAGTTGATGACATGGTAGACGGGTTAACCAGTTTACTTGAACCCATGATCATGGCCGTACTCGGTGTGGTTATTGGCGGCTTGATTGTAGCTATGTACTTACCTATATTCGAAATGGGTAACGTGGTATAACTTGCACATATCGCTAGATTTGTGATTGTTAGCTTTAAGAGTGCTAGCTCTATAAATACTAGCGATTTGGGCGGCGCTTTTAGTGGCGCTCATTAACAAGGTTTAAAACCCGACTTTTCCAACCACTATTAAAACTAAAAAGACCTGCACTTCATGGACGCCATAATAACGCTTAGTCAGCTCTACCCTGCTGTATTTTATTCTCTCGTTTTCTTTGTAAGCTTAATGGTGGGCAGCTTCTTGAACGTAGTGATTTATCGACTGCCCATTATGATGGAACGCAGTTGGCAGCAAGAGTATGAAAGCTATTTTAGTGATAGCGCAAATGGCGGTGAAAATAACAACGCCAGTATATCTGCTGGTAGCAATCCAACCACCTCCGCAGAAACGTTCAATCTGGTAAAGCCAGACAGTACCTGCCCAAGCTGCGGCCACAAAATTCGCGCGTGGGAAAATATTCCTGTTATTAGCTACCTGTTTCTTAAAGGCAAATGTGCCAAATGCAAAGTAGGCATTTCAATACGCTATCCGCTTGTTGAGCTTTTCACGGCCATTGCCTGTACCTTCGCAGCGTATCAATTTGGCGTGACCTCTCAAGCACTATGGGCAGTGTTTTTCACTTATATGCTTGTTGCACTGCTGTTTATCGACTTAGATAAAATGCTGCTACCCGACCAGTTAACCCTCCCCCTGCTTTGGCTAGGATTACTGTTAAGTACTCAAAACATATTTGTTGGCACTACCGATGCCATTATCGGTGCTGCTGCCGGCTATTTAAGCTTATGGTCTGTCTATTGGCTATTTAAATTAGCTACGGGCAAGGAAGGCATGGGCTATGGCGATTTCAAACTGCTTGCAGCGCTTGGGGCATTTACTGGCTGGCAGGGGTTACCTGTCATTATTTTACTGTCCTCATTTGTGGGTGCTATCGCAGGCATACTCATTATGACCATTCAGAATAAAGGCAAATCGTTAGCGATTCCTTTTGGCCCCTACCTTGCTGTGGCAGGCTGGCTAACTCTGCTTTTTAAAGATGCAATCATCACTACCTATCTCGGCTACGTGCTTTAACAACAAGGTTTAGTTGATATGAATAAACAAGACGTGTTCGTAGTGGGCCTTACCGGCGGTATAGGGAGCGGTAAATCGGCAGCAACCGCCATTTTTGAAAACCTGGGTATTGATACTGTTGATGCTGACGAAGTCGCACGTGACGTTGTTGAAGTAGGTTCAGAAGGCTTACGGCAGATTGCCGAGCATTTTGGTGAAACGATTTTGCTAGAAGATGGAAGCCTTAATCGCGCCGCCCTTCGCGAAAAAGTATTTGCCGCCGAAGAAGAAAAGCATTGGTTAAACGGTTTGCTCCACCCCCTTATTCGCTCTCGTATGCAGCAGCTGATCAGCGAGTCAACATCACCCTATTGCATTTTATCTGTGCCCTTACTTGTTGAAAACAAATTAACTGAAATGTGCAACCATGTTGTGGTGGTAGATTGTCCAGAAACACTGCAGCTTGAACGCGCATTAAAACGGGACGGCAGCACAGAACAAACTATAAAAAGTATTATGGCGTCGCAGGCTTCACGTAAAGAACGTGTTGATGCGGCAAACGACGTACTTGATAACAGCACGACGTTGGAAGCACTTGCCAGTCAAGTGTCTGCACTACACCAGAAGCTACTATGCCTTGCTTTAGCCTAAACGTAAGTGGTTTACGTGATACCAAACCACTTTACATCGGCCTTTCTTGTTTACTCTTACTGTTTCGACAATACTTCCCTATGACAACCCTTTTATAGACTAAAAGCCGCTTTTTGAAACTTTTTTGACCAAATGGCGTCAAAGTAAGCATTTGACGAACAAGTAGACTTGGCTTAAATGCCTTGATGCTTTAGGCTTGTTGTAATTCGCTGCCCTATTAGTTCGTAGTGCAGTTTGTTTAAGTCTATGTGTTTTAAGGGGTTCCATGGGTAGCGCTGTATTCGAGTTTCCACTAAAGGAAAAAGTACGTAACTATTTACGTGTTGAGCAGCTGCTTGGGCAACTTAAAATTACCGCGAAGTCAGAACACACTCATCTTCAACTTGTTTTCTTTGAGCAACTTTTTGAACTTCTCGACCTTATAGAAAGGCTCGACCTTCGCTCAGACTTAACTAAAGATCTTGATGCACACGAAAAGAATTTGGTGTACTGGTCTAAGCACCCCAAAATAGACAGTACGGCCTTAGAGCAAGCCTTAAAAACCGTACTCACCTTGAGGCAAAAGCTTAAGACTGATCGCCGTTTTGGTAGCATACTGAAAGACGATAAATTGCTAAGCGCCATAAGACAGCGGTTTGCCATACCCGGTGGCGCATGTAGTTTCGACCTGCCTAATTTACACTTCTGGTTACAGCAACCACTCGAACAGCGGCAAACTGAAATTGCACAATGGTTAGACACCCTAGGGCTTCTTGACGATGCTATTGCGGTCAGCTTATCGTTTATTCGCGAGCGAGGCCAGTTTGTAAACGCGGTGGCAGATAACGGCTTTTACCAAGGCGCTGCGGAAGACAAAAACGAACTTATTCGCGTAAAATGTAGTGTAGATGAAGGCTATTACCCAACATTAAGCGGGAATAAATACCGTTACGCCCTACGTTTTATGTTGTTTTCGCCGCAAGAAGGGCAAACCGGCGCGGTGGAAAACAGTATTCAGTTTCGTTTAGCGGCCTGCTAAACTTCGTTCTTATTCAATATTTTTCGTCTTGGATAGCGTTAATTCTTTTTAACGCTACCGCAAAGACGTATTTCACTGGAGTCTATTATGGAAGTGAAATGTCCTATTTGTGCCAAACAAGTTGTTTGGGCGCCAACAAGCGAATATCGCCCTTTTTGTAGCAAGAAGTGTCAGCTTATCGACCTAGGTGAGTGGGCAGCAGAAGATAGAAAAATTACCGGTAAGCCAGCAGAAGATGCCACGCCCAAACATATTGATGTAGAAGAAATTGAGGCAATGTTGGCGCAGCAGTCTGATGACTTCTTTAAACACTAAGTGGCTAAACACTTTTTCCGATAATAGACGATACCTAATTAAGTAAATTCGCGTGCTGACGTGTTTTCGTCCCCGATTCCTTGGTGTAGTATCAAGTCATTCAGAATCAGGTAGTTCAGAGTCAGGTAGTTGAAAGGAAGCTGAATGGCTTCTCATTATAATATGGGTATATTGCTGGCAAAATCTTAGGCTAAGCTTAAATAGCTAGCGATAGCCTTTCATGCCTTGTTTAGACCCATCTGGGCCTATCTGGGCTCTTATATATACACTGACCTACCGCTTCTTCACACTAGTAAAAAGGAATAGTAATGTTTAACTCTATCGCGCTTGTTGGTGGAACTCATGGCAATGAAACCAGTGGTATTCAGCTTATTCAAAACTGGCAACAGTTTGGGCTACCTTCGCGATTTAGTGAGCTTAATGTTTCATTAAGCATAGCCAACGAAGCAGCCCTTGCTGCTAACGTGCGCTTTGTAGAAGAAGACTTAAATAGGCAGTTTACCTTCGAGGGTTTAGCCAGTGATAACTCTTCCAAAGAAGCGGTACTTGCCAAATCTTTGAATGAGAAATTTGGTCCAAAAGGCGACTCAAATACCGACTTTGTTATTGATATTCACAACACCACTAGCGAGATGGGCGCTACGCTGATAATTTTAGAAGCGGATGAGTTTCATATCCAGCTAGCGCGGTTCGTTAAGCAGCAAATGCCTGAAGCAAATATATTGGTGGAAGATGAGAAACCTTATCTTGAGCACGGCTATATGTGTACTACCGGTAAGAAAGGCGTAATGATTGAGGTTGGTGGACAGCCTCAAGGTGTGTTGCGAGAAGATGTGTACCTTTTAACACAAACTATGGCTGAAGCCATTTTAGATTTTTGTGTAGCCTATAATAATCAAGAAATAAAAACGGACGCACTACCAAGGTGTGAAGCGTTTCGCTTGGGGGAAAACATCAATTTTCCTTTAGATAAAAATGGCAAGCGCACCGCTATGGTTCATCATTCATTACAAGACAATGACTTTAAGCCCTTGTTACCAGGCTCTCCCATGTTTAGAACCTTTGATGGCAAAGATGTTCTTTGGGAGGGTAAAAATGAAACCTACCCTCATTTCATCAACGAAGCGGCGTATTTCAAACTGGATGTTGCGTTTGCCACGTCTGAACGTATTGACTTGTAGTAGCTGTAGGCAGCGACGCGCTGAAGGGGCGTTCAGGTCTGCATGAGCGCGCCTCCTAATTGAGAAAGTGGTTAATGAGCATAACGCTGCTTTGAAGACATAATGTGTTTAACTTTGCGTTAAAACTATGCTCAAGGCACGTCAGAGAGTGAATAAAAAATGGCCACATTTTGATGTGGCCATTTTTTGTTACTGCAATGCTTTTATAATGGGAACATTCGCTTCTGGAAAGTCTTCGGCGTTAAGTGCCTTTACATTAACCCATCGAGACTGCTGCCCCTCTTTACCATGAGGCTCACCGGTAAAGTCATAAACGCGATGGACGTCTAGCTTAACTTGCTTATCGCCATAATCATGGGTGATAACAATAACAGGTTCGCTGCGGTTCACGCTAATCCCTACTTCTTCAGCAAGCTCACGCTTTAATGCCTGAAGCACGCTTTCACCTTCTTCCACTTTACCGCCAGGAAATTCCCACTTACCGCCTTGATGAACATTGTCTGGGCGAAGGGTAATGAATATTTCATCGCCGCGGGCGATTACGCCCACAGCAACATGTACTACTTTCATTACTTAAGCTTACCGTGACACTGCTTGTATTTCTTACCAGAACCACAAGGGCAAGGGTCGTTACGACCTACTTTAGCGCCTTCACGAACTTGCGTACGTACTTTGTCACTTGCCTCTTCAGGCGCAGCGTTTGCTTCTTCGTGTTCGAAGTTTTTAGGAACATCGTCAGCCTGACGACGTTGCTCTTCTACTTTTTGCACGTCTTCTTCGGCTTGTACCTTAACGCGGGCAAGAATGGTTATAACCTCAACCTTAAGTGCTTCTAGCATTTGCGAGAACAATTCAAACGATTCACGCTTATACTCTTGCTTAGGATTTTTCTGTGCATAGCCACGAAGGTGAATACCTTGACGTAGGTGGTCCATTGCCGCCAAATGCTCTTTCCAGTGGCTGTCTAAGTTTTGCAGCATTACCGCTTTCTCGAACTGGCGTAGCACCTGTTCACCCACAACCTCTTCTTTTTGCTTATAGGCACTTACCACTTCGCCTAAAATACGCTCACGCAGCTTCTCTTCATACAGTTTGTCATCATTTTCAAGCCATGTCTTAATAGGCAGATCTACCGCAAAGTCAGCACGCATGCGCTCTTCTAGGCCGCTCACGTCCCACATTTCTTCCAGAGATTGAGGTGGAATGTATTCGTCTACTACACCTGAGATAACATCTTCACGGATAGCAGCGATAGTTTCGCTGATATCGCCTTCATCAAGAAGCTCATTACGTTGTTCGTAAATGACTTTACGCTGATCGTTAGCTACATCATCGTATTCAAGTAATTGTTTACGAATATCGAAGTTACGGCCTTCTACTTTGCGTTGCGCATTTTCAATAGCCCGTGTTACCCAAGGGTGCTCAATCGCTTCACCACGCTCCATACCTAAACGCTTCATCATATTGCCCATCTTTTCAGAGGCAAATATACGCATTAGGGCGTCGTCTAATGAAAGGTAGAAACGGCTTGAACCCGGGTCTCCCTGACGGCCTGATCGACCACGAAGTTGGTTATCAATACGACGAGATTCGTGACGCTCTGTACCAATAATGTGAAGACCGCCTGACGCTAGAACTGCGTCATGACTTTCTTTCCATGCCGCTTTTACTTTTTCAATTTGCGCTTCAGTCGGATTTTCAATTTTCTCTAGCTCAGCCTGCCAGTTACCACCTAATACGATATCGGTACCACGGCCAGCCATGTTAGTCGCAATGGTTACAGCACCAGGCTTACCAGCCTGCGCAACAATATCGGCTTCATGTTCGTGGAACTTAGCGTTTAGTACCTTATGAGGGATTTTCGATTTTTTAAGAATACGAGAAATGAGCTCTGAGTTCTCAATAGAAACCGTACCTACAAGCGTGGGCTGTCCTCGTTTAACACACTCTTTAATGTCTTCAACAATGGCTTCGTATTTCTCTTCTGCAGTTAGGTAAATTAGGTCTGCATTGTCTTTACGCTGCATAGGGCGGTTTGTTGGAATTACTACCGTTTCTAAGCCGTAAATATGATTAAATTCGAAAGCTTCTGTGTCGGCAGTACCTGTCATACCCGCAAGCTTGTTGTACAAGCGGAAGTAATTCTGGAACGTAATTGACGCTAGGGTCTGGTTTTCGTTTTGAATACGAACCCCTTCTTTCGCTTCTACGGCTTGGTGTAAACCTTCAGACCAACGTCGACCTTCCATTGTGCGGCCCGTATGCTCATCAACGATTACGATCTGATCTTCTTTAACGATGTAGTCAACATCTTTGGCAAATAGCTTATGCGCACGAAGTGCAGCATTGATGTGATGAAGTAGTGAGATGTTGCCTGCAGCAAACAGTGACTCGCCTTCTGGAAGCATACCTTCTTCATGAAGAATTTCTTCTACATGAATTTGACCACGCTCGGTTAGATGGATCTGCTTTGCTTTTAGGTCAATAGTGTAATCGCCGTCACCTTCCTGACCTTCTTCATCTTCTTTTTCTTGCTGAACAAGTTTAGGAATAATGACGTTAATACGACGGTAAAGCTCTGAGCTATCTTCAGCCTGACCAGAGATGATTAGGGGCGTACGGGCTTCGTCGATAAGAATTGAGTCAACTTCATCCACTACAGCATAATTAAGCGGGCGCTGAACGCGGTCTTGAGGGCTAAACGCCATATTGTCACGCAGGTAGTCAAAACCAAACTCGTTGTTGGTACCGTAGGTAACATCTGCTTGGTAAGCGTCGCGCTTTTGCTCGGGTGACATGCCCGGTACGTTGCAACCTACACGCATACCTAAAAACATGAATAATTGATTACTCCACTCAGCATCACGACGTGCTAGGTAGTCATTTACGGTAACAACGTGAACACCTTTGCCCGATAGTGCGTTAAGGTAAGTTGGCAAAGTAGCCGTAAGGGTTTTACCTTCACCTGTACGCATTTCTGAGATTTTACCTTCGTGCAGTACTTGACCACCTAGCATTTGCACGTCGAAGTGGCGCATGCCATAAACACGTTTACTGGCTTCACGCACCGTTGCAAAAGCTTCGACTAGAAGACTATCTAGGCTTTCACCCTTCTCGATACGAGCTTTAAATTCGTCAGTTTTAGCCTTTAGCGCCTCATCGGAAAGCTTTTCATATTCTGCTTCCAGTGCATTAATGGCATCTACGTTTTTGCGTAATTTTTTTAATAGTCGGTCGTTTCTACTACCGAATACTTTTCGAAGGATGCTTGAAAACATTAGCTTTTTTATTCCAATACTTGTCGAGGCGCCGTACAGCGTGCACAGCTACATTAAACGTATAAAACACAACAGTACCCTGTTGTATTTGGCGATGTTCTAAAATTATGCTTCATCGTTACACACTACCTTTGCTAAAAAGGCCTTGTTAACGTGAATTACCTGGCTGCTACCTAGTCTACTTTTTGTAAACGAAAGGCAGAGGATCGACTTGTTTTCCGTTTCTTATTACTTCGTAGTGAACATGAACGCCCGTAGAGCGCCCCGTATTGCCCATTTTTGCGATAGGTTCCCCTTTGGTTACCACATCGCCTATTGAAACAGTAAGGGTATTGTTGTGTCCGTATCGGGTAACAAAACCATCACCGTGATCAATTTCTACTAGTTGGCCGTAGCCGCTGCGTTCACCCGCCCAGGTCACAATGCCCGCGGCCGTTGCCACAACGTGCTCACCTGCTTTACCCGCGAAGTCTAAACCTTTATGCATAGTAGGTTCGCCAGTAAACGGGTCGGCCCGCATACCATAATAAGAAGACAACCACCCTGACTCTATCGGACGACCAGATAATTGGCTCTGTTCGTTGATATGGTGACCCCGCACCAAACTTTCAAGCATAGACAACTGTTGAGACTTTAAATCAAGCGATTGCTCTAGTTTGGCTATTTCATGAAGGATGGGGTCGTTATGGAGGTTATCCGGTATCGATACCGGTACGAAAGCGTCCAGGTCAGCCGCTGACATACCTAATTCTGTTGCGATTTGCTTGCCCTTCTCATCAAGTAGCGTGGCCTGAGCCGATAATTCTGCTACGTAAGAAAGCAAAGCTTTTAGTTTAACTGTGGTTTGTTGCTTAAGTGCTTCAACGTCTTTTTTATTTTCACTAACTTCAGTTTGCGCTAAGCGCACACGAGAAATATCTTCAGACATCGATTCCGTTGAGCGACTCGAGACCAGCATAAAAATAGATGAGAGCACGGTTGCGCTCACAAGCGTACGGACACTAATACTGTGCCTGTAACGTTTATTTTTACCTGCTAATGTAATTGTTAGTCTCATACCACGAAGAAAATTTCTGTTTCACGCCTTTGCAAATGTGTTTTTAGCCAAAGGCGAGTACCTTCAACTGATGATTTTTGTGTCACAAGGGTGAAATTTATATTAATTATTCGGCTACTGTATCATTTATTACAGTAATTGCCATATGAAAAAAAGCCGCCCGTTAGGCGGCTTTTCTAAATTTCTACGCTAGCGCGGGTTGAGCATAACGAATTGGTGCAGTTTCCTGCGAGTCGTACGTCACAAACTCCCAACACTCTTTCTGTGCCAGTACAGCGTTTAATAACTTGTTGTTCAAGCCATGGCCCGTTTTATATGCGCGCAATTCACCAATTAAGCTATGGCCGCCAAGATACAAATCACCGATAGCATCCAATATTTTATGCTTCAAGAATTCGTCATCGTAACGTAATCCTTCTGGGTTCAATACGCGAAATTCATCTAACGCTACCGCGTTTTCCATGCTGCCACCTAATGCTAGGTTATTGGCATTCATGTACTCCAAATCGCGCATGAAGCCGAAGGTACGAGCACGGCTCACTTCATTAACATACGAGCATGAATCAAAGTCCATAGTCATATGCTGACGAGTTTGGCTAATCACCGGGTGATCAAAGTCAATTTGGAAGTCAACGCGGAAACCGTCATAGGGCACTAATTCGGCCCACTTATCGCCCTCTTCTACGCGAACAGGCTTTTTAATACGGATAAATTGCTTAGGCGCATTCAGTTCTTCAATACCGGCAGATTGAAGCAAAAATACAAACGGGCTAGCACTTCCGTCCATAATTGGTAGCTCGTTACTGTCTACTTCAACAATAATATTGTCGATACCTAAGCCTGCTAACGCAGAGGCTAAATGTTCTACCGTTTGGATAGTCACACCATCTTCGTTATTAAGACACGTACACAGCATGGTGTTACCTACCGCGTTCGCACGCGAAGGTATGTCAACATGTGGTTCAAGGTCAACACGCCTAAACACGATACCCGTGTTTGCTGGCGCAGGTCGGAGAGTCATTGTGACCTTTTCCCCTTTATGAAGCCCAATTCCGGTTTCTTGAACCGATTGCTTGATTGTACGTTGTCTAATCATGTGCTTAAGCTTTTACCTATTAAAAAAGCGGGCGCGAATTATAGTGAGTTATTACTCACATGTCAAAAAGCACCCGTTCTGACGGATTTCACTCAGTCAGATTGCGAATTTTTTTGACCCTTTCACGCGAATTTATCACGTCGTGTAAATACACCTTAACAAGTGAGACAACACAAACGTAAAATAATTCCCTTCCTTTTCAGGCAGCTAAATTAGTCTGCCTGTTTGCGAAGAAACGCAGGAATATCCAAATACTCCAAATCGTTGTCTGGCTGTGCACTATCATCGGCTTTAAGCGCTTGGTTACCCTCTGTACCACCTACAGCTGAACGCGGCTCACTTGTTTGTGCACTACCGTATTCTTTTGCTGGCGTTGTAAGGCGAGAACCTTCAGAGCTTACCAATGAAATGTCAGGCTTGCGCTCTGCGCCAATACCGGTTGCAACAACCGTTACGCGAAGTTCATCTGTCATTTCCATATCGATAACGGTACCTACAACAACTGTCGCGTTTTCAGATGCGAATGCTTTAACCGCATTACCTACAGTTTCAAACTCGTCAATAGCGAAATCTGGTCCTGCCGTGATATTAACAAGAATTCCGCGCGCACCTGACAGGTCGATATCTTCAAGCAATGGGCTGGCAATTGCTGCTTCTGCTGCTTCTTCAGCACGGTCTGGACCACTTGCTGCACCGCTACCCATCATGGCTTTACCCATCTCAGACATAACAGTACGTACGTCTGCAAAGTCGACGTTGATCAAACCAGGGCGGGTAATTAACTCGGCAATGCCTTGAACCGCACCGCGTAGTACATCATTTGCTGCGCTAAACGCTTGCAGCAATGGCGTACCTGGCCCCATGACTTTTAGTAACTTTTCATTAGGAATGGTAATTAACGAGTCAACGTTGTTAGCAAGCTCTACCGTGCCTTGCTCTGCGAAAGAGGTACGTTTTTTACCTTCAAATGGGAACGGCTTAGTAACCACGGCTACCGTTAAAATACCCATTTCACGGGCAATCTTAGCGACTTCTGGCGCAGCTCCCGTTCCTGTACCACCGCCCATACCGGCAGTGATGAAAACCATATCGGCACCATCTAACGCCTGACGAATGGTTTCTCTGTCTTCTTGCGCAGCTTCGCGACCAATATTTGGATCGGCACCTGCACCTAATCCTTTGGTTACGCTTGAACCAATTTGAAGCGTAACGTCAGCATTTGAGCTACGAAGCACCTGTGCGTCTGTGTTAACTGCAATAAACTCTACGCCTTCGATGCTGTGAGACACCATGTGCTCAACGGCATTACCACCGCCACCACCGACACCGATGACTTTTATTACGGCTTCTTCGCCGTGACTATCCATTAATTCGAACATACTTACTCTCCGGTTGTACGTCTTTTTAAACACTACGCCAGGTCATTCCCTTAGGCTAATTGCTTCCTGCTAGCCTCAATGCCGTAGCTATAGCGCCCCCAAAAAAATTAAAATTCACCTTTAAACCAGCTTTGCACTCGATGAAATAAGCTTTCACCGGTTTTCTGCGTACTGGACTTCTTATTATCAGATTGTACTTTGCCATATTGCAGCAGTCCTACGACTGTCGCAAAACCAGCGTCATCAACGTATTCAGATAACCCTTTTACGTTAATGGGTTTGCCCACGCGCACGGGCATCTGGAAAAGTTCTTCAGCAAATTCAACAGCACCTTCCATCTTAGCGGTACCACCAGTAAGTACAAGGCCTGCTGCAATTTGTTCTTCCAGACCGCTGGCGCGAATTTCATCATGCACCAGCTCAAAAAGTTCTTGATAGCGAGGCTCAATAACCTCTGCTAACGTATGGCGAGACATGACTCTAGCCGGGCGTCCACCGACACTAGGCACTTCAATACTGTCTTCCATACTCACCATATCTTTCAATGCACAGGCGTAATTCACCTTTATTTCTTCAGCATTGCTGATTGGTGTTCTAAATATTTTTGCAATGTCGCTGGTAATTTGATTACCTGCGACCGGTATAACTGCGGTGTGACGTATAGCGCCGTCAGTATAGATAACCATATCCATAGTGCCGCCACCGATATCCACTACACAAACACCCAGCTCACGCTCATCGTCTGTTAACACTGCGTAACTTGATGCCAATGCTGAGAAAATCAATTGATCGGCATTGAGTTCGCAACGCTCTACGCATTTCACCATGTTTTTCGCCATATCATCAGCGCAGGTAATAATGTGAGCATCAGCTTCCATTCTTACGCCTGACATACCGATAGGGTTTTTAATGCCTTCCTGTACATCAATAGTAAACTCTTGAGGTAACACGTGAAGCAAACGGCGTTCTGCAGCAATAGGCACACTGCGGGCCGCATGAATAACGTTATCTACATCCTCTTGTGTTACTTCTTGGTTGTTAATCGGTACCATGCCATTTTCGTTTTGGCATTTAACGTGTCGTCCCGAGATAGACATGAAAACTGAAGACACACGGCAATCTGCCATTAACTCCATCTCGTTTACAGCACGCTGTACCGACTTAACGACCAGGTTTAAATCGTTAACGCCGCCCTTATCCATGCCTTTAGATGCATGGGTGCCCACGCCAACAATACTGATTTGATCATCTTCTAGTAATTCACCCACCACAGCCTTTACTTGGCTGGTGCCGATATCTAGCCCTACAATCAAATTGCGTTCAGCAGGTTTTGACATGGTTTCCTTAACTCTCTTCATCTGTGGCGCTGTCGTCTTTCCATCCGACTGCTACGCCCGTGTCATAGCGAAGGTCGACGTATTTCACCGCCTTCTCTTGTTGCGCCAAAAGTGGATAAACATCAATAAACCGTTGTAGCCTATCGATAAACTCCTGACGCCCTAAATTCAATTTAATGCCGTTTTTCAACTGCACTTGCCATGCAAATCGTTCGCTTAACGACAACTCGTCTAGCATCATATCCGTTGTCGCAATCAGCGCGTGCATCGCGTTGTAGCCTTCAAGGGCTGTTTTTTCACTGCCCCCCGGACCGTACAGGCGCGGTAAGTCCAGCTTCACGCCTTCGTCGTTAAACGTATCGCCATAAGGGTTTAACAACAAATCTTCATTCCATTGCGCAACAGGCTGCTGCTCAACCAAATAAATCTTTAACGTATTTGGCCACTTCTTTCTTACTGAAGCGCGATAGACCCAAGGCTGCGCTTCCACAAGTTCAAACACCTCGTTAACGTCAAGCGCGAAAAAGCTTCCAGGCTGCGCTTTACGTATTAAGCGCTCAAGCTTGGTAATATCGATGTGCTGATAATCACCAGAAAAATCGATAACCTGTACCGGCATTTGCTGTTCATCTTGCATATACTGGTTTGCTCTAAGCCCGCCAAAAACTAATCCTGCAACAACAAACAGTAAGAAAGCAACGCCGCCCCATACCGCTGTTTTGCTTTTGCCTTCTTTTTCTAAAGCAGGCTTATTTTGATTAGCATTGGTATCAGCCACGCTTACGCCTTGTTTGCAATGTCATCAAAACTGGTAGAAAGAATACTTAGCACCAGTTCGTCAAATGTTAATCCTGCAACTTTGGCGGCCTTTGGCACCAAACTCTTTTCTGTCATGCCAGGTACTGTGTTTGCCTCTAGCAAATAAAATTGCCTTTGGTTGTCCTGCATTACATCAATTCTGCCCCAGCCACTGCCAGAAATAGCGTCGAAAGCACGAGATGCCAGTTTTGCTAGCTGTGCTTCTTGCTCTTCAGACAAGCCGCTTGGGCAGTAGTATTCTGTTGTATTATCCTGATATTTCGCAGCATAATCATAGAATGTATGTGGAGTAGACATGCGAATAGACGGCAACGCCTGCCCCTGTAACACAGAAATAGTGAACTCCGGGCCATCTATATACTGCTCTAACAGGACTTGATTATCGTATTTAAAAGCGTCCTGAATGGCAGTTTCGAGCTGTTTAGCGCTTGTCACTCTCGCCATGCCAATACTCGACCCTTCTCTGGCCGGTTTTACCATGACTTCATTCCCCAATTTATCCATTATAGCGCTGCACTTACCAGCTTCAAAGTGCCTTTTATCAGCAATTTCATATTTTGCAGTGGGTAAACCTAAACTTTGCCACACTTGCTTGGTGTGAATTTTGTCCATTGCCAGCGCAGAGCCTAAAACAGGGCTTCCCGTGTAGGGAATTTTTAAGAACTGAAGGGCGCCTTGCATAGAGCCATCTTCACCGCCGCGACCGTGTAGCATAATTAGCGCTCTATCGACGTTTAAGTCGAGAAGATCAGTGAGCGGTCGCTCTGCTGGGTCAAACGCGAAGGCATCTACGCCCTGCCTTAAAAGTGCGTTTAACACAGCGTTCCCCGAATTTAGAGATACTTCGCGCTCGGCAGAATCACCACCAAGCAGCACAGCCACTTTGCCATACTCACTTGGGGTATGTGTTTTTTGTGAGTGAATACTTACTGAAGGTGCAAACATTTTATTCCCCTTCCCTTGCAAGCATTTTAGGCTCTAGCTGATGACTTGCTAATAGCTTAGCAATTTGGCCAATATTGCCTGCCCCCTGGGTCATAACAATGTCGCCATCTTGCATAATATTCGCCAAAATAGCTGGTAAGGCGTCTTTATCACCCGCATAGACAGGCTCTATCTGACCGCGCTGACGAATTGAACGACATAGTGCTTTACTGTCAGCGCCTTCAATAGGCTGCTCACTGGCGGCGTACACATCAAGTAGCAGCAGTGCATCGACGCTCGACAATACTTCAACGAAGTCTTCATAAAGGTCACGTGTTCGCGTGAAACGGTGAGGCTGGTAAACCATAACCAATCGTCTATCTGGCCAGTTTGCGCGAGCAGCAGCAATAGTAGCCTTTACTTCCGTTGGGTGATGGCCATAGTCATCAACCAGACAAACCTCGCCTTTGCTGGTATGAAACGTTCCTAGTTGCTCGAATCGACGACCTATTCCACCAAAGCTAGCTAGTGCACGGACAATAGCATCGTCATCCACGCCTTCATCGCAAGCCACTGCAATAGCAGCTAGGGCATTAAGCACATTGTGATTGCCGGTGAGGTTTAACGTAATATCTAAGGGTTCACGCTCTGGGCGAATAACGGTAAAATTCGCTTTGCCGAATGACAAAGTAATATTTTCTGCGCGATAATCGTTATGAGATTCAAAACCGTAGGTAAGAATGCTACGCCCAATACGAGGGCGAATCTCTTGGATATTCGCATCGTCACCACACACGATGGCCTGCCCGTAAAACGGTAGATTCGACAAAAATTCAACAAAAGTATCTTTTACCTTCGAGAAGTCTCCACCATAGGTATCCATGTGATCCGCTTCAATATTGGTCACAACCGATACCATAGGCTGCAAATGAAGGAACGACGCGTCGCTTTCATCAGCTTCAGCAATAAGATAGCGACTTTTGCCTAAACGCGCATTCGTACCGGCACTATTGAGCAATCCACCGATAACAAACGTAGGGTCATACTGCGCTTCGGCGAAAATCGTCGAGATTAAACTGGTTGTGGTAGTTTTGCCGTGCGTACCCGCCACCGCAATACCGTGACGGAAGCGCATTAGCTCCGCTAACATTTCGGCGCGGCGAATAATTGGAATACGCTTTTCACGAGCAACAATAATTTCAGGGTTTTGCTCATTGATAGCGCTAGACACCACAATGACGTCCATACCTTCGACATTTTCCGCTCGATGGCCTATTTTCACATCAGCGCCTAATTCGGTTAAGCGCTGGGTCATTGGCCCTTCTTGAATGTCAGAGCCAGCAATAGCATAACCTTCGTTCAGTAATACTTCCGCAATACCGCCCATACCGGCACCGCCGATGCCAATAAAGAATATATTTTTTACCCTGCGCATTTGCGGGCTTTCAAATGGGGTTTTAAAAACCATTAGTCCCCTACTCCTACCACGCTTTTAACGTGGCTTACTACATTTTCCGTGGCATGGGTACTTGCACATGTTTTCGCAATAGCACCCATTTTTAAGCAGCCTTCAGGGTGTTGTAACCACTGACGTACCGCCTGCCCTAAACTATCTTTCAATACTGATTGAGCAATCATTAATGCCGCATTTTGCTTTACTAACGACTGCGCATTTTTCGTTTGGTGATCATCAACCGCAAACGGGAGCGGTACAAAAATAGCGGCGCGCCCTGCAGCTGCAACTTCACTTACCGTTAGCGCACCGGCTCTACAAACAATGAAATCGGCCCATTCGTAGGCTGCGGCCATGTCATCGATAAAATCGCTCACAACAACTTTCGCCATATCAGCGCCTACAGATTTATAAGCTTGAGTAACTCTTTCACTATTACCTTTACCGCACTGGTGCTTTATAGATAAGCCTTCTAGTACACCACATGCCTCAGGCACAGTTTCATTCAGAATTTGGGCGCCTAAACTTCCGCCAACCACAAGCATATTTAAACCCTGCTCGTACTCACTGGTATTTTCAAGAGTGTTTGCACGAGCGCCTGCGTTAATATCTGCAGCTTTAGGCATCACCTGCCAAATTTCATCGCGAACTGGATTACCTACAGTATGCACCTTAGTGGCAACTCCTGAAAATTGTTCTTTAGCATCGTTAAAGCCAAGTAAAACGAGGTTTGCGAATTTACTAAGTAACTTATTTGTCATGCCAGCTGCGGCATTTTGCTCGTGAATAATAACAGGAATACCTAGGCTCTTTGCTGCCACACCACCTGGGCCGCTGGCATAGCCGCCAAACCCAACAACCACATCAGGCTGAAGACGTTTAATGATTCGTCTTGCAGAGAACAAGCTTTTCACTAAGGCAACGGCACCTTGAAGACGAGCCGATATTCCTTTACCACGAAGCCCTTTTACTGGAATAAAGTGAATAGGAATATCATGCTTAGGCACAACTTGTGCTTCCATCCGTTCGGCGGTACCTAGCCAGTGAATATCCCACCCTTCATTTCGAAGCGCGTTTGCCACTGCAAGACCGGGGAATACATGCCCGCCTGTTCCACCTGCCATAATCAAGCAACGCTTAGTCATTGTCCGCCTCCTGCGCTACTCGCGCCAGTATGGCTTTAATGCCAGCTTTACCTTCATCTTCCGCGGTTGATGTTTTTACTGCGGGCTTAGCTTCCACGGTGGATGATGAAAAATCTTCATCATCGGTGCTTTTTTCTGGTTTAGCCGTTTCCTTAGCCTGAGCTTCGTTTGAAGAAATAGGCTTTTTGCGACGGGCCTTTTTCTTGCCGTCCTTACCATCGCCTCGGCCGATTGCTTGTACGCCATCAACACGTAGTTCAAAATCAATACGAAGGAGTATGGCTACCGCCACTGACATAACAATAAGTGACGAGCCGCCGTAGCTGACAAGCGGCAAGGTTAACCCTTTGGTTGGCAGAATACCGGCACTTGCGCCAATATTTACCGCCGTTTGAAAACTAAACCATATGCCGATGCTGTAAGCCAAATAGCCGTCAAACGCGCGCCCTTTTTCAAGTGCCCTATTTCCAATATTTAATGCGCGTAACACCATCCATAAAATAAGACCTAGTACCGCAAGTACACCGGCAAAGCCGAGCTCTTCTGCCAAAATGGCCATAACAAAGTCGGTGTGTGCTTCAGGCAAAAACTCAAGCTTTTGTAAGCTATTGCCTAGGCCTTGCCCGAACCAATTACCTCGACCATAAGCCATTAAAGACTGAGTTAGCTGATAGCCTGCACCAAACGGATCGGCCCAAGGGTCTAAAAAGGAGGTTACCCGCTTCATTCGGTATTCTTCAAACACGATAAGCGCTACAACCGCCAATATGCCTGCAAACACCAGTGCGAAGAACTGCCACAGTCGTGCACCCGCTAAAAATAGCAAGCCAATCGTGGTTGCAAACATCACGACAACGGTCCCCAAGTCTGGCTGAAGCAGTAACAACATAGCCAGTGCAAAAAACACCACAAGGGGCTTAATAAAGCCCTTCAAGTTCTCGGTAACTTCCTCGTATCGGCGAACGAGATAGCCTGCCAAATACGCAAAGAAAAAGAGCTTGGCCGGTTCGGCCGCTTGAATGGTTATGGGCCCAATCGCCAACCAACGGGTACTACCGTTTACGGTTCTTCCCACTACCAGTACTGCTAGTAATAGCGCGATAGCCGCAAGCAGAAGGTAGGGGTTGGTCATGCGCCAAAACTGCATAGGCAAATTCAGAACGATCATTGCGGCAATGATCGCCCCAACAATATAAATACCGTGACGAATGGCAAAGTAGAATGGATTGTCGTGTAGCCTATCTGCCACCGGCATAGATGCTGATGTAACAATAACAACACCGATGCTCATCAGAGCCAGCGCAATCAAAATGAGAGTGACATCATACGGATGCGTTGCCGAAGGTTTTCCGTCGTGCTTCGCGGCAAATAACGCACTAAGTTTGGTAGAGGCAGCTATCATGATGCAGCCTCCACAGTAGCGTTGTTCTGACTGTGTAAATTATGTAGGTCGTATACATCTTGTTTAAACACGTCACCGCGATGCATATAGTTCTTAAACATATCTAAGCTGGCACACGCAGGCGAGAGCATTACCACATCACTAGGAGCAGCGAGCCTTGTTGCCGCTTTAACTGCATCTTTCATGGTTGCCACGCACGTTGCATGAGCAAAACTCTTTTCGAACAGATGTGCATCTTTGCCCAAAGCAAACACATGGGCCACATGCTGGTTTAGATAAGGCGCCAGATTCTCCATATCCGCACCTTTGGCGTCACCACCGGCAATAAGAATAAGTTTACCCTCTATAGTAGGGCCTATTCCTTCTAGGGCTGCTATGGTGGCACCAATATTAGTTGCTTTAGAATCGTCGATATAGCGAACGTTGTTTACACGGGCTATTTCCACACAGCGGTGAGGTGCAGATTTAAAGCTGTGTAAATGTTTAATCGCTCTTTCAGGCGAAACACCAAGCTGAAGGCAAATGCCTAATGCAGCCATAATATTTAGTACGTTATGCATACCCACTAAATGAATATCGCTAAGGGCAATGAGCTTTTCGCCGTTAAACGTAATATACAGGCTTTGTTTATCTTCAAAACCACTGCGGCCATCTTCAAATGGTGCAATCGCAAAACCGGTAGACGATTCGCCTAATCCATATTCAATGATGTTTCGTGTCGCCAGCAAACCTTTATTCAATGCAACGTTTGAAGCAGCATAGTGATTAGCATTACCCGCATCTACAAGTTGCTCTTCAGGCGCTACAAACTCTCCATCCCGCCATACGACAGCTGATTTAGCGTTATCAAAAATACGGTGCTTGGCATCGATATACGCCTCAAGGGTGATGTGACGATCTAGGTGATCATCGGAAATATTGAGTACTGTGGCAGCCTCAAGTAAAAGGCTTGACGTGGTTTCAAGTTGAAAACTCGATAACTCCATTACCACTACATCTGCATCGCTTTTAAATGCTTCAAGCACAGGTCGGCCCACATTACCCGCTTCAATACTTTTTACGCCGCAGGCTTTAAGCAAATGGTTCACTAATAAAGTAACCGTAGTTTTACCATTAGAGCCTGTTATGCCAACCACTCGTTTAGTTGGCATAGTGCTATTCTCAGGTGTATTTAAACGGGCGAACAGCTCCACGTCACCAATAACCTCTACTCCGCAAGATTTTGCCAAGGCAACTTGTTCAATATCAATAGCAAGTCCTGGGCTTAACACCAAGGTGTCTACACCATCGAAGTAATCTTCACTTAGGGCATTGCAAGTGACCTTATCTGCCATAAAAGCTTGCATGCCAGTATCAAGATCAGCAGGTGCAGTAAAATTAGCACGTGTATCAAACGCTTTAACCGTTGCTTTTTTTTGCAACAAAAAGCGCACGCAAGCCTGACCTGTAACACCTAGGCCACCGACTACATAACTATGCTCACGTACGTTATACGACATTACTATTTATCTCTTAACCGCTTATCTAAGTTTGAGAGTAGCTAAACCCACTAAAACTAAAATGATTGAAATTATCCAAAAACGCACGATAACACGCGGCTCTGGCCAGCCCTTCAATTCATAGTGATGGTGGATAGGCGCCATGCGGAAAATTCGCTGGCCACGCAGTTTGTAAGAACCTACCTGAAGGATGACCGACAGGGTTTCCACAACAAAAACACCACCCATAATGATTAACACCAGCTCTTGGCGCACCAGTACAGCCAGCACACCTAATGTGCCGCCTAGCGCTAGTGAGCCAACATCACCCATAAATACTTGCGCAGGATATGTGTTAAACCATAAAAATCCCAAGCCCGCACCGACCATAGCTGTACACACAATCACTAGTTCACTGGTGAGCGGAATATGTGGGATATTCAAATACTCAGCAAAGTTCGCATTACCTGTCACGTAGGCAAAAATGGCAAATGCACCTGCCACCAAAATGGTAGGAACAATAGCTAGTCCATCCAAACCATCAGTAAGGTTTACTGCGTTACTTGTACCTACAATGGCAAAGTAAGTGATGATGATAAAAAAGGCACCTAACTGTGGGAATACTTCTTTGAAGAAAGGAATGAGCAACGAAGTTTCTGCACTAATTGTAGCGCTACTGTATAAATAGAATGCTACACCCAAGGCAACTACCGATTGCCAGAAATACTTCCAGCGCGCGATAAGCCCTTTCGAATCTTTGCGGATTACTTTTCTATAATCGTCAACAAATCCGATAATACCGTAGGCCACAACCACAGTTAGGGTTACCAGCACATAGCGATTAGTCAGGTCAGCCCAAAGCAAGCCGCTAACAACAATGGCAGCAAGGATCAGCAACCCGCCCATGGTGGGTGTGCCGGATTTTGATAGATGACTTTGCGGGCCATCGTCGCGTACAGTTTGACCAATTTGCATACGCTGCAAATAACGAATCATCTTAGGGCCAATAAGAATGGCAATAAGTAACGCGGTCAACGTGCTTAAAATTGCGCGAAGAGTAAGGTATGAAAATACGTTAAACCCTGAATCGAATTGTGTCAGCCAGTCGGCTAGCCAAATTAACATGCTATTCGCTCCCGACGGCTATCGTGCTTTCCCAGCGCAGAGGCCTCGACCGCCTCTACCACGCGTTCCATTTTTGAACTGCGTGAACCTTTAACTAAAATCGAAATATCGCGCTGCTGCACTAACAAATCACTCTCCATTGCGGCCAACAAACTTTCAACATCGCTGAAATGGCCACCATTTTCATTAAACACAGCACTCGCTGATTGACTCAAAACACCCATGGTATACAGGTAATCAATTCCTTTTTGTCTAGCGTATTCCCCCACCTGCTCGTGGTAAAAACGCGCCTTTTCGCCCAACTCTTTCATGTCGCCTAGCACAAGAACACGAATACCTGAAAAGCTACTTAGCGTGTCAATTGCCGCGTTTACAGACGCCACGTTCGCATTATAGGTATCATCTAAAAGACGAACTTGTTCAGTAAGTTGTTTCACATTAAGACGGCCGCTAACTTGCTTCATGGCGAGTAAGCCATCGCGCACATTTTCTAACGTAGCGCCTACTTGAAGCGTTAGCGCAGCAGCAACAAGAGCATTGCCCACGTTATGGACACCAGGTATTGTCAGCTGAATTGCCAGGTCGCCTTGAGGACATGAAAGATGGAATGAAGCGCACCCGTCTAAGCCAATCGTGATATCTTCAGCATAGAAATCTGCACTGTTTTTCTGCTGCGGGGAAAACGTAAGCGTTTTAGTTTGTTTAAGCTTACCCTGCCAAAACTCAGCGAACTGACTGTCGACATTAACTACCGCTACGCCATTCTCATCTAAGCCTTTAAAAATTTCGCTTTTTGCCCGTGCAACACCAAGTAAACTGCCAAACCCCTCCAGGTGAGAAGCTGCAGCATTAACAATGGTTGCGACGTCAGGTTTTACTAAATTTGTGGTATAGGCAATTTCACCTAAATGATTCGCTCCAAGCTCCATTACAGCGTACTCATGCTCCGTCTCTAAACGAAGAAGAGTTAATGGCACACCAATATCATTATTGAAGTTACCGTTTGTGGCCAATACGTTACCTCTGCGGGCCAAAATGGCCGCGCACATTTCTTTGACCGTGGTTTTGCCACTGCTCCCGGTAATAGCAATAGTTTTTGGTGCTACCTGAGCCTTAACCGCCGCGCCCAGCAGACCAAGTGCCTCCTTGGTATCTTCAACCTTGATGACAGGTAGCAAGGTTTCCACGTCTTCACTTGCAATAACCGCGCTTGCTCCCGCTTTTTCTGCCGTTGAGATAAAATCGTGGCCATTAAAATTCGGGCCTTTCAAGGCTAAGTAAACTGCGCCATCTTCTAGGGTGCGGGTATCGGTACTTACTGCAGACACTTCAATATCCGCAACGTCGTTCAATAATTTTCCATTAACCTTTTCGGCTATCCATAACAGCGTTGTTGTTATCATTTGCTGTACTCCTGTTGCAGTCGCGCCACAACTGCACGTTCGTTATAGTTAGTCTTTTTATCACCGATTATTTGGTAATCTTCATGGCCTTTTCCGGCCACAATGATGATGTCGCTGTCTTGCGCATGCTCAAGACAGTGGCGAATAGCTTGCTCGCGATCGGGAATAGACACTGCCAGCTCAGAATTTTTTAAGCCCGCAATGATGTCCTTGGCGATAGACTCAGGGGATTCACTTCTGCTGTTATCTGTAGTGATCACAATAGCGTCAGCACCAACCTCGGCAGCCTGCCCCATTAACGGTCGCTTGCCTTTGTCTCTATCTCCACCACAGCCAAACACACACCACACTTTGCCCGTTGTATGGAATTTTGCGCTTAATAGCACTTTCTCTAACGCATCTGGCGTATGCGCGTAGTCCACCACTAAATTAGCAGCACCAGTTATAGGAAATACTTCCATTCGACCAGCGACGGGAGTGATAGCATTTACCGCGTTAACCACGTCATCAAAACGCTCACCTTCAGCTAGTAACGTACCTATAGCGCTAAGCACATTGCTGATATTGAACTTTCCAAATAGTGGTAGCGAAATAGCAGCGCTTCCCCACGAGCTCACTAGTTCAAAGCTACATCCACCTGCATGATAAAAAGCATTTGTGGCGAAACAATGGCGACTTTGAGGATTGTTTTGATCGCGCAGTAACACAATTTCGCTTTTACCAGCCAAGCTATTTTCGTCTATGCCAGTCCAGACTCGCGTTACAGTTTTATCTGCTGCGCCGTCCCACTTTTTGCTTTCATCATCATTAGCGTTCAGCACCACTACTTTCAAACCCGGCTGTTGAAGTAGCAAGCGCTTGGCTCTGCCATACTCTTCCATTGTGCCGTGATAATCTAAGTGGTCACGAGTAAGATTGGTGAAAACAGCGATATCGGTTTTTACTGTACCAAGACGCCCCTGAACCAATGCGTGAGAACTTGCTTCAAAAGCCGTATGGCGCACTTCGCTTTGCACAAAGTCTGCCAACAAATATTGCATACGTATGGCATCGGGCGTGGTGTTCTCCGCTGGCGTGTTCGACCACTGGGTTTCATCGCCCTCAAACACACTACTCCCTAAGGTTCCTATGCTTGCGCTACGTGTACCTAATGCGCTCTTAATCTGTGTAAGCAGTTGAACTGTAGAGGTTTTTCCGTTAGTTCCTGTCACTGCCACCGTGACCATTTTTTGTGCGGGATAGTCATAAAATGCAGCAGCTAACGCCGAGAGCATTTGTGGTAGTTCATACAGCAAAATTATGACGCTGTGGTCGCGCATTTCCATTTGACCATGGGCTCTACTGTCTTCAGTTTGCGCCAGAATTACACGAGCCCCTAAACTTATTGCTTGTGGTATAAAATCGCGACCATCACGTTCATGCCCCTTAACCGCTACAAACGCTAAGCGCGTATTCACTTCACGGCTGTCTAACGTTAAACCTTCAATGCGAATATCGGGGGCATCTACTCCAAATTTTGCTAACAAGGCTTTAATACTTTGAATAAAGGCACTAACTACCACTTTGACCTCCTTTCAATAAGCGACTTGAAGTAACCTGCTTGTCATCTGGCGTAACGTTAAGCATGTGCAGTGCACCACCCATAATTGACGAAAATACAGGTGCTGCGGTATCCCCTGCGTGATACAAATCGCCGCCGGGTTCGTTGATCAAAACAATGGTCACTAGCCTTGGGTCAGACACTGGTGCAATGCCGGCAAAAATGTTCACATACTCTTCACCGTAACCACCTGCTACCGCTTTTCGGCTTGTCCCTGTTTTCCCTGCTACGCGATATCCTGGTACCGCCGCTTTGGTTGCCGTGCCGCCGCGCTGGGTTACGCTTTCCATCATTTGAACAATGGCATTCGCGTTCTCTTCACTGATAACGCGTTCAGATTGGGCTTGCCATGAAGGTTGCTCTGGCGATTTGATAATATTTAGGGGTGTTTTAACCCCGCCATTTGCCAATGTGGAATAAAGCCTGCCAAGCTGCGCCGTGGTTACGGAAATGCCGTAACCAAATGACAGTGTGGCTAATTCAAACTCTGACCAGCGACTGCGCTCATGGAAAATACCACTGCTCTCACCCGCCATGTTAAGCCCGGTATCACTCATGAGGCCCATGTTGTAGTAAGTATCAAGCAGGAACTGTTTAGGAACAGACAGCGCCAGTTTCGATGTGCCCATGTTCGAGGAGTGCTGAATAATTTCTTCTAGCGTTAGCTCACCGTAGTTACGCGAATCTTTGACTAAGCTACCGCCCAAACGCATCCAACCCGGGTGGGTGTTTACCGAGTCTTCGGGCTCAACTTCACCGAATTCTAATGCAGTAAGCACTGCCAGTGGCTTCAATGCTGAGCCCGGCTCGAACGCATCAGTAATAACTCGGTTACGCATTCTGTGCGCAGACAGTTTGCTTCTGTCGTTCGGGTTGAAGGAAGGTGCATTAACCATTGCCAATACGTCGCCGGTTTTTACATCAATAACAATGGCTGAAGCCGAGCTTGATTGATAATAAATCATGGCTTCTTTAATTTCTTTGTAGGCTAGAGCCTGAATACGCTGGTCGATGGTCAGCTGCAGGTCACCAGCTTTTTCACCCGACTTAGTCTCTAAAATTTCAACCTGGCGGCCTTTCGCATCGCGGCGTATTTTACGAGAGCCAGGGGTGCCCGTTAGCCACTCGTTATACATACGCTCTAAGCCTTCAACACCTGTGTCATCCACATCGGTAACGCCAATTAACTGCGCCGAAACTTCACCTGTAGGATAGTAGCGGCGGCTCTCGCGACGCAGATAGATACCTGGAATATCTAGTTTATCAACGTACTCTGCCATGGCCGGCGACACCTGACGCTGTAGATAAACGAAGCGACGCTTGGGGTTAGCCACTTTTTCTTTCAATTCATTAACGTCTTGGCGCAGTACATCCGCTAGCGCTTCCCAGCGGCGCTCCTCTTTGAAGCCTTCATTTTCATGAATAATTTTTGGGTCTGCATAAATGGCACGAACAGGAACACTCACAGCTAATTCAACGCCGTTTCTGTCGGTGATAAGGCCGCGATAGGTCGGCATGTCACGGGTTCTTAAGGTACGATTGTCGCCCTGTTGAATCAGTTCGTCAGGTTCAATAACTTGAATGTAAGCTGCGCGTGCGGCTAACACGCCAAACACTAGCATGATCACAATAAGTACAACCACAAAACGCCAGTGCACTAGGCTTGGCGTTACGTTTTGCTTTGCACCTGTTTTTTTGCGTTGGCGTGAAAGGGCTGATGTACTCATTTTAACCTCACCACTACTTCATCATCTGCGGTAGCGCGGTACATTTCCAACTGCTTCTCAACCAAAGTTTCTATGCGGTTATGCTCAGTTAACGCCCGTTGTTCAAGCACCAGGTTACGCCACTCAACATCAAGCTCATCTTTCTCTTGCATGAGGTCTTCTAGTGCAATTACCTGCTGCCTGTTGTGATGACTGCTAAGCGTCACCGCCATGGCACTTACGATAACCATTAAATACAACAAAACCCGCAACTTGTTGCGGGTTAAATCTGAAACAATAATAAGCAGTAATTTAAAATTAGTGCTGTCCTTGTCTGGTGCGGCTTTGGTCATAACTTTTCTGCCACACGTAATACCGAACTGCGGGAGCGAACGTTGTTCGCAATCTCCTGTTCAGAAGGTTTTATCGCTTTGCCCAAGGCTTTAAGCACTTTATCTGCATCTATTTCAGCCTGGGTAATCGGTAAATTGTGCGGTACAACTTTCCCTTTACTTTGTTCCTTAATGAAGCGCTTTACTAAACGATCTTCTAACGAGTGAAATGAAATAACGGCTAAGCGGCCTTCTTTTTCTAACACTTGAGTGGCAGCCTTTAGGCCCACACGAAGTTGCTCAAGCTCAGCATTAATGTATATACGAATACCTTGGAATGCGCGGGTTGCAGGGTGCTTGAATTTGTCTTTTACAGGCACTGCTTCGTCAATAATTTTGGCTAATTGAGCGGTACGCGTGATAGGTGTTTCTAGGCGTGTATTTACGATAGCGTGAGCAATGCGCTTGCCGAACTTTTCTTCGCCAAACTCTTTGATGACCTGTGTAATGTCTTGCTCTTCTGCGCTAGCCAACCAATCAGCCGCGCTTTGACCGCGAGACGTGTCCATGCGCATGTCGAGCGGACCGTCGCGCAGGAAGCTAAAGCCACGCTCGGCATCATCTAGCTGTGGTGAGGACACACCTAAGTCCATTAGCACACCGTCAATCTTACCGGTTAGACCTAGTGCTTCAATTTCTTCTGCCATATCACCAAACGGTGAATGGATAATGCTAAAACGCTTATCATCAGCAAAGCGTTCCGCTGCTTTTATTGCTTGAGGGTCTCGGTCGAAGGCGATAAGACGCCCATTTTCGCCTAGAGCGTCTAAAATATGCGCTGAATGCCCACCACGTCCAAACGTAGCATCAATATAGATACCGTCCGGTTTAATCGCCAGCGCTTCAATGCATTCGTCAAGCAATACTGAAATATGTTTAAATTCGCTAGGCTGCGTCATAGAGAAAAGTCCTGTAATCGTTCGGTAAGTTCAAATTCGCCTTTGCGTTCGGTGTCTATATCAGCTTCAACTTGTTGTGCCCAAATATCGGCATCCCAAATTTCGAATTTGTTTAACTGACCAACTAACATGACTTCTTTTGAGAGTTTTGCGAAACTTCGCAGTGGAGTAGGAATAAGAATACGTCCGCTTTTATCCATCTCACCTTCAGAAGCATATCCAAGTAGCAATCGCTGCAAGCGACGCTCGGCCGGAACCATGCTTGAAAGTTTAGAGAGTTTTAGCTCAATCTCTTCCCATTCGGGAAGTGGGTAAAGCAGCAAACAACTTTGTTGTGTATCGACTGTGCAGACCAGTTGTCCCTGACAATCATCCAGCAGCGACTGACGATACTTCGTCGGTATAGCCAGTCTGCCTTTTGTATCCAGATTGATTGCGTTAGCGCCGCGGAACATTCCCCTAGCCTTTTATTATTTGCTCTTGGTTTTCTTGTTTTTTGAGTACTAATCTGCAAAGTGATGATGATTTGATCCACAATTCGCCACATTTACCCACTGAGATACAGTTTAGGTACCAATGATCCCCACTGTCAAGTAGAAAAAAGGCGTGAAAGCCGCATAAACACTGGGTTTAAACTGGTTGGATATACAGTGTTTTGAGGAAGTGTATGATTAGGCGCGTAAAAAAGATTAAAAAATATTCAGGTGGGTAAAATTAAACTTAAAATTTATCGATGAACTGCTGTTTTTATCTGATGAATGCACTTGATAACTTAAAAGCGATTTATATGAATAAATGAAAAAATGAACTACCAACCGAAGTTGATAGTTCATTGTTAGTAATTGCTAGTTATCAATAGTTGAGTGCTGACTTGTTCTTAAAAACGGTATGAAGCTGTAAGCGAAGCTACATCGCTTTCAATGTCACTATCAATATCTGTTTCATAGCTTGCTGATACTGAGAACTGCTCATTCACCCAATAATCTAAAGCCACACCTGCGGTTTTTAAGTTGTCAAAACCGTCTGGCGCATTGGTATAGCTATAACTACCTTGAACACTTAAACCTGGGCTAAAGAAGTATCGCGCACTTCCTGATAATACATCAACATCATCGGCAATGTATTGAGCGGTGAAGTCCCAACCGGTTCCCCCGTTACCTACTGTGGTATAGCGTGTAAAAACAAGTGGTGAAGTTTCATTCTCGCTTTCGCTGTAGCTATTTGTACCATCATTAAAATCGTAAGTAGCGCGCTGATAAATTACCCCTGCGCCTATTTGCCATTGACGTGACAAGTTAAACCCTACTTTTAAATCAATATTGGTGTAATCGTTATCACCATAGTTGCTGTCAAATTTACTGTGGACACCTTCAATAGCTAACATCCAAGTGTCATCGAAATAAAAAGTACTACCTAGATTAAACACGTCATTACCGTTTAAATTAGCGTACCCACCAGACAGACTTGATATGCGCTGTAGATAAGGGTTAATAAGGTATGCGCCACTGTTACCGCTAACCTCGTCAAGGTAGCGTACATATCTAGCACCGTAGAGGTTGTCATCCAGCCCCTCAAGATCAACAGCGGTAACCTGTACTTCGTTTTGTGTAGCTGCATGTGCTACTTGCGCTGAAAATACTGAAGCCGCAATGAGTGATAGTGCGGTTAGCGTTGTTGAAAGTTTATTAGAGTTGATGTTCATGTCTTTTGTCCTTAAAAAATGTGTTGGGAACGAGGTGTAATACCACTACGCATAAGATAAGGCATTAAAACTTAACGGATTCTGAACGAAACATGATGAAATCTGAACGTAACGTTTAGACATAAAAAAACCCGCGAAATCGCGGGTTTTTAAACTTCGATCTAAAACGCTTACGCGCTAGGTGCCGCTTCAGCAGACGCTTCTTCTGCTTTAACAGCAGAAAGCTGCATGTTGCGAATAGGGTTATCTGTATCGTTTGAAAGCTCAACAAGACGATTAAGCTGACCAACTGACATCATTACCGCATAAATTGCACCTAGGAAGCCTTGCTTGTGAAGGTCAAGTACTTGCTCTTCAGGTAGCTCAAGAAGTTTCTTCTCGTTAATGCTCATCATGCCAGTAACATTGCGCTGCTTACCGTCTTGGTAAGTAAGGCGAATTTGAATTGGATCAAGTAAATCTAGTTCAACCACTTTCGCTACAAAACGCTGTGTTAGCATTTCGCTATTCGCAAGGTCCGCTAGGAATTTCTGGCGGTTATCAAGGAACTCGCTTGCTTCACCAGCTTCAGTAAATAGCGCTTGGCCTTCATCAGAAATTAGGTCTGAGTTTTCATCAATATAAACACCTAGCTTATCGCCGTCAGGACGTACGTCGAACGGGTAGCGAAGGATGTTCATTGGAACGTGTGGGCCTTTCCAACTGTCGCCAGTAAGAAAAAGGTTTTGACCTTGCTCCATGCCTAGCATAGTCACAACGTGGTGACGCTTAGATGCAGTGTCTTCAATGAACACTAGCGGCATTGTTGCTGCTAATTGTGCAAATTCACGAATTGTTGCTGCTGCAAGGTGTGTGTTTTTCGCAAAGCTGAAAGATGTGTTTACCGCAACCTTTAGGTCTTTATGCTTTTCTTTATCTAGCGGTACAAAATTAATAGCCATATTTATTTCTCATACTTGTTAACTGTGGCCCCGGCTTGATTATGTGAGAAGAGCGGGTACCACTAAAAAATTACGTCGGCCGCGCTGATGCATGTTTGTCATCTATAATTGGCGGAGCGCTTGGGAGTATCCCGTATTCGCGCAATGAAGTCACGCAGTCTTCACCATAACAAGTTTTAAATTTTTATTGCAATGTAAACTTGAAGTAAACGGGCACAAGCGCTCTAAAAATGAGCAATTAAGGTGATTTTGTAGGTTAAAATGAACAATTAGAAGTAAATGGAAGCCTATTGTCTGGGTATGATTTATCCTTTAGTCTCGTATTGCTATTAAGTTAGAGTTATTGACCTAGACCAAAGCGATAAAAAAACAAAATAAGGATTTTCTATGAAGGGGCGCTTCCCACTCTCATCTTGCGCATTACTTATCTCTGCGCTTTTTGCTTCACACTCTGTACTTGCTGACACCCCCACGTATTCAGCATCTGAAAAAGCTATCAAGATCGCACAAGACACTATTATTGTAGATGGGCACATTGATGTTCCTTATCGCGTTAAAGAGAAGTGGGTAGATGTCACTAAAGCCACAAAAGATGGAGACTTTGACTACCCTCGCGCAGTATCCGGAGGCCTTAACGCCCCGTTTATGAGCATTTATGTACCTGCTAGCTTAGACAACTCGCCTGAATCTACCCAACTTGCTCATGAGCTCATCGATTCTGTGGAAGCCATTGTTGCCCGCGCACCCGATAAATTTGCCATTGCTAAAAGCCCTTCTGACGTAAAATCTCAATTTGAAAAAGGGTTAATTTCACTGCCAATGGGTATGGAAAATGGTTCGCCTATTCAAGGGGATTTAGCAAATTTAACCGCCTTTTACGAGCGCGGCATCCGCTACATTACCCTTGCTCACAGCCAGGCAAACCACATTTCTGACTCTTCGTATGACCTGCGCAGAAAATGGAAAGGTTTAAGCCCGTTTGGCAAAACCCTAGTAAGCGAGATGAATAATATTGGTATCATGTTAGATATTTCTCACGTGTCCGATGACGCTTTTTATCAGGTTATTGAGCTAACAAAAGTACCTGTCATCGCATCTCACTCTTCACTGCGCCGATTTACACCTGGCTTTGAGCGCAACATGGACGACGAGATGATCAAAAAACTCGGCGAAAATGGCGGAGTAATTATGATTAACTTTGGTTCTAGTTTTGTGTCTAAAGAAGCCGGTACGTGGCGCAGCGGCCTGACGGCTGCACGTAAAGCCTTAATTGAAAAAGAAGGTGAAGACAGCCCTAAGCTAGAGAACTTTGAAGAAAGTTATCGCAAAGAAGTGCCTTACCCTTACTCCACGCTTGATGAAGTGCTTGACCATATCGATCACGTTGTAAAGCTGATTGGCGTTGATCACGTGGGTATTGGTTCAGACTACGACGGCGTGGGCGACTCATTACCTATTGGGCTTAAGAATGTGGCGAGCTTTCCAAACTTAGTCCAAGGGCTACTCGATAGAGGCTATAGCCGTACCGACATTGAAAAGATATTGAGCGGCAACCTTTTGCGCGTTTGGCAGCAGGTAGAAGACTATGCGGAAGATCATGCGGAAGATCATGCGGCAGCGCATTAATCGCCTAACGCTCTAAGAAGTAAACTTGGGGAAGCGAGTTTTTGCTTCCCCATGTTTTTCTTTTCTATTGAACTTTCTATTCTGTTACCTATTCTGTTACTTCTTACCCGAAACGATTAGGTAAAACGCGCTTGGTAGTACCAGCAGCGTTAACACCAATGCACTTGCCATACCGCCAACCATAGGTGCCGCTATTCGCTGCATTACCCCGCTGCCTGTTCCTGTGGCGTAAAGAACTGGCAATAAGCCTACAATGATAGAAAGCGAAGTCATTATGACGGGGCGAAGTCTTGCTGATGCAGCATGGACAATAGCCTTTTTCACTAGCTCATCTTTGTTATTGCTACCATTCTCTGTTGCGTGGCTAATAAGTGCTTCTGATACATATTGGTTTAGATAGACCAACATGATAACCCCTATTTCCACCGCAACACCCGCAAGGGCGATAAACCCAACACCCACCGCAACCGATAAATTGAAATTAAGAAGGTAAAGTAACCATACGCTGCCCACCAGTGCTAAAGGTAAGGTAACAAGTATTATTGCTACATCGCGAAGGCGCTTAAATGCCAGATAAAGTAATAGGCAGATTATGGCTAACGTTAAAGGTATAACCACCGAGAGTTTTGCTTTTGCGCGCTCTAGGTAAGCAAACTGCCCTGCCCAAGAAATAGAATACCCGGTGGGTAAATCAAGGTGCTGTGACAAGTGACTTTTAGCTCGCTTTACATAACCCCCTAAGTCAATACCTGCGGCTGAGTCTGATGATATATCAATATACACCCACCCATTTAACCGCGCGTTTTCGCTTTTAATTCCAGCTGGCCCGTCGTCAATACCCACGGTCGCGACATCTCCTAGCGTAATATGAACACCGCTTGGCGTAACGAAAGGCATGGATGCAAGAGATTCAGGCGTGTCGCGATAGTGCTGTAGAAAACGCATAGTTACAGGGAAACGCTCCCGTCCTTCTACAGACTGCGTTACTATTTTGCCGCCAACTGCCGAGGCTAGAATATTTTGGACGTCGTCTATGGTCATGCCATAACGCGCCGCCAACTGCCTGTCGATATCGACATTCACAAAACGACCGCCAACCACCCGCTCTGCGTATACAGATGCGGTATTGGGCAGGTCGTTAAGCAATATCTCAATATCCTTTCCAATGGCTTCAATACCGGCTAGGTCGGGCCCCGCAATCTTGACCCCAACAGGTGTTTTTACCCCGGTTGCCAACATGTCGATACGGGTTTTAATTGGCATTATCCACGCATTGGTCAACCCAGGAAATTGCACCAAAGCGTTAAGCTCTTCTTTGAGCTTTTCAGTGGTCATGCCGTCTCTCCACTGCGTTTTGGGTTTAAACTGAATGAAGGTTTCAATCATCGTCAACGGTGCAGGGTCTGTGGCCGTATCGGCCCGTCCAATTTTCCCAAATACCGTTTTAACTTCAGGTAAGGTGGCAATAAGCTTATCCGTTTGTTGCAAAAGCTCTCTGGCTTTACCCACTGAAATACCCGGGTAGGTTGTAGGCATATACATTAAATCGCCTTCGTCCAATTCCGGCATGAATTCACTACCTAGGTGACTTAGCGGCCAGTACATAGAAAGCAATAAGCAAAATGCCCCCACCAATGTGAGCACAGGGTAGTTAAGTAATCGTGTCAGCATTGGCTGATACACGCGCTCTAGTGCTCGATTTACCGGGTTTTGGGCTTCAGAGCGTATTTTGCCACGCACGAAGTAACCCGCCAGCACAGGCACCAAGGTTACCGCCAGTGCAGCAGCCGCAGCCATGGCATAGGTTTTGGTAAAAGCCAGCGGTGCAAAAAGCCGCCCTTCTTGCGCTTCCAAAGCAAAAACAGGGATGAATGATACTGTGATAATGAGAAGCGCAAAAAATAGTGCTGGCCCTACTTCCGCAGTTGATTTAATAACTAGCTCCCACCGTTTTCCAGAAGAAAGTTGGTTAATTGTTAACGCACCATTTTTCACTGAATATTGGTGAATATGCTTGTGCAAGTTTTCAACCACCACAATCGCCCCATCTACCATTGCACCAATAGCTATGGCTATGCCGCCTAAAGACATAATGTTGGCATTCAGTCCCTGCAGTTTCATTACGATAAAAGCGGCGAGGATACCAACTGGCAAACTGATTAACGCCACCATTGATGAACGTAAATGAAACAAAAAGATAGCGCATACCAAACCTACCACTAGTAGTTCTTCTAACAGCTTAGAAGAAAGGGTATCGATAGCGTTATCGATGAGCGTCGAGCGGTCGTAAACCGGAACAATATTCACCCCTTCAGGCAAGCTGGCTTTTAGCATAATTAATTTAGCTTTAACCGCAGCGATAGTGGCTTTCGCGTTTTCGCCGTAGCGCATCACAATAATGCCGCCTACGGTTTCACCTTTTCCGTTTAGCTCGGCGATACCGCGGCGCATTACCGGGCTTTCTACCACTTGAGCCACATCACTAATCGTTATACTCACGCCATCTTTAACAACACCTGTAGGCAATGCCAGTATATCGTCTTTGCCCTGAATGTAGCTTTGCGCAGTGACCATATACTCGGCTTCCGCCATTTCGATAACCGAAGCACCAGAGGCGCGATTACCCCGTTGAAGCGCAATCTCAATCATAGAAGGCTGAATGTTATAAGCACGTAGCTTTTCGGGGTCGATAATCACTTGGTATTGCTTAACCATACCTCCAACAGAAGCAACTTCAGATACGCCTTCAACTGACTGTAGCTCAAACTTTAAAAACCAGTCTTGTAACGCCCTTAACTCACCAGCATCCAGTGCATTTGGTTGACTAGCATCGTTTTCCAATGCATAGATGTAAACCCAGCCTACCCCTGTTGCATCAGGGCCTAGCTGAGGTATTACACCTTCTGGAAGTTGCGAAGCCGCTTGGCTTAAGTATTCCAATACTCGGCTTCGCGCCCAGTACATGTCGGTATCATCATCGAAAATGACATACACGTACGCATCGCCAAAGAATGAATACCCGCGAACCGTTTGTGCGCCAGGCACAGACATGAGTGCTGATGTGAGTGGAAAGGTCACCTGATCCTCAACCACTTGTGGCGACTGGCCTGGATAGCTTACTTTCACAATAACTTGGACATCAGACAAATCAGGGATAGCATCCACAGGCGTATTTTTTACGGCCCAGATTCCTGAAATACTAAGCATAATGGCGCCCAACAGCACCAGAACTCTATTATTTACCGACCAGCGAATTACCGATTCAATCATGGTGCATATGCTCCTTATGATTTATCGATTTATGCTCCACAGATTCATGATTAATTGATTTAAGTTCTATCGACTTATTACTGTTTGATTTATGAGCTTCCCTATTATCTTTATGAGCTTTAGGGTCTCGGTTTTGAGGAGCATGACTCAGGCGTTCACTATCTTTATGTTCGTGATGGCTTTGTCCAGAGCTTTGCGTTATATCTTCACCCTTTCCATGGCTCATATCTTTACGCATATCGACAACAGTAAATGCGTCGCCTGTGAAAAAGGTGAAAACTATGTTGTCGCCTTGTTTGAACTGGGATAAGTCAATGTGCTTTGACACGGCAAAAGACATGGTTGCAGGGCCTCTCCCCCATTTTTCTATGGGGCCACGGGCAATAACTACTTCTGCACTATGTGCTGGCTCACCTGTATTGTTTTTAACGGGTAATTCAATTGCTTCAATGGTACCGGTAGTTGTGGCCTGATAATCCGGCGCCTCCATTCGCTTAAAGTCACTGTTTTTCGAGGACTCGGAATCAATCAAGAACTGCGCTGATACCACAACATTATCCCTAGGTAACAAACCTTCTATCACTTCGAAGTGTGTACTATCACTTTGCCCCAGTTTTACGCTTACCGATTTAAAGTTGCCGTTGCCATCACTCAACACCACCTTTGCGTCTTTAGCTGTGCGAATAACAGCACTACGAGGCACAAGCAGCGCTGGCTTACGCTGTGCTGGCTTAAGAGAAACCTGAGTGAACATATTAGGCTTCAATGTGTGGTTTTCATTAGCCAGGGGAATACGCACCTTCAAGGTTCGCGTTACCTTTGATAAAGACGGGTAAATATACTCAACGTGGCTTTCCCATTTGGCATCTGAAGCATGTGTCATTGCGTCAAGAGTAACCATAGCAAGATTATATGGCGCTATGACTTGCGCGTACTTTTCAGGTACCTCAGCAATTACCCATACAGTATCAAGCTGTGCGATGCTCATCAGCGTAGTCCCGGGCTGAACGTAAAACCCTTGGCGAATATTTAACGCTTCTACCACTCCGCTTTGCGGCGCATTAAATGTGACTGTCTGTATTACCCGTCTACTTTTTTGTAATTCTTCAACAACGCGCTTCGATAACCCCAACGTTTTTAAACGCTGAGCCGCGCCTTCAATTAAACGTGAGTCTTTGCGCTTGAGGGCTAAAACGTATTCTTCTTGTGCACTTACCAGTTCAGGGGAGTACAAAGTGTAAAGCGCTTGGCCTTTTTCGACTTGCTCGCCTTGAGACTTAATAAACAACCTATCGACCCAACCAGATACACGGGGATGAATGTGCACAATGCTGTCTTCATCATAAGCCACATCGCCTACCGCTGTTACGGTCTGTTCAAGCGAGCCAATGGTAACAGGGGCAACTTTAACTCCCATATTGTGCTGTACATTCGGTGGGATCATTACTGTACCTGGCGTGCGCAAATTGCTATGCGAAGACCTTGCTTTATCAGCGGCGTAAACCGGCACTAAATCCATTCCCATTGGTGACTTTCCCGGTTTATCCCGACGATAGCTGTCATCCATGGGCGCTACCCAATATAAAGGGGCTTTCTCATCGCTGTGTGTTTTTTCCTCGCTGTGGGCACTTTTGCTATTAGCCAGCTTCGATGAAACAGATGCGTTAGACAACAATAGTGTGGCTAAGCCAAATGCCAATAGGCCACCGACTAGCAGGCCTATTAATAAACCTTTTACAAGAGGACTGTTTAAAAGAGCGCTTCTGGTTTGATTGTTTGAGTTTAATGAAGACGTCATATTTACTGCTCTTTATTCGAAAAATGGGCTTTGGATGGCAGGTACAAATAAGAAAGCGACGCCAGGGTTTTGGCTCGCTCAACCTCAATACTAAGTAAATCTTCCTGCACCTGTATTTGCTTAAGCTTGGCACTTACTACGTCGCTTATATCGCCTGTGTCTGTGGTATAGGCTGTAAGCTCGGCCTCAGAGAGTTGCTGTATTTCTCCAATTAGCACGGTTTCGTAAAGCGCTTTTCGCTCACTTAAGCCCGATAATCGTGATTTAAGCACCTCAGCATTTGCTGCAAGCTCGTTCACTTTCAAGCGGAAGTCCGTTTCAGACGCACTCACTTTAGACGCAGCCGCTGCAATTGAGGCGTCTTGACGAGACTTATTGAAAAAGGGCAAGTCTACTTGAACACCGAGTGAAACAAAGTCAGCCCGGCTCGCGCCGTTCTGAGCATCTTGTCTGTACCCATAGCTGGCCTCAAATGCCCACTGAGACTTGGTTTTCTCTCGCGCTATATTGACATTTTGCGCTTCTATTTCTGTTTGAAACTGAAGTGCCATGGCCTCTGGGTGGTGACGCAGTATGGAAAAAGGCTCACTACTCTCAATAAACGTTAAGAAAGCAGAGAGACTTAGATTGCTGCGGTTTAAAATGGCATCGAGTTCTATAGTCTCTGGCTTTGATTGAATTACCGGCGCACTAATGGTTTCATCTAGCGGGGCACCAAGCCATTTTGAAAGTGCAGATTTCACTTCGTTTTTTAGCTGATAAGCCTGCAGGTATTTATCGTCCAACGATAGCAATGCTAAGCGCACCTGCAGTATGTCTTGCTGTTCAGCAGCCCCAACACCTTGACTGTATCTAGAGTCAGTAAACTCAAGTAGTTGAGTAAGCAGTGACCTTTCTTTATCTAATAACGCAATGCGGCGCATTGCGTAAATCCAATCTAACCAAGTAAGGGTAACTTCACGTTTAAGCCACGCCTTTCTGACTTGGCTCTCTATAGACACCTTATCGACCATAGCCAAGTATTTTTGTTGGCTATACTGATTTTCATTGCCTCTTGGCAATTGCTGCTTCAAACCCACTTTAAATTGCGTCATAGGCTCTTGGTCAATCGCGAAGCCGTCGGTAGGCAAGTTTTGAACGGACGCCGACATTTGTGGGTTTTCCCAATATAATGACGCTTCAGCTTCTGCCTTAAAACCTTGCTTGCGATACACATTCCCTTTAAGCGACGGGTCGTGTTGAATAGCTAACTGCAGCGCTTGTTCTAGGCTTAAAGAATGCGCTTTGACAGAATTGTTAACCAACAAAAAATAAGAAAGCAGAAAATGTATTGCGAACAAAATGCTTGATTTACAAAGCTTGACAGCCCTCGCGCTTACTTTTTTAGGTACCGAATAGTTGCTCATGTATAACATCACTTTTTAGGAGTAAAGCGTGCTGGCATAGCTCTCTTTTCGCTGACTTTGACAAAGGTATTAGCAAAAGGGCTTTCCACGCGTTACATAGATAAAAGACTAGAGAGATCTCAAAACGAACCACCAAGATGGTTAAATAAAATACGTCTCTACTGCGAAACAAATCCGCAAGATAGATCTATGCTGTGAAAAGTGATTTGGGTGGGCGAAACTGCCCAAAGTGAAGGGATATACGCTGCCCAATAAGAGGTGCAGTGGCAGCCATTCTCGCTACCGACACTTCGGTTTCAACTGTTGGCTGAATAAGCGCACTGGCGCTGAGGTTAAAACAATGGTCTGCAGGGCAATTACATTCTTCCTTGCAGCACGGCATGTCGGTTGTTAGTACTTCATTCGCGTTATGCTCGTTAGCGTCACTGAGTTGAGCAACGTCGCTCACATTACTATTGGCACTTAAATTAGCATGCTCAGATGACATCTTCTGATGCTGGCAATGTGTATCAACAGACTCAGATGAATGAACCTCATGAAAAGCATGAGGCGAAACAGATTGTTGTGCCATGACTGGCATTGAGTGAACGTGTTCGTATGAATGTTCAATAGATACAGCACTGCCTGACGACACAAGGGCCATCATTAAAAATAACATAAAGACCAACGAACTCCCGTTCGCTGATTTGTACGCTTTAAGCGTTAAACGAAATTGAAACTTGCTCAAACACTTTACTCAGGCAGCTGTTAAATTTAATGGCTATTCATACCACCATTACACTCCAATAATAGCGTGATGTAACCGGGCGGTAAAGCCAGTGACCAGCGTTGCTAAGCTAGGGCGTGCTGAACTGCGACAAGTAATCACGCAACATCAAGCCCATAGTTGAAAACAGCGGATTTGCTTTAGGTACCGCGCATTCTTCTTGTTGATTAACCATGTTTGCATTGAAATTCATTTTATTCAGCAACTTAGTGTTTACCACAAGATCAGCGTGGCACAACCCGTACGACTCATCAATTACAAAGAAGGTATTTGGCCCTTCGCTTGCCTCCATTAAAAGCTCTATTCCATGGATAGGCGTAGTCACATCTGCTTGGGAGTGAGCGGCGAAAAGTGGTACTTCAACTTGTTGCCCCTCCTCAACTTTTTCCCGAATTGTGTTAATTAAGTCCATTAACTCCAATCCAGCTAAGCCAGCCACGTTTGGGTATTTATAAGGGTTGGGGCCATGGGTTTCATAGCTTCCATCAATTATTCTAGCTAAAAGCTTGATCCCCCAAATTCGAGACATACTTTCAGCATTGTCAGACAACGCGAGGGCACCGGAAAAAAGCATTAAGCCGTCAATATTGTTAGCATCGCTATTGGCACTATCCAAATAATGCTCAACGGCCAAAGCACCGCCAGTAGAAAAGCCACCCACAAGCAAGGTATCGCCCATGCTATCAGCTAAATTAATGACCTCATCGACATGTGCTTGCCAGCGCTCAGCTAAATCCCAGTCAGACATGTCATCATCAGCATCTCGTTTACCATGGCCTGGTAAAAGCGGCACTACTACAGTAAAGCCCTGCTCAAACAAAATATTAGCAATTTCACGCATAAAAAATGGAGAATCGCTAAGGCCGTGGATCAACACTGCTACTTTGCTGCTCGTTTTATTGGTCAGCATGAAAGGTGAATTGCCTTCGTTGCGCAATATATTGCTACATACTGAAAAACGGTTGAGCGCCGTCTCTCTGCAAGGCTGGGTTTGCCCCCATTCTTTTTCGTAAAATGCTTTAAACTGATTTTGCTGCTCTGAAAAACGTTTGGTTTTTATCTCGCTGCTATCGCTTGTAGCCAAATTTTCGGCTATAGCCATGTTTACACCTAAAAGCGCAACAATACCTGTGAGCATTTTTACAAAAAACTTTGACGACACCATTATTCCCCGCTACGGATAATTAATAAAAAACGGGAGCAGTTTACCATGCTCCCGTTTTTTGTGACGATTAAAACACAAATTGTATTAGCTAAAGTAGGCCTCTAGTTCGTCAGAACCACCGATATGTTTACCGCCAATAAAAACTTGCGGAACAGTCTCGCGACCGCTAATAGCAGTTAAGCTGGTTAATGAGGCACCTTTGCCCAATACGATTTCTTCGTACTCGTAGCCGTTTTCATCTAGCAGCTTTTTCGCTTTCGTACAGAAAGGACAACCAGGTTTGGTGATAACAGAAACTGGTGCGTTAGTTTGCTCTTCTGGAGCAATGTATGCCAGCATGGTATCTGCATCTGACACTTCAAACGGGTCACCAGCAACATCAGGCTCAATAAACATTTTATCTACGACGCCATCTTTCACTAGCATAGAATAGCGCCAGCTTCTTTTACCAAAACCCAAGTCCGTTTTATCTACCAGCATACCCATGCCGTCGGTAAAGTCACCGTTTCCATCAGGGATTACAGTAATGTTAGCGGCTTCTTGGTCAGCAGCCCACGCATTCATTACAAAGGTGTCGTTTACTGAAACACAAACAATTTCATCAATACCGTGCTTAGCAAACTTCTTCGCTAATGCGTTGTAACGAGGTAAGTGAGTAGAAGAGCAAGTAGGTGTAAATGCACCTGGAAGTGAGAACACCACTACGTTTTTGCCAGAAAATAATTCATCTGTCGTTTTCGTTGTCCATGCTTCACCTTCGCGGCATGGAAATGACACACTAGGTATTTTTTGACCTTCTTTGGAAGTAAAGCGACTTTCTGACATAACAACCTCTTATCGGTAATTTTTACTGTGAATTATTGTATAGACGTAGAAGACTAGAATGAGTTTTCTCACAAATCAATAGGTATCGTCTCACATTCGTTAATATCGATTTTGATGCTGAACCTAGCGAAAAGCCTGCCTATGCTTTTAACATAAGTTAGGTACGGTCGAGATATTATTTTCGACCCCTTAACGCTCAGCATTTTAACGTACAGCGATATTTGAGGGTTATCACCATGATTATTTTAGTTGGTGGAGAAAAAGGCGGTAGCGGAAAGAGCTGCATAGCGCAAAACATTGCAGTGTATCTTCGTACTGAAAAAGGAGCCAAGGTATTAATGGTTGACTGTGACCCGCAACGAACGACTTCAGATTGGATCCAAGAACGCAAAGCTAACCCTCGTCTTGCTGAAATAAACTGTGTTCAGTTATACGGAAAAATACGCAACGAACTGCTAAGCCTGCGACAGTACTACGATTACGTAGTAATCGACTGCGGCGGTCAAGACAACCTAGCGCTTCGCTCGTCGATGGCCGTTGCGGACCACATACTTATTCCTCTTAGACCTAAACGTCGCGACCTCAAAACGGTGCCTCACATGGAAGATATTTTGTCTACCTGTAAAATGGTCAACCCAAAAATGAACGCAGCGTTTGTCATCACACAGTGCCCTTCCCTTCCTAGCCTGGCTAATCGTATTCTAGAAGCAAAAGAAGTGTGTCGCTCGTTTGGTATTCCTGTCCTAAACTCTGTTACTTTTAGTCGAAACATGTACGATGACTCAGAGGAGTCAGGGCAATCGGTAATTGAAAGCGAACCTGAAGGTAAAGCGGCCACGGAAATAAGAAACCTGTTTGAAGAGCTATTAGCTGGCAAAATGGAGGATGCTTATGAGTTTACTCAACCTCAAAAAGTCGAAGCCATTAGCTAAACCCAACCTTCGCTCTGTTGAAGATTTTATCGATGATGCACTGCTTTATGCCCAAGGTGAAGTAGATAAAAAGCAAACGTTGACAGCAAAAAACGAATCAAAAGAAATTTGTACAGACAGTGTTGTACCGATAAGAAAGCCTGCAAAAGCAGAAGGTATGCGACATGCTACCTTTACGTTAACGCCGTTATGTATTGAAAAGTTAGCAAAGATCTCTCGGAAGACAGGTAAAGCCAAGTCTGCGTTAATTCGAGAGTGGATTGAAAATAATAGCAAAAGCTAAACTAAAGTATAAATCCAGATACGCATAAAATTCGTTTTATCCTTCACAATAATAATGTTGCCTTAGCCTTAGCCTGCTGGGATACTCAGCCAACATATTCTGATAGCCTATAGGAGATACAATCGAATGGGCCGTAAAGGATTTAGCACAGTGCGTCTACTTGTGTGTGCCCTACTGATCACCGTGCATTGCGCACAGGTAAAAACGGTAAAAGCGTTTGAGCTTTTCGATACCGAAATTACCGATATCGAGAACCTTTTAAACGCCAAGCAATATGCTGATGCAGATAGCAAAGCTCTATTACTTTTAGAGCAAGCGCTTCAACAGCAGCAGATGTCTGCTGATACATTTTCTACTCTCGGAGCCTTACTGCAAAACGCCTCTCGCTTTGAAGTGGCGAAAGCCATTTTTAACGCAGCCCTAGAGCGTTACACCTCTGATGGTGATTTAAACAAAATGGCGTTAACGCTGTTACAACTCGCCACATCAGAAAGGCACCTATCGAATTATACGATTGCACTGACGTATATTCGCCGAGCTATGTCTATTGCACAAATAGAACGCAACGAATTGCTGAAGGCTCAACTGAATCTTGAACTAGGCATTATTCAGCAAGAACAAGGCGAAATTGAAACCGCTCTAGAACCGTTAAAGCAAGCATTAAGTTACTTTCGCGAAAACAAAATGGCTAACCAAATGAGCGTTACTTTGCTTCGCATCGGCGAAATTTATAGCTTACTCAACCAGGCCACGTTAGCCCACACCTATTACCAAGATGCATTCGATAGCATTCAAAGCACGGGGTCGCCTAAACTACTTGGTACAATAAAAACACGTATGGGCGCATTAGCGCTAAAGTCAGGTACCATTAAGCAAGCCATAAAAACCATTAACGAAGGCCTTGCTCTTTTGCTTTCAACCAATGATGTTGGTGCAATTGCAGAAGCTAAAATGCTAATGGGTAAGGCGCTAGTGGAAAATAATGATATAGCGAAAGGTAGGGAGCTTCTACAAGAAGCAATGAAGTTCGCAAGTTCATCAGGACAGGCAAAATTGATGAAAGAGGGAAGACTTGCCCTAGCTCAAGCTTACATGAAAGAGCAAAACTTTGAGCTAGCATTAAAAGAAGCACGAACCGGCACTATTGATGCGAGGCTAAATAGAGATATTCGCGGGCAGTTAAGCTTTCTTTCATTGCAGCTTAGTGCATTTGTATCGTTAGGAGAGTTCAAAAAAGCTTTAGACATTCAATCTGTCATTCAACAGTTACGTGAAGTATTACTAGATTCTGAAAACAAATCAGCTATTGAAGGATTGCAAGCTGAAATCGAGCTTGTGCGTCAGTCTCGTACGCTAGAAAAACTAGAAGAGTCAAAGCAACTTGTGCTTGCCCAAGCTGAACATGAAAACTTACAAAGCACCTTATTTTGGAGTGTATCTTTAGCGGCGATGTTGCTGACATTTCTGGTATGGGGTCGCTACAAACAACGCCAACAGACCATTATATTGCGCCGCGAAGTCAGGCAACAAACTTTGATCCTCCAAGAGAAGAATGAAGAGCTAAAGAGAGCCTACAGAACGCTTGAAGAAGTGAGTTTACGTGACCCATTAACCGGTTTATACAATAGGCACTATCTAGAGTCACAGCTTCCAGGGGAAATTAGACGCAGCCAATTTTCAGCTAAGCAAAACCCTGATGACAGCAAATCTAAACAAGATTTACTTTGCCTTCTCATTGATATTGATCACTTCAAACGTATCAATGATGATTATGGGCATATAGCTGGAGATAAAGTGCTCTCAGTATTTGCCAACGTCCTCAAAGAAGTATTTAGACAGACCGATCTTATTATTCGCTGGGGCGGCGAAGAGTTTTTGGTAGTATGTCGGCATTCAAATAGAGAAGAATTACCAGAGTTGGCAGAGCGCTGTCGCGAAATGGTAGCTCACACGCCTTTTGATATTGGCTTAGAGAAACCTATCAATATTACCTGCAGCATAGGCTTTTCATTGCTTCCCCCTGATAAAGACGATGATTTCGACTCTGCATGGAAACGCACGTTTGCCGTTGTCGACTACGCACTATACGCCACTAAGCTTTCTGGTAGAAACGGCTGGGTAGGCGTTATTGAAACGCTTAAGACACCAAGAGCGCATCCAACAATGTTAGATACTAAGTTTAACTTTCCTGGCTCACGAATTGCCACGTCATTCAACAACGTAGCAAGTATTAAGTGGCCAGACTCCCTCGATAAATAGCAGTAGAGAAAAAGAAATATGTATAGAGGAAGCTGTAGCTGCCAAGCCATTCAATATGAGATTGACCATATTGATGAATTAGAAGCCGATAACGAAACGCTAACCCAGACAGATACCAGCAAATTATGTATGGCGGTTGAAAAAGAAAGACTTGTCATTGACTGTGCTCCTTCCTCGTTAGCCGAATTGCATGAGGCCAATGGTGAAACGCACCATGTATGTAATGTGTGTGGAAGCATTATTTTTATTGAGCATAGTCCCAATAAAGTAATCGTTGAAGTGACGTTTAGCGGCCACGATGCGTTAGCTGAGCCTCGCCGCCAGTTTGTATTATAAAAATATACGACAAATTAACCAGGCCTAGTCTTGTTTAATAGGGTGAAAGGCATCTCACCCTATACGCTTTATCACGAACAGTAGTGACAAACAGGCCTTAATCACTACTTTTAACATCTTCCATATGATATTTGTCAATTAACGAATAAAGCGTTGGCCGAGTGACGCCTAGTAGTTCAGCCGTTTTAGACATATTTTTATCTGCCTTTTGGTAAGCTCTTCGTATGGCGCGGCTTTCTGCAATTTCTCGCACTTCACGTAAGTTTAGCGTTTCAGGTTCATCTTCGGCATCTACTGGCAAAAGCCCTAAATCGTCAGGCTGTATTACCGTACCTTCAGCCATAATAACCGCTGATTTGAGTTTGTTTTGCATTTCACGAATGTTACCCGGCCACTTATGGGCCAGCATGGCATTAACCGCCGTTTCGGAAAAGCTCTTGGCTTTAGCTTTAAACTCTTCGCGATAAATGTTTAGGAAGGTACGGGCGAGTAAAATAATATCTTGATCCCGTTCACGCAGCGGCGGGATCATGATAGGCATCTCACCCACTCGGTAGTACAAATCTTCCCTAAAGGTTTCTTGCGCTACCATAGATTGTAAATCCCGGTGAGTCGCACATATAACACGTATATCTACGGGTATTTCATTACGCCCACCGACCCGCTCAATCACTCGCTCTTGCAAGAAACGAAGCATCTTAGCTTGCAAGCCGATAGGCATATCACCAATTTCATCTAAAAATAGCGTACCGCCCTGTGCCGTTTCTATTTTACCTAACGTCGTTTTATTTGCGCCTGTGAACGCGCCTTTTTCGTAGCCAAATAATTCACTTTCGAGCAGGTTTTCTGGAATAGACGCGCAGTTTATCGCCACAAATGGTTTGTCTTTTCTGGGGCTATGTTCATGAATGCTGCGTGCAAATACCTCTTTACCCGTACCACTTTCACCTAGTAGTAACGTACTGATATCGGTATTGGCAATTTTCTCGGCGCGACGCACCACTTTTTGAATCGCTTCACTGTTGCCAACAATTCTAGACATACCTGAACGGGTGCGCGCTAAAATGCTGTTTTCGTGCTCTAACTTTGAAAGGTTTAACGCGCGATTGACTAATAACTTGATGGTATCTGAATCGATAGGTTTTTGATAAAAATCGTAAGCACCAAAATCAATAGCTTTAAGCGCATTTTGCTTATCACTATTACCAGTAACCACAATTACTTTCGTTCTCGGCGCCAGTGCGATGATATCGTGAAGAATCCGCAAGCCCTCTGAAGCATTAGCCGGGTCTGGGGGAAGTCCCAAGTCCAAAGTGACAACTTTGGGCTCAAAACGTCGAAGCTGCGCAATGGCAGAAGTATGATCGTCAGCAAAAACGACATTGTAATCTGTAAGACTCCATTTAAGCTGCTTTTGAATGCCTAAATCATCATCTACTACCAAAATGGTATCGGTCATTTCATCATCCTATTAATCTACTTCGTCCATCCAAAGAACATGAATAACTCACTGTTTTATTCTCGTTCTTTATATTTATTCTATCCTATCGGAAAATACAGTGTAAAACAGCTACCGCGCCCTGGTTCACTTTGAACAGTTAATTTGCCACCAATAGATTCGATATAGGTTTTTGCGTCATAAGCACCGATCCCCATACCTGCATTCCCCTTCGTAGTATCAAAAGGCTTGAACAAACGCTCTTCGATAAACGCCTTATCCATACCTTCACCATTATCCTCTATCATGACAAGCTGGGTATTGTTGTCAGAATTAGCGGTAATAACCACATCAACTTCACCGTCATCATTCGTTGCTTGTTGTGCATTGCTGATCAAATGATAAAAGACATTTGCTACTTTTTCTTTATCAATCGTTACTGCAGCTTCTTTAAGTACATGCACTTTCGGTAACGGATTTAAACCGGAGCAGCGGTTGCTCACCACATCTTTCGCAACATCAGATAGCAAAAGCTCAGCGTTTACACCTTCGTCTACCGCCTTCTTGTCAGTTAGTTGCTTAAGCATTTTCTCCATTCTTGCCTTAGTATGCTCTAAGGTTTCGAACGTGTCTTCGATAAACTCAGGGTTGTGCTTGTGCTGTTGAGCGTTTGCAAGAATTAGGTCTACTTGGGCGAGTACATTTTTTAAATCGTGTAATACAAACGCAGACATGCGATTAAACGCTGCGAACTGCGCATTCTCAGCAACTACTTGAGCAGCTTCATGGTGTTGCATATAAGTACCAACTTGCTCTGAAACCGCAGTAAGATAATCCTTCACTTCCCAGTTGAGACTTATCTTTTCTTTGTCGCCTGACGCCAGCACGGCAAATCCCCACAACCCACCGTCTTTCAAAAAAGGGACAAATAGTTGGTAACCCCACTCTTTTAGTGCGTCGCGGTTTAATTTTAACCCTTCATAGTCAAACGGTTTAACCAGGTAAGCGTCAGTATCGATAATCCAACCATTCTCGTCACTGTAATGTGCGAGGGCTTCTAAAGTGGTGCAGATGGCACTATCTACGCTTTCATTAGCCGAGCTTTCAATAGGCGAAGCTTTCGCCACACACTCATAACCATTTGGAGTCACTTTAAAAAGCATACCAGATTCATACTGAATAGCGTTTAGCATACCTGTTAGCCCTGCATGAAAAACGTCTGAAGACGTATCGCCGGCGCGAGTAAGCCACTTGGTTAGCTTCACCCATTCAACGCGGTAGTCAAACTGGTTTGCAAAGAAGTGTTTGGTGATGAAGACTTTTATTTTGGTTCGAAAGCCATTCGACAAAAATACGGTGGCCAATAGCGCAAACGACATGACTACAAGAATTATTTGAACTGTCGCTCCCCAGTTTCCACCCATATAATTTATGGCATAGCCAACCACGGCCATCACGAAAAGGTAACCGCCAGCCACTAACAATAGTGAGCTGTGTAAAACTACATCCCGTGAGATGAATATATCTATGCCCCAGTGATGAATTCGTCGAATTGATATGACTAACAAAGGCATTAACAAAAAATAAATATAACCCCGCGCAGCGATGTAGCCAATCTCTACCTGATTGACCATGGTCGCGTTGGCGTAGGTGACAAACTCGAACAGATTTGTTGCGCCCAGATAAATTATAAGGGGTTTAAAAGCCCACTGTTCTCTTCCCGCTTGTCGGTATACAACCTCTAAAAGTACAAGCACTTCTAAAGAAAGTACGATTAAAACTAGGAAGCTCCACGCAGGATTTACTGCCAATAAGTAGGGCGCAAGAAGTGCGACAAGCGCTGGCGCGACAATAATAAGCGTAATTGGACGTTTTAAAACCGCAGCAATATTGGTGAAGTTAGTTTGAATACAGGCAGCTAAGAACAACAGCCAAGCCAATTGCTTTATTACATCAACACTAAGTAACCAGCTAAGAGAAATAGGACCGAAAAGTGAGGTGATTAAACTTGTCGACCACAGAAAAGTAGCCGCAGTTGCTAGAACGAGTAGATGTTTGGCTACCCCTGGTTTTCTTACTGTCAGCAATAATAATAAAAGGGCTAAGTGCGCCAGACTATTTAATCCATAGCCTACATCTGAAATCATCCTTTTATCTCACCTTTATTATCATTTTTTAGGAGACGCTGACCTACACCCGTGTAGATCATCATATTAATAATACTTGAATGCTACTGCCTTAATTAAATGCTACTAATTTTCTTGTCTTGCAATGTCATCATTCTATTTGGCCTGCTGGCGCATTTGGTTAAAACGTGGCTTGTCCAAATGCGCGTATTTAAACACAGAACAAAGTAACGCACTTTGCACAGCGCAGGTAGAACCTGCGCTCAGAAAGTTATCGTTTGCGTATTACCAGTGAACCAATCGAATAGCCAGCTCCGAATGAACAAAGCACACCTATGTCGCCGGCAACAAGATCTTTGTGATTCAAGCCAAACGCTATTACAGAGCCCGCAGAAGCAGTATTAGCGTATTCATCAAGCACGATTGGTGCTTCTGTGCGATCTGCATCGCGTCCTAGCAAACGTTTGCAAATCAGAGTATTCATATTAATGTTTGCCTGATGTAGCCACCAACGCTTCACACCTTCGGGTGTAATATCGTGACTTGCCAGATGCGCTTCAATGTGTGCAGCAGCCAACGGGCACACTTCTTTGAACACTTTGCGTCCGGCTTGGTGGAACAGTTTGTCTGGCCCATAAGGGTCAACATCTTCAGCTCGCGTCATGTAACCAAAGTTTGAACGAATATTGTTAGAGAACTTCGTCAGTGCCTTGGTACTTAAAACGTCGTAAACGTGCTCGCTCTTGGCCGTTTCCGCAAATTCAAGAACCGTTGCCGTTGCCACGTCACCGAAAATGAAATGACTGTCGCGGTCGGCATAGTTAATTTGTGGCGAAACTAGTTCTGGGTTAATCACCAACACGCGGGTCGCATTTTTAGCGCACAGCATTTCATAAGCGCGATGCATGCCGAAGGTCGCAGCGGAGCAAGCGACTAACATATCAAAACCAAAACCTTCAATATTCAAAGCTTCTTGTACTTCAATAGCAATAGCCGGATAAGCGCGCTGAGTGTAGGCACAAGAAACAATCACAGCATCAATCTCACCAGCACTTATATTGGCAGATGATAGCGCAAGTTTGGCGGCCTCTACGGCAATCTCGGCTTGGTGAGAAAGTTCATCATCTGCTCGAGGGGCAACTTTTGGCTTCATTCGCGTGATGTCGAGCGCACCCTCTTTTTGATAAATGTAACGGCTTTTAATGCCCGACGCTTTTTCTATAAACTCTGCGCTCGAGTGAGGCATCGCGGCAACTTCACCGGCTTCAATTTGTTTTTCATTTTTTACGTTAAACACATCGGCATATGCGTTGTAACTATCTACTAATTCTTCGTTAGTAATACTGTCTTTAGGGTGCCAAACACCCACACCACTAATCACTACTTGTTGAGACATAAGCATTCTCTATTATCTATTTAAACTCTGGCTTTCAACACATTGCGCTACTTTGTGTCCTACACGCAACGGTGCCAGTGCAATTAAACCTAATCGTACTTAACGTTGAAAATACGACTGCGTTTTATGGGCTATAGCTTACCTTAATCCTACAACGGTGTAACCAAGATGCATACAACGAACCTATCTTTATCAATCAAATTTGAATTGTAGCTAAATTGACTTGACCAATAAAACGACACTCTTCAAATTTCAGTAAGTGAATTTATACTTTCAAATAAACAAATTCCAATGTCACTTCTCATTTACCCGTGCTCACATAAAAGTCAAAAAAAGTAATTAAATATCAGCAATTTAATATCATAAATTCACTTTAAAAACAAAATTTCATAATGATTTCTCATCTAAATACCTACATTTTGTTTACATATTAATGACCTCAGTATCGATATTGGTTGACAAATTGGCAAGATAGAAATAGGGTTAACCCATGAAATTGGTAATAACAATAGTCATAAAGTTAATAGAGCACTGTTTGATAGACAGTGGACCGTTAAAGACTAGGTGATACCAAGGGTGACAAGGTTGTATCTAACCTTCGAAATTTTTACTTATGAGGAAAAGATAATGTCTAAACCATCAATTGGTTTTATCGGCCTAGGCCTTATGGGCGGCAACATGGTAGAAAACCTTTTAAACAAAGGTTTTCCAACTACAGTTATGGATTTAAATCCAGAAGCAGTTGCAAAATGCACTGAGCGTGGAGCAGGTGTAGCTACCTCAGGCAAGGAGCTGGCAGAAAAGTCAGATATCGTAATGCTGTGTTTGACCACATCCAATATTGTAGAGTCGGTGATGTATGCTGACGACGGTATTATGGCAGGCCTTAAAGAAGGTGCAGTTGTAATAGATTTTGGTACCTCAATTCCGTCTTCTACTCGAAAAATTGGCTCTGATTTAGCTGCTAAAGGCGTAGGTATGGTAGATGCACCATTAGGCCGCACACCTGCTCATGCAAAAGACGGTCTTCTTAATATTATGGCTTCTGGTGATAAAGAAACTTTTGAAAAAGTTAAGCCAGTACTTGATGAACAAGGTGAAAACGTATTCTATCTTGGACAACTTGGCGCGGGCCATACTACGAAACTAATCAATAATTTCATGGGAATGACCACAGTATGCGCTATGTCTCAAGCATTTGCTGTAGCAGAGCGTGCAGGTGTTGATCGCCAACAACTGTTCGACATTATGTCAGCGGGTCCTTCAAATTCACCGTTTATGCAATTTTGTAAGAATTATGCGGTAGATAACAACAGCGATTTAGGCTTTTCTATTGCTAACGCCAACAAAGACTTAGGCTATTTTCTAAAAATGGTTGAAGATCTGGGAACTGAATCAAAAATTGCTGAAGGTTCATCAGCTAATTTGCAAGCAGCTTTAGATGCGGGCTTAGGTAACGGCAACGTACCTGAAATCTACGACTATTTTGTCAAATTAGATAAGTAGTAAACGAACGCGCTGGCGAAACTATACACAACCTAAAAGAGAAGTGATGCCGTGAAAATTCAAGGTCTACGTTGGTGGGTAATTACACTTATTGCTCTCGCAACGATTATAAATTACATCGATAGACAAGCTTTAAGCGTATTATGGCCTGCTATTGTAGAAGACTTGTTTCCCGATGAATCAGCGTTAGAAAGGAAACAGATTTACGCTAACATATCTATCGTATTTGTATTTTCTTACGCATTTGGTCAGGCGATTTTCGGTAAGATTTTCGACTGGATTGGAACGCGAATTGGCTTCGTCCTCTCTATTGGTGTTTGGTCACTGGCTACTATCGCGCACGCTTTTGCCCAAGGAATGCTTAGCTTTAGTATTTTCAGATCTATTTTGGGTATTGCTGAAGCAGGTAACTGGCCCGGTGCCACAAAAGGCAATGCTGAGTGGTTTCCTACTAAAGAGCGAGCTTTAGCTCAAGGTATATTCAACTCAGGTGCAGCTATTGGCGGCATCATCGCCTTTCCAATCATTGGTTTTTTAACACTTCATTTCAGCTGGCAAGCTGTATTTATTATGGTAGGTGCAATTGGCCTATTATGGCTTGTCCCGTGGGTCATCATCGTGAAAGCTCCGCCGGCAATGCACTCCTGGATAACTGAAGAAGAAAAACACTATATTCTTTCTGGTCAGCGTACCATGAGCGAAGACAAAGATGAAAATGGTGATGTCAAAGAAGCTGAGGAATACAGCCCTTCAACAGGTGAACTACTTTCTCGAAAACAGAGCTGGGGCGTAATTATCGCATCGGCAGCAATCGACCCTATTTGGTGGCTATTTGTATTCTGGATCCCTATCTATCTTAACGAAGTATACGGGATGAACGTTACAGAGATAGGTATATACGGCTGGGTTCCTTATGTAGGAGCGATGCTAGGCGCATGGTTTGGCGGCTTGTTAGCGCAAAACCGAATTGCGGCAGGCTGGAACACAGACAAGACTAGAAAATTAGTCATCACCTTGGGCTGTTTAATTATGCTTCCTGCACTTATTGCTATGTCGAACCCAGGTGCACCAACAGTTGCTGTACTAATCATGGCCGTTATTTTATTTGGCTTCCAAACAGCAATTGGTAATGTTCAAACGCTTCCTAGTGACTTGTTTGGTAAGAAGGCTGTAGGCACTTTGTCTGGCTTTTCAGGTATGGCGGCCAAGTTAGGCGCTGTTGGTTTAACGTCGTTAGTGCCGTGGCTAACCGCAGATGGAAACTATACGCCAGCATTCGTTATCGGTGCATCGTTAGCCATTATTGCAATTGTGGCGATATGGACTCTTATACCCAAGATAGAAATGCTTAAGCCTAAGCAGTAGCACACCACTGCGCTACCGGGTTGGTTTGATATCCGGTAGCGCATATTTCCTCATTAAATTTAACTTTTACTTTCATAAAGATATGCGCACTTCTTAGGCTGCCAAGCCAGTTCTTGCTCTTCCTGCATCAAATTTAATCTAACTTCCCTTTTTTTAAAGTAATTTTGTAAATCCCCTAGCAAATGTTAATGAATTGTGTTTTTATTAACCTTATTACCAATTTGGTCAAACAAATAAAAACATTGGTAACACAAAAATAAGATAACGACCTTACCACCCTACAATTTAACTCGGAGCACGATGCCATCATGAAGATAAAAGCATTTGCACTTTGCGCAATAGCAGCTGCCATTACAGGATGTGATGTAGATTCTGACAACAACCCTAACACTTTAGGCAGTATTACATTATCTGGAACGCCGACGTCCGGCGAGACCTTGACTGCTTCAGTCAGTGATCCAGATGGAATTTCATCATCGGTTAGCTACTTTTGGTATGCAGACAACCAGCTAATTGCTGACGCAAGCGGCGCTAGTTTTACGCTAACTGACGATCAAATTGGTGCAGCTATTACGGTGCAAGGCTCTTATACCGACGATGGTGGCATTAACGAGTCTCACGTAAGTGACCCAACTAGCGATGTTATGGCGATTGCCTTTGCCTCAACTATCGCAATCTCTGGCGATGTTGTGGTAGGCGGTATGCTTACAGCTTCTGTGTCAGATGAAAATGGCGTTGAGCCTGAAAGCATTGTTTATACGTGGTTCGCAGATGATGTCGCTATTGAAAATGAAGTTACATCAATACTCACACTCACGGAAAATGAGTTTGGCAAGGTCATCAGCGTTTCAGCAACGTTTACGGATAACCGAGGGTTTGACGAAGCGCCAATGTCTGAGCCAACAGCTCTCGTAGGCCGAGTAAACTCTGAAGGTGCAATCACTATTGTCGGAACTCCCACAGTAGGTAATACACTTTCTACAGAAGTAAATGATGAAGACGGTGCTACCGGTGAAATCGCTTATCAATGGTATGGCGATGATACTGCCATCTCTGGTGCCACTCAAAGCAGCTATGTAGTTGAAACAAGTCTCGTTGGACAGGTAATTACTGTTGAAGCATCTTATACCGATGATAACGGTTTTGAAGAAGTCATTACTTCAGAGCCTACTATTCCGGTAAATGAGCAAGCTGTTGACGAAGCTGGCGCAATCGAGATAACAGGAACAGTTCCCTACTTAGTGAACGGTGCTTTAACTGCAACTCTCACTGATAACAACGGGTTTGATGAAGCCGGTGTTGTATACACTTGGTTTGCAAATGGTGTGGCTGTACCTGATAGCAACAGCAATACATTCACACCAAGCGCGAATGCGGGCGCGATTATTTCTGTAGAAGCCTCTTATACCGATAATGACGGTTTTGAAGGATCGGCTTCAGATGCAGTAGATACTATCGTGTACAGCACTGTTGTTAATGACAAAGCTGGCCTTGAAAGTGCGCTAAATAGCGGCTTAGCCGACGGCGATGTATTAGGTCTAAACACTAACGTTTATGCTGACTTGGCGCCAATTATGTTAACCAGTGCCGTTACTATGACCGCCGTAGAAGGTGAAACTCCGGTTATTTCTGGCGAAGCATGTGTGAACATTGCTAGCACTGTAGACGGTGCCGCAATAAAAGGCATTCGGTTTGAAAACATAGATACAGCAGTAGATTCTTACTGTGAAAGCGAGGCTGCTGCAGTTATTTACTCTGAAGGTGATAATTTCACTTTCACTGAAAACACAATGGACGGCGACCAGACTACGCTAAACGAAGAAACTCATCACTGGCTTGTAGTAAATGGCGAAGGCGCCATGATTGAGCGTAATACATTCCGCAATAGAAACAACGCGGTTAAAGGCTCGGTGATTAAGCTCTCTTCTTCGGGTCTAAACCATACTATTCAATACAACTTGTTTGAAAATGCGGTTAACCCGAACTTCAACCAATCAAGCCTACTGCTACTTAACGTTGGAAGCACTACGGGTGCGGATGCGGCAGAAGACGCTAACTTTGTTGTTCAGTACAACCGTATTGATAACTTTACTTCAGGACGTCGTCTAATGCGCGTCCAAACGTCTGGCGCTACTATTCAAGGCAACACCATCATTGATGCTAATGGCGGTATTTCGTTGGAAGACGGTGGGTTTAACACCGTTGCTGACAATATCATTATTAGAACTACTGATATTACGGGTTCAGACGACCGCCCAAGTGGTGTATTAATCACGCCGCTCGGCCATACGGTAATGAACAACTACATTGCAGGTATTCGCTCTGGCAATAAAGAAGCCGGCGGCCTAGTATTTACTGCTAACCCGTTCTCTCAGGCTGACGGCGGTGTTCCAAATGCAGGGAATCAAACGGTGCTTGACGGCAGCGGTGACCTTACGCTAACCGTTTCGAAAAACACGGTTTTAAATTCACTGCAACCTATTGTATTTAGTACAGAGGTTGGCAGCAAAGCACCTGTTGGCGATTGCGATGAGTTAACTGCAGATAACGCCCCTACTCTTTATGGTCTTACCAAGAATTTCTTTGTTATTGACTTCGATGCCAACGCTATTGCCAATGGATTTAACGAAGCAGACAAAGAGAGCACGTTAGGCTTTGCTTTTGACTCAGAAGCTGTTAGCAGTGACCACGCTTTTGAATACGATTGCGACCTAATTAACCACGACGAATCACTTCTATCTAACAACTTCGGCTTTACTGATAGCTATGCGTCAGGAGATGTTGAAGATGAGTCTTGGGTAGATATTCGCAACCTTAATGGCAATGGCGAATTCGACACTGACGGCGCTATCGACCAAAACCCAGCTGACAATGGCAAGGAAGTGCCAGAGTTCGTGACTGCTACCAATGGTTTAATTGAAACCGACCCGAACGGTGCGCAAGCTATCGCTGGGGCTAAAGGGCTTTACTACATTCAGTCTACTGATGTAGGTGCTGGCTCTACATGGACAGCAGATAATTAATACATAAAACACAAATACCCTACACATTTAGTCACTGCGCCCTCCGGGGCGTTAGTGCATCGATAACACAACGGAGAAATTGTAATGTCGTTGAAAAGAAGCACATCCTTTACCCTAAACCCAACAGCACGCTGGGTAAAAGCAGCATTCATCGCTGGCGTAGCAAGCACTTCTGCTTTTTCGCTACAAGCACAAGAAGCGCAAGAGCAAGCCGCCGCTGAAGACGTAGAAGTTATTGACGTTGTTGGCTCACGTCGTACTATACAAGACCAGATTTCAATCAAGCGCGAATCTACTACTGTTGTTGACGGCTTATCGGCCGAAGACATTGGTGATTTACCAGCGCTTTCTATTGGTGAAGCACTAGAATCAATTACGGGTGCTGCTTCGCACCGTGAAAATGGTGGTGCTACAGAAATTACTATTCGTGGTCTAGGTCCGTTCTTAAGTGCTACGCACATTAACGGCCGTGAAGCGACTAACGGTAGTGGTGACCGCTCTGTTAACTTCTCACAGTTTCCAAGTGAACTGGTTAAGAAGATTGCTATCTATAAAACACAAGACGCCTCTATGATTGAAGGTGGTGTGGCTGGTGTTATAGCCCTTGAAACTGTAGCCCCTCTTGATTACGGCAAACAGCGTATTCAGGGTGAAGTTAAAGGCAACTATAACCCTGACGAAGGCAATGTAGATAATTCACTTCACAGTGACTTAGGCTATCGTGGAACGATAAGCTATGTTGACCAGTTTGAGTTCAACAACGGTTCTGCGTTAGGTATCTCTATCGGTGCCCAGCGTCAGGACATAACTCAACCTGAAGCCGAGTACAGAAGCTCTAGCCCAACGGGTTCTTCGCTATGGGCGTGTTTGAACGATCCGACCAACACTAATGAAGGCTTTTTCCGCAGCAGCGCTGGCGACTGTGAAGACCAGGTTAGCGGTAGCTCAAATCAGGGTTATAACACGGAAATAGACCCTGAAACGGGTGAAGCGATAAGTGCTGGTACGCCTTACGCTTGGACCGGAAGTTCACGAAGCTACCGTCAAAACGAAACGTCTGACGAGCGAGACGCATTCTTTTTAGCGCTGCAGTTTCAGCCTAATGAAGCCTGGGATATCAACACCGACTTCCAATACTCAAATCGTTTGCAGCAAGAAGCAAGACACGACTTAATATTCTTACAAAAACGTGCGATCCCTGGATTAACTGGCCCAACTCTAGTAACTAATGATGTGGGTGGTATTTTACATTGGGAAGGTCAAGACCGTATTGAAAGCTCTGGCGAACAATTCTCGCGCGACGAAACCTACCATGGTTTTGGTATCAATGTTGAACACTTCGCTACCGACGCTTTAACGCTAAGTTTCGATCTTGCTTACTCGAAAACAGAGCGTGAAGAACTACAAATTTCAAACCGTGCCCGAACCGAAGACAGACAATTTTTCTCGTGGGATATGGGTGATGATATCCCTCATTTCACAGTACAAAACTTTGACGTGACCGACATCACTAATTTCTACGATAGCTTACGCACTCGTGCTGATAGAGAGAATACCCGCGAAAACGAAGTTAAGTCGGCTAAGGTAGATTTTAGCTATATCCTTGATCACGATGTATTCGTAAGTGTTGAAGGTGGCCTACGTGCATCAGAAATGACATTTGTTCAGCTAGGTGGTTCTCAGGGCAACGGTTCTAGAACTGAATGGACGTTCTCGGCTACCGAAGGCTCAACCGATGAAGAAGAAATTGCTCAGGCCATTGCTCTTATGCAAGGTTGTCAGATTGACTTCCCAGAAAGTGACTTCTTATCCTCTGTTTCAGATGGAAACATCATCACGCACGTCGACGGCGACGGAAATACGGTAGATAGCGGCACGGGTTCTTCATGGGCAACATATGATAACAACTGCTTTGCTAGTGCTGTTGCTGCATCTAATGGTGATGCTTTTGGCTATCCAGAGTTAGAATATGAAAATTCAGGAACAATAGACGTTACTGAGCGTACTTACGCTGGTTATTTAATGGCGAATTACGATACAGAAATGTGGGGCAAATTTATTCGCGGTAACTTCGGTGTGCGTGTTGTAAACACGGAAGTTACGTCAATTGGTTTTAGAAGCGCTTTTGAAATTATTGAAGGTGAGCTGGGTACACTTACACTTGTTGAAGATGACTCAGTCGTTGAGCGTATCGAAGGTGGTGGTAGCTATACCGAGGTCCTTCCTAGCGCTAACTTTGTAATGGATTATAGCGACGATATTTTACTGCGTGCAGGTATCTATCGCGGTATGTCTCGCGCAGACCCATCTGATTTAGGCTTTAGCCGTACGTTCCAAACTGACGATGAAGTCGCTCCAACCACTATTTCAGACCTAATTGTTGGCGTGAATGGTTCAGGTAATCCAAGTACAGAGCCTCTTATGTCTTGGAACTACGACGTTGCCATTGAGTGGTACCCGAATGAAGACTCAATCTTTGCTTTCGGTGTTTACTACAAACAGTTTAACGGTGGCTTCCAACAGCAAACGGTGCTAGAAACGTTTGAGATTGAGGGTGACAATTACAACTTGCCTATCACAAACTCTGTGACTACTGATGATAGTAGCTCATTGATAGGTATAGAAACCTCTGTTGCTTACCGTTGGGATAGCGGTATTGGCGTGAAATTCGGCTATAACTATGCCGACACTGATTACGAGTTTGAAGACAGTAATTACGGCGATACATTTATTACCGACCTTGATGGTAATACTTCACAGTTGACTCAAGGTATCATTCCTCCAGGCGCTGTACCTGGCTTCTCTGAACACGTGTTTAGCGGTCAGGTTTACTATCAGATTGGCGATCTTGATACTGCGCTTATTTACAAGTATAGAAGTGAGTACTTCCAGCCGTATACCAGCAATGGAACTCGCCTTCGCTACGTAGATGAGGTAGGTGTATGGGAAGCCCGCGCATCGTATAAAGTTAATGAGCATGTACGCGTTAAGGTTGAAGCAATTAACCTATTTAGTGCTCCTAAGTCTCAAGACTACTATGTTCAAGGCAACCTTGGCGAAGTAAATGATTATGGCCCACGCTTGTTTGCAGGCGTAACTGTTAAGTACTAAGTACTTGCAATCGTAACAATCAATGTCTTGGTAAGAGCAAGGCACTCCGCGACATTAAAAGGCCCGAGCTCAAGCTCGGGCTTTTTGATTAGCGCCTTTAACCCCCGCATTGCGAACCATGTTGTGTGATTTTGCATTTCCTTTCTTTTGGCACCTCGCGTCCAATAACGTAAAACGCGATATAGTCTTAAAGGCGGGATATACGTGGATAGAAAGCTCGGTAGATGCAAGCGTTTGAGGAGCTAAAACGAAAAGATGTATCGCCATCTAAATAACAATAAAAAAACCCGCTTATTCAAGCGGGTTTTTATCTAGCTATATAGCGTTAAATTACAGCTCGTTGATTTGCCAAACCGTGACTGTACCGCTTACTTCATTGCCTACTACAAGCAGAGGGACGCCGCTTGGGCTGTCTTCAGCGTTCACAAATACCAAACTTTCTGGCGCTAGATCGCCAATCACGTCATCGCTGGTTAACCCTTCAGTAAGGTCGCGGTTGATCACATACTCTGCGAATTGAACATCGTAAGGGTTAGTTATATCGTATACGAAGATTCCACCCATGCGCTCAGTGCCGATAAATGCATAAGTGCGATCGCCAATTTGACCCACTGTTAATGCTTCAGGCTCAGGTCCTTTATTCTCAGAACGTGAATCGCTAGCATTTTCGTCGTCACCGTTATTGAACTGTGTGCCGTGAACTGAAGCTGTAATGCGCTCAAAATCGTCGCCCGAGTCATAAACCACTAAGCCATTTTGATCCCATATAGTAAATGAACGCGCACCATAGGCATATGCAGCATCATATTCACCGTCTCCATCAGCATCCCCCATGGCCGAAGTTACTCGTAAATCATCAGCTTCACCTGTTGCCTGTAGCATAGCCAATTCAGAGTTTGCTGCAGCAGTAAGGTCTTCCACTTTCACTTCATCGGTATAGGCTAGGCATCCATCGTCTTCGTCGAAATCAACACCACCAGCAGCAGTACATGCAGCTTCATCGGCAACGTCAAAGAAGTACTCCCGTGCGTCACCTTCATTCGCTGTTACAATGAAAGTTGCATCTTTCCACGTGAAATTAGCAATGGTATCCGGCTGATATACCCCATAAAGACCAGTATATTGACCGAAACTTACCGCATCGTTTTCTTGGATATCAATATTAAGCCCTGCCCAAGATTTAGTACCTAAGCCAACAACGTCCACGGTTAACTCTTCTAAATCTAAAATGGCTAAGCCATTGCTTTCCTGAAGGCTAATATAAGCGACGTCGTTCGTTGCCGTTATGTATTCTGGCTCAAGGTCTTTAGCGACTGATGATGTAATAGCAGTACCGTTAATCGTGCGCCCTGCTGGGTTTGGAAACATCATGCCCTGCGCCATAAGTTCAGCTTCACTGCCGTTAAGTGCACTAAAACCAACTGTGGTTCCTGTTTCTTCAGGCTCGCCACTGGCAAGAATATTAATTACGCTAATCGAACCTTCCGGGTCAACCGTGTAGTCATCAGACGGCTCGCCTTCGTTCGCTACTAGTACTTTACCGCCGTCAGGGGTAAAAGTAACCATGTCAGGCAGTGCGCCTACCTCAACCGAGTCTAAAAATGCGGGAGCTGAGCTGTCTAGGCCGGTGTAAAACAGCACATAGCCATTGTCAGTTTTAACATCTGCAGGTACTGCAACAGCCATAAGATCACCACTTATAGCGATGCTTGTTAAGCTGCCTAGCGTTACACCGTTAATATCAGCAGGCAATGCGATAGTGGTTGGCGTAAGCGTGGTCGTATTAATTGGATCTGACATTGTGGCCGTATTGACGCTAGAAGCGTCAATAACCGCAATTGTGTTAGTTTCGCCATTAGTTGCGTAAATCGTACTAGTATCAGCGTGATACTGCACGATTTCAGCTGCTGTTTGGTTGCCCAAGAAAGCGCGACCTACGATATCCATCGCAATGCCAATTGAAGCATCTGTGCCGTCGCTGCCATCAGTACCAGACTCACCTTGTTCACCCTGTGGCCCCTGAGCTCCGGTTTCCCCCTGAGCACCATCATCACCATCAAGGCCGCATCCTGTGAGCGCCGCTGAGACTAAAAATGCAAGTAGTCCATATCTAAATTTATTACGCACTGCCATATGATTTCCTTTTTATTTGTTTTTTGTCGTACGTTGTGGGGTCCGAGAAATCTTGGATTTCTAAGCCTAGTACACCAGAAAATTTATTTAACTTCTATGTATAAATT
>NZ_JAHHDX010000058.1 GCF_018619335.1 Alteromonas sp. ALT199 | reverse complement strand
CTTTATGTACAGAGGGGCGTATTAATATTAAACAAAGTGTGGTTAATAATTACCCATAGCGTTTTTTCTTTCTCTACAGCTCTTTATTTATGCTGTTTTCGTTCGTCTGTAATGGTTTTAGTCAAGTTCTTTTTTTCAGGTGACGTTAGATTTATTATCAGTTCTGAATTATCTTTCACCAGCCTTTAATTCGTTCTGCATTTCAACTCAATTAATTGATGTTTCATCGCTAACTTTTGAATTGTTAACATGCTTGTTAATGGTTTTTTAAATCTAACATGTGGGTTGTGTGCAATTTAATCAGTATTCGCTTTTGTTGTGCGTTTCTTAACGTTGAGTAATCGCTACTTATTCTTCAAGTGTTTTTACTCTAATTTAAACGCCAGCAAGTATTGACTATGTCAAGTGTAGTAAATGCTTAATTTTTTGTTTAACTCAAAACTAGCTAACGGAGGGTTATTTCATCGAGATTTAGAAGGAAAAAATCCCCCCGAAAAGCGTTTAAGTCATGCTGATTAGGGGGAAACGGGAAGATTGTTATGCACTGATCTTTTGCGTTAATTCTTGTCTTACTATCGCAGCACCAACGCTAAGTGCTTCAAGTTTGCCTCTTGCAATATCTCGTGACAGGGGAGCCATACCACAATTGGTACAAGGGTAGAGTTTATCTGCGTCTACGTACTTCAAAGCTTCGCGCAAAGTAGCGGCCACTTCTTCTGGGGTTTCTATGGTATCGGTGGCAACATCAATGGCACCAACCATCACTTTCTTTCCTTTTAGCAAGGATATGAGCTCGATAGGAACATGGGAGTTGTGGCATTCCAATGACACTATATCGATGTTCGACTTTGCTAGCTTAGGGAAGCTTTCTTCGTATTGACGCCACTCTGAGCCTAGCGTTTTTTTCCAGTCGGTGTTTGCTTTAATGCCGTAACCGTAGCAAATGTGTACCGCGGTTTCACATTTTAGCCCTTCAATAGCGCGCTCTAGTGCAGCAATTCCCCATTCGTTTACTTCATCAAAGAAGACGTTAAATGAGGGTTCGTCGAACTGAATAATATCAACACCAGCAGCCTCTAGTTCTTTCGCTTCTTGGTTTAGAATCTTGGCGAATTCCCACGCGAGCTTTTCTCGGCTTTTATAGTGATCGTCATACAAAGTATCAACCATAGTCATTGGGCCGGGCAACGCCCATTTAATAGGCTGATCGGTTTGGCTTCGTAAAAACTTAGCGTCTTCAACGAACACCGATTTGGGCCGTGTAACTGCTTGCGTTACGACAGGTACGCTGGCGTCGTAACGATTGCGTATACGCACGGTTTTGCGGTTTTCAAAATCAACACCGTCAAGATGCTCAATAAACGTGGTTACAAAGTGCTGACGGGTTTGCTCACCGTCACATACTATGTCGACACCAGACACAGCCTGTTCTTGAAGCGTAACGCGAAGCGCGTCTTTTTTACCTTCTTTTAGGGCGTTACCTTCTAGTTTCCATGGCGACCACAACGTTTCAGGCTCTGCAAGCCATGAGGGTTTGGGAAGACTGCCTGCAATAGAGGTGGGAAGTAGTTTTTTCATGTGATTCGTAATCTTTAAGTCAGTAATTTATATGGATGCAGATGGGGCTAACTGTTCCGCCCCGTCAAAAACTAGAGGCTCAATCTGAGCGAACTGTACGGTGCAATTGGTAACACGCAAACTGCCAATTGCCAGTGTTAGAGCATTTACCTGGCGTAACTTGCCGTGAATTGCTCCAGCTTATGTTGATAGGGCTTAATAAAGTTCTCTTCTACAAACTTGCCTTGTTCAACGGCGAGGTGACTGCGCTCGTCGCGGTCGTACACAATGCGTGTTACCGAGTGGTCGCTATTTTTCAAATTCGGTTTGTAGCTTAAACCTGCTTGTGCGTTAGCGTTGTAGATTTCAGGACGATAGATTTTCTGAAAGGTCTCCATCGTCGCGATAGTGCTTATAAGTTCTAAGTTTGTGTAGTCGTTCAGTAAATCGCCAAAGAAGTAAAACGCAAAAGGCGCAGCACTGTTAGGCGGCATAAAATAACGAACGTTTAAGCCCATCTTTTTGAAATACTGCTCGGTCAACGAGGACTCGTTAGGTTGGTATTCAATGCCTAAAACTGGATGCTGGTTTTCCGTTCTGCGATAGGTTTTGTTATCGGAAACGCTTAAGCAAATAACAGGGAGCTTTGAGAAATGCGCTTTATAGGCTTCTGAGTTAACAAAGTACTGGAACAGTTTACCGTGTAGATCGCCAAAATCGTTAGGTACGCTGAATGACGATTGACCACGGTTATGGTTAGATAGACGAACGCTAAAATCATAATCTCGAACATAAGACGAGAAGTTGTTGCCCACAATACCTTGGGTACGCTTCCCCGTTTGTTTATCGATAATGTTAGTTTGCAAAATCTCGATAGTAGGGAAGGTGTTGCCGTTACCCTCTACGTCGATATCTACCGATACTATTTCTAGTTCAACGGCATAGCGATCGCCACGCTCATTGTCCCAGTTAGCTAACGCGTTAAATCGATTGTTAATCATGCTCAACGCATCGCGTAAGTTCTCTTTCCGGCGCTCGCCTCGCGCTAAATTAGCAAAATTAGTAGTAATGCGCGTGTTGTCTGAAGGACGATAATCTTCATTAAACTGAACGCTGTTAATAGTAAAAGAAAAATTTGGGTTCACGTTGTTGTTCATGAGAATACGCTTTTGTTCCTAAGATTAAACCGAATGTAGTGGAGCCCTAAGTGCTGTACGTACGTTATACGCGGTCTAAACTATGAATAAAAATGATCTTTTTTCATCGAACCATGAATATTTATCATTATTTGAGGGGGGTGAAAAGCACTAGAGGTATAAAAATAGATTCAAACCAATTATCGTAGAGATAGAGTTGAAAATTTCTCTATTTTTCGTCGCAATATCTAGTGCTAAGACAAACGTAAATACTCAAAACTCAAACGCTTTCCACAACGCCCGTTTCAGCTTGTTAGGATCTTCTTCCGCAACCGACTGGTTGTCGAAGCGCATAGTTTTTCGGCTACCTTTGGTGTATTCGCTCCATCCTGGCTCCCCCACTTTTGCAAATCTTACCCAATAGTTTTGCATCGTCTGACTCAGGTTTTCAGAAGGTTTGTCGCCAACAAAATTACTTGCTTCTTCTGTATCTATAGTATCGAACGTATAAGGTACATCGACAAAGTGCGCGGCTCCCAGCTCACCATCGTAAGCGCCCGACTTCCAGCCAAAGTTGTATTTCCATACAGTACTGCCACTTTCAGTTAGAAGCTCTGCTATCTGGATAGCTGGCATTCTAAAGGTATAATCAGACTGAATGTCAGCATAGATATCGCCATAGGAATCATGACCGGTTTTTTTGTAAACCTTTCGTGCATCCTCACCCAAGTTTAAATCATGTAAGAAAAGCGACACTTTGCTCTCGTCAATCGTTTCAATTTCATTGCTCGGCACTAAATACAATCTCGATTCTTGATCTGTACTACCGACGATGGTTGGAATAGACGGGTTAGCACCGTTTTTGAGGCTCAACATTGGTGAATTGATGATCAGCTCGCCATCAACTACGGGTAAGAATGCGGTACCGCCCCATGATAGCATCCCCCATTCACGACGACTTTTAATAGCGTTACCGATATCTACCACGCCTTTGACTAATGCCTCAAACGGCACGTTTGATAGTGCTGCCAGTGTAGGTTCGATACTCAATTTTTTCGCAAATGCTCGTGTCACTTCTGCGGCTTGCGCTTTAGAAATAGCCTGCATAGGGGGGCTTTGCATTATGGCTTTATCAAACAGGGTATTTGCCCGACTGCTACCAAGTAGGATTGCTACGCTGCTTGCGCCGGCTGACTGCCCGAATAAGGTGATGTTGCTTGGATCCCCACCATAATCTTCAATATTGTTTTTAACCCACTTAAGGGCAAGAATTTGATCTAAAGTACCCCGATTATCAGGGGCACCATCGATATGCATAAAACCATCCACGCCTACTCGGTAATTGACAGTGACAATTACTACTCCCTTTTGGGCAAAATGTGACCCATCATAAACACCTTCTCCTGCGTCCGCTCTAATGTAAGCACCCCCTGGAAGCCATACCATAACAGGCCTTTGATTATTATCTGAAAACGCGTCTTCAGGCGCCCAAATATTTACGGTTAAGTCGCCAGGTGCGCCGACTAATTTCACATTCTTTCCTCGCCCTGGCTGTGGTACTGGCGGTTTCATCTCTATTGCGCGCAGTACACCTTGCCACGGTTTTATCGGTTCTGGTGCTTGAAAGCGTTTAGTTTTGACAAAAGGGTCAGCTGCATAGGGGACGCCGTAAAAAGTAACAACATTATTTTTAAGACTGCCTTGTACCTTGCCAAGATGAGTTAAGATTGTAATGGTGTCATTTGTTTTCATTGACATACTTGTCGCCTTACTGAGGGGGGAAGCTGCAGCAATAAGCAATATTGAGCAAAAGCAGAGCAGTCTATATGGGCTGTCCATAGTCTATTCCTTTAATGGTTGCGCAACGCTTTGATTAATTGCTCTTTACTCATGTTCGAGCGGCCTTCAATACCTACTTCTTTGGCTTTTTCATACAGCTCATCTTTAGTACGGTTTTCGTACTTCATACCTTTTCCACCGTCCTTTGACGGTGTTTGCTCACTGTTAGCTTGTGCGTTGGCAATGCGTGCTGATTTCTCCTTACTATAGCCTTCATCGCGCAAGGCTTCGTATGTGTCGTCGTTTTTAATTTGGGTACCGTGATCCTTAGCCATAGTTAACTCCTGTTTTGCAGACTGTATTAGTTACTCATTTTGCTATTTATTCATACTTGTTATTTATAAAGATGGTTTACGCATTTGTTTTTGACCCGTATTTATTGAACATCTTTAAAGGCCGATAGAAATCAGCGCATCGCTAACGCTATAAAAATGTCACTCATCGCAAACGCTAAAATACTCAAAATAACGCTGCACCGTAATGTAACGGCTTAACACGTTAAAACTTATTATGTTGTCAATTTTAGTGCGTCTCATGCACGTAAAAAGGGCATTCATGTCAATGGTTTAGCGTTTTTAAGCTATTGCGCGTTGAAAATTAAGCCATTAGTCTAAAGAAAATGTAGATGGAAGGCAGAGCGAAATATGAATAAGAACGTACAACAAACCACGGTGAACTCTTCACGTCGTAATTGGTTAAAATCAATGGGTTTAGGTGCTGGAGCGGTAGCGCTAACCACCAGTGTCGACAGTTTCATGGGCGACCTTCGTGCGGCGGGCATGCCTACTGAACATTTTCCATCAGCTACACCTAACGTTAATGACGGCCTTATTCGCTTATCGTCGAATGAAAACGCCTTTGGGCCGTCAAAGAAAGCAGCAAAAGCTATGCAAAGCGAGCTTTTGAATCTTGCTCGATATACTGACGCTACGGTTGAAGTGTTAGCGCAAAAAATCGCTAAGCAAGAAGGCGTATCCGCTGATCAAATCGTTATCACTAACGGTTCTTCACCTATTCTTTTTGGCTATGCCGACTGGATCACGAAAAATGGTAATAAGCTAGTAACGTCTATGGCAACCTATGAAGGCGTGCCGCGAGGCGCTGAATTTATGGGGGCAGATGTCACTTACGTTCCCCTCGCTAATGACATGACTTTCGACTTAGACGCCATTGAAGCAGCAGTGACTGAAGACACTACCGCCGTTTATGTGTGTAACCCAAATAACCCGACAGGCAGCATGGTAGATGCGGCCAAACTTACCGCTTTTGCTAAACGCGTGTCGAAGAAAGCGCAAGTTTTTATAGATGAAGCTTATATTGAAATGTCTGACGCTTACCCAGCTAACGTTCAGTCGAAGCTTATTTCAGAAGGGCACAATGTAGTAATCTGCCGTACGTTTTCGAAAATTCACGCCATGGCAGGCCAGCGTCTAGGTTACGCCATAATGCCGGCTGAACAAGCAAAGAGCATGGGCGGTATGCTGCGTATGGGGGGCGTAAACTACTTGGCACTCGTTGCGGGTATGGCTAGCATGGATGACCACGCGAACCTAAACAACATGCGTTCACGGATTAAAACTGAACGTGACAAGTTAGTAAAAGTCGCCGAAGAATTAAAGCAGCCATATGCGCCGAATCCACAAGGGAATTTCATTTACATGGATACTGGTATGCCGCACGAAAAGTTTGCGGAGAAAATGAAAGCTCAGGGTATAAAGGTAGTAGGGCGCACCTGGCCAGGTTACGATTCATGGTCGCGAATAAGTGTGGGTACGCCAGCAGAAACAGACGCGTGCGTTAAAGCACTAAAAGCGGTACTTGCTTAGAAACAACAACAATAAACACCTAGCACAGAAAGAAAAGGCTGAACACTATTTGTGTTCAGCCTTTTTCATATTAGTTGTGCGAAAATACGCGCTACTTTTCGATAGCAAACGTTAAGCCTGCTTTTTCTTCTAGGCGACTAATTAACTTATCGCCTAGGGCTGCTGCTGGTGTGAAAAAGCCCCCAGTTAGGTTTACGTCTTTACACAAACAAAGCGCCGATTCTGAAATCATCTTGCTGGTAGAGCCATAACCAGGGTCTTTATCGCCTTTAACCGATACCGCTAGCATATCACCATTGGTGGCTGTGCCTACAAACATCACATCGTAAAAACCGTTCTCGCGCTCTTCTTTGCTTGGGCCTTCTCCAGGTTTAGGGCCATCATCGCTAGCCAGCGACTTATCTTTAGCTACGTGGTTTGCCATGGCTTCACCTTTCTCGCCAGGCCCCGTCATCATCATTTCATCGTACTGGAAATTCTTACCGTAAGCGTAGCCAGCTAGGTAGTTAGAGCGGTGCACGTTCTTAGTATTGATAGCCGCCATAATAAATGGCGCTACCCACGTACCTAACTCTTCGTCAAAATAAGGTTTGTTGCCATCTGGCTGTGGTTGATTAGTCGAACCATCGGTTAGCGATAGAGGGTTGATAAGTGCTGCCATTACTGACTTGTCTTTGTGCGCTGCTGCCATGGTTGCTTTTAGGCTAGCAGCTGTACCGCCAGAGAACGTGCCCTGCATTTTGCGAACGCGACCTTTAACGTATTCAATCACATCGCCAGTTTGCTTTTTCGCATGCGCTTGTAGGTAGTGAACGCCTAAATCAAAAGGTACAGAATCGAAGCCACAAGAGAACACAATGTTTGCGCCAGTTTCTTTGGCTTTCGCTTCGTACTTATTGATCATTTGGTGCATCCAGGCTGGCTCACCGCAAAGATCTGTATAGCCCGTACCATTATCAATACAAGCTGAGAGTAATTTTTCGCCGTAAATTTGATAAGGCCCTACGGTAGTCAGTACAACGGCTGTGCGCTTTGTCATTGCGTCAAGTGCCTCGGCATCATCACCGTCGGCTACAATGCTAGCAACGCTATCGCTAATGCCTAGTTCTTGTTTTACATCATTAAGTTTAGCCTCGTTACGACCTGCAACTGCCCATTTAACATTGCTGTCACTGCCATACTGCGCCTGAAAATACTCAGCCACTAGTTTGCCTGTAAAACCTGTAGCACCGAAGATAACTACATCAAATTCGCGTTCGTTACTCATTGTTTTGTCCTGTTTTATTCCGTTTCGATACGTGTCATCAAAATGTACTTCCCAATATACGCACAAGCGCCCATATCTATCATTTTTTTAGGTAATATTTGTCTATTCACGAAATTAAACAGTGGATACAAAGAGCCGCTAGGCTAATGCCTCAACAAACCTAGCCAACCGCGTTAAGCCTTCATTTAAGCGCTCTATACTAGTAGCGAAAGAAAGCCTTACATAATGATCTGCATTATGCTCGCCAAAATCATTGCCCGGTGTCAGCGCCACATGATACTGCGATAGCAGAGCGTCACAGAATTCGATAGCACTTAAGCCTGTATGCTTAATGTTGATGTAAGCGTAAAACGCGCCGTCGGGCTGAGCATCCAAACTAAGCCCCATATTTTGAACTGCATTAAAAACAAGAGATGCACGCTCTATTAGCGTGTTACGGTTTTGCTCGCACTGCGCCAAGGCTTCAGGGGTAAAGCACGCAAGGGCGGCTTTTTGAGAGAGGGTAGAGGGGCAAATAAACAAATTCTGCGCGAGCTTTTCGACTATTGGGGTCATAGTCTCAGGCACCACGCACCAGCCAAGACGCCAGCCCGTCATCCCAAAGTATTTTGAAAAGCTATTTATAACTACCACAGTGTCCTGCAGTTCTGAGTTGGCAAGTACGGTTTGAAGTTTAACATCTTTGTTGTTGGTTGATTGAGAAGCTCCAGTATGAGTTCGAGCATCCAAATCATTAGAAAGTGAAAGATCTAAATAAATTTCATCAACAATTAAAAAGCCACCTTTGGCTTTGCAGTATTGTCCAATCTTAACTAATTCGTCTGTATCTATCGCCGTGCCTGTAGGGTTGGCAGGTGTGGCGATAAGCACGCCTTTAGTGTTGTGTTTCCAATTATCGGCAACACTTTCGGCAGTCAGTTGAAAGCTATCTTCACTACGTGTTGGTACTAGCGTCACCTCTGCGCAAACGCGTTTAAAAAGCGTCGATTGCACGGGTAAGAAGGGTCGCCCAATATTACGTTGTCGCCAGACTCTACTAAAGCGGCGCTTGCCAAAAGTAGCGCGCCTGAAGCACCAGCGGTAACTACGACTCGTGATGGGCTTAGTTTTACATCATGTTGGGTTTCATAAAAGCTAGCGATTGATTGACGTAGTTTTGGAATACCCAATGCAGAGGTATAGGGAAAATCTGGGGTATTCAAACTTTCTTTCATTGCCGAAAGTACGGGAGCGGGTGCGCCAAAATCAGGCTCACCAAGATTTAGTCGAATAACGTCTTTACCTTGCTGTTCAAGTACTGTGGCTTTTTCACCGTAGGCCATGGCAAGAAAAGGAGAAATAGCAGTAGCGCGAGAGGCAAACTTCAAAATAAAATCCTTATAAGTAATGCCGATTGAATTAGTGCTGCAATTAGGGCTTACTCTTGGTTGTGATTCAAGATAATTCTTTGAAAAATTCAACTAATCCGTTGGCTTGCTTTGGCCTTAGCTGCTTAAACGAATGAACTTTTCTGCCAGCTCGTCTAGCGACTCTTTATTGCTAGGGTCTGGCTTAACAACATTTATAGGGCACACCGCTACGCAAGTAGGGGCATCGTAATGGCCAACGCATTCCGTACAACGCAATGGATCAATTTCATACACTTTATTGCCCATGCTAATAGCAGCATTGGGGCATTCTAGCTCGCACATGTCGCAGTTGATGCAACTATTCAGAATATGAAGTGCCATGCTTTATTTTTCGCTCATGTTTTGGGGATTTACGGTAGTAGCCGTTTTGCTAAACGGATTTCGGGTATCAACGCCTTCATCTAGGTTTCGCAGAAGTAGAGCAAAATCTAGAGGCACATTTCTAGGTAGCGGTATTCTTACTTGATGTCCCGAACCTTTAGCATTACTAGTGCTATGTTTTTTCTCATCCAGCATTTCATCCAGTGTGAAGGTGATGTTACCGCTTGGAGTCATCAATTCTAGCGAGTCGCCCACACAGAATTTGTTTTTAACATTAATTATTGTAAAGCCAGTTTCTTCACAGCTACCTAGCACTTCACCCACAAATTGCTGCCTATTGCTAACAGAGTGTCCATACTCATAATTTTGATAGTCTTGGTGCGCATGACGACGCAAGAAACCTTCGGTATAACCTCGATGGGCCAAGGTTTCCAAGCTTCCCATTAACGCACTATCAAATGCCTTTCCTGCTACCGCGTCGTCAATTGCTTTGCGATAAACTTGCGCTGTTCGCGCGCAGTAGTAGTGCGATTTTGTGCGCCCTTCTATTTTTAAGCTATGAACGCCCATTTTGGTCAAACGGTCCACATGCTGCACGGCACGTAAATCTTTAGAATTCATAATATACGTGCCATGTTCGTCTTCAAAAGCAGGCATCATTTCGCCGGGCTTTTCTTTTTCTTCTAACATAAACACTTGCGTGCTTGGCGTGCCTTCTCCCAGGGTGGGAATTACCGTCTGAGGTGCGGAGCCCGCTTTATCAAATTCAATGGCTTGAACAATATCTCCGGTTTCATTTTCTTCGCCCGTCTTAACATCGTAAGTCCATCGACAAGCATTGGTGCACGTGCCTTGATTCGGATCGCGTTTATTCATATATCCGGACAATAAACAGCGCCCCGAATACGCCATACAAAGTGCGCCATGCACAAACACTTCCAATTCCATATCTGGAACCTGATCATGAATAGTTTCAATTTCTTCCAAAGAGAGCTCTCTCGACAATATAACGCGCTCAATGCCTTGATTTTGCCAGAACTTGACGGCGGCATAGTTTACGGCATTGGCCTGAACACTTAGATGAATCGGTATTTCAGGGAAGGCATCGCGCGTCATCATTATAAGCCCAGGATCTGACATAATTAGCGCATCAGGCTTCATAGCAATTATCGGTGAAATATCTTTAAGGTAGGTACCAAGCTTACTGTTGTGCGCAGCGATGTTGCTTACAACATAAAACTTTTTACCTAAAGCATGTGCTTCTTTTATTCCTATCGCTAAATTTTCAAGGCTAAATTCGTTATTTCTTACACGCAGTGAGTAGCGCGGCAGCCCAGCGTAAACCGCATCAGCCCCATAAGCGAAAGCGTAGCGCATATTACGCAAGCTGCCCGCAGGCGCTAATAGCTCTGGTGTGACTAGTTTGTCAGTTTTGAATTTAGATTCAGCTGCGCGTTTAATTGAAGAGTTAGAATTAGGTGTAACTGGTGGAGTCATATAAAAACCGCTATTAGACGCTTTAAACAAAGAGGCGGATTCTATAAGCCGTAACATACGCTCTCAAGCCTAAACGGGCGAGGGTTTGATAGAGATCAAATAAAGTAGTTACCTCAATTGAGGCACTACATTATTTAAGGGCACATGAAGTGCATAACAAGGATATTTTACTTACCGTCTAACAACACCTGATAAAGTACATCTTTCAACTCGGCGCGGTCGTGTTTTAGCTGGTGGAGTGTCTCATCGCTTGCGGGCGAACCAAGCTCTTCAAGGTTTCTAATTTCTTCATCTAAGCTGTGATAGCGTTTTGCTTTTTCGGCAAAGTCAGTGCTATTCGCATTCAAACGGTTAATCGTTTCTTTGTGTTCTGGAAAGTCACATAGTAGTGAGTGGTTTTCGCCTAACATAATTGTTCTCCTATTTAATATCCTGAACTGCAACAACCAAGTCGTTCCAGTTACGCTGGTTTTCTAAGTCAAATTGAAGCCCTTGTCTATCTGCTTCTGCAAAGCGCTTCACGGCAGGTGTTTTGCTGGTGGCTTGATAAAGCCAGTAGGCTTCTGCTTTTAACGCTTCGTTTATAGGCTTGTCGATAGATTCATAGACCGCTTGTTTACATGCGTTGATAGACTCAGCTGGAAACAGTGCTATTCGTCTAGCCAAAGCATCTACGTACGGGCCAATTTCTTCGGCTTCCATAGCTTTATTTATGGTACCGTAGGCTTCAGCCTCATCGGCAGTAAAGTCACGGGCGCTTAAAATAATCTCTAACGCTCTGCCAAGCCCAGCCTGTCTTGCCATGCGCGATGCTCCACCGCCACAGGGCAAAATTCCCATACCCACTTCCATCTGCATAAACTTAAATTTACCTCGAACTGCAAAACGCATATCGCATGCAAGTGCAAGTTCATGACCGCCACCACGAGCAACGCCTTCCAGTTTTGCAATAGTGGCTTGCGGCAAGTGGCTTATTCGCTGAAGCACCATTTGTAGGTCAAGTAAGTCAGCGTCTTGCCTAGAGAGTGGCTCTGTAGACATGTCTTTAAGTAGGTTAGTGTCGTAGTGACATACCCAAATTTCGGGGTGAGCAGATTGAAATACTACTACTTTTACGCTTCTGTCGCGTTCAAGTCGCATGGCTAGACCCATCAAGTCTTCTAGCATTTCTTGACCTTGAACGTTTACAGGGCCAAAGTCGAAAATCACGGTAAGAATTGCGCCGTCTTGGTTTGCTTTAAATGTTCTGTAGCCTTCATACGCCATTGTTACATACCTCATATTTTATAATTTGAATAATTTTGTGTACCGGTACGAACATTAGCTTAGCAATATGTCTTAAATTTTATAATTGCTCATTAAATTCAATCTGTTTCAATTTAATATTGATAATTGTGGCAAGGATTTAATTTTATGAGCGGAACCATCTAAATTAAAAATAGTAAGCAAATCGGCCGTTTGGAAACAAAGCAGAAACGCATGGCTAAAAAGCTGACAAAACGACAAATTACCATGGGCAAAATACCTTACATAGGGTAGGCTAGAAATTCACAATAATAGGAACTAACTGCATGCTGCAATTGAACATTTTCCACAAAGCGGCGTTACAGGTAAAAGCATCGACTAAATCGGCTATTGCGTTTACGGTATTGTTTTTCATGTCTACGTCTTCAGCTTGGGCAGCGTTACCAAGCATCAACGAATTCACCAGCGAAATGACCAAGAAAGACGGGTTAATCCCCGTTTACTATGATGATGAAAGCGACAAGGTTTACTTGGCGGTGCCAACACGGCACGCCGAATATTTGTTTCAAAGTAGTTTGCCATATGGCGTAGGCTCAAACGACATTGGCCTTGATCGCGGACAGCTTGGCGACACGCGCTTAGTTAGCTTTGAAAAATTTGGCAACAAGGTTTTATTGAAGCAGCACAATACCAAATATCGGGCAGCCCACGGCAGTGACGCTGAAAAACAAAGCATCAACGAAGCCTTTGCTGACTCTGTCATTGCGGGCTTTAAATTGGTGGCGAAAAACGAAAGCGCCAGCCTTATTGACTATACGCCGTTTCTTTTAAGTGATATTCACGGTATAGGAAATCGTATGGCGCGCACTAGTCAAGGTAGCTTCAGCGTCGATAAAATGAGAAGCGGCGTATACCTACCTAAAACCAAAGGCTTTGAAAAAAACTCTGAGCTAGAAGCTTTAGTCACTTTTGCTGGTAAAAAGCCGGGCGAATACGTGCAGCAAGTTACGCCCGACCCAGAAAGTTTGACTGTGCACTTACATCACTCGTTTGTGGCACTGCCCGACGATAATTACACGCCCAGAGAGTACCATCCATACTCAGGCTACTGGAAATTCAGCTACTTTGATTACTCAACGCCGATTAGTGAACCTACTGAACAGCGGTATATTACCCGCCATCGTTTACACAAGAAAACACCTCATGCGGCGAAGAGCGAAGCGGTTGAGCCTATTGTGTACTATCTAGATCCAGGTATTCCCGAGCCGGTCATGACAGCGCTTAAAGAAGGCGCAAGCTGGTGGAATCAAGCCTATGAAGCCGCAGGTTATAAAGATGCGTTTCAGGTGAAAGTATTGCCGGAAGGTGCCGACCCAATGGACGTGCGCTACAACGTCATTAACTGGGTACATCGCGCAACGCGTGGTTGGTCGTACGGTTCGTCGGTTGTTGACCCGCGTACAGGCGAAATTATCAAAGGCCATGTTACGCTAGGTTCATTGCGTGTAAGGCAAGATTATTTAATTGCCCTAGGCCTAACCAGCCCATTTAAAGACGGCAACACCGACACCACTGTGCAGCAAGAAATGGCATTAGATCGTATTAGGCAACTGTCTGCTCACGAAGTAGGGCACACATTAGGAATAGCACACAATTTTGCAGCAAGTGAAAACAACCGTGCGTCGGTGATGGATTATCCTCACCCAAAAATTAGTATTAAAAACGGCAAAATTAGCCTAGAAGGCGCTTATGACAAAGGCATAGGCGTATGGGATATACACGCTGTAGCATATGGTTACCAAGACTTCGCCAGCGCCGTAGAGGAAGCCGAAGCCTTGGCAAAAATTATCGTAAAAGGTCGCAACGACGGCTTAAGCTTTAAATCAGACCCAGATACTCGCAGCAGTCGCCATGCATCGGCAAACGGCCATATGTGGGAAAACGGAAGCAACCCGCTAGATGCCTTCGACGACATTTCAAAAGTGCGCGAGTTGGCGCTAGCCAAATTAGGTTTAGATACGTTAAGCCCAAACAGCAGTTTGTCGTCCCTTGAAAATGCTTTAGTGCCTATTTACTTGCTACACCGCTATCAGCTAGAAGCCGTAGCAAAGCAAGTCGGCGGTTTAGTGTATGAATACGAGCGCAAAGGTGACTATACCCAAGCGCAGGGCCAACAGTTTGTAGCACCCGCGCTTCAGCAACGCGCTATGCAGCAATTAATTACTGCTACTACCGCAGATTACCTGACTATTCCTGAATCTATACTCGCACTAATTCCACCCACAGCATACGGTGACGACATTACCCGCGAGCACTTTAAGGGTAAAATGGGGTTAATGTTAGACCCGGTTTCTGCCGCAGCTTCGGCATCCAACTTTGCTTTTGAGTTGCTATTACACCCAGAACGCTTGAACCGCCTAGAGTGGCAAACAAGAAGCACTAACGATAGACGCAAAAAAGTAGGCGTTTCAATGCTAGTGAAGCAAATACTTAGCGTACACTGGTATAAAAATAAGACGCAAAGCCCACTAGCAAAGCGCTTACAGCTGGTGGCTTTGAATGCGGTGATGAAAGCAGTAACTAACGATAAGTTGGCGCCTGAAGTAAGAATGGAAGCTGAACTCGCCTTGCTTGAATTTAGCGAATGGTTAGACGATAAGGCTGACGACAATCAGTATGAAATACTGAAAGAGCAGTTTGATACATATTGGGCTAGTAAGACATGGCCAAGTAGCTTTGAAGTAGAGCCACTGCCGCCAGGTTCGCCGATTTAAGGAAGCTGATAATTAATGTTAGGGACAACGCAATTAAAGCAAAACCATAGCCCGAGTAACAAGCAAGTGCCGCAAAAAACCTTTGCGGCCTTGATTGCTACCTTACTCGCAGTGCTACTTCTAATAATAGTTCCATTAGTAGAAAGTCTGCATGGCGGTGTGCTGTGGGGCTTAAACTACCATTCCCCCAAGTTCATGTCACAGGTTGGCGACGCGTTAGCCTTAGTTAAGCTTATAGCGCTTTGCGCAGGTGTGTACCTGCTTTTTAAGCAGCACGGTACTTCTAGACATCTTGTTAAAAGTAAATGGTTATCTATTGTTTTGAGCAGTGTTTTAGCAATAGTGGCGCTTATTCAGATTGTGATAGGTCTATTAGGTGTACTGATTGATGCAACACTTGGAACTAACCAAGACTACTTTCATAAAGAGTTTGCAATAGAAAATAACACTATTTACGTGTTTACCGCAGACCCAGGTGCCATGGGTACGGCCTACCATTATTTTTATCTAAAATGCCTAATTCCTTTAAACCGCTATGAACTAAGGTTTATTGAAAAAACAAATTGGGTACGGGAGATAGAGCTTAAAGCCTCTGATAATGGTTTTGACGTATTTAATCAGCGTGGTGAATTTAAATATCGCGTTAGTTTGGGTGAAGTAGGGTGTGGTTAGTTAGCTTGTAAATCTGCGCCGAGTGAATGAAATCTTGTGTGGTTATCGACAAGTGATACTATAGTGGTACATTTGAAAGCTGGAACCTGCATAGTGAAAGTAGAATTAGTTACTACATTGAAGAGACAAGCCACAAAGATTTTGCAAGACCTGCACTCTTCAAAAGAGCCTGTTTTGATTACAGAGCATGGTCAGCCATCGGCTTACTTAGTTGATGTTGATGATTATGAGATGATGCAAAAGCGCATGTCGATTCTGGAAGGTATTGCAAAAGGTGAGCAGGCAATAAGAAATGATGACGTTTTAACTAACCTGCAGGCCAAAGAAAAAATGGATAAATGGCTGAAATAGTATGGACAGAACCTGCTCTAAATGACTTGGACAATATTGCTGAATACATAGCGGTTTCTACTTTAGTTGCGGCAAAGCAACTGGTTAAAGAAGTCTTCGCCAAAGTAGATATGCTTGAGGAATATCCTAAATCAGGAAAGTCAGTTTCTGAATTACCATCTCTAAATTACCGCGAGCTTTATGTGAAGCCCTGTCGAATTTTTTATAAATTCGAGGGTAGCAAAGTCTTTATCTTGCATGTAATGCGGCAAGAACAAGATCTCAGACGCTTTTTATTAGATTAGCGTTGATTCATTTTAAGTACATTTGGTGAATACAGCTTTTTTTTGTAGATAGGGTTAAAGACTAGGGCTTCTGGCAGAATAAATCGGACATACGTGAATCGAACATTTAAGGTCTGCTTCAGACAAAGTATAGTCACTCGCATCCTATAAACGATAATGTATGAAAACGTTTATTCTGCTATTTAATTTAAGTACTTGATAAATTTGATTTTACTACTAGCAACACAACCATTATCTTCATAGCCCGATATGTAATAGCCATTTGAGATTAGCAATTGTAACATTGCTCGATATCGGTTCATCGACTTTACACTGATGGTACTATAACCATGATTAAACGCCCATGATTCTTGCTTCTCACGAAGCTTAGTGGCCACACCTTTTTTTCTGTAATTTGGTATGACTCCGCCAAGCCAACTGTAAAATTCCGTATCCGAAATCTCATAACCTATTTTGTATGCTATCGGTTTTTCACCGTGGCTAGCGACCAGAATTAAGTGCGCTTTTCCTGTTAATTTTGTACTTATTTTACTCGCTGTTGTCCTTCCATCGAACTCAGGAAGTTGAACATTAACCTGTAAAACTTCTTCTATCGTTCCCGAGCGGATATCTAACTTCATACATACTTACCTATTGAGGGGCTTAGATGCTCATCACTTATGACTTGATAGTAACACTACCTTTTTTAAGAATAAGATCTATTCATTCAGATAAAGAGTTATGAAGGTCAGTTGTACGTACACGAGCGGCTATCACTAGTGGCACATTTCGTTATGATCAAGGCAAACTTAAATCAGTTCAAAAAGTGTCCTAGAGAGTGAGCCTTTATAAAATTGCTTTTAATTTACGTTACCTTATTTATTTTAGTAATTTTGCCTTTAAATATTCTCCCAGCAAGTAGCAATAGCATGGAAACAAAAAACATAAAAAAGGTACTTGGCTTAACGCCTACTTCTAACACTCCATATATAGGGTAAAGAGCCGGATAAAAAATTTTCACCTTTTTGCCGGCCCCATATTGTTTTAGCTTTTCTAAGCTAAACGTTCTATTTTTAAATTGGATTCTCGGGTTGAGTGAAACTATATCTGAGACGTACTGAACGTTATCAACACTATAAGTGAACTCTATTGCTGCTTCATCAACGTAACTATTTCCAGTCCTCACTGCAACTCTACTAGCCGACAAAACTATCCCTTCAGCTTCGTCCCAAAAATAAGACGCTATACCTAATAACATCGCATAAGCAGACAATGGTAGAAGAAACAAATTAATGAACAAGCATGCTGTGTAGAGTTTTTTATATTTCGCCATTACCTGCTCAATATGTACTTATTCTTGAAGTTAGTCTACTGACCTTGGGTTTGGAAAATTTAATGCACCAAGGTCCGGTTTACGTACACAGAAGACCTACGAGCCAATAGGTACCTTAAGGTACAACGCCGCCGTTCAATACAATAAATTGAACGGCAGGGTGCACTTCAAAGAATAAACTCGTAATTTGTGTGAGACTTTCTAGGTACTCTAGTCAACCATGTTGTAATTAGAGTTTTACACTATGAATCTGCATACAAAAGCCTACAATTCCCGATAATTCGTAAACACCTTATACAACTGCGTTCCACTTAATACCGAAGCAGAAGGGAAGTGCAGGATAGGAATTAAATCGCAAGGGGCTTCTAGCGTCCTGCTGCCGTTGTCGGTATCTAGGTCGTCGATATTTAAAATTTGCGCTAGCGGTTCGCCTTTTTTGACGGTTTGGCCTGGTTTCGCCATGTACTCCACCATGCCGCCCCAGTTAGTATACAGGGTTTTATAGTCTTTTAAGTACACGCCTAAACGCTGCATTGCTTTCGGTTTAATATCGCATTCGTGCAATACACCTTTAGCGTTTAGGTAGCTAAGAATGCTGGTGGCGTCTATTTTGCCTTCGTTAAAGTCGATAACTTCTTGGCTACCCATTTCTAGCGTGAAAGCTTCCACATTAAAGCTAATCTCGCGCTCTAAATTACTTTTTATGCTTTCTTGCAGTGTCCACCATGGGCAGAATGTCGCTTCGTCTAACGCCCCCGCAAATACGTTTGGAATAAAAATACAATGGGGGATGTTAAACAGCTTGGCGCTGTCTTTGGCATACTCGGGAATATAAACGTGACGGGTAGACACCGGGCCGTTGTGAAGATCTAGAACAAAGTCGGCGTTTACCGCCATTTGTTGTAGTTTCAGGTTTAGCTGCTGCGCCAAGCCTAAACCCCAGGGTTCGGCCAGTTTGTTGTCGATAGCATTGGAAAGATGCGCACGAAAACGTTGTTTTATGCCTTCAATAGACTCTTCGCGGGTGACCGTTTTGGCGAAATGCTTAACCGCTTCTTTATCGAAGAAATAGCCGCGGTTCCAGTTTGTGCCGTTCACAGGGTCGAACCGGCCTAACGTGTACTCACCAGCTTTAATGTTAGTTCCAATGGGATTACAGTTGGGTACTAGGATAATTTCGCCGCAAATATCCATGTCTTTTAAGCGCTGTATAAGATGGTAAATAACCACGTTGCCTTGCACTTCTGCGCCATGAATAGAGCTTTGAATATACACGGTGGGGCCAGGGCGCGCGCCCTTCATACGATAAATTGGCACGTTCATGTTACGGCCAGACGCGTTTTGCGCCACTACCATGTGTTTTTTTACTACTTGGGTTGTCATTTAAATCAACCTATTTTCTGTCTTGTTCTTTGTTTAAAGATGCTGCTTTTCAACACAGCTTTTATTATTCGTGCTGCGAAAGTACGTATAGTTAGCAAGCACATAGCTCGCAGTTCACGCCTTTAGGTAGCTTCCAGTTTCGCCATTCATGCGATAGCGCATCAAACGTCATTAACGTGTTTTTTGGAATATTATCGAAATCCATTAATACTTGCATAGCTAACATGGCTTGGTAAGTACCAACAATATTTACTACTGGTGAGAATATACCTGCCTCAACACAGCTTAAATCGGGTGATTCAAATAGCGTCCGCAAGCATGCATAGCAACGGCTCTCACCGGGTATAGCTACAAAAAGCTGGCCTTCAAAGCGAATGGCTGCGCCCGATACCAGCGGAGTATTTAGTTTAAAGCACAATACGTTAATCAAATCCCGTGAGTCTGTATTGTCGGTGCAATCTAATACCACGTCGGCATTTTCTATGGCCTGTTTTAATGCTGGAGAAAGCTTGGCGGCGTCAGAAGCTGAAAACGGTTCTGCCATCACGGTAATGTCGCAGTCGCTGTTTATTGCAGTAAGCCGCGCTTTAGCCGCCTCTACTTTATTTGTGCCTACATCTTTCTCGCAAAACAAGGTTTGCCTTGGAAGGTTAGTTGCCTCGACTGTATCGTGGTCAATAAGGGTAAGAGAGCCCACGCCACTGGCGCAAAGGCTAGTGGCGGCCGCGGTGCCAAGCCCACCAATACCAATGATACAAATATTGGCGTTTAGCAGCGCTTCTTGACCGTCTAGGTCCACTTTAGGAAGCACAATATGGCGGTTATAACGCATAGCCTGCTGATTAGTTAGGCTTTCAGACATAGTTTATGCCAACTTAGTTGTTGAATTCATGGCATGCACCCTTATAAAGTGATTACCAAATAGTATTTTGGCTGGTACTTTATCAAAAACCGCCAAAATGTCGCATATCAAATTAGGATTTCATATGTCAGTTGTCAGCCAACCCCTTAATATAGCCGTTCTTACTATTTCCGATACGCGCACTCTTGAAAACGACAAGTCGGGAGATTACCTGAAAGAGGCACTGACTTCGGTTGGCCATAAGCTTTACGATCGCGATTTGGTAAAAGACGATATTTATCAGCAGCGCGCGGTGGTGTCGAAGTGGATTGCCGACAAAAATATTCACGCGGTATTAATTACCGGTGGTACGGGCTTTACGCATCGCGATTCAACGCCAGAGGCCATCAGCGTATTGTTCGACAAAGAAGTGAACGGCTTTGGTGAGTTATTCCGCCAAATTAGCTATGAAGAGATTGGTACGTCTACGATTCAGTCTCGCGCTGTAGCTGGCTTTGCCAATAACACGGTTGTTTTTTGTCTGCCGGGCTCGACAGGCGCCTGTCGCACAGCGTGGGAAAAGATTATCTCTAGCCAGCTAGATGCCGACTTCAGACCGTGTAACTTCGTAAAGCATTTGGTGGAAGCATGAGTACCTTTAGCCATTTAAACGCTGGTGGCGAAGCCAACATGGTAGACGTTAGCGACAAAAGCGTTACTAAGCGAGAAGCCACAGCAGAAGGGTTCTTGTACGTAAGCGAAGACGTTATTCGCCAAATCTCAGAAGCAAAAATTGCAAAAGGCGATGTATTCGCTGTTGCCCGAGTAGCGGGTATTCAAGGGGCGAAACGCTGTGCCGATCTTATTCCTCTTTGTCACCCATTGGCATTGTCAAAGGTGGATATTAATTTTGACATTCAAGCTGAACAAAACCGAATTAAAGCCACCTGCTATTGCAAGCTAAGCGGTAAAACCGGTGTTGAAATGGAAGCACTCACGGGTGTTAATGTGGCGCTGCTAACCTTATTTGATATGTGTAAAGCCATCGACCCAGCTATGCATATGGAAGGGGTTCGGGTACTGGAGAAAAAAGGCGGTAAGACTGGCCACTGGCAGTCTGATACCTAGTTTTTATAAAGGCCAGTGAACTAAAAAAGTAACGTGCATAAAGCGTACACGCACTCGAAAAGCCACGCACTTTAGGCGCAATGCATTTTCGAGGCTTAAAAAGATCAATCAGCGCGCACAAAGCGACCTTAACAAAGTACATAACAGGCAAAGCATGCAGGTAACGGTAAAAACATTCGCACAAACCAGAGAGATTACGGGAGAGGACAATATTGCGCTTAATTTGAGTGATAACAGCACGATTGAAGCCGTAATATCTCAGCTTAAGACGCGCAGTGACAAGTGGGCATTAGCCCTAGAAGGCAGTGTGCTCACTGCCTGCAATCAAGAACTCTGCGACCTGCAAACCGTACTCAGCAACGGCGATGAGCTGGCGCTATTTCCACCTGTGACAGGGGGCTAGTTATGTTTGCGCTAGTTCAAGTTGAAGATTTCGACCAGGGCGAGCTTTACGCTAGGCTAAAACAGTCGGCAGATGAAAAAGCCCGAGGCAACACGGGTGCTATCGTTACCTTCACTGGCTTAGTGCGAGATTATAATAATTCTGGCGATATAGATGGTATCGAATTAGAACACTATCCCGGTATGACCGAAAAGGCATTAATGCTGCTTCTCGAGCAAGCTGTAGATCGTTTTGAACTTAATAGCGCTGGCGCACTGCACAGAGTAGGGCGCATATATAACAACGAACAAATTGTATGGGTAGGTGCCGCTGCTCCCCATCGTCAAGCCGCATTTGACGCGGCCAGCTATTTAATGGACATGCTTAAGCAATCTGTTCCCCTTTGGAAAAAAGAGTTCAAGGGCGATAAATCTGAATGGGTTGCGGCAAAAACGTCTGACGATAAAGCGGCACTTAAGTGGATGCATAAAAAGTAATGTTTTTTTCTTTAGCAATGCGTCTTTCAAGCTTTGTTAACTTGGCCATGCTTATTTTGGTGAGTGTTAGTGCAAGCGCAAGCCCAAGTGTAGCCCCAGGCGTTACGGCTTTTTCCAGTTCTGCAGTGCATGCAACCGGCTTTGAGCCAGTAAATGCTTTTACAAGTGAAAGTAGCGACAGCGATGTCGGTGAGCAAAGCGGTTCAGTTGTTTTCAAGCGCGACGAAAAAATCAACGTGGCTGTTGCGGCAAACTTCGCAAAGCCACTAAAAAGTATCGCTAAGCAGTTTACCGAGCTTACCGGTATAGAGGTAGCGGTAACCGTATCTTCTAGCGGTACTTTGTATGCGCAAATTCAGCATGGTGCTAGCTTCGACGTGTTTTTATCTGCAGATCGCGCAAGGCCGCAAGCCTTGGTTGATAACAACGTAGTTCACCACGGCAATCTGGTGGACTACGCTAAAGGCAAGCTGGCGTTTGTCTATACTGGCGACTTATCAAGTGAAGCATCGCACGAGGCATCTAGCGAAAGAAATTGCAAAGAAATCGCGGGCTCATCTACGGAAGACACAGCTGCACAACTAAACGTTCAGCTTACCGATTGCTTGTCTAAGCAGCTTGTTCAATTAATGGAAAACCCACAAAACAAAATAGCTATCGCGAACCCTAAATTGGCGCCCTATGGTGACGCAGCTCAGCAGGCGCTGCAAAACTTGTCTCTATGGCAACAGTTTTTACCGCACCGAGTAATGGGTAAAAACGTGCTACAAACTTTGCAGTTTTATACTACCGGCAGCGTGAAAGGCGCGTTCGTTGCCTACTCATTAGCTTTAGATTTGCCTTCAAATTTACCTTCAAATCTTGCAACTACCGGTAACACCAAGATTGCTAATTCCACCACTGTCATCGTTCCAGTACCAGAAACCTTGTATCAACCCATTATTCAGTCGTTGGTGGTTAACAGTAAAACAGCAGCTTCACTATCACCGAATCTGTTCGAACCACGTCCAATCAAAAATGCGACAGCGCCAGTTAACGAGCCCGCTCACAAAGACGACGTTGAAACAACCAGGGCATTTAATTTGGCAGACGCTAATGATGTGTCATCACCCAGTCTGTTTGTTCAATATTTAATGTCGCAAGGGGTGCAGCATAGTTTAATCGAATGGGGTTACGAACCCACCATAGCATCAGGCGTTGGTATCTAAGTATGCTCACAGAATTTTTTGGAGCATCGTCACTAGAGGCCATATTACTTACCTTAAAGCTGGCCTTTATAACCAGTGGTTTGTTGCTGTTAATTGCATTGCCGCTAGCGTGGTTTTTAGCTAAGTGGCAGAGCAAAGCTAAACCTTTTGTTATGTCTGTACTTGCATTGCCGTTAGTACTACCACCAACGGTACTGGGGTTTTATCTGCTTATTGCTTTTTCGCCGCAAAGTGCGCTGGGGCAGGGGTGGCAAAGCCTAACGGGGAGCAATTTAGCATTTAGCTTTGAAGGTTTGGTATTGGGCTCTGTTATCTACTCACTTCCTTTTGCCTTACAGCCCTTGTATAGCGGCTTTTCGCAATTGGATAATCGTTATCTAGATGTGGCAAAAACACTGGGTTTTTCAGTCAGTGAAGCCTTTATCAAAATTGTGCTGCCTTTGAGCAAAGCTCCTATTGTGGTAGCGCTAGGCTTAAGCTTTGCCCATACCATAGGCGAGTTTGGCGTAGTATTAATGATAGGTGGCAATATTCCAGGAGAAACTCAAGTGCTGTCTATTGCGCTATATGAACAGGTAGAAGCGCTCGAATATGACAACGCACACAACCTTGCACTGGCCCTACTGATATTCTCATTCGTGATGCTTGCGGCGCTCTACCGTTTTAACGGTCTCACCTCTAGCGATGAGGCGCGTTAACGTGCAAATATCAGCGCTACTACCTAATCGCATTGACGCTAAAATTTCACTTCAGCCCCATAGCCGATTTATTGGGGTTACCGGTCCGTCTGGTGCGGGGAAAAGCAGCTTGTTTCGCGCCCTAGCTGGTGTAGAGAAAAGCGCAAAAGTGCAAACGCCGTGGGCTGATAAAAAAGTCGGTATCGTGTTTCAGCAGCCTATGCTATTTCCCCACACCGATGTGCGTGGCAACTTGGCCTTAGCACAGCGCCACGCAAGCTCGAATGCTCTGTCTATTGAGGAGAGTTTGCGCGGATGTTGCAGCGAGCATTTAATCGACAAACCAGTTCAAGCGCTTTCTGGTGGAGAAGCTCAGCGGGTAGCGATCGCGAGAGCCTTGGTAAACGGGCCTGATGTACTATTGCTAGATGAATCGTTAAGCGCAATCGATATTTTTACCCGTCGCAAAATCTATCAGTTTTTGCATGGGTTATGTGTGTCGGAGCAACTTACATGCTTCGTTATTTCCCATGATTTAGATGATCTTGCATTATTCAGTAATGAACTAATTTATGTTGACCAAGGCCGTACTGAGCTTTGTGGTAATACTCGCGATGTATTGGCTCAAGTCTATGAAAAAGAAGGTTTTGAGACGCCCTCTAGTGTACTTGAAGGGACACAAGCTACATCGCTAAGCAAAGCTCAAGATAGTAACCAGTTACAAAACGCCGTTATCGGCCAAAGATACGGTAGCGAACCGCAACAAGGTCAAAATGTTTTGCCCTTACGAGATCATGAACAGTGTCAGACGGAAAACGGCATCCAACGCGTTACAGTGGCAGGACACGAGATTTTTGTTACAGAAGGATCGGTCTCTTATTTGCCTCAGCAAAGAGGCGCGCCGGTTCTTGTTCGGTTTACGGTTAAAGCTTGTGATGTAAGTGTCGATACCAATACCGTTGAATTTGGTAATTCCAGCACGAGCAGTATTCTAAACGCGTTGCCGTGCGTTATATCTAGTATCGAACATGTATCGTTTGAGCTTAGCGCTAAAGAGGGCTCTGCAAATAACCCTCAAACTGGGCGAGGAACCATTAAAAGCGCAAAAGTATTACTAACGCTTAACGTACTGGACAGCACCCAAACCCTCTACGCCAGTATCAGCTGTATCTCCCTTAAGCGGCTTAATCTTGTAGAGGGTATGCATGTAATTGCGCGTTTTAAATTGCCTTAGTTTTAAATGGCTTTGGAGTAGCTACTCAGCGTTTCACTTTTATTCAAATAGGCGTCGAAGCGCGCACAGATTGCACGTATATAGATTCGCGCCGACTCTGGTACTCGAATATGTTTAGATGTAATTTCAACAAGCCCGTCTTCTTTTAGTTCTTCAAGGTTGTTTAAAGCACAAGCAAAGTATTCATCGAATATGATGTGGTGCTTGCTGGCAATCACCTGTTTGTCTACCGCTAAGTTACACATTAAGCTAGAGATCACGTCCCTGCGTATAAGGTCGTCAACAGAAAGTAAAAGCCCAACTTTTGCACTAGGCAGGTAATTATCTAAACGGCTATAGTACTCTTTCAGGTCTTTAGCATTCTGTGCAAAGGCATTACCTACCGTGCTAATTGCTGATACGCCGAATCCGATAAGGTCGACGTCACCACGCAAGGTATATCCTTGAAAGTTACGGTGAAGCTCCCCTTGGTTTTTCGCAATGGCCAATGAGTCTTTGCTCAAGGCAAAATGATCAAGACCAATCATTTCATAACCTATGCTTGTAAAGCTATTAACGGCTAGGTTGTAAAGCGCTGCTTTGTCTTCACTGTTTGGCAGTGATTGTTCAGCGAATTTTCTTTGGGCCGCAAACCGATCAGGCAGGTGCGCATAGCTAAAAAGGGAAATGCGGTCTGGCATCATGGCTTTTGTGGCGGCGATGGTTGATGTGAACGTTTCAACTGACTGATTCGGTAAACCATAAATTAAATCCAAGTTTACTGAGTCAAAATCCAGCGAACGGGCCTCGAATACTAAATCTGCAATGTGAGACGTGCTTTGCACGCGATTAATTGTTTTTTGTACGTTGTAGTCAGTGTCTTGAAGGCCGAAGCTAATGCGCGTGTAGCCAAGACATCTTAAGTTCTGAAGGTAGTGTTTATCGATATTTCTGGGGTCTAATTCAATAGATAGCTCAGCTCCTGCCTCGAACGTGAAATGTTTCTTAAGCAGATACATTAAATAGGTATGTTGAGTCTCACTTAGAAAACTTGGGGAGCCGCCTCCTAAGTGAAGTGAGACCACCCGTTTACCGTCGGTTAAATAACGTTTAGACAATATTTCTTTTTCTATATAGTCTAAATATTCGTCCGCCTTTTCGTTATGACGCGTCACCATTTTGTTGCAGCCGCAGTAATAGCACAGCGTTTTGCAAAACGGGATATGCATGTAGAGGCTCACTGCTGGCGCTTTAGAAATGGTTAATGCCTGTAGCAGTGGGTCAGTTTGCAACGGTTTAAATTTAAGCGCAGTAGGGTAAGAGGTATAGCGTGGAGCATTCAGCGCATATTTGGTGATGGTCGATACAGTTTTTGGTTGTGGAGCGATAGTGTTCGTCATATGTCTGCACTTGTACTTGTATTTAGAGGCGCGAATTTAGCTTGAAGGTTTAAGCTTATGTGATTGCAGAGGTGTTTGAATTGATCTACTTCAAAGTTTTGGTATTAAACCTAGTTATTGTTTTATTTTTCCCTGTTGTTTTGGTGCAGGCTCTGTGGGTGAGAAAAAAGACCGCTGTGCTGCCAGAGCCTAGTGGAAAGCGTATATTCGCGTCGTCCGAACGTGCGGCGTTACCAACTAATAATTTATTGGTTGTCGGCGATTCTGCTGCCGCAGGTGTTGGTGCAACAACGCAAATGGGAGCACTTACAGGTTTATTATACTCTAGCCTCGCTCAGCATGGGCCAACACGTGTGTCGCTGCATGCTAAAACAGGGTTTAAAAGCGATGATGTTCTTAGTCTTCTGCACACACTCCCCGCCGAAAACTTCTCGTCTGCTCTTATTTCTATTGGTGTTAACGACGTTACTAAATTTGTGTCACTAAAGCGGTGGCAGCAAAATATTGACGCCATCAGTACACTGCTAACGAACAAATTTGGCTGTGAAAAAATAGTGTTCACCGCGCTACCGCCTATTCACCTTTTTCCAGCGCTACCGCAACCCTTGCGCGCACTGCTAGGCTGGCGAGCATTACTTTTGAACCAAGCCTTGGCCAAATACGTAACAGTATGTTCTAACGCAGAAATACTGTATGTTACCGCGCTTAACGTAGGTGGTACTGTTGCCGATATTCAGCGAAGCGGATTAATGGCTGAAGATGGCTTTCATCCGTCTAGTAAGGGCTACGAAATTTGGGCACGCTCGGCTTTAGATAAACTCACGGCTGTTCACCATGCCGATATAAACGTTGCAAAAAAGACGTTTTAAAAGCGACCGGCGACAACGAAATAATTATTAAACGGGGTTGAAGTTTCTTTTTGTAACCTTATCTAAGCCCCTATAAATTCACGAATTCAATAAAGCGAGTCCTATCATGGCAGCTAGTGAGAAAGGTACACAAGGTGTACAGAAAGTAACAGTTAATATGGTTTCTGATGTTGTGTGCCCTTGGTGTATTGTTGGGTATCAGCGGTTGCAAGAAGCGATTAAAACCCTTGATAACATCGAAGTGGATATTAAGTTCCACCCATTCGAGTTAAACCCCAATATGCCTCAGGAAGGACAAAACCTTCGTGAACACATTATGGAAAAATACGGCATTAGCGAGCAGCAAAGTGTGGAGAACCGAGAGCGACTTGTACAAGCAGGTCAAGAGTTAGGTTTTGCATTTAATTTCACTGACGACTCCCGTATGCAGAATACTTTCAAGGCTCATCAACTTATTCACTTCGCAGCAGAAAACAGCCTTGAAGAAGAAATGAAACTCAGCTTGTTTAACGCCTACTTCACTGATGGTAAAGACGTGAATGATCTGGGTGTTCTAGTAGAGTTGGCCGAGGCCGTAGGCCTTGATAAAACCGAAGCTGAAGCAGTAATTAAAAATGAAAAATACGCGCAAGTTGTGCGCGAGGAAGAAGCAATTTGGATGCAGCGTGGCATTCAAAGCGTACCTACTTTTGTTATCGGTAATCAGGGAGTCGCAGGGGCGCAAGAGCCAGCTACATTGGCTGCATTTATTTCCCAAGCGGCATCACAGCAATAAGCGGGTTAGACGGGTTTAAGGTAGTTATGAGTAATCACGTTAACCATTTGCTCGCGCAGTGGCTTCCACTTAAAAACAAGCACAAATGGGTGCTAGGGTTTATTTTTAAAACAGAAGGCTCATGCTACCGCAAGGCCGGCGCCATGATGCTGTTTAGTGACGCCGGGCACCAGCTTGGCATTTTAAGCGGCGGCTGCCTAGAAAGCGACATCGTTAAAAAAGCACAGCGTGTAATGACTGACGGTGTTAGCCGCACTACGGTTTATGACGATGAAGATGAAGAAGATATTGCTTTCAAGCTAGGTGTTGGATGCGGTGGTGTAGTGCATCTGGCACTCGTGCCAGTCAATGAAAGCAATCAGTACCTATCTTTGGATGTGATCAGCAAAACCTTATCAAACGGAAAAGCATGTGAGTGGCGTAGCGCTGTAGACGGTACTTTGGGTGGCTGCACTGAATTGGAAGACCATACTGCTATACCTAGAAAGGCCGTACTAGATACTATTAATGGCAAGCTCACATTGTCGGTTTTGATGTTGCCGCCTATTCACCTTCTTGTTGTTGGAGGCGGTTACGACGCTACCTTTATGACAAAACTTGCTAGTTTGCAAGGCTATTTGGTGAGTCTTTGGGACCCAAGGCCTGCACAAGCAAGGCTTGAGCACTTTCCCGAAGTAAATTACTTAATTGAAGACCCGTCTACTGAAGGCTTAAGCCTTCACATGGCCGAACATAACATTCAAGCGGCGGTGCTTATGTCTCATCACCGCGAAATAGATGCAAAAGCGCTGCAGGTGCTAAGTAAGCAGTCGTTAACCTATACGGCAATGCTTGGGCCGCTGCACCGCAAGCAAGAAATTATGGATTTAGCAGGGCTTAGCAATACCGACTTTACGCAGTATTTCGCGAGCCCTGCTGGCTTTGACATCGGTGGTGAACTACCTGAGCATATTGCACTGTCTGTTATTGCACAGTGTCACGCTATGTTTCATACAAAACCTACGCATTTGAATCGTTAGAAAGACTTTCTGAAAGTAACGCCAAAGCTTCTAGGTGCACCCGGATACGCCATGATCTTTCCGGTTTGTACCGGCACATCAAAACCGCTTCGCGCAACGTACTCTTCGTCGAATACGTTGCGCGACCATGCAATGATTTCACTATCCCATTGTGGAATAGTGAAACTTACGCGAATGTTAAACAATGAAAAGTCATCTGAGTATTTATACGGGTCGTTGGCATCGTCTAGAAACACGTCCCCCGTGTATTGGTAATCAATGCTTGCAGAGGCAGGGTAATTGCCAAGTTCAAAGTAGTGATTCAGCATGAGTGACAATGAATTCTGTGGTTCGAAGCCAACGCGATCACCGTCTCTTGCACAAAATGGGTCGCTAGGGTTTATACGGCCCGGGTCATCGATACCTGTATGCCACGTGTACGCTACCCAACAGGTACCGCGTTTAAACTCATCAAAGTTCGCTAGTGTGCGCGATGCAATGGCATGTAATTCGGTATTTTCTGTCACCAACCACGTGGCTTCAAATTCTACCCCTTTCACTATGATATCGCCCGCATTCTGCAAGTTGAAACCTGTTCCGGTAAAGGTTGTCGCCTGAAAATCGCTAATTTGCGTGTAGTGCGCGGCCGCATTTACCCGAATGCCGTGTTCTTCAAAATCGTGTTTGATGCCTATTTCAGCACTTCGTGATTTTTCAGCGTCAAACAGCGGGCTAAGTGAAGGGAATATCCTGTCTGTATTCGTACCGCCTGCTTTGTAACCAGTGGCTAAGCTGGCGTAGGTTAACGTGTTGTCGGTGGGGTGATAAGCCAGTTTTACTGTGCCTGTCAGCTGGGAGTCATCAAGCTGTTCGTTTAATTCAGGGCGTGGCATAACCGCAGCTGAGCCTAAGAAAAAATATCCCCAGCCTGCTTGCTGAAATGGCGCGATGGCGCTCAGAGATTCAACTGAGGGCGCTTGGCCATTTGTCAAAGCTGCAGCGATGTCTTGTAAACCTTGTACTGCAAGTCCGATATTAGGCCATTGCGCGGGGTTTTGACTTAGCCCATCAATGCCGGGGCCTTGTTCGTCATAGGCTCCGTCAATCGATTTTTCTTCGCGGGTGTAGCGTAAGCCTGTGGTTAGCGTAAAATTGCGGTTTAACAGCCAATCGAACTGAGAAAATACAGCAATGCTGTCTTGTTCTTGATTTGCTGTGTGTACAAAAGCGGTACCAGACGGGGCTGGCGCTGCAGCAGGCGCAATAAAACCGGATGTAACTGCAGAAAACTCGTTGATAGCGCTAGCTAGCGGCAGTAGGTCAGGCGCGGCGGCATTAAAAAATACGCTAAAATCATCTTGCGTAGTGGTATCGAAGGTTAAGTCTAAGTTTTGGCTGTAGTAATAAGCGCCTATTAGGCCGCGTATATCATCACTGCTGTAATGCAGCCTGACTTCTTGAGAGAATGATTGCTGTCTGGCATCGTTTGTCGCAGTAAGCAGGTTGGCATCAGAAAAGTCTGTATCAACAGTATCTAAGCTATCAAACGCACGATATGCGCTAATACTTACAAAATTCCATGCGTTATTTAATGCTAGGTCTACTTGTACCGACAATCCCTTATCTTCCATTTTAGATAGGGGAGTCTGCGACAAGGATGTCTTATAATTATAAAAGTCTTCGCGCCCGTAGATGGTGGCGTTGAATGGCGGTTGAAGCAGCAGTGCATCAGTGCCGAACTTTCCCGCTATGTCATTGGCCTGAATATTATTTTGAAATGTTAATGCGCCGCAGCATCTCTCGTCTAGCTCGCCATAATCTGCAATAAGCCGTACGCTAATATCAGTCGTTGGGGTGTAAAGCAGCTGTGCTTTTACTGCAGAGCGATTTCGGTTGTTCAGAGTTCGGCTATTGTTCTCCTCGGTAATAAAGCCATCGCCATGGGAGCTAAAGCCAGAGACTCGCATGGCAAGGATATCGTCGATAAGTGAAAACGACGACCCTGCACTCAAGCGAACTAAGTCGTCATTGCCAATTATAGCCTCAGCGAAACCGTCGCGTTCGTTATGTGACGGTGCCACAGTAGTTAGTGTCATCGCGCCAGCGGCGGTATTCTTACCAAATAAGGTACCTTGTGGCCCACGTAACACTTCAATAGATTCAATATCGACTAGATCGCTAATTAGTGCATTCTGTCTAGAGCGGTAAACACCGTCAACATACAGACCTACCGATGACTCGAAGCCAAAATTTTGAGAAGACGTTCCGATACCCCGAATAGAAAAGCCTGAATTAGTCACACTTTGATTTTGAAACGCACCAAAAGCCGGTACGTAGTTTTGCAAATCAAACATATCCCGACTAACGGTTTCTACTATGTCTTGACTACTTAGCGCAGTAACAGCAACGGGAACCTCCTGAAGGTTTTGTGATGTCTTTTGTGCCTGAACTATTATGCGTTCAAGTGTTTTGTTCGCAGCTTGTACTTGTGCGCCATCGTCGGTGCTAGCTTGGGCGCTAACAGAAAATACAAGCGTAGTTAAAATGCAATAAGTGATAGGGTTTATTGTTGCTCTTAAATTTGCAGAAAGGCAGGGCAAGGCGTATGTAAGTGACTTCATTTTGGTTCTTTTTATAGTTAAGAAGCTAAGCGCCTCTTGCCAAACTTATCACGACAAGGTCGCGTCCGTGTGCGCGCAGTCCCTTACTATATTATCCGCCTCTACTCCAAAAAGGCGTCTTGCTAACCTAGTTTGTAAACAAACAAGGGCATCATATTGCACGCAATTGAAACGTTTATGTCAAGTTTTGTTCAACACGTTTACTAAATAACCATAAGTAGCGGGCGCATAGTTTCACATGATGCATACTCATTCAAAATATTAATTAAACTTATACTGCTGTTTTCCTTAGTATGTGATTTGAAAAGTTAACATATTCATAACATCAGGCAGCGGTATGACAGACATCTACTTAGTACGCCATGGTCAAGCGTCTTTTGGTCAAGCGAACTATGACAAACTTAGTGAATTAGGTGGGCAGCAAGCGATTTGGCTTGGTGATTATTTTAAGCATCGCAACATTCAGTTCGATTCGGTATTTTCTGGCGATATGGTACGCCATCACGAAACTAAAGAGGGCATTGCGAAAGGAATTGCATCTAACAAATACACATTGCCTGATGTAACTGTGAATAGCGCGCTAAATGAATTTAACTTCCAAGCGGTGGCTAAAGCATATCTAACAAGGTTCCCCGAAGCTAAAGTACCGGAAGGGGCATCGCCTTCTGAATATTACCGATTGCTTAAAAAGGCAATGATAGCCTGGTCTGAAGATCAGCTTGCTCACGAATTGCTAGACGAAACGTGGAAACAGTTTGAAGACCGCGTTCACTCCATGCTTACTCACCTTAAAACGACAGATGCTAAAAGAGTGCTGGTAGTAAGCTCGGGTGGCGCCATTGCCATGATGCTTAAACACATTCTTGGCTACGATTCTGCAACGGTTGTGAATATGAACTTACAAATTCGCAATGCCAGTTTTTCGCAATGCTTCGCCAATGCGCGAGGTGTTCATTTAAATAACTTCAACAGCGTACCTCACCTGGATGTGATTGACAGGTTACACGCCATTACCTACAGCTAAATGGGGCAGTTATGAACTTTGAATATAATGAAAAGACCCAAGCACTTTTAGAAAAACTAAAAGCGTTTATGAAAGAAGAAGTGTATCCGATTGAGAAAGAGTATATTCACGCCGTAGAAAATGGCTCAGCCAAAGACGGTGAAGGTCGTTGGAAAACGCCGCGAATGATGCACACGCTAAAGCAGCGTGCTAAAGAAGCAGGGCTTTGGAACTTGTTTTTACCTGAAGAGTATAAGCCTTACGGCGCAGGACTAACTAACGCAGAATACGCGCCGCTTTGCGAAGAAATGGGGCGGGTATTGTTTAGTGCTGAAATATTTAACTGTAGCGCTCCAGATACGGGCAACATGGAAGTGTTAGCCAAATACGGTAACGAAGAGCATAAAAAACAGTGGTTAGAACCTCTTCTACACGGAGAGATTCGTTCTGCATTTGCAATGACAGAGCCTGCAGTAGCGTCGAGCGATGCAACCAACATAGAAACATCGATTAAACGCGATGGTGACGAGTACGTAATAAATGGCCGTAAATGGTATACCAGCGGCGCTATGAACGAAAACTGCAAGATAATGGTGGTAATGGGTAAAACTGATTTTGATGCTCCCCGTCACCAGCAACAGTCACAAATTTTAGTGCCCATGGATACGAAAGGCGTAACCATTGTGCGCCCAATGGCTGCTATGGGCTACTTTGATGAGCCAGTAGGGCACGCGGAAGTCTTGTTTGAAGACGTACGCGTACCGGCTGAAAACTTGTTGCTAGGAGAGGGGCGTGGTTTTGAAATTGCCCAAGGTCGCTTAGGGCCAGGTCGTATTCATCACTGCATGCGCCTTATCGGCTGTGCACAGCGTGCATTGGACATGGCATGCGAGCGCGTTGAACAGCGAGTTGCCTTTGGTAAGCCGTTATCAAAGCAGCAGTCGATAAGAGAAAATATTGCCCAAATGCACTGCGATATTGAACAGGCACGTTTGCTTACATTAAAAGCGGCAGACAAAATGGATCGCTATGGCAATAAGGTATCTAGAGACATAATTGCGGCTATCAAAATTGTAGCGCCTACAATGGCATGTAAAGTGATAGACCAAGCCATTCAAATGCATGGTGCTGCGGGAACCAGTCAAGATTTTGTGCTATCTGCAATGTATGCGTATGCGCGCACGATAAAGCTGGCAGATGGCCCAGATGAAGTTCATATGATGCAACTCGGTCGTAATTTGATTGCCGAAAAAAACGCATAAGGAGCAAGTGTGTCAAACGACAAAGCTAATGCCCCACATGCTATAGACTTAGCGGTGCTGAATGAATATTTATCTACTGCGTGCCCGAATGTTGGGCACGTTGAAAGCGCTGATAAATTTGCGGGCGGACAATCGAACCCTACGTTTAAGCTAACCACGGACAACGGCGTTTATGTACTACGTCGTCAACCGCCGGGTAAATTACTGAAATCGGCGCATGCGGTAGACAGAGAGTTCCGCGTTATTAACGCCTTACAAAGCTCAGAAGTGCCTGTGCCTAAAGCGTACCATTTATGTGAAGATACCAGCATTATCGGCAGTATGTTCTACATTATGGCGTTTGTAGAAGGGGAGATTTATTGGAACAGCGCGTTACCAGAAATTGAAACTTCTGCTACACGCGGGGCTATGTACGATGAAATGAATCGAGTTCTTGCCGCGCTTCACAGTCTCAATATTGAAGGTGCTGGCTTGAGCGATTACGGCAAGCTTGGCAGCTACTTCGAGCGTCAATTAAGTAGGTGGACAAAGCAGTATCGAGCATCTGAACTTGAGCATATTGAAGAAATTGAAAGTCTCATTCATTATCTTGAAACAAATTTGCCTGAGGACGATGGCCAAGTGTCATTAGTTCACGGCGATTTTCGCTTAGACAATATGATGTTTGATATGTCTAATACCGATAACCCGCAGGTTGTCGCGGTTTTAGACTGGGAGCTTTCAACTCTGGGTCATCCCTATGCCGACTTGGCATACCAGTGTATGCAGCTGCGCCTTCCTTCTGACATAGCACATGCTGCTGGAATGGGTGGGCTTGATAGAAAGCAGTTAGGTATACCTTCAGAAAAAGAGTACATAGACGCTTACTGCAAGCGCAGAGGCATTGTGTCTATTGATAACTGGACATTCTATCTGGCGTTTAGCTTTTTCCGTTTAGCCGCTATTTTACAAGGTGTAGTGAAGCGCGCGCACGACGGTAATGCATCAAGTGAGAAAGCTATGCAGTTGGGCGCAATGGTGCGACCACTTGCGCAGATTGCAAATCAAACTATTCATCAAAGCGAATAGAAAACCATAACTTATTCTGCGATTTGTATTGGCGTTAAATAGCTCACAGGTCGAACAAAAACTGGAGACAGTATGAAAGCAATTGTATGTGAAGCGTTTGGTCCTCTTAGTGACCTTCAGTTAAAAAATGTAGCAGACCCTGCGGTTAAGAAAGGCCATGTGGTGGTTAATGTCGAAGCCGCTGGTGTTAATTTTCCAGATGGGCTGTTGGTACAAGGTCTTTACCAAATGCAGCCAGACTTCCCCTTTGTGCCAGGTAACGAAGTGGCGGGTACTATAAGCGAAGTAGGTGAGGGCGTAAGCCACCTAAAAGAAGGGCAGCGCGTTATCGCGTTGTCTAACTTAGGTGGCTATGCAGAAAAAGCCTTAATTCCAGCAACTCATGTAATGCCTTTGCCCGATCCTATTCATGTAAATGAAGGAGCTGCGCTTGTAACTGCCCATGCAACAGCCCATCACGCTTTGAAACAACGGGCAAAGCTGCAGCCCGGCGAAACGTTGGTTGTAACCGGTGCTGCTGGTGGTACTGGCTTAGCAGCTGTGCAAATAGGCAAAATAATGGGTGCCAAAGTTATTGCCGTTTGTTCAACTGAAGAAAAGCTGGCCCTCGCCAAAGAGTACGGCGCTGATGTTTTAATTAACTACAAAGAAAAAGACCTAAAAGAAACGCTGAAAGAAGTGACTGGCGGGAAGGGCGCTGATGTGGTCTATGAGTGCGTTGGCGGTGATACCTTCCACGCTTGTAGTCGCAGCATGGCGTGGGAAGGGCGTTTACTTGTGGTTGGTTTTGCCGGTGGTGAGATTCCTAAATTCCCAGTTAATCTTGCCCTAGTGAAAGGGTACGCCGTTATGGGTGTATTCTGGGGCTCATTCACTCAGCACGATCCAAAGGGGTTCGCTGAAAACATGCAAGAACTTCTAACTTGGTATGTGCAAGGCAAGGTGAAAGTAGTCGTAGATGAAGCTCTGCCGTTAGAGCAGGCTACTAAAGCCATGGCTAAGGTTATGAACCGAGAGGTGAAAGGTAAAATGGTCCTTGTGCCTTAACGCTGCAGGCACGATTAAAAGGTAAACTAACATGAAAAGCCGGAACTGAAAATGACCCTAATAATCTGGGTTCATTGCTAAGCGGCAACTAAAGCCTGATTTCGAAATTGTATCGAACTCAGGCTTTTTTGATTAAATTAGTGCGCAATGGTTATTCTGGAATTAACTCTACGTCGAATTCTCTGGTTAGTACATGGCACAAGTCTTTACCAATGCCAACATTCTCTACCTGATAGTCTTGATAACCCTGTTTCTGTACTGTGAGGGTGTAAAAGCCAGGGCGTTCGTTCAACATTGCTATTAAACTGTCATCTGCACAATCTGTATCATCGACCATAACAGTTTCAGAATACGCCTCTTCCATTACAGTAGCCGTAACGCCACATGCAATCGGCATTTGTGTTGTTTGATCTGTTACCGAAAGTAACAGGCCATCTTCAACTGTTGCTGTACAAGCCACATCGCCTGCGGCAACAAGGTTGCTAATTGTCAGGGTATATTCGTCGTCGGCTGTCTGCTCGTTAACATCGACCTTGATTTCGGTCGGGTAGCCGAGTTCAGAATCATATTTAACCGAAAGCGTTTCCGCACGGCTTTCTTCTAATGCAATAAGTTGAAACAAGCTATCAATGCTTTCTGTATAGACTTCGTCGAGCGGTAGGGCAATATTGCCTTCAATAATCGTTTGATAAGTGACCTGACTACCTTCTACTAGTACTAAGCGAGGTAGTGTGGTTTCTTCGGTGCAGAAACATGATACTTGATATTCAAACTGATAATTATCGATGTTCGTGTTTTCCCACTTTGCTCGGTTAGCGTTAAGGTCATCAAGCACATCATTTGAATCGCTGCCGCCACAGCCTACAAGTAGCGCAGCAGCAGAAATAGTCGCAGCAATACGTAAAATATTAATCATAACATTCCTTGTGTTCCATTTTCCAAAATTAGCCATAATAGCCACAAGAACCGATATCGCAGGCACCTTGTGGTGAATAAAGATAGAAAGCGGTTTTGCACTTAACGTAATACAAAACCGCTCTACGATTTATACTAATACTATTGATGCAAAAGTAAACAGCGTTACTTGGGAACGTTTTAATGCTGAATTATTCCATAAGCCACATACAGACGCTTCTTCTAGGTACATAGAATTTGTGCCACTGAGTTGTTTTGCAATCTACAGCTTTAAGATAGCTCTGGTGGAATAGGAATAAGAATGACCTAAGATTGGAAGGTGCTTAAAAGAATATAGAAACAACGCCCCGTGAACGGGGGCGCTCTTTTTTAGATATTACAGAGACATGTCACCTAAAATGACATTTTCCGCGAAACTCGCGTATGCGTCGCCAATCTGTTTGGCTGTATCATCAGGGAATGTATGAAAATCTTCACTCTCTAGCGCCTCTGCTATTGCGTTCGCTACTACTTCAGGGCCGGGAGCATCATCGAAGCCTGCATTTTTACCCATGTCAGTACCGATAGGTCCGGGGTGGATACTTATGACAGATACCCCTTTTTCAGATAGCTTTTCCCGTAACCCTTGAGTCAACGAGTATGTAGCCGCTTTTGATGCGCAGTACGTTGATATGTCGCCAAAAGTTTTAACTGATGCGATTGAATTTAATTGAACAATAGCACCCTTGTTTTTAACTAATATCGTTTCGAATGCTTGTGCAACGTGAATTAGCCCAAAAACGTTAACTTCGAATTCACTACGAAGTGCCTTCTCAGCGTTTTCGCTTAGCGGCGATTCATGTTTCATGATACCTGCGTTATTGATAACGATATTTGTATCTGTAGCTTTTTCAGCAAGAGCTTGGACAGATGCCTTATCAGTTACGTCAACTTGCAGAGTTTCAACTTTATCTGCGTATTTATCGTGTAGGTGAGTAGTTGATTCAGTATCGCGTACAGCTAGATAAATTTTGTTTACGCCTTTATCGAAAAGAGCGTCTACGGTGGCCTCGCCAATACCGCGGTTTGCACCAGTAATAAGGGCTGTCTTACCTTGTAAATCCATAATGTATAACCTCCATTTAGTTACAGTTGTAGTTTCTTTCCCAAAAATAGAAGCAAAGGATCACTTAGTGAGTTAAACAAGGTTAGACATTTATTCACTAGATCTAAGGTTGTTAGGCTTACTCAACTTACACATTGCTTGATGTGTAGTTGACGAATTTTTTTAACCAAATGAAATCGAATCCAATCCAATAGAAAGAGTTAGAGACAGTGCTTCTCAATGGTTCAATTGAATTCTTACAGGACTTCACTATGAAATTAAAATTAATGCAATGTATGCATTTTATCTGCATCGTTTATCACAGCCTGTACGCATTCTACCGGAGGTGCCAAAGACCATGGCAGGGTTGGTGGACATAGCAGCGGTGCTGTTGTTGAGGTAGCTGCTGGTATTGGAATCGGGGCACTGATCACAAATGTGCTAACTAAACCTAGTTAAGGACGGGGGTATAGACACCAAGACATCCCAAAATAAGCGCATGTCATTTTTTATCAGGGGGCGCTGTATCGCTATTATCAACATGTGCCAGGCCTCTTCTACAGCCAATTACCGAATGAAGCAAAAACGGTCAAAATTAATGGCATTCATTATTTTACATACATTGGGCAGTTTTTTATGCCATAGGCTGTGAACAGCCATATTCGTTACTTGGTGGTTGAACTGTAAAGTTGAAAGCTGCTTAAACCTTCACATTGTAAACGCGTATAAGATTACTGGTAGTTAATGCTTTTCAAAGCGTTTTTGCCTTTAAATTTCGCAGCGTATAGCGCTTCGTCTGCAATAGATAAAATGTCGTGAGCTGGGTCATCTGTGAGTTTAATTTCAGCTAATACGTTTACTATCCCGAATGAGCACGTGGTACTAAATACGTGATCTTTTACCTTAAAAGTTGTGGAGGCTATTTCTTGGCAAATTCGCTCCACAATATCATCAGCATTATGCGAAGAATGGTTATCAGAAAATAAGATTACAAACTCATCACCCCCTAAACGCCCCACACAATCACTTGGACAGAGGTGTTTTTTTACAATTTGAGTAATGTTCTTTAGTAACACATCACCACTGTAATGACCGTAGTTATCATTGATATTCTTAAAGTTATCAACATCGAATATGCATACGGCTAATCGATTTTTAGTGCTATCTTTAATCTGAACAATAGCTTCATTGAGCTTTACTTCCATAAAGCTACGAGAGAACGCCTGAGTTAAATGATCGTACATCAATTGATTGTTGAGAGTACGTCTTTCCTTATAAAGTCCATCAATGTGAAGCACTAGAACCCATGCGATGGTGCTGGTAACTACAAAAGAGCCCAGCCATGTGATCGGTGGAAGGTCGATAATCTCGACACCGGTTAACGTATCGCTAATGCCTGTAATAAGCCATAAGGTGTTAGCCAAAAGCAGCAGTAGTATAGGTCTACTATTTTCAAGTTGTGAGCGCTGGCGGGCATAAACTCGAAAGAGTATATATATGCAATACGACCCCAACATTAAGATCCAAATCCCCCAAACTTCGAAAAGTAGCCCATACTTGAGCCCAGTATAGTACCTAGACGTAGCATAAAACGCATTGTCTAAGAAATATGGGCTAGGTATTGCAGTTAAAAGGGAAAATATTCCGCAAACGACATAACACCATTTCAATAAATACGGGGCTTTGTACTTATAGAAAGCAAGGTAGAAATGAAGACTTGTGACGAGGGTAAACATAGCGCCAATGATGGTAAGCCTATTCGAAATACTAAGAGCAAAAAGATTCTCACCTGAATTCACCAACACTGCAAAAGCACCAAAGAAGATCGCACTTATTAAAGCCGACAGTGCAAACAGCGAATAGTATTTAACGGACTCTTGGTGGTGAAAAGTTAATCGATAATAGAGCAAAGCGAAGAAAAAGCTCATCAGTAAGCAGATGCTAGATGTCACAAAAAGCGGCAGCGACAATGTGTGAACCATATTATTTTTTTCCCTTACTGCTTCACATCACGTTACTAATAAGTGTAGAGCATTAACTTCTATGTTGTAACTTTTTCAAGGTTCTAAAATACTAACGATTTTTAAGACCGCAGCACTGTTTGAATTTTTTGTTGCTACCGCAAACGCATGGGAGGTTTCTTCCGTACTTAATTTTGCCGCAGTCGTCGTGTAGCACACCGTCGTGATAACGCCACTTTCCGTCTTCAATATTAAAATTTGACGTTTCGTGAAGCTGATGCATGCTTTTACTTTCAAAGTAGTAAGCAGTGAATTCAACAACTGCTGCATTTGCTTTGAAGTCGGGCTTGGAACTTGAGTCAACGTCGGTCCCAAGTTCAATGTTAGCATTAGCGTTAGTTGAGCTTTTTTTCGGACTATCTACCGAGTAATCTACAAAGCTATCTTCTAAGCTTCCAGTAAAAGTAGGGTGAACCCTAAGTGCAAACCATGTCGCGCCTTGCGCACTTTGAGCCAAATCTTCTACAGAAAGATCTTGCTGCTTTGCTTTGGTGTAGGTTTCCAGAATGTATCGATAATTCGCTGTAGCGTAGGCTGAAAACCGTGAGCGCATAAGTTGCTCAGCAGAATTAGGGTGTTTAACGCCCGTAATAAAAGGTTCGCAGCATTCCTTGAAGGGTTTTGATGAGCAACAGTAACAGCGCATAAGACAACTCGCAGTTTAAGCGTATAACAAAGCGCTACAGTATAAGTATAAGTGGCGTTAGCCCCAACTTTTTTAAACGTAAATGTTGCCGGTATTCAATGATTCCGTAGATAATTATGTCAGAAAGCTCATGCCAAAGAACTCACGCCAAAGAAAGTATGAATATAAATGTTTAAACTTTGCTTATGAGTCTCTATTTCGGCAAAAGCAGGATATATGCATAAAGAGGCGACATATTACCAAGGGCCTAATGCAACGTTTTGCTCGTCATTAATGCTGTTAACGCGCACATTCACCAAGCTGACTGAGTAAAGTTCACATAGCTTTCTAATCATCTCACTGTCCGTTGGCTGCAAGTCTAAATCAATGTTTTCAACATAAAGTGTTTTACACTGACCGCCTGTAATAAGCTTACTGATCCATTCTGGCATTTTCTCTTTTTCAGGCTTTTGAATACGAATAGCGTGGTCAACAGTTTTAGAAAAAGACACCGTATTTGAAATTAAATAATTCCAACCTTTATCGTTTTTTCCTTTTCCACTGCTTTGTTTTTCGCTGGGGAAACCTTCTATCGGTAGCGGCAGTTGAACAACATTTGAAACCGAAGCGCGCAAAGCATTGAATCGTGAAACTGAAGATGTGTTCATAGTAAAACCCTTTATGTATTTGCTCTGAAGTTCAAATAGAAGCTTCTGGAAGACCAGTATTTATAAATACTGATTACTTATACAGTATGTATGGGTATACAGTATTCGTAAAAGAGGCCTTTGGCAAGTATTTAGTTGTGCTTTTTTTGCGCAGCTTGGCAGTTTTTTAGTAA
>NZ_JAHHDX010000170.1 GCF_018619335.1 Alteromonas sp. ALT199 | reverse complement strand
AGATGTTTATCATAATATTGTTAACAATTAAACTTTTCGTTAACAGGTTTGGTTATGAATGTCTGGTTCATCGTTCATGAAGAGTGGATACATATTTGTGTAATTTTTTGTAATGGGGCAGGCAGAATATGCTAAAGAAAAAAAGTGAAATTATATTTTGGGCATCGGTTGTTGTTGTAGCGGCTCCCTTAAGTGCACGCGCCATTGAAGGGGAATTTGACGTAGATGATGCAAGCCCACTGAAACCTTCTTTTACTAGTTTTGTAGATTCAACACCTAAAGGAAAGGTTTGGCAAAAAGTGGACGCGCTTTCTGATGAGTTTAACCATCAGTGGGATAATGCTAAATGGAAAAAATCAAACTGGAACTATTCTGATACACCAGTGAATATGGTCGATACAAATTCTGGAGTGAAGGACGGTCACTTGTGGATAAAGGCCACTTTAGACCCATCGGCACAAGAGCGGTGGTTCAAAACGTCACGGGTGCATTCTAAAGCGAAGATTAAGTTTCCGATGTACACAGAAAGCCGTTTGAAAGTAGCGCATATTCCCGCATACAACACATTTTGGCTAAATAATGGCGATGCTAATAATCGAGATGAAATTGATATTATAGAGCTTAATTCTAAACCCGCTTGTGGTGATAACGAAGAATATCCTTGGCAGATGAATTCCCAGTACTTTATTGTCAAAAAGGGAGAAACTGAGCGCAATAAAAGCCCTTGGAGCACGAAAAAATTATCAAATAAAAATACCCGTAAAAACGTAGTCTGGAATGAGGACTATCACGTTTTTGGTGCATGGTGGAAGGATGAGCACACGGTCCAATTTTATCTTAACGGAGAGCCCGCTGGAGAAGTTATCAGTCGGCAACCGTTTACGCTAGAGCAAGAAATAATTTGGGACCTTTGGACTCAAGATAGCCCTTGGGTATGTGGTTTGCCAGAAAAAGATGAGCTGCTGGATGAAAGCCGCAACACAATGTTGGTAGATTGGGTGAGAACATGGAAGCTAGTATCGAAATAGGGCCAAGTGAATAGAAAGCCCGGCTCTATCGATATGCTTTCCTTTAACAGCGAATGCAGTTAGGTGTAAATTCTGCGCGTAAGCTAGATAACGATAAGTCACTAACGTATTTTTACGATGCTAACCAAAAAGCGGCAATTGAATAATACTATTTGCCGCTTTTTTTTCCGGTAATTCCTCTTTTTTTACTTACTTTCAAACCTTTGTGGGTAAAGAGTACGGTTAAACTCTTTTGCCGATTCAATAAGCGCTGGGTATGGAATGTCTGTCACAGATACAAAGCCAACGTTGTAGTTTTCTCCATCAAATGCTCTGCCGGTAATAGGGGAATCTACATACTGAAACCAGTGTGCTCCCACCATATTGGGGTGGTCTACCACCGACTGCATATATTGTTGATACATCTTGGCTCTGTCTTGTTGATCAGTCGCAGCGACTAAACCAGGATGGTATAGCCCTGAATCTGTATTTGTCCCTATGTGAAATTCACCTATGATACTGGGCAAATCTAGGTCCTTTATGAAGCTCCACTGAGAAGGTTGCACGCCTTCTTTGTAGATGTTGAAGCTTAGTACATCACTGTAGCGAACTGCTGCACTTATCGTCTCATCAGGCATGCCCCAGCTTGCCATCCGTGCCCCCATATAAAGATGGTTTGGCAACGCTTTTTCCAGTGCGGTATGGACTACCTTGAAGTATTGCTCCGATAACATTGTCAGCATCATAGACAAATCTTGTTCTAAATGCTGCGTTTTCAAACTAGGTGAGAAAGGACGTTCTAAATCTTGCCACTGAGTGAACGAAGTTTGCCAATTTCTATTTAACTCCACCACTGACGTATATTTTTGTTTTAATGCATTGATGAACGCTGCTTTAGCTGGGCTCTGGTTCATTGGCTTCGATAGCGCATCTAATATCAAGCCGTAACGTTGTTCAAGTGAACCTTCCTTGCGTCCCCAGCTTTTTTCGTTATCGACAAATATACCAATGCACCAGGGCGATGCCTGTATTTCTTCTGCAATGTTTTCAATGGTTATATTCGCGCGACGCACGAATTCAGGATCGAATGAATCGGGCATTGAACCCCATACATCGTGTTTGGAGCTTAAGGTTTTGAAGTCTCCAATTATCCAGCCATTTGCAAAATAAGGAACCTGCTGATTAGGATAAAACGCTGGATCTACCCAATTACCCATCGACGTAAAACCCCAGTCTTGAAACCTTTCAAGTGTAACCTGCTGCCACTTTTTCTCGTAGCTGTCAGGTGTCGGCTCTCCGTATCTTCGTTCTAAATTAGCGCGATAAAAACTGAAGGTTTCTCCCGAAGTTAATGGACCGCGATGTACTGAGCGTCTATAGCTATAATGATCTGCCAAGTCATCATCATAATTTGGAAGCCAGTTGAACATATCGTGACGGACATCAGAGGCGACAAATCGAGTATCTCTCACCTGATTTGACACATTTACTATGCCCATTGAATCTTCGGGTGTAACAGACTCAGGGTCGACATAGCGGACAGATTCATCTTTGAAGTCTATGCCTGTAAGCGTAGTCAGATTAGCCATACGAACATTCGCAAGCCCGTTAGAGAAGAACAGGTAACCATCTGGGTCTACTAGCCACCATTTACCGTTCATTTTATGAGTACGGAAATATCCGGTGGCCTCTAATTTTGGACCGTTTTTCCATCCGCCAAACCGTGAACGATCTGGCAACGGCTTAGATGCGTTTAAATGCCTTAATTCCTCGTCAGCCTTAGCTTTGAGCTCTGCCTCAGAGTGAATTTTGAGAGGAAAGTCGCGTTTAGCGTTTTGACCAAATTTATCGACTATGTTCTTCCTATAATCGTCACTGTAATCAGGGTTTTCTCGTAGCCTGAAGTTATCTACCAAAAGGCGTTTACTTTCCATATTGCCGCGCGTGAACAGGCGTATTTCTTTGACTGAACTAAGATCTAACGCAATATTACCTATTCGAAAATGCGCCATTTGTTCATCGCTTTGCCAAGCTTCCATGCGAGAGTGCTTGTAGCCAAGATCTGTATCTAGTACTTTGCCACTTAGCACAAAATAGTAAGTAGAATCTGACTTTGCTGGCACTATAACGCTGTGGTTTGCTTGCTCACCGTTTTCAGTGACCACGCCAACGTATACCTGAATAGAGCTCTCCTCATGATTAATAGCGTCGAACGCGAGGTTTACCTCATCGTGCGCGCTCCAGTTCCACCTTTCGGTAGGAACCAGCCTAACAAAAGCTTCTGCTACGTCACCTTTGAATTTAACTTGCAGCTTATTGCCTTCACCCGAAGCAGCCGGTTGAATGTTAGCTGTAGCGTTTTCAGTTATCACCTTCCCGTTTATAGAGGTTTCAAAGTTATAAAGTTCGGTAATTACCTTTGGGGAGGACGTTGGGGGCGTGGTGGTTTGGGCGGGCGTGTTGCACGCTGCCAAACCTAAACATGCTACCGTTATTGCAAAAGACAACGCGTGGACTTTCATGCTATTTTACCTTAATTGTTAACAAAGTATTGTTAACAATTAGTTAAGCAGAAATTTTGATTGATAGCAATTGTTAAAAGTGTAGCTTTGCAAGGTTACAGAGGGCCTCACAAAGCATTTGTGGATGAATGGGATAAAAGAGCCAGCCTAGATAATGAGCAAAAGTAGTTTTGCTCGTTGGTCTTATGTTGGGATGACTCTCGAACAGGTTTAATTAGTAGGGGTCTCGCGGTTTCAGCTGAATGATTTTAGAATAATCTACAATACTATTTTCATTTTTCCAGCGTTCACTCATTGCTGTCAGTCTCTTTACGAGTTTAGGATGAAGCTTAGCAATATTATTTGTTTCAGCAGGGTCTGTGTGCAAGTCGTAAAGTTCATATGCAATACCAGGTGCTTCTAATGTTTGTAGATACCAGCCGGGCTCAATAAGAAGTTTCCAGCGCCCTTGGTACACAATGCTTTGCTGACCTTTGTCGTTGAAAAAAATTGCTTCTGGGGGAGATTGGTCTTCTCCCTTTAGGGTAGTGTATACACTTCTTCCATCCGGTTTTCGGGGTGTTTTGCCGTGAAATGTCTTGGGGAAAGGAGTTTGGGTTATATCAAGTAGGGTGGGAGCAATATCACCTACCCAAACTAAATTATCCGACACCGTGTTCTGCGGGATTACGCCTGGCCAACTGGCAATAGCATGCGTTCGGGCGCCGCCTTCCCACAGTAAGGCTTTTACTCCTCGGTAGGGCACATTCATTAAGCCGTCTGTGTGCGCTGCCGAGCCATTATCAGAGAAGTACAAAATAAGGGTGTTGTCGTACTCTCCAGATGCTTTTAATTGGCGGACAATTTTACCCACATTCTCATCTATTTTTTCCATCATTGCAGCGTGAACCGCGGCTATTAGACGAAGCTCGTCTACTTTTTTATCACTGAGACCTCTTAGCACATGTTTTGCGCTTTTCGACTTCGCATCTTTAGGAAATAAGCCTGACTTAACAAGCCCTTCATATCGCTCGTCGACCATTTTTTGTAAATTTTGATAGCGCGCTAAATACTTTTCTACCAATTCTGTGGGAGCTTGTAATGGTTTATGAGGTGCCCTAAAAGCTGCGTATAAGAAAAACGGGGAGGGGGTTTTAGCCGCGTCTTTAATCATCTCTACCGCGCGGTCTGTCATGCCATCAGTAGCATAAAAAGCTTTTTGCGATTTACCATGACATGCACCATAGCGGCTTTTTTCCGCTGGACTCTTTGCATAGCAGTACATGTCATAATCTTGAGAATATTCTAACGTCGCTCTTTCATTCCCCTCATAGTATGGGTGATCATCTTCGGGCGTATAAAATAAGTTGCCTTGTGCCCCAGCAAAAACAAAGCTCTTTTGAAATCCTCGTTGAGGTGGAAGCGCAAGGTAGTCTAGCTCCATTTCCTCAGGCGTTAACTTCATTGCAGTATGAGTTTTCTCCCAAAGGGGAGCGAGTTTTTCTGGGTTTTGTTTTATATAACTACCGCCAAGATGCCACTTCCCAGCCATCATTGTTTCGTAGCCATTGCTTGCTAATAGCTCAGATATCAAAGGTTGCTCATAAGATATGCGGCCTCTGTGTGCAGAAAAAGGCAGTTCGCGAACCCAGTCGCCTACTACACCACCGCCGAAGCCAACATGAGCAGCATCGACCCCTGTTAAGAGCGATGCTCTTGTAGGGCTGCATCTAGCGTTGCTGTAAAATTGACTGAAACGCATGCCGCTTCGCGCAAGCTCATCGAGATTTGGTGTATCTATTTCACCGCCAAAAGAACCTATATCTGAGTAGCCAGCGTCATCTGACAAAATAACTACTATGTTGGGGCGCGAGTCTTTAGCTAAAACATTCGTAGAAAGGATTAGAAGGATTGTAAAAGCCGTGCTTAAAGAAAAAATGTTCATGGTTGTTTACCCAAGTATTAAATGTTGCCTCATGAGAAAGATGAGCCTGAGATTTTATGTGCCGTTATGCCTAAAGAATGCGCTGGCGGTAAGCCTGACATTATCGGCCTACCACCAAAGAGTTAGCTCAATCTTGGCATCTAAAATTTAAGTTGCTGAGTGGCAGGACGCCATGACCGTATCCAGTCATAGCGAGTAGTTCGTTCATCTTGTGTACCTGAGACTACTACACCGCCATCCTCAGGAACTGGATTCCAGTCATAGGTTTCAATGGCCATTTGGTAGAAAGCGGGTACGTCCCACTCGACACTTGGCTCAATTGAATACACGTACTTTCCATCCAAATAAAAGCGAATTTCCTTCTCTGATTTCCACCAAGCTGCGTAGACGAAATAGCGCTCGTGGTTTTGTTCAGACAGGTATTCACGCCCCTCAATTTGTACTTTATCTGGATTGTATTTGTTGACGCGATGAATAGCATTAGAGTGAAATATGCGATCCCAATTCTTCGCCCATTCAGTGGCAGTGGGAGACATCTTGCCTACACACTCTTGTATATCGAGTTCAAGTTTTTTTACGCCATTAGACTTTGTCATTAACCAAAACGTGGATGACATTTCTGTAGCATTTGCTTTCATTCGAGCTTCATAGTACCAACCCGGCTGGCCTGCATTAAGAGAGCGTACAATGGCTCCTTGATATTTGTACTCGCGGTCTTTTAGGTATGTGTTTTTTTCAAGGGAACTAACCTCTACATTCATTGAACCGCCAGACACGCTGACATTCTCAGCTTTAAATAAACCGGGTGGGCGTCCAATCCACATCCAACCATTACCTACGGGCTCTACTTGCCATTTGTTAAGATCAATATCACTGCCATTGAATTCGTCAGACATTGATTCAACCCGTGTCCAGTTCACCTTTTCAATTTGCGGTGCGTAACCTGGTATAGAAAAAGGAGCAGTGGCTGCTTTGGGGGCCTCATTATTATTGGAACTCGATGTTGGCGCACAGCCCATTAAGAAGAAGAACAAGGCGCACAAAGCAAGCGCACGCTTTAATATACTGCCTAATGTGCAGCGTGGTGTGCTGCAGATGCTGTAAGAATGCCTATTACGCATATCTGACTACTCCATGTTGCTGCGCAGAATTACCTTTACCGCTTGGCGTGATGTAGTTATTAAAAAACGATGCCATGTTAGCTCTCGCCTTGTGAAATCTTTCAATCTCTTTTTTGTCCACAGTGCAAGTCTTTGGGTAAATTCCCATACCAGTTAAGATCGCGAACCACGACAAGGAAGGGTAGTATTGAGAAATATTTTGCTGGTTTAATTCTTGTTCAAGGTCTCCTCCCTGGCTCCATACTTCCAATACGCGCTTCAATGAATCGGAGATGGCGATATCATTGCGGCAATCTTGCCAATACCTCGTATCGTTTCGACTGTTTGCTAGGTAATGCAACGAAACATAGTCACGTATGTGGTCAAAGGCGGCGTTAATGCCATTATTTACGTTATCTTGATACTCGTTAGTATATTTCCCTTTCTCAAAGTGCGTAATGAACTGCTCTATGGTCACGAGTGTCATTTGCAGCCCCGTTGCTTCAAGCGGTTCAATAAAACCTTGTGAAAGACCAACGGCTAAGCAGTTCCGGTACCAGTGTTTAGTGTTGCGACCTACTTTCATTTTTAAATGATGAGCGGCATTAGTTTCGCTATCGGCACCGAGTGAGTGTCTGAGTTGTTTCTCTGCATCTTCAGCTGAAAGGTGGCTGCTACTGTATACATAGCCGTTCCCAGTGCGTTGGGTGAGAGGAATTTTCCAGCGCCATCCACAGGGCATTGCAGCAGAGAGTGTTTGAGGGCAGTAAGGCTTTTCTGCAGCGGTTGGTATAGCAACCGCCGCATCATTAAGCAAGGTGTCGCCATAACTAATGAAAGGCACCTTTAGTGCTTTTTGCATCAATAGGGACTTGAAGCCACTACAATCAATAAAAATATCGGCATCAAAGCGTTGAAGGCTTTGGTCGTGAACTGCTGCTATATCGCCATTAGGGTGCTTTTCTACGCCAAGAACTTTACCTTCAACGTGACTAACACCTTGTTCAAGCGCTTTATTTTTTAAGTAGTCGCCTAACAGCTTTGCGTCGAAATGATACGCGTAGAAAGTTTGCTGCTTAACAAAGTCGTTAGAACTAGGTAGTTGAAAGTTATTCGCCAAACGAGTCATAAGAAAGTAATCATCGGGATGAACGTGAATATTAAGGCCTTGGCGTCTTAGCGAAACATGATGTTTAAATAAGTTGAAAGTGACGTTATCTAGCTCAGTGGTAAATGGGTGGAAGTAGTGTTGAAAGCCGGGTGTTGTCGACCAGTCGGTAAACCTGATGCCAGTTTTATAAGTAGCGTGGCATTTAGGCATCCATTCGCTTTCAGAAATATTCATACGTTCAAAAAAACGGCGTATATAGGGGGTTGAGCCCTCACCTACGCCTACGGTCGGAACGTCAGGTGCTTCCATTAGTGTGATTGATACGCCTTGTTTTTCCCACGCTTTAGCTAATAAATTGGCGGTCATCCAACCAGCTGTTCCGCCGCCTAGAATGAATATTTTCAGCTTTGCTGTCATTGTTAATGTCTCCTGATTACTCTCACGACCTTAAAATGACAGTCGAAAAGCGGGTGAAAGCCTTACCGGGTATTACTACTATCTTGCTAATGGATAAACGTTTTTGTTAGAAGGTTAGGGTTGCTTTCAATAGCAACCCTAACCTTGTTTCCATTATTGACGAGGTACTGGATACATCGAAATGTTATCGATTTGTAGTTCATCGCCTGCACGAATGTACAAAGCGGGCTGAACTGTAGTAGAGGACCAGTCGAAGTTGACGTCACTATTGATATTTCCACCGAAGTAACGACTATCAGATGTGGTATCGATATGCATGTAATATGTAGTCCACTCGGTTGGGCTGCGTTTAGCAAAATCTACTCTCTTTGTAAAATTGCTACCGGCTACTTCAAAAATACCGAATTCGATAGGGACTGCTCCTGTATCAGAAGTGTAAGAAGGCGTACGCATATCAAATTGAATGATGTAACGCATTCCTTTTTTAATCGCCCCCTGTGGGAAAAAGCTGGGGTCTAATTCCAACCGTTGTTTTTCTCCAGTATTATTTGTTACGTGCAGACCATAATCAGAGCCGTTGCCGTTTGAAGCACGATTTGCATCTAAAGTGACCTCCAAATTTGCATCGCCTGTAACACTCCAGCCTTGCGCAGAAGGACTTAAGAATCGACCATTTGAAATCAGTTGACGGTTCTGGCCGCCGCTATTGACTTTAACGATTGCTACGTCGTCGAACTGAGTGTTTTGGTTCATCAATAGGGACAAGCTAAACTGCTCATCAGTGCCAGGGTCAAAATAATCAGAAGCGCGCAGAGTAGTTATACGTTCCACCCAATTATTAGTCACGCCAAGTGCAGACTGCAAAACTAGGTTTTCTACAGCATTATTGCGGTCAAAATTGTCGCCTCTGTTAAGAAGACCGTTAAGCGTACCCCAAGGCGCGGCCGCTACTTTTGCATACACGCTGATGTAGAAAAGATCGTTTTCATCTATTTGGTTTTGCTGAATACCTGTCATACCAAGCGTGGTAAACATTCCATCTTGCATGCTTGTAAGACTGTAATCTCCTGAATGCTGCTCTGCATCTGTAACGAATAAATTCGCCGCCGTTGCCTCTGAGGCAGGATCTGGTTGGAATATCCACGCGCTTGAGTCGAGTGAGCCACTTTCAAAGCTTGGATCACTGTTAGTGCCCCTTGCAGCAAGGTTGGCACTTACACCTTTTATAGTGACATCTACACGTCGCTCATCTGAAGTCATATTTCCATCAGTAATTTGATACGTATAGGAGTATTGCTTCGTTTCACCGGGCGATAAGTAAGTGAAATGGTAAGGGTCTATGTTAATTCGATTGCCATTAAGAAAAATGCCGTACTCTGTTTCAGTTGAGCCTACAGGCGTTAAGCCAACAACAGACATTTCGTCACCATCAAGTTCTATAGCGTCTTCCAGCAAGTTAATGCTTGTTGCATCGCTAGTGCTCTCAACGGTTTTTTCTAAGTCGTCGAAGAAAATTGGTGCATTTTCTTCATCTGCGCCTAACACTGTCACCACGATCTCTCTAGTGGCAACGTTATTACCGTCAGAAACACCAAAGCTAACTGTTACATCAACGACCTCCCCAGCGCTCAATATTTCAGCAAATACTGAGGCGTTAATCGTTAGGTCAGCGCCGGTCATTAAGCCTGTAATCGGGTCTACGTGTCGGACGAATGAGGCAAACCCGTCTGGCACTTGCATTCCATTAGATGCCGTTACCGTGAAGTTGACTATATTCAGGTTTTCCTGAGTATATAAATTTCTAATCGAACTGTAATAATCTTCCAAATTACCAATTTCACGTTGCCAAGCTTGGACATCGTAAATGTCTTGGTCGTACAGTCCAGCAACCATATCGATAGTGGTAGCGTCTGACTTTTCCGAGACCAATAGGGATGGAGGCTCGACTGCTATTTGATTGCCGTCAGAGTCTAGCCTAGGTGTGCCATCGGCGTTAGTTTCAATAAATGAGGGAGCTTTATCTTTGCCATTTACAATGGCAACAATTTGGCGTTGGAGCGTTTGCTCTCCATCAGTAACTTCGTAGGCAAAACCTAATTCTGCAGTTTGACCACTGCGTAGAATAGGTGCAAAGTTTCGAGGCGTAACACGCAATTTGCTTTCTAAAAATTCGAATCCAAAGATGGCTTGGTCAACGACCGGAAGATTTTGATATTCGCGAATATCAGCAGCAATCTCAGGCGTTATTGTCGAACCAGCTTCTACTCCGAATTCCGCCAGAATCGGGTCGCACACATCAGGGAAGTTTGCTGCGTCCACTGTCGTGTTCGCGCAGTCGGGCCCTGACCATAGAAAGGTTACGTTTTTGACTGATAAAGTATCACCATCGGGATCGGATATCCCCTGAAGCAAATCTATATCATAGAAATCTACAAATTGGTTGGGATCGCTTGGGTCAGTAAAAGTGACCTCTGACTCTTCGAAACTTACTTCCCATCGAACAATTTGCTCATTATTCGACATAACTTCCATGGGCTGACCACGGTCTGTGTTTAATGCTTCAACACTTAACTGAGGTGCGCGGTTGGGGCCATTCGAGCCTATGCTACCTGTACTACTATCGTCACCGCCACCGCAGCCTGTAAGTGCAAAAGCGACTGAAAGTGCTAGTAGCGTTGTTTTTTGAGTTCTCATTATCTGTGCTCCTAGAAATCTATACGAAAATCTAAACGGTATGTACGGCCTGTTTTGTACAACTGTTGGGTTCTAGATTGCGTGACATTACTATTTTCTAGCGGGTTACCTTCGTCGTAGAGTACAGTCACTTCCTGCCCGTCCACTATTTCTGTATCACCCAAATTGATCGTGCGACTAGTAAAGTAGTTGCGCGTCTCTTCGTCAGTAAGGTTTATGGCTTGAAATGAAACGCGCATGTTTTTCGAAATCTGGTAGCTTGCGGTTAAATCAAACAACATACTTCCATCTCGCCACAGTGAGCCTTCGTTCCATGTTCTTTGAATCAGCTCGTCAGATTTTCCACGCATGGCAAGACGAATTTGATGACCACCTTTTTCCCAAAATATGGTGGCGTTATAACTGTGTTCAGGCGTCCACGACTGTGGATATTGGGGAAGTGTTTTCGTCTCATCAAAAGAAGAAAACTCAAGGTCTGTCTTACTATCTTGATACGTATAGTTAACCTGAGCGCCCAAGCCTGACCAAATACCAGGTAAAAAGTCGTAAACCTGTTGATAACTGAGCTCTAAACCCTTAATTTCAGCTCCAGAGCCGTTACGTAATCGTGTAGCCGTGAATTGAGAACACCAACCTATAAGATCGTCAGACTCGTCAAACCACCAATCAGCCTGAAGGCTACTGATATTTCCTCTGTCAGGGAAACAAGCCGCGTAGCCTTGACCGTCTATAAGATCAGGGTTTTGCAGATTTTCTCGAACTTCAGCTTCTGTCAGAATTAAACCATCTACATTATATGGTTGAGTAAGGTCTACATGACGTAAATCTTCTGCGTAAACTAGCGCAGCTTCTCTTTCTTCAAAGTTTGACAAGTCTTTATAGAAGAATGCAGCAGAAATTAAACTGGTTTCGTTAAAGTACCATTCCAACGATATATCCAGATTTTTTGATTCCTGAGGCATAAGTCCAGGGTTAAATAAATTGATGTTACCGCTAGCTGCATCATGCGGAGCCCAGAAATTTTCGTTCAAATTAAATCCTGGGCGAAGTGAATCTATGTTCGGGCGAGAAATAGTTTTTGAAACCGCAAAGCGGCTAATTAGGTCTTCACCAATTTGATAGTTAAGGTTCAAGCTTGGAAGGAACATGTCGTATTCATTGCCCCCCTGAGTAGCGAAAGCTACGATCGAACGGTCTTCAGGGCTATAAGGGTCGTCTCCCCAAATGTAAAAAGGGTGTCTTGAGATATCTTCGTGACGGGCAAGGAAAAACGAAGTTCCAGCGCCTTGAAGTGCTAATGGGTCATAACAAGGGTAGCCAGATGGATCGGCCGGTAATCTTACCGGTGTTTCGCCAGTCAAATCCCATCCTAATCCATCAAGTCTGTTGTAGCCTGGGAATTGATTTGCAACTAACGGATTTCCAGGGATCTGGCATTCAGGATTGTTGACAAAGTCACGAAGTTGCCTAAAAAAGAATGGATCAAAAACACGCCCAAATACATTGTCGCCGGCAAAGCGTGCGCCAGAATTACCAAGGCTTGCACTTTCTGTTTTTATGTAGCGAACACCGATATCACCTGTAAGTCGCCCCTCTAAATATTCATAGTTGGCCATGAAGTAAGCTGCTTGGTGTTTTAGCTCTGTTTCTCTAAAGTTCGCAGGATCAGGTCGCAAAGCTAGATTGTCTATGCCTAATGCTTGCTCTTGTAGAAGCTGAGCTGAAATAAGTGGCCAACCGTCGGTCGCAGCATTCATAGGAATACCTAACGACTCCATAAAATTGTCGTAGGGAAATGAATCTGCAATTGTATAATTAGCAATTGGCACAGTGCCTAAATTTTGCCCTTCTTGAAGAACCTGTTGACCTACTAAGTTCCCATCCGCGTCGAAAACATCAACGGTTACAGCCTGAGAAGTATTGTTTAAGGCGTAAGCCTGATCATCGACTGTCTTTGTGCGTTTGCGATATTTTGCACCAAACTCAAATTTGGTAATACCGGCAAACTCTACATCCCAATCAAAATCGACAAAGTATGTTTCTTGCTCATCATCCACCTCTCGGTCTAGCAATCGAAAGTTATTAGTATTGTGAGAGGCAATATCATCTGGATTCCAGGCGGTTCTAGACGTGTTATCAAAAAGAGTAAAAGGGTCATTTTCAGATATTAAACCGTCGCCGAAAACCATACGGCATGGACCTGATGTACAGTCATAGCCCGCAGGTTGTATGCCTGTATGTGGCTCGCCTTCAGGACCTGCGAAAAGGCGGCCCATAGGTGGGTTGCCACCATTGAGAAGGTATACGCTGAAGCTTTGATCAGGACGTTCTGAGGTTTTTGAATAATTAGCTCCCGCTTCCATACGCAAATCGTAGGTGATTTCCTGCTCCAGCGTTAGCCCAAGTTGAATGTTTGAGGTATCTTCGCCTCTATCATTGTGGCGGTATCCTCCATCGGCAAAACGACGAAGTTGTCGAGTTACTGTGCGGGTATCTGTATTTACATTAGTCCAATCTAATGTAGGATCTGAAAAGGTAGGGATGAATGGCTGACCATTAATCTGGACGTCGCTAACTTCGCCTTCTACAAAGTTTCTCCGTTCAGGAAAAGCGTTACGAGCAATAATGCCATTTGTATACTGCTCACTACTGAATTCACTATAATTGAAATCAAATATAATATTACTAGTGTCGGTTGGTAAAAACTGAAGACTACCGTTTACACCAAAGCGGTCGCGATCATTTTGAAAAAGCGTGTATTCTACTTCGGTAGGTGCAATAGCCGTGTAGTCTGTAACAATGTTTCCATTCTGGTCATAGGCAGCAACAATATCACGTTTCTGAAAATCGTTGATCCTCATCTCGTCACGTCTTACAGAGTTAGTTTCTGTGTATCCTTGTATGATAAAACCTAACCGGTCATCAAAAAATTTCTCAGAAAAAACACCTGATAGCTTATAGTCATCGTTTTCAGAAAAGTCGTTGTAGCGACCTTGAATAGTTAGAGAGCGCCTGTCCTTACGAATATCTAACGGTCGAACAGTATTCAAACTGATGGATGCACCTAAAGAACCTTCATCGTGGTCGGCGCTAGGGGTTTTGACGACATTGATACTTGATAGAATATCAGAAGAGAAAGCACTCAAATCGACTGCTTGATTAAAATCAGAGCTAGTTAATTGAACACCATTTAACGTAATCATATTTTGGTTAGGATTAGCACCACGAACGGTAATTCGTGTACCTTCGCCATCTTCACTTTGAACCGAAACACCGGTCACCCTAGATAGCGCATCTGCAATGTTTTGATCGGTAGACTTACCTATATCCTCCGCAAAAATTGAATCAGAAACATTCTTAGAGTGCCTTTTATCTGACATCGATTTAAGTAAGCTTCCTTTATAGCCACTAACGGTGATGATCTCTACATCATCTTCATCGTCATTCTTCTTTTCTTTTTCTTCTTTAGGCTTTTCAATCTCTTTTGATGAAACTTGGCGCTCAATATCACTATTTTCTTGGGCCCATAAATATGCCGAGGGAGAAGCTCCCAATATAGCTAGGGCAAGAGCACTAAGTTTAAACTTTGGTCTTGAAATATTCACGCATACCTCCTACCGGTGGCGCGTGGTTGTGTGTTCTTAAGTCCACTCACTTACGCCTTCCATTTTTGTGTTTTCATCCCAGTTTCGCCAACGTGGCAGCACCCTAGTTACTTCAAGATACAGATTCTACCTCAGACAAAACACGTAAATAACAATTGGTTTACAATTATTTCAATAAACAATAATACTTAATTTATATAATGTAAATGGTAAATAGTTTTTTGTTAACAATTTTAATGGGGGAGGGTGGGGGTATTTCTGTAAGTTGCTGAAATTTGTTGGTTTAACTTTTTTTGCTTTTAAT
>NZ_JAHHDX010000176.1 GCF_018619335.1 Alteromonas sp. ALT199 | reverse complement strand
AAATTGGGGTGATTATTTAATATACTTTGGACTTGAATGCTTGGCTAAGAAAATTAATCTTAGTTATGAAACATATAAGATTTATGAATTTTTCGATTACTCCCCTAAGCCGAATGAAGTGGTTTATATCCATGGTGGCGGTGCGTTCAACTCTTGGTCGACTGATGCGGGATTTAGAGCGCTAGAACACGCGATAAACTCAGATGCGTTAGATGTAATCTATGGACCTTGTACGTGCTCACAGGATGTTGAGTTTTTAGAAGGAAAGTTTGGTGAAATCATCAACGCTAAGCGCAAATTTACCTTGTTCGCGAGAGAGCTAATAACTTACTCAATATTCAACAACTTAGATTGTTTGAAGGGAAGCGCTGAAGTATTGTTAGATAACGATACTGCATTCCATTCGACCAAAAAAGCGTTACAGGCACTTGCTGGAGAAGAAAAACATAACTACTCTCTCTACGGTTATAGAAGTGATAAAGAAGATAGCGGTATAAAATTTGTACCTACTCCGCAATTTTTACTCGTTGATCCGCCTGAAATAGCTAAGAGTTTCGCACATTGGGTAAGAATTCATCTACACGCAAGAGATATAGTAACCAATAGAACGCATTCTTCAATCGTTGGCTCTATTCTCGGGAAGCCCACCACATTGTTTGATAATAGTTACCATAAAAACCGAAGTATTTGGGAACATAATCTTGAAGCCCAAGGGGTGAAGTGGATGGATGCTGCAGAAGCAAGCGATATCGTTCAATCAAAAGGGCTAGCGAGATTTATTCCCAAAAAGTTAAACAATAGTTGGAAACTTAATGCGCTCTTTAGAAGGTTGAGAGGGTTTCCTCAGTGTTAAAATATCATTTTTCGACTAATTCGAATAAAAATTTACGAACATATGCTTTAGGACTGAATTGATGAAATATTGTTTATACGAATACTCTAACTCTGATAACTTAGGAGATGAAGTACAAAGTATCGCTGCCAAACGATTTCTACCGACAGTAGATTATTTCGTCGATAGAGATAATTGGGATTCAAGTAACGTTAAGGAGCCTGCGAGGCTAATCGCTAACGGTTGGTATACGCACAACGCCGCTACATGGCTACCATCAAATGAGTTTATCTCTCCGTTGTTTATATCATTTCACATTACGCCAAAAGCTCGACCCGTTTTTGAGAAGAAGGAAACATTGGAGTTTCTTCAGCGTCATGGACCTATTGGTTGTCGTGATTTCGAAACTAAAGAGTTTTTGTTGGCTCGAGGTGTAGACGCATACTTTTCTGGGTGCTTAACACTCACCCTACAAACTCGCGATATACCAAATAAGCATAATGCAACGGTATTTATGGATATCCCCGAGCGTCTAGTTTCGAACATGCCTGCCGCCTTGTTAGGTAAGCAGTTGAAAGTAAAGCAATATTATGACCGCGCGCTTCTTTTTTTACAAAAAGTAGATAATAAACTGGGGACGTCAATGGCTCGCAATATTGGCTTCAAACAAGCCCAGAAGCTGTTGGACACATACAAAGGCGCCAAACTAGTCATAACACAGCGCCTCCATTGTGCTTTACCGTGCACAGCAATTGGAACTCCCGTAGTTTTTCTTGTGCCGCATTACAATGATGCTCGTTATAAAGGTCTTATTTCACTAACTAATCATATGAGCTATGACGAATTTATAAAAAATCCATCAAGTATATTAGAGTTGAATAATAGAGATGCGGATAAGGCAAAGTTACTAGGTGAAAAGCTCTCTGTTATTTGTAATAGATTTATCACTGACGGCACAAAACCAGAATGTATTGACCTGCTGTAGTTTGTGATTGAGTTATTAAATTAATTCTATTTTAATTGAAAAAGAAAGTACTTCAGATGAATGTATATATTATTTGACCTTAATTTTGAATTTAATCTTCTTTCGCCATATTTATTACAAATATGGCGTCTTTAGAGTCTGAAAGATTCAGATTTTGTGCTTCTGCATGGTTACTCTTATGAATCACTGCCCTTTTTTAACTCGCTGTATAAATCTCTAATTTTTAAGTCTCCCAATATCAAGACTGAACCTTCAATCGTTAAATGACCAGTATCTCTATAAAGCCACGTACCATTCTTTGAAGTGTTGCATCTATTTTTGTCACATAAAAGCATTGAGACGTCAAAAACGGCGCTAACGCTCTTCAGTTCTTTTAAGATTGTCGTCACACTTTTCTGATGCTTTTGATAAGCTTCAAAACTAATCGTACAGTCGCCAATCAACAATAGGGCTGGCCCATACTCCCTTTCTAAACATTCTCCAATGTTTCTACCGTCTCTGGGGGGCGGGGATACAAACACAACAGATTTCCCCGCTTTATTTAGTTCATTTATCATAAATTTATATGAGTCAATGAGTACTGAACTATCAACTACAACTCTACCGTCATCTACTAGTATTTTGTTCTGTAAGTAAAACTCTATTGAAGAACTTAGAATAACGTTTTTAATATTCTTATTGTTTTTAACAAAATCGAAGGCTAAATTATTGTGATGAATGCAACCTTTAGCCCAATGCTCACTGTAATTCGAGTTGACTATAGCAACATTTAAAAATGGACCGCACATACTTTTTGTGATTTGGGCAATATCGTTTTTAATGCTGAGTCCAGGCACCAAGTGCATGGCGTAACTGTCACCCCATACAACAGTGTCGAACGATTCACTATTAGTACACTTGGTGTTCATATTTGATCTGCTATCAATTGCACCTTGGCATTCTTGAGAAAACCCATAATTCAGTTTTTTTTGGGCTATAACCCTCTTATTAAAATTTTCGTTTTTTGGTAGTAAAGTAAGAATGATAGGAAGAGTTAGAATAAAAAAGGTAGCCAAAACGAAGTTGGGCAAACGAGATAGCTGTAATGGAGCACCTCTGTGACGGAAAGGTGTTTCAATATATTTGTGTTGAACTTGACCCAAAAAAATCGAAAGAACTATGACTAAGCAACTAGCAAGCAGCGGTGGTTGCCCAACGTAAGCTAAATATGAGAATGCAAATAAAGGCCAATGAATTAGATAAATAGAGTATGACCAGTCACCAACTTTAATTATCGTTATTATTAATAAAGTTCTGCGAGAGCCATAGATCATCGCCTAATAAAATAACAGCCGTACAGCATACTATGATTAGTGCTTCTATATTTGGGTGGGAATGCGTTATTTGTAGATAACCTAAGGTCAGTATTATAGACAGGCAAGTAACCTTAACACGCCGAGTTACTGAAATTTGTTTATTTAAATACAACCATGCAGTGACTGAACCTGTCAGAAGCTCCCAAGCTCTTGTTGGCAAGAGATAAAATGTCCACTCATATTTACTGATATCACTAAAGCGCCAAAGAAATGGTGCATTTTGATCAGTAGCATAAGACCATGAAAAACACATGTAAATACTGGCCATAAAACCCGCAATTAATGCTGCGAGTCGAAGCTTCTTGGGAGTTAAAGTTAATACTAGAGGCAATAGAAAATAATATTGTTCTTCGAGAGATAAAGACCATATGTGAAGCAGTGGTTTCCCTTCTGCTGCCGCATCAAAGTAACCAGTTTGAGTAGGAAGCACCATGTTTGCACTAAATGTTACTGCACCTATCAATTGATGCGAAAAGTCTTTTAGCTGTGAAGAGGTAAGAAAAAAAGTGCTTAGTAGCGATGTTAATATAAGTGTCACATATAAAGCAGGAAGGAGTCGGTTGACACGTCGTTGATAAAAGTTTCGGAAGCTAAATTTACTCAGCTCTATTTGCTCTAAAATTAATTTGGTAATTAAAAAGCCAGATAGCACGAAAAAAATATCTACACCGAGAAAGCCTTGCGGTAACAAGCCTAAGTCGCTATGGTAAAAAACTACGTAAAGAACAGCGATGCCTCTCAAAAATTGAATATCGTTGCGCATATCCATCCTTTTTAGCTATTAATACGAGTATTAAAAATACGCCTCATACATTGGATTTATTTATTTTTCCAATGGGAAAGCTCAATTTGCAGCAAGTCTTCAAGCCTTTCAATATCGTCCAAGAACTTGCCTTTATGAGCGTTGTTCACGTTCAACTCTTTTTTCCTACCTCCTGTATTATAATTTTCCTTAATAATACTTCCTAACCAACCCGACTTGATATACTCAACTAATTTAGATAACCCAGTTTGTTAAGAAGCTCTTGAGTGCGGGGAAATATAATTCTATTGACACGGTTATTTAGAATAGAAGGAGTAAAGCTATCATTAACATTTAAAAAACCAAAAACTCCCTTCAAAAATGACTGAGGGGTAGCTTGAAGTTCGTCATAAAATGCGAGATGTATATTATTGCGAGGAAAAGAGTTTAGGATGTGCTCGACAAACGTTGCTTGCATGCTTAAAGTACTAATTATTGGTACTTGCTCCATTGCTTCGTCAAAGGTCATTCCACTGCATTGATTTGTAACGCTTAATTGATAGTGGGAATAACTTCTTGCTACTGGTTCGCGTAAAATTAGTATAATTTTGGTGTTCGGCAAGGTACTGGATATACGGTCAATAGCTGTTTTAATGTGGTAATAATTTGGTGAAAGTTCGCCTATCGCCTTATAGTCAGTACTAGCGTTTTCGAAAAATGAAGCATAATATTCTATTCCTTTTTCAAAATGACTACTGAAAAAGTTTAGCTCTTTTACCTCTGGTACATACACCTCTGGGTGTTCTTTCAGACACTCATATAACCAAGTTGTGCCAGCTCTTTGTACGCCCACACAAATAAAGTTTGGAAGAGTCATAGGTTGTTCCCTTTTTTTAAACTAGTTTCTTGCTTTGAAGGTTGGAGATCGCTCTTGGTTAAATACATATTAAGACAGCAAGCAGAAAGCGCGACCAGCCAATAAAGTACTTCCGCACGCATTCTATTAATGAATGTCATGCACACGATAAATGTTACAAAGCCACTAGCTAAAGAAAGAACGAATGAACTGTTAATAAAGTCTTTGTGCTTCCACAATTCTTTTCTAACCCTTGCGAAAGCTCTGAAGGTGTACCATATCATAAGTGTAAAAAACAAAAGGCCAAGAAAACCCGCTTCGGAAAGCGTCTCAAACCACGTTGAGTGAACAGCTCGTTGTCGCGACTTACCAGTATCGATATGAGTCGGGATATAATATGTTCCATAATACTGAAAAGCTCCTGCTCCCGCTCCAAAAGGGTGATCTTTTGCCATTTCTACTGAGGCAAGCCAGAAGAAGACACGAGTTGAGCCTGTTTCTTGTTCTTCGTTCAGTGTTGATTGTTCTTGAACAGTCATCATTCGGTTAATAAAGGTATCGTCTGCTAGCCTAAAGAACGCACCCACAAAAAGTATCATACCAAGAAAAATCGTACCTTTTTCCTTGGCTGTGAAAGCTTTATTTCTAAAGCTAATGAATAAAAAGTAAGAAACGCCTGCAACGACTCCCAAAAATGCGCCTCTACTGTTAATCAATATCAGTGAGTTCAGGGAGAAAATTAACCCAATAGAATATATGCCACGTTGGACTAGAGATTTATGAGCAATTAATTTAGCTATAAATATTACGATAGTAGGGGCTAGTGCCGCTGCCACTAGATTAGCATCTGGAGCATCTACCATTCCTACTCCGGCCACTCGACCTGAGTTATCGCGGCCCCAACCAAATATATAGAAAGCTAAAAGGAAAGCACTGAGAAGATATGTATCGACTATCCAAGAGATATGTTTTTTTTGAGTACATAATTTGACAATGAGAAATGTCACTGCTGCCACTGTAAGAAGGGCATCCATTGCTGAAACATGGTATGCCAAATAAGGCGCATTAAAATAAGCTGCACAAAAACATATGATTGTTAGCCACATAAATACAATTTGGGGGTGTTTAAAATATTTATTTGGCCAGTATTTTCCGAAACCAATGAAAAATACGATTAACATTGTTAACACGAGATAAAATTGAGCACCTAAAAAGGGTAGGTAGCTTCCCCACCACTTATTCTGTGGGTTTAAGAAATAATCGAGCTGGTACACCATAAAAATAAGCACTGGGCCATGCCGAAAAGACATTGCCAAACCCGTTAAAAATGGTATTAAGTATAGTAGTGCGGATATCACTTGATAGACTCCAAGCGTTCTATGCTCTGTATTACCTCCGGGCCTTTTATTTCCCAGTCAAACTGCTCTGCATGCTTACGGGCACATAACCCCATTTTTTCGCGCTTTTCATAATCACCCGCCAACAAAATCACATGCTCAACAAGTTCATTTGGCGTACTGGAATTTACGCTAAACCCGGTTTGGCCATGTACTAGTGTTTCAGGAGTTCCACCAGACAAGCCACCAATCACGGGTATGCCACAGGCTTGCGCTTCTATCATTACTATACCAAAGCCTTCAATGTTGCGCCCTACATCTCTATTTGGTAAAACAAATACGTCTGCCTGTTGGTAGCATGCCACCATGTCTTTGTCACTTACATTGGGCATAAACCTAATGTTATCGTGTAAATTTAGTTCGTGTGTCAATTGTTTAAGGTATTCAATGCGTGGGCCGCTACCAATAATGGCATACAAAGCATTGGGAACGCTTTTCACAATATCAGTCATTGCCTTAACCATCATATCGTGTCCTTTACGTTCTTCTAACCGAGAAACAGTCACTAATACAAATCTGTCTTTCCAGCCAAGTTTTTGGCGAGTAGATTCGCAGCGGGGAGCCGGGACGAATACAGATGTATTTGCCCCAGGATTAACAATGCAGCACTTATCTTTTTGAACATCCCAATGTTCAAGCAACAAGCGATGCGAATTTTTACTATTACAAATAAGAAGGTCTGCTCGCTTGAGCACTGGCCGTAGCATGGCTGTCATACTTCGGCTAGTCGCACTATTCTCAATATCTTCACCATGTATATAACAGTAATAAGGAATACCTTTGAAAACCTTAAACAGCATAGCAACAAAGCCTTCAGGAATACATCGCCCGCAATGAATAGCCGTTACATGATATTGTTTAATGACTCTTCTAAGTTGTAAAAAAAGTTTGGTATAGAAAATAAGGCCGCCCACTGAAAATAACGCCCAATCAGACCACGATAAATAATTGAAAGAAATTCTATGAATTTTTAGTTCGGCTTTATCATCAAATATTGTGTCACCCTCAGCATTGCCCGCAACCACAACGTACTTTTCGGCATCTTGACGAGAATATACCTCCCATAACCAACGACCACTTCCGCCATGCATTGGTGGGAATACTTCAGAGAAAACCAACTCTACTTTTTGTTTATCTTTCACGTTAACTTCTCACTGAACCGACGGCAATAAGGTGATTGTATTGAATTCGGAATGCCTCATTCATCTTTTGTGCACTGAATTGTAATTCAAATTTCTCGATCGCATTTTTACCAAAATTTCTTCGCATCTCATGGTGTTGCGTTAATTGTATTATCGCCGTTGCAAACGCATTTTTGTTATCGTTTTCTGTTACTAGGCCATTAAGGTTGTGAGTAATAACTTCGGCGTTACCGCCCGCATTAGTCACTACACAGGGTTTGCCTAAACTCATGGCTTCAAGCAACGTCATCGACGTACCTTCACTTAATGATGAAAGTAAAAAAACATCCATTAGCGCTAAATAGTTTGCAGGATTGGCAATATAGCCAGTAAAAATAACTCTATCGAGAATTTCTAATCTATCTACTTCTTGCTGCAGTGCTTGACGCATTTCCCCATCCCCCACCAGCAGCAGATAAAGGTCGTCTCGGTCTTTTGCTGCGTCTGCAAATGCGTTAATCATCAAAAGTTGATTTTTAATCGGGTCGAACCGTGCAATGGTACCTAATATTATGTCTGTTTCATTTAGCCTTAGCTGCGAGCGCAACGCTTCCACTTCTTTCTGCTTTACTGCTAATGGTTTGATACCGTTGTAAACTATGTCTATGCTACGACTAGGAATGAATTCATAGTTTACCAACGCATCGCTTGTCGCCTTCGAAATTGCGGTTACCTTTGACGTGAAAAATAGCAGTATTGGGTTAACGAGCTTTCTTTTCCAGCTTGTAGAGTCAGGATAAAAGCGCCCATGTTCCGTGAAAATAACCTTCGTTTTTGTAAAGGCCGCTGCTAATGCACCGTATACCCAAGGGGTGTATTGGTGGCAATGTAAAATATCTATGTTGTTTTCTTTAATGTGTTGCCTTAATGCGCTAATTAGCGAAGTGTCAAAACCTGGTTTGCGTTCTTGCATCGTAATGGAAATGCCAGATTGTGCTAAATCTTCACCCCAAGGGCCTAAAGGGGCTTCTATACAATAAATTGACATGTTTATATTGGCGTCGGTATTGCCCTCTATGATGTTCTTGATCACCATTTCAGTGCCGCCAATGCGCATATCGTAGGTAACGTGCAGTACTTTCATTATGATGTACGCTCTTGTATAACCGCATATCGGTCGTACCACATTTGGTACATCAGCATGCTCCACAATACGATGCCGTGATCTTTCGTACGGCTTTGATGTTCCTGCCAAACGGAATTAATCACGGTTGTATTAAATACATCGCTTAAACCCTTGTCACGTTGAAGAAGCCTTGATTCTGACAATGCTTTTAATTCGCCCCTGAACCACTCATCTAAGGGGGTACTGAAGCCCATTTTCTTTCTATAAAGCAACGAATCGGGAATAAATGGTTTAAACACTTCTTTCAGTAAGTACTTCTTTTCCCCATCACGGTATTTTTGTGACGAGGGTAGAGTGGCTGCAAACTCTGCAACTTGATAGTCGAGAATAGGGGCTCGTACTTCTAGAGAGTTGGCCATGCTCATTCTGTCTACTTTCACCAAAATGTCGCCGGTCATATAGGTTTTAATATCGGTATACAAAATTTTGCTTAAATGGTCTGGGCCATCGGCCTTGTTGTACATATCAAGTGTGTATTGGCTAGGGTGGTAACCGCTAAGCGCTGCGGCTACCTCTGGTTTCACCAATTTACTCCACATATCGTCGGTCATCATACTGTTTGTAATGAAAAAGCCCATGGCGGGGTCGTGCGATAAACTGCTAAGTAGCGATTTCCCTTTTCTTCCAATCAACCCTGGTAATGCGCCGACTATTTTTGCAAGTCTCGGGAATATCAATTTTCTAACGCTTTCAGGAAACTTATTCCTAAGTTTGTTTTCGATATCGTCCGTAGTGTACTTTTCATAGCCGGCAAACATTTCGTCCCCTCCATCGCCGGCCAATGCAACGGTAACTGCCTTTCTGGCGAGTTCAGACACAAAAAATGTGGGTACTAACGAAGGGTCGGCAAAGGGTTCGTCAAAAAAACTGGCAATGTGTTCTAACTGCTCTGCAACATTTTGATTTACCGTAAATTCATGGTGTTCAGTATGGTATTTTTCAGCTATTTCCCGTGCGAATTCCGCTTCATTAAATTCTTTGTTGTCGAACCCGATCGTACACGTTTTGACCGGCTTGTCGCTCGCTTCCGCCATCATGGCTACTACACCAGAACTGTCTACACCACCGCTTAGAAAGGCACCTAAAGGTACATCACTAATCATTCGTTGTTTGGTCACTTTTTCTAGCAATGCTTTAAGCTTTTGGTTGTTCGTTGCTTCGTTTTCACGGGTGATATTTTTGAAACTTAGATCCCAATATTCTTTTATTGAAAACCCATCTTTGTTTAGAACGAGATAGTGGGCAGGGGGAAGTTTATGTATGTGTTTAAAAATACTTTTAGGGTCGGGCACGTACTGGTAGGTAAAAAAATCGTGCACTGCGTCCAGCCGTATTTCCCTTGGAATATCTTGTAGTGCAAGTATGGCTTTTATTTCTGACCCAAAGGCAAAACGTCCATTGTCTGAAAAATAGTAAAGGGGCTTTTTGCCTAGCCTATCGCGAGCAATAAATAGCTCTTGTTTGGATTTGTCCCACAGGGCAAATGCAAACATACCATTTAGCTTATCAAGACACTTAACACCTTCTTGGGCATAAAGCGCCAGTATAACTTCTGTATCGGTATGGCTTTTGAAAGTAAAACCTTGTTGCTCAAGCTCAGCTCTTAGTTCTAAAAAATTGTATATTTCACCATTAAAAACAATAACTAAATTATTATCGGCAGAGTACATGGGCTGGTTGCCCGCTTCCGATAAATCTAAAATACTTAATCGTCTATGACATAAACCTACGTAATCGTCTAGGTACGAACCGCTTGCATCTGGACCTCTATGCACAATAGCTTGGTGCATAGCATGTAGCGACGCCTCATTGCCTTCTTGATGATTGAACAGACTAAAACCTGCAATACCACACATACAATCTTATTCCTACAAGCTGATATACGGTCTTATTGCAGAACCGACGGTAATTGTTAGATTAAGGGGAAGCTTTCTCCACACACTTTCAATAGCGGGGCGAATTTTACTTGGGGAAGTGTTACTTGCTGTGTCGTTTGTTAGTGAATAACTTTTCCCATCTATCTGCCAGTCGAGTAGCTGGGGGGTAGCGCCCCACTGCTTTTTAAAGCGATAGGTGCCTTCCTCAAACGTAGAGCGACCAAAATCGAAGGTGCAGATGTTGTTATCTGCACAGTGCGCCAATAACGACCAATAGAGCAGCATGTTTGGAGCAAGCTTATTGTAGTTACGAAGTGTTGACGCCCAAGGAATGGAGGCCTGTGAACCACTTTTAATAACTAGCCCACCACCAATTGCTATATCGTCTTTGTACACCACACTTACAATACAGCTATCTCCGTAGGTGCTAATGATATGCTGAAACCATCGTTTGGCATGCACAGGTGATCCTAAATCTTTCATATTTTGAGCATAAACGTTGTAAAAGTCGTCTATTAGCGCCGTGCTTAACCCTAGTTGCACAATGAGCCCGTTTTTCTCGGCTTTTCGAATTTGGCTACGCAGCTTCGACTTGAAGCTAGCCAAAAGTGCATCGCTTCCGCTTGGCAGTGGTAATAGCATTCTTACTTTTTTATGGGCAAGTAACGTGCTGTCTTCAGGTGTGGCGGCTACGTTTCTAACTTCGACATGCTTACTGCCTGTTTTCACGCCCAGTTGCTTTAAGTGCTCGACTAATTGGTCTTGTATTTCATCGCTATCAGCAATGGCATAACCTACATCGCAATAGGGTAGGCTACACAGTTTTTTACCCATAAGTGGCGTTGTCATTAGTACAGCTGGCAACACGCCAACGACTTGCTTAGTTTCGCTACTTCGCGCAATTAAACCCATCACTTTATGGTTGTATGCCGATTGAACAGCCTCTTGCCACGCAAATCTATGATAGGCTGTTGCGTTGTTATGGTTGGAGACGTAATCATCCCAAACCGTTTTGTCTTTGGGGAAGGCGAGCGATATCGTTGTATTCAATTCATTGCCCATTTGCTGAATTCCCTGACGAAATCAACGTTTTTGCGGAATGCTCTGTTTTAAGTAACTTTGCGGCTTCACTTATGGTACAAAAAGTAACGTTTGCCTTTTTTTCTAAATGTTTCAAAAGCGTTTGCATACGAGAGCATATAAGCTCGTATGCGCCTGTTGCATCTAAGAGCCCTGTAGCACCATCTATTAAGCTAGAGCTATGAAGATACATATGAATTATAGGATAGTCTTTGCTTAAACAAGTATCGATAAGAGATTTCATGCTTGCACTATCCGACAGCTCGGGGCTCAAGTAAATTTTTTTCAGTATTTTTGTATGCCAGAGAATCCCAATGGGTTTAAACAGTGAGTAGGGGCGTTTCGATAGCGTGGAATGAATACTATCCGCCTTTTCGAAGTTTTTTACATTGAAGCCAGCGGTTACAGGTATTTCCATAATAGCATTCTGTTCACCCGCCTTGAGAGCGTTGTTAAAACTAGGATAATAAGGCGTCAGTGGAGAGCCCTTACAGTTAAAAAAGTCGTTTTCGTAGAATGGATAAACACTGCTGTCTACGTTAATCCCTCGTGAGACTAATAACTCAAGGGTTTTGCCTTTCATACCCCAACGCCCGCTTCTAAACGAACGGGGCGTAACGCCGATATTCTCAATTATGACGCGGTTTAATTCGTCAAGCTTTTGAACAACCTGTTCTTCCGGTAAGTTTATTACGTGTGATTCAGCTTCTGTTGTTTCGCCGAAATACGGCGGGTTGCACCATGGGTGTAAATGGGCACCGATTTCGGCGGTTTTACTTTCTGCAAACTGCTTAAGTATACCGCTTCCTGTTTTGTCGTTAGCCACTGCGTAGTCGACAAAATAAGTAGGTTTTATTCCCAGGTTTTCACAAAATGCCTGAAATGCAGGAAGTTTTGCAATATTTTGTACAGAACAATTGTGTTGTGGAAAGGCTTCGCTCCATTCCCACTCTTCTTCCGTGTCTATAGTTAATACAAACAAAACATCCTTTTTATGCATTGTTTTTCTCTTCAAGCATACGAGTGAACGAGTCGTGATATTCGTTTGCCATGCGCTGAGCAGAGAAATGCTCTTGCACAAACGTGTGCGCATTTTCGGCAAGTCGCTTTGCATAGCCTGTGTTGTCTAGCAAGTTTTCCCAATCTTGCTCTAATCGCTGTATATCGTGTAATGGCGCTAATAAACCACTTTCTTTATGAGTGATAAGTTGGTCTATACCCGCAATATCATAGGCAGACACTGGGATTTCCATGGCGCATGCTTCCATTAAGCAGCGAGGAATGCCCTCAAGCGTTGAAGTCATTACGAACAAGTCAAAGTCGCGCAGCAGCTGTAACCTATCGTTCCTAAAACCTAAAAAGTGAATGTCTTCCGCGCAGTCTAGTGTTTTTGAATACGCTTCTAGGCTAGAACGATCTTCGCCGTCACCTAGCAATACTAATTCAATATCTTGTCGTTTTTTAGATAAAGACTCGAAGCAATCTAAAATGGCTTTAATATTTTTACGACTGATCATTTGGCCCACGAAGCCAATGGTCTTTTTTTCTTTTTGCTTATTCGTTTTTGTTTGTCTTACGGCTTCTACCTCAGACAGATCCACGCCATTTTGGATGTACTCAAGCTTTTCAGACGATATATTAAATTTTTCAACATCACTCAATAGCTGTTTAGACAGTGGAACAACTTTATCGGCAAAGCGCATCGACTGACAGCCTAACCATATAAATAGACGAAGCTTCAGGTCGGCAGCGTTTTCAAAACCGTGTGGCGTTACAACACAGGGAATGCCTGCTTTTCTTGCAGCCATTACGCCTAGAATATCTGATTTATAGCCGTGCGTATGGATTATGTCGATATCTTGTTCTTGAATTAAATCCGCGAGTTTTGACACTGCACGTAAGTCAAAACGGCCCTTCATAGGAATCTGGTGAGTTTTTCCTATCGCTTTGAACTGTTTTACAAGCTCTAGCTCTTCTGTACCCGGCTCTAAGGTAACAACAAGTTCACTCGAAACACTATCTGGCAAATGCTTTGATAACGCTAACACCCATCTTTCTGCACCGTAAAAACCGGTTGAACAAATAAACTGTAAAACTTTCATTGTTATTTATGCGAGCTGGTACTAACAGCGCCGCGTACTCCTATTAATGTTCCAAGTGCTCTAGCCGGAAAATAAAGCAGATAAAAAAGTGAGCAATGCCACCAAGTTACTTGCTGCTTAACAAGCCTTTTTAGTCGCCACGTGTACGCTGTAAAAGGCAGAAAAGCGCCTACTAACATAACTATAGCGACAATAGGTTGCGAGAATATTATCGCGAGAAAAGCCAGTAAAAGACCACCTGTAAATGCAAAAGGAACAACAAAACTTGGCCATTCCCTTAGTGGAATATGCCTTCCTTTTAAAGATGCAATATTGGACTGGCCGCGCCATATTTCTTTTTTATACATCGGTGCGTAAGCTTTGTCTTCGCCAATGTGAATATACTGGGTTTGTGAGGTGTAAAACAACTCGCCTAATTTACTAACCTTATCGGTAAAGAAATAATCTTCACAAGTAAGAAGGTGTTCAGGAAACTTACCTGCTTCTTCAAATGTTTCCTTAAGAAGAAATAAATTGCGGCCAGGTAGAAAGTTTACAGGCACATCAAGTTCGGCATTGCTCAATGCTGTTCTAATTCTCTCTAAAGGCGGCGCGTTAGGGCTGTTAACCTGCATAGCGCTCACTAAAACCGTATTCTCTCGTCTATTGAGAGTATCAATCATTACGTCTAGCCAATTCGATGCAAGTGACACATCCGCGTCTAAAAATGCCAAGTATTTACCTGCGGCCAAGCCTGCGCCTAAATTTCTAGAATGCGAAATCGTATTCTTGTCGTCGTTGTATACTACTCGCAAATTAACCGTTTCAATAAACGCGCTGAGCGTATTTGAAATTTCTTTATTCTGACTTACCAAAACAACTTCGTACTGTTCTTTAGGTGTTCTTAGTTTCTCTATGCTCGTTAATGTTTCTATGAGCATGTCCTCACGACCCTTATGCGGAATGATAAAAGACGTATTGATACTCATGGTTTACCCAACAATTTTTGAAGTTGTGGAAAACGTTTCACTAGCTGTTTTCTCTCTTTCGAGGGAGATAAATCAATAAGGTGAGTTAAAAGAAAACTTAATGAACTCGGATTCTCAGCTAAGGCTTGGCTTTTTTGTATTTCATTTTTCAAAAGAGGGCGGGGAGCCTTCTTAAACCCCGAATAATGACCGTTTTGCATCATTAAACAAAGTACGCGCGTGGTACTCGTTTCAGTACTCGTACTAAGGCGTTGATAAATTGTATCTGCTAATTGTTCGGCTTTTTGTTCAGCAAGCGTACGTTGGGCTTCAGTTAAATAGTTAGACGCAAAATGTAGTACGCAGAGCTTTCTTAGGTCTTGCCCACTCCATGTTTGGTTCGGAAACTCAAGAATGTCGGGCTTATCCAAATAAGCGTATTCGTTCACAGCCATCCAATTGGCATAGTGAGTAAGTGAGTCTACGGCGTATTGATAGCTGGAGTCACATTCACAGCGCTGTTCTTTAAGTGATATAAATCGACAAACGGCTTGAAGGAAGACAGTATAAAACCATGTTGCTTCGACATTATCTAATTGCAATTGGTCCAAGTCATCGGTGGGGGAGACCGTATGCGCTATAATATAGGCCGCGGCCTCAATATCGCTATCACAACCTTGCAGTTCGTACCTATCTAGCCTTGCTTGCAGATAGTTACCGGTTCCTCTATCTAAAGGGTACTTACCTGTTTTTACATTCTTAACACCGGGAATATCGCTATTTTTTAGCGCGAGCAGAGCGCCTACAAACGTACCGTCACCTTCGTAATAATTGGTTACCCATTGTGTAATAGATAGTGCGGCGTCTCGAGACGGGGTGTAGCCAGTAAGTAAATAATGCAAAGTGAGGCCATTGGTATAACAATGTTGCCCACCCGGTCCGCCACCTCCAGCATGATCATCATATACTCCGGTCGGCTGATGTTTAGAGTATGTTCTATGAGAAGCTGTATATGCCTGAACATAATGGTCGGTATGCCAAAATAATCCGCCGCTATACTCGGGTTTATCATCGCTGGTGTGATAAACATCAATATCTGCAACATGCTTGGCAAGGTCATCGGCTAGTTCAAACCATCGAGCATCGGCGCTTAGTAGCCACTGAGTCAACATTCCAAATATGGGGTCGTATTGGTTGTTATAGTGTGACACGAAAAATGGTTCGTCAGGAGCAAGTGCTTTTTCGTGATCAGCATACAGCTCACCAAAATGTCGCCATCCAAACTCGTCGATATCAAGTCGTTTTTGAAAAAAGGAAGACGGACCTTCAATGCCACTTTTTATAAGAGAGTCAAACTCGCATGGTTTAGAAGGGAGAAAAGGTAAAACAGATGCGTTTTTCAACCAAGCGCTATCAATGACTACCTGTAGCGATTGCATTTCAAAAGGTGCGATTGAGATGCATCGTGTTTTTTGTTCACCAGGCTGAAGTTCTGTACATTCGCTATGCCTTGAACCCAATAAGCTAACGCTTAGCGTGTTTGCTGATAATTGTGCTGAAGAAGGAAAATTTTGCCAGAATTTATCAACATGAATACTAAAAGTGCTACCGCTGTTTGAGATGGTAATTTGTGGCTGCGCTTGGTCACCTGAAAGCAATAAGCGGTCTGATTGGTAAAGCTTAAAACCGCGAAACGGAAGCGAGTTAACGTTATCTTTATTTACATGAACTGGGCTTTGCCAGTTTCCATAACCACTGGAAGCCTGATGAAGTGTTAACTCTGCATGTTCAGATGAACTAAACACTTCAGAATTTAGCGTAAGCGTCGACTCTAGCGATTGGCCAGTGAGCGAGATACAGCACTCTTTTAAATAAATACTGTTTGGATCGCCTAAGTCCCACTTCCCATTTGGGTGTGACGCAGCACTTGGGTTTCGCATTGTTACATGACCACAAACCGTCCCGGTATTGAGGAAGATTGAGGCTTCTGTTTCTACAATTAATTTTTTATCACTGCCAAGACTAATCTCGTATTTCTGTTCAACGGTTAATGCGCTGTATTCGTTGTTGTTACAATGAAGAGCATAAGAGAACGCAACGGGTATTATCGATTGTGGGGTTATATCAACGATATCGATTGAGCTAAAAAAGTGCGTACTATTTGAAAAATCAAAAGGCCTGGCTTTATTAATGGTGAGGGTTTCGCCATTGCCTAGCGACAATAAAAGCGCCTCATCATTATTAATCACAGGAGGTGAAAGCGTTTTTGACGGTGAGCCGCTCTCAACCGGGTCTAACGTCAGAACTATCTCTTCACTTGCCGAATGCTGTTGTAGGTCAATCAAACCTTCACATAACAACCACTTTATTGAACCATCGGGCCACAGCTGCGAGATTTTGATAAAAGCGTCAGGCAGTAGTATTCCGTTCGCGGCAGGCCGTAATTGAGTGACGGCGGGCCACATTCCTTTAGGGCAAGGTACTCCTATTTTAAAATGTCCGCGCTTCTCTTTGGCTAAAGAGGCAATCTGGATAGTTCCAACCGTTTGTGTCATTACTGCTTTCTTTGATTCTTCCGTGAGCAATGTTCTCGATGAACATATGCATAATGGCTCTAGTATGCCAATGGAAGTGCCACTTGTGTAGCCTTCATCACTAATTTGTTGCTTTGACCTTATATTTGCTTCCAAGTAGTATGACAACAGGATAAATAAAAACATTAAAAATAGCTTGGAAGGCACTGATGTCGAAAGTTTGCGTGTTGTCGCAACGAGTACCATTTCCTCCTAATAAGGGGGAAAAACTGAGAACTTATCACCAGATAGAATTCTTAAAGCGCTGGGGGTATGAAGTAGAAGTTTTTTCTCTTATAGAAACCGCAGAAGATAAGAAAAATGCCGATGCTTTAGCCAAGCATCTTGGTATTTTGGTTAACTCTTACCAGCTGGACAGCAAATTTACGCGTTATGCCTCGGCCTTTCTGAAAGGTTTACCCATAAGTGTAGGGGCGTTTTACTCAAAGAAGCTTCAGTATGTTATCGATGAAAAACTGAAAAAGGGAAGCGATGCACTGCTTTTGACAGCGTCGAGTTTAAGCTACTACATATTCAATTCGCCTTATCACAAAAGCACCCATTGTCGCTTGTTTATGGACTTTATGGACGTTGATTCAGATAAGTGGGCACAATATGCAAGTTCTTCTTCATTGTTAATGCGCTACGTATATAAGCGTGAGAGCAAGGGTATTAAAAAGCTAGAGGCAAAAACGAACCAGCGTTTTGATGAGTGTTTTTTAATAGCAAAAGAAGAAACGCAACTATTTAGTACTTCAGTCGATTCATCGAAAGAGATAACAGTACTTGGAAACGGATTAGACTTCGATGCATTTTACCCAGCAAAGGTACAGCCATGTGCGAAGAAAATAAGCGCTGCACCACATTTCTTGTTTACAGGCGTGATGGATTACAAACCAAATGTAGATGCGGTACTTTGGTTTGTTGAAAAGTGCTGGCCACTCATTCGAGAAAAAGCGGCAAATGCGAAGTTTACCGTGGGGGGTATGAACCCTACAGAAGAAATAAAAGCGTTGGCAGGCAGTGAAGGCATAGATGTCACGGGCTTTGTCGACGATATATTGCCTTATTTTCATAAAGCTCATGCTTTTGTTGCACCTTTCAGGCTTGCTAGGGGGGTGCAGAATAAAGTGCTTCAGGCGGCAGCATGTAAGCTACCAATAATAACCACAACTATGGGAGCTGAAGGGATCTCATTTGCCAACGCCGACAGCATGTGGATAGAAGATGACGTAGACAGCTTTGTAAAGGCATGCGTTCAAAGTATTGAAAACTTTGAGCTATCACAACGCAAAGCACTAAGTAGCTATCAAGCGATAGTTAGCGAATATAGCTGGGAACAACAACTGAGCCCGTTGAAAATGGCAATGGCACGAATATGAAATCAATAATTAAGACAAGCTTTTTCGTCCTTTGTGCACTTGTAATCTTTCCTTTTACGCTTTTGTATTTAATGCTCTCTATTGTGGTAAATAAAGACTCTCTGCTCTCCTCATTTAGTCAGCTACTATCGCTTATACCCGGTAAGCTAGGGTGTTATCTACGCTCAGGCTTTTATCGGTTTGCAATGACTTCGTGTGCGCCAAACGTCCTCATTGGTTTTGCTACGTTGTTTTCGCAACAAGATACTGAGATTGGCGAGGGGGTTTACATAGGCCCTCAGTGCAACATTGGTAAATGCGCTATTGGAAAAAATACTTTGTTGGGAAGCGGTGTACACATTATGAGTGGTAAAGGGCAACATAACTTCACTGATCCCAATAGGCCAATTAAAGATCAGGGCGGAGTATTTACCAAAGTTGCTATTGGGGAAAATTGTTGGTTAGGTAATGGCGCCTTAATTATGGCGAACGTAGGCAAGGGAAGCGTTGTAGCAGCAGGTTCTGTGGTGGTTGATGATGTTCCTGAGGGGGTTATTGTTGGAGGGAACCCTGCTAAAATCTTGCGTCGTTTGCATTCAAAATGACAATAGTTCCTTGATTTTTTGTGTCATTGTAAAGACTTTACCTTTGATATTTGGTGATATCACTTCTACAGAGTGAAATACCACCGAATTATCTGATAAGGAACGCTTATATTGCGCATCTCCGCCCATGAAGTCATAAAGCTTGAACCCCTTTTTAGCAAAATGCGCTATAGCTTTACAATGTAAAATATATCCGGGTTTTACCTTACCCTCAGCAAGCGAAGTATTAATGCCTGAGCAATAGAAATACGCGCGTTCATTCTTCAACATGTACGTTGCGTAACCAAGAGTATTGCCGCGGCACTGTACTTTCAAAATCTTCATGAATTCAGGGTGATGTGTTAATAGCCGCAATAGATTACTATCAAAGAAACTATTTTGAAACCCACTACCTTCGACAGTGTTTTGCCATTTCTGAATATGGTTTCGCTTTAGACAATTATAGTATTCTAGAATCTGTTCTGGGGAGTTAGCGACAGATAGGGATATATCATCCTGAACTGCATCAAGCAGTCTTATACTCTTTCTAATTCTTGAGCGTGTATTTTGAGACAGTGTAGCAATTACATCTTCAAACGTTTCGATTCCTTCTAACGATTTTGTATATCCAACAGTTTGAGACGTTGAAATAGATGCCCCGAGTTTTTTCGCTGCACGTGTCCACAGGTCGGCATCAATCGTCATAGATACTGTGAGTCTAACGTCCCCCCTATCAAACGCGTATTTCAAAACGGTTTCTACTATCGCGTTGTCATTTGGAGATGAGCCCAACCAGCCGTTATATTCAACCCACAATTGATCATAATAGCGCAGACCTGTTTGGCTTAGGAAACTCTGTTGGAAAAAAGGTAGCCGTTTTATTGTGCTAGAGTGTCCAAGGTAAGTTATTGCATGTTCGCCGGTGCCGCAATCAATGGCAATGAATTCACCATGTCGTTCGGGCACTTCTGCTAAAACAGAAAAGTATTCAAGGGACAGAAAAGGAGAGGGCGTATTACTAGTTTTGGCCTTAGACGCTACTTCATTAACATCTTTGTGCTTTATTTTTTTTAACTGAAATTGCATATAAGGTCCAAATATCTTCAATTATCTGTTAATCATATATGAAATGGTTAACAATGTTTTAAGCGCATAACATTTTTAAAAGACTCTTTTTATAAGGATAACTCCAATGAAGGCTTATGGAAGACACCTAGTAACGTTTGCTATTCCACTTCTTTTAGTTGGTTGCTCTAAAACAACCTCAGAAGATTTTATTCAGACAAGCAATGAGCACCTAAAGAATGGCAACTTAGAAACCGCGCTGGTTAACCTAAAAACGGCAGTGCAAACATATCCCGAAGATACTGAGTTAAGAAGCTTGTTGGCTTCTGCTATGTATCAATCAGGCAATCTACAAGGTGCTGAAAAAGAGTTAAAAAGGCTTGTTGATGCTAATCCTACGTCTTCCGAACTGTTAGAGCGATATTTTTTCGCACTTTATCATCAGAATAAATATGAGGATATTATTCTCCACCAAGTTAACGCTGAGATAAACACTCCTATCATTACGCAATTAAAGCAACTTTCCGATGATGGGCTTGAAGTCGTGGACCGCAAAATAAATACGCGGCCAAATTTATTACAAGAGAACAAGCAGACTCCGGTAGTGAAAATAGCGCATTTATTCAATGACGGAGAGTACGCCGACGTCCTGATCTTAATTGAGTCTGAAAACTTCGACGCTAAATTCAAGTATTATATTTCTTCCTATAAAGCAAAAGCGTATTTTCAAACAGCCCAGTATGACAAGGTCCTTGCAGAGCTTAATGGCACGCTAGGGCAATGGAAGTCTATTCCTGAGCTAAATTACTTAGCAGGAATGACTCATTACAGAAAAGGTGAATTCGAAAAAGCTAAGAATATAGCCAGTGAAGCGCTTAAACAAAATAACTTAGTATGGTCGCGATATGTTTTAGCTTTGTCTCAATCAGAACTGGGAGATTATACTGAAGCACTAAGGTTTGCTGAAGATTCAGCGTCTAATGGTATTGATAATGCGTACTATTTAGCTGGGGTCATTGCGTCTAAGCTCGAAGAATGGGAGAGAGCTTATACCAATTTAGAAAAGGCAAATAAAATATATCCGCAGGATATTGGAATCAAACGCGCATATAGTTTTGTACTTTTTAAACTCGGTTATATCGATGATGCAATCGCAGTTATTGAAAAGGCAGATGCATCAATGCCCGAAGGTGCAGCATTACTATCAGATACTGTAAGCTATTTGTATTCACAAGGAGATAAACAAAAAGCGCTCGCTCTACTGAATAAAAAAGGAAGTTCTACAAGTTCTTCTTTGCTCACACGTCAGAAGGCTTTACTTCAATTAGAACAAGGTCAGGACGTGGGCAACCTGGTAAATAAGCTGCTATTTGAAAATGGCACCTCTTTCGGTACTAATTGGTTAAAGATTCAAAACTACATTAACCAAAAAAAGTTTACAGAAGCGAAACAATTAGCCGAGCAGTACAGCGAAGTCAACCAACAACATAGCTTTCTCTTTGCTTCATATATTTCTCTATATGAAAAAGACTTTGTGTCATCCTTAGCCAATGCTGAAAAGGTGCTGCAAAAAGACAATACAAACCTGACTGCGCATAAAATCTCGATGCTTTCAGCAAATGAGTTAGGTGATTACTCAATAGCTATCGACAACGCAATTGCGTTATTGAAGCTTAATTCAGATGACAAGCAAACTGCGACAGATCTCGTCTTTCTATATACAAAACAGCATCCTAATGATTTTGAAAAAAAGCTTCTAAACGATGTCGAGGGGCAAGCGTTACCTACATCTGTAGTCGATAGCTTGGCATCTTACTTTTTAGACAAAGGTCAACAAGGCGAAGCAGAGAAAATACTATCGGCGTTTTCTGAGCAAATTTCCTACGAGAGTCACGTCAAACTGCTCAATATCCTTCTTTCACAAAATCAATACGCTAGAGCAGAAGAGGTAGCGAAGAACCGCATTGAAACTGCAGAGCAGAAAACAATGCCTATATTGAGTTTAGTTGCAGTTTTCGAAGCACAAAAAAAATACAGCGATGTCTCGACGCTGTTAAAAACTTACGAGCAAGAGCTGGGCAATTCAAAAGAAGCAGCACTTGTCAAGTATAGTAACTCATTTGCCATGGGGGATTTTGAGGAAGCGAAAAAAGCGATTTTCTCTTTAGAGAAAGTTGATGTTTCGGGGGCGCTAGTAAGCTTGTTTAAAGGTGAAGTGGACTTTAAACAAGGAAATGTTAAAGAGGCATTAAGCCATTTTAAATCGTCGTATGCAAAATCGCCAGATTTTGGAACAGCCGTTTATATTGCTAAGACGCTTGTCAGGCTTCAAAGAGTAGACGAAGGCGCTGATGTTTTAGTTAGCGAACTTGCGAGAACTGCCTCTCCAAACAGACGCCAGTACAATGTTGTTGCAGAATACCTTAACAAGTTTAATTTTCACGAAAAAGCAATTCGAGTTTATGAAAATATGGAGGGGAGGTTCAAGCTTAGTGCACAAGAGTACAACAACATTGCGGACGTTAACTTAAAGTTAAATAGACTAGGCTTAGCTGAAGAATATGTAAAAACAGCGTTAGCTATTAAACGGTCACCGCTTTTCCTAGTCACTTACTCAGAGGTTCTTCTTAAAAAAGGGGAGAGTGAATTGGCGGAGCAGTCAATTTTGGAGGCGCTTAAAAGTATTGGGAATAACGAGTATGCTAACCTACTACTCTCTACCGTTTATGTAAATCAAGGGCGGAAAAAAGACGCTATGGATTTGATTAATCAGTTCGATAGTGTGCAAAGCGCCTATAGTCAAAGATGGTCAGCGTTACGATCTCAACTACACTAAGTTTCATGTCAGGTTAATTTACAGATCAAAATTCTAAATAAAAAGCTTTTTGCAAAATTCTTTATCTTTCAGTGTGTTGTTGGTTTGGCCCAGCTATTGCTTTAATTAAAACGTTAAAATCAGTAAACAAACAAGGGAATTTAAGATGGCTAATTTTATTACAAAATCGATCGCTGCCGGTATCCTTTTAGGGACTAGTGGTTTTGCTACAGCAGCAACTGTGAGTGCTGGCGGAATTGAATGGGATACAGTAGCGATTGGTGGTACGCAGGGTACAACTGCTACTTTTCAATTTCAACAATGGTTCTCTGATGGTACTTACGGTGTTGGTGCTGACGGCCAAGATGTTATTACAGCTTCAAGTAAAGAGGCATTCGCTTTAGGTAGTGGTGGCTTTTTAACAGGTGTTGGTGTTTTTACAGGCTTTTCCGACGGACGTAACGCTTTTTCACCAACATTTTGCCAAAACGGCCCTGGCCAGTGCGAGCTAACGATCGAATTCGGTGGTTTGCAAGCAGTGGGTGTAAATGACTTCGATTCGTCGAATGCGTGGCTAAATGTTTATTATGATGACTCACCAGACTTCGGCTTCAGCACAAATGCAAATTCTCACGAAGATTTTGCTGATGCTCAAGATGGCACGCTTTGGGCAGCCTTTGAGTTTTCTACGTTTGATTTTGACGGGAATGGCTTTGAATCAGGAAATTCAGAAGCATTTTTGAATATCGTTGGTGGTCTAGCTGATGTTATCGACATTTTTGATACTGGCACACTTAACGATATTTTCTTTACCGCTAGTGCACAATTCAACGGTGATAGATACACAAACAATAGTACTGGCGAAATCACAACAGTATCTACCCCTGCCACTCTAGGGTTGTTTGGTCTGGCACTGTTTGGTCTTGGTGCTGCCTCGCGCAAACGTACTTCTAAATAGTCTTTACTGATTCTAACCTAAGTAGAGGCCAGCAGATGCTGGCCTTTTCTGTATCTGTACTTCAAAACTTCTGAGCGCTAATAGAACTCAGGATGTCATTAAGCATTTTTGCAAAACCTGGCCTTAGGCTTTTTTGTAGCAGAGCTTTGTTTATATAATAAGGCGCTCGCTTGCCATGATAATCAACAACAGGTCCAATTTGTTCGAATTTTATACCAATAAACTTCATGCTACGCGCTAAACGCGGCTCCATCATTACGTAAGCGTGTTTAATATCCTTTTCAATAGCGAGTGCTGCTGCAGCAAGATATAACCCGACTGCTATGAAAGGGAAACAGCGCACTTCTTTTTCAGAGTATGTGTGTTCGTTAATTACGGCCACGCCAGCCCCTGAAAATTTATCCATTACACGTCGACGAAATTCTTTGGGAACTGCTAACCTTGATATTTCACAAATATCTTTACGGTCGAACTTGCGCGGGTCCAAATCTTCACGTGTAATTGACTCGAGACAATACTTCTCTATCGGGAGCTGCTCGTCAGGCTCAATGGGCCTTACCATCCTTACAGTTCCCGCAAAGTGTTTGCTTTTATGATGCTGTATCAAGCAGTGAAGAGAAAAACGATCAAATTCATCGAACTCGAGTCGGTTTTCTTTTAATGGTTCAAACCTAAGCTCTTCACAGTAAACTTCATGTCTAATTGTAAAAACGTCATTTTTCAGTTCCTCTGAATTAGCAACAACGGGCGCCAAATAAGCAGAAAAGTGACTAGAGATATAGTTCGCTTCTTCTAGCTTTCTATACCCTGAGATAAGCTTCCCAATTTTGCTTTTATCACCAACTATAGTCCCTAACTTTTCAAGTAGAGTTTGCTTTTTTGTTTTAACCATAGATGAAGTGTTATCCGATATTTTTGTTTAGTTTAGCAGAATATTAACATTTAATTTAATAGACTTTGTATGTATTGTTAGTTGTTCAACTGAAAAAAGAGCGCCTGTTTGGACAATGCTGCATACTCATAAAATGCTATTTCAGTGTTTAATAAGGCTCTCGATGATGGAAGTGTTATATAAGGAGTTAAGAGCCCTTTGGTATGATGATTGACAGGGAAAAATAGGGCGCTATAGTTCTGATTTGAAAATAGTTTTTGTAATCGCCTTATGTGGGTAGCGGAAGATACGACCCAAGTATGAGAGTTTCGGAGATAGGGTGCTGTAGAAACAAACTCTTCGTGAGTGTTAGATCCTATTTTCGTTATGATTAAACTTTCTTCTTCAACACCTAGGTGTAAAAAATAATCCTTTGCTCTTATTGAGTAATTTACATCTGGATCATGTAGGAAATTTCCGCCACTTATAATAATCGGTGCCCCTGTCATTTTATGAAGCTTAAATGCTTCTATATTTCTTTGCATTGAGCACTCAGACCATCGACTTATTTCTGGTACATCACCGAAAGTGCTGTAGTAGCACGCGAGAACGAAAATGTAGTCGGGCTTTTCACTATTAAAGTGAACGTTCGGATATTTATGTTTGTGTTCCAAAGGATAAAGTAATAGGTCGCTAAAATAAGGCTGTGTAAAGAGAAAAAAAGAAAAAAGAGATGCAAATTTGAAAGTTTTGGCGGCACAGCCTTGTTGCTTAGATAAAAGAACTCCGAGCACGAAGAAAAGTATTACCAAGTTTAATGGAGATATGAAGAAAAGCACTATATGCTTTATTATATCCATAATATTTCCCAGCAAAAGAAGACTCTACAATCATGTCTTATTTACTGAATTATTCCAATGCTTTACTTGTTTTTATCGCTTTAACGTTTTCACCATATTTAAGTGCTAAAGCTGAGTCTTCATTTGTAAATGTAGTCTCAGAAACTACTAAATCAGTTGTTGCTATTGGTTTGTATACGCCATTAGAAAGTGACGGGAACCAGGTGTTGGGGACTGGTTTTGTAGTCGGTGACGGGAAGTGGGTGATAACCAATTATCATGTGGTTTCAAAAATTCTAGATCCCCAAATTGTACAACACTATGTTGCAATTCACGGTGAAGGTCGAGACGTTGCCGCTCAAAAAGCAGAAATTATCGATATAGACCCTGTTCATGATTTAGCGCTATTGAAGATCAATAGTGAATTAAAACCATTGCCAATGGGGAGCGGATCTTTATTAAAGCCTGGAAATGAAGTTGCTTTTACTGGTTTTCCCTTAGGAGCCGCAATTGGACTTTATCCTGCGACTCATAGAGGGCTAATATCAGCAATTACGCCTGATGCAATACCAGCGAGAAACGCAGACCAATTAACAGTCTCAATGCTTAAAAGACTGAAAAAGCCTGAACTCGTTTATCAACTTGATGCCACGGCATTTCCAGGTAATTCAGGTAGCCCTGTTTATAATGTAACGACAGGGCATTTGGTAGGTGTAATTAACAAAGTCTTTGTTAGCCAAGGTAAAGAAGCTGCTCTTTCATCTCCTAGCGGAATTAGTTACGCAATCCCAGTCAAACATGTTATGGCAATTCTCAACAAAAATAACGTTAAGTATTAAGGTTTATAAGGGTTGTATCTGTCTGGGCTAATAACGCCAGCAGGATCTAATGCGTGAGCGATTTTCCCAGCAGTTTTCCAAAACGTACTATTAGCATTTAGTTCTAACTGCTGTTGAATGTTTAAACGGTAAGGAATGAAGCCTTGTTTCAAGCCCTCTTCAAACAAGGCCTGTAAGCATGCGTGTGCATCTTCTACTGCTTGCGGGTTTTCTAGGTCAAACACAATGGGAATAGTACTGTCAGTCGAAATTCCACTAAGGTTTGTAAAGGTTATCATGGGTTCGATGTTAAATTTCGGTGCGATCCGTCGAACCATTCCGATAAAAGCCTTCATCGATTTTGCTTTTGCTGGTACTAAAGGAGCGTACCAAAGCAGACCACAACCGTCTTTTGCGGGATTCATTAGACGTGACCTATCTGGTCGAACTCTTGGATTGCGCCAATAAGCGAGAGGTAGTGCGACTTGACTAGGTTTGCCTTGCATCACCTCCATCCCTGCAGATAGCTTTTCAAGCTGCTCTCTTGCACTATCTAAAATCGAAAGACTAAACTTTTTAGTTACAACTTGACCTAATTTAACTAAAAGGTCGCTAGAAAACAAAACTTGATCGGCTTTTCCTTTTGCTATTTTCTTAATATCACCTTTTGCAGCTTTTGCAACTGAGTGTGTGCCATAGATTGTTCCCACTAAAGTCCACTCTGGAACGTCGTAGTGTTTGGAAATTACCTCGACTTGTTCATCTGTCATTACTTTGTGGCTACCGCACCCTTGAGGGTTGTCTGCTACCATTGCGGCGACGCGCCTTTTATCCATTAAATTTATTGACCCTACGACACCTTCCAAATTTTGGAAAATTTCTTTTACAACGCCATAAGCATTTTCGAAACTTTCTTTGTCGAAAAAGCGCATGTAGAAGGAATCGAACGCAGGCTTTATGCGAGCCAGTGATAGTGTTATTTCGGTTACTATCATATTTCCCGACTGAGTGAAAATGCCGTCCAAGTACGGTCCATGCTTCCACTTAAATGTCTTATCTACGTAACAATCACTATTATCACCATTAGCCATATCGCTCATGCACTTGAGCGATGACTCATAGAAACTTCCATCGGCCAAAAAACCTTTTATCGACATCACAGAAGTAAAGTGATCTGCTATCGGGGTGATACCATAGCCGCGTTCGAGAGCATTGCTCAAAATACTTGTCGTAGGGCCAGCGCCTGTGACTGGAACCATGTACGAAGTTTGTTTGGAGGACAAATATTCAAATAGTGCGCTCTGAGTGACGCCTGGCTGAATAGAAATGACACCATTTTCTTCATCAAAATAAGTAATCTCGTCTAGTGAAGCAAGGTCTAAAAGAACCACTTTTTCTTCAACTGTACTCGGCATAGACGAGCCATAGCCCCAGTTTTTTCCAGAGCTAATCGGATACAATGTAAATCGATTTGGAGTATTAGCTACATTGCCTGCAAACTTGATGAGATCTTGAATTACACTCAATGTAATTGGCCTAACAACGCAAGCCACTTCTCGCTTGAAGCCTTCGGTTCCCCATGTATTCGATTCTGAATAAGCTACAATGTCGGCATTTTCTTTAACAAGGCTTTTTAACTCTGCAATTAGCACTGATGATCCTGTAAGTTACATTTATTTAGATTTAGTATAGCCTTTAAGGTCATCTGTATACTATTATTCATGGGTTAAACAGGAGAGAGGTCGGTACTCTCTGTCAGTAATTTTAACGGTTTTGAAAAATCGTTTTTTAAGTTGTTGAATTTTAAGATTAATTAATTTGGCTTGATTCTTGAATGGTGCCTCTAAGGCAAAGAAACAAAATCTGAGAAATTTATGAAGCACTCGAATGTTAATAAGGACATTAATACAGGTATGAATTCACGTCGTCAGTTTATCACCAAGGCTGCTGCTGGTGGCGTTGTAGCTGCTCTTGCTTCTAAAACAGCGTGGGCAGGAGGCTCTGGCTCTGCAACTGGGTGTTCTGTTTCTGGTAACTTGTCAGGAAATTTGTCACAGGCGAGAGACTGCACCACAGCAAATATTGAAGGCAAATCACCTTATAAATGGAAAAAGGTTCTCAATGGAAGTAAGCCGCAACCTACATCCGAAGCTGTTACAAATTTCAAATGGAAAGAAGTTTTTGGCCAAACTCGCCCACCTTTTGGCTTTTCAAGCAAGAGCGAGAAGAACATTCGAAACTTTTTGATTTCCAGCAGAGACTATTATTATGCGACTAACGAAGCGTTAGTTGTTGCATATCTGAATGCTCGAAGTGGTTTATATCCGCTTCCTAACGGAACGAGTGAATCGAGTGCTCGTGCTTACGTTCAAGGCCTTTATGACGATATTGATAACGGTGTATTTTTAGAGTCGGATGTAGTTAACGCTGTCCGAGCAACATACTGATCGTAGAGCTGATCTAGTTGCAGTCTATTAGTGTTTTTTGTGCTCCTGATTGTTCAGGAGTTGCAGTTCAGCATATCCCCTCTTACCGAGTGCTATTCCTCCCACAGAAATATGAGAGCTATGTAAAGGCGTGGCAGAGTTCTGCTAACTTTCCCGCGTTGCCGAAAATGGGTGAGTGCGAATTTGGTCTTTCTGAAGACGATATTTCTGAATTCACTGACTTACTTTCTCAAAATAACCTGATAAATTAAGAATTTTCTGGGGCGTAGTGATTTGTTATTGTCAGAGTTAGCCGATACTCAATACTTAGATGCTGTAAAAAAATCTGAATTGAATATCGAATTCGGCTTGATATCAGTTAATGTAAGCTCTTCTTTTTCACAGGTTACAAAAACTATTGCAGAACTTTATCGGGATTATAAAGTCTCTTTAAACTCTGATTGGTTCGATTTTAATATTTCAGTAGAAAGACCTTCGAATTTTCGCCGGTTCATCAGAAGACAGGCTGTGTTCAAGTTGGATGGTCATATTCCTTTTAAGCCGTTGCCTTCTGCACATGCCTACCCTCTATTCGAGTGGGGAATGAACTGGTGTGTAGCAAATTTTTACCATAAATACTTGATCTTTCACGCTGCTGTACTTGAAAAAAATGGCAAAGCCGTAGTTTTTCCTGCACCTCCTGGCTCTGGAAAGAGTACTTTGTGCGCTAGTCTAGCACTATCTGGCTGGCGGCTACTGTCCGATGAAATGGCGGTACTAGACATCGAGTCTGGAAGAGTTTTACCCTTTGTGAGGCCTATATGTCTAAAAAATAACTCTATCTCACTTGTTAAAGACTGGTTTCCAGAGACCTTTATCTCTGATGTTGCAACAGATACTCAAAAAGGAGACGTAGCACACGTGAGGCCACCAAGTGACTCTGTTAGGCGTTGTAATGAAGATGCTGAGTTATTTGCTGTCGTTTTTCCAAAATTTGTCGCTGGTAGCCCAACAGAAGTCTTTTCGATGACACAAATTTCCACATTAAATATGCTAATTGAAAATGCTTTTAATTTTGACTTGTTTGGTCACCAAGGTTTTGAATTCATATCTAGTAAATTACCCAACCTGCTTTTGTTGGAGGCCACATACAGTAACGTAGATGAGCTTAGAAATATTTTGGAAAGCGAGGTGAATAATTAGTGTCTCTCTGTGTACAAAAAATCTTAACGGGGATTTTGACGGGTAATCACTCAGGTTCGCTTTCAACTTCACAATGGCGTGACTTAATACTAGTTGCCCGTGCTCACTCTTTACTACCGAGAGTCGCTTCAATGCTTTTAATTGATGCAGATAACAATTTTCATATACCGCCTAAAGTACATGCTCATTTAGTTGCAAGTATTCGGCATGAAACCCTTTTTCACAATCAAGTAAAAAATGAAGTGAAATTCGTTAATACAAAAATTTCTGGAGCATTAAATAGAAAGTTGATTGTACTAAAGGGAGCGGGGTACGTAGTCGCCAACAGTAGCGCTGCAAAGGGGAGAATATTTTCAGATATCGACCTTTTGGTGCTTAAAGATGATATTCCGAAAGTTGAAAGAGCGCTTCACTTATTTGGTTTCGTTTCGGATACTGACTCAGAATATGACCAAAAGTATTACCGCGAGTGGGCTCACGAAATTCCTCCTTTACGCCACTTTCAGCGAGGAACTGTTTTAGATGTTCATCATAATATTATTCCCGTTGTAAGTGGCCGAGCTCCAGATATTGACTTTTTTCTAAGTTCAACCATAGAAACGGAGTATGGTGTTGAAGTGCTTCGGCCTGCGGCAATGTTCCTCCACTCCGCCATACATTTGTTTTTCTCAGAGGAGTTTACAAATGGGTTTAGAGATTTGTCGGATTTATCTTTGTTGCTAGATGAAATCGTTGATGACGATGATGAAGTGAATTACTTGTTTGAGCTTGCATACAACACAGGCTTTGAAAACGAAGTATTCTTAGCATTTAGATATCTAGAGAGAGTTTTTCATAAGCAAGTTTCTGCTGACATTACTCAAAATTTCAAGCTGCCAATACCAGAAGGCTTTAAGTTAGCATTGAATGACTTTATATTTGGTAAGGTTCTTGCTGCAAATCATCGCTTAGTTAATGTAAAGTTTCGGGGGATAGCGGAATGGCTGGCGTTCGTCCGCGGACATTTATTAAAAATGCCATTTAATATATTAGTAAAACATACCGCCTCTAAACTTTGGCGAAGCATTGTCAAATCAGTTACAGGAGATGTTGAAAATAATCATCATGTTCAACAAAAAGATGTTAAGGAACAATAAGTGAAAATCTTAGTCACCGGAGCAGCTGGTTTTATTGGTGCAGCTGTATCGCAATACCTTATCAATCGTGGTGACCAAGTTGTCGGGATTGACAACATAAACGATTATTACGATGTAAATTTAAAGCACGCCCGATTAGATGAAATTAAATCATCATCTGCTGCTGAGCTGTTCTCATTCACAGAAATGGGCGTTGAAGAGCGCGATAAAATGGCAGCGCTTTTTGAAGAACATAAGTTTGATAGGGTGGTTCATTTAGCTGCTCAGGCTGGCGTGCGTTATTCTCTTGAAAACCCTAATGCTTACGTCGACTCTAATATCGTTGGTTTTGTGAATATCTTAGAAGGGTGTCGTCATAATAAGGTAGAGCATTTGGTGTATGCGTCATCGAGCTCAGTTTACGGGGCGAATGAAACAATGCCGTTTTCAGAGCAGCATAATGTTGATCACCAGGTAAGCTTGTACGCTGCTTCTAAGAAGGCCAATGAGCTGATGGCGCACACTTATAGCCACCTATATAATTTGCCTACAACTGGGCTGCGCTTTTTCACTGTGTACGGCCCTTGGGGGCGTCCAGATATGGCGCTGTTTAAGTTCACGAAAGCCATTTTGGAAGGTAAAACAATACAGGTCTACAACTACGGTAACCATCGTCGTGACTTCACCTACATTGATGACATCGTTGAAGGGGTTATTCGGTCACTGGATAATGTAGCGAAGCCTAACGAAAGCTGGGACGGCGGTAACCCAGATCCAAGCACCAGTAAGGCGCCTTATAAGGTATATAACATTGGTGCGCAAACGCCTGTTCACCTTTTAAAGTTCATTGAAACACTTGAGAGCGCGCTGGGCATTGAAGCTAAAAAAGAACTGCTTCCTATACAGCCAGGCGATGTGCCAGATACCTATGCAGATGTGTCGTCGTTAATTGAAGATACCGGCTATCAACCGTCTACAGATGTAAAAACTGGCGTTAAAGCGTTTGTCGATTGGTACCGCGACTTTTACAAAGTGTAAAGCTAGCTATAAGTACTTTCTAAGGTACTTAAATTGCACTGTTTTTCATAAATCCCGCACACTTTTTGGGCAAGAATTCTCTCGTGGTTGAATAACCTAGCTCAAAAAGTGTGTTCTTAATTTCCGGTGTCAGCGAAAAATCTACCGCAGATATTTCTCCGGTGTTCACCACTACCGTATTGTGCCAGTACTTTGCATTGACATATTCCCTAGATATTGCCGTCATAAACGTGCGAATAAGCATACTGACGTATTGTGGCAGTTGAAGTAAGTTTTTCTTAATCGCTTTACGTTTTTGATTGGTGCTTTGCAGCCTGAAGCAAACTGATGGCGTGCCATCACCTCGCCAGTCTTCAAACAGTGCATCTTCTGACAATATCGCCCCGTCTACTAACAAGTGCTCTTTAAATGGCTTGAACGAGAAGATTAGTGGTATCGACATAGAATACCGTACTGCCTCTGACACTTTCATATCAGGAGAGGTTTGCTTGTTGAACAGAACTGGCCCGCCGCCGTTTACGTCGGTAGCGAGTATATGTAGGTCAAGTGGGAGGTCGGTAAACACTGCACCTTCTAACTGTTCGTCAATCCATCGTTGAAACACATCGCCAGATGACAGCCCACCTTCTCGAAGTAATCTCACGATAGAAAACTCAGTAAATTGTTTGAAGTCAGTAACCAAGGCGAGTTCTCGCATTTGCTCTACGGTGTAACCTTTGGCATAAAGCGAAGCGATAATTGAGCCGCCAGATACCCCGACTAAGGTATCGAAGCCTATCCTCAGATCGTGCAGCGCTTTAATTATCCCAATGTGAGCACTTAAGCGAGTTCCTCCACCTGAAAATATTGGAACGATTTGGGTTAAATCCGATATTGATAGGTTATTCGGTATTGCTGCCGAGGCTATCTGCATATGCATACTCCGTGTTAACAAGGCTCAAACGTATGTTTTACCAGTCTCATTGAATGCAAACGCGCCGCCTCGTATTAACAGCTTAGTTTACTGGCTTTATTACGGCAAAATCGGAGTGGTTAATTCCCTATATCTTTAGTCTAATGTGTTGCTTATTGAATACTTTAAAAGACGTTAAGCGCGATGGTGCGTGGTGGAAGTCCAAGGCTACTTTTATTAAGTGTTGAAAAAGCGTCATCGAAAAAAAAGCCCATCTTTTATGAATCAGTAGATGGGCCTAATTACTTAAATTACAAAATTTAGTTACTAATGACTAAACTCGGCCGCCCGCAAGCTTCGCTTTCATTTCACGACGACGTGCGTGCAATAAAGGTTCTGTATAACCGCTAGGTTGCTCTTTACCCTTAAAGATAAGGTCGCTTGCAGCCAAGAAGCCAATTGAGTTGTCTAAATCAGGTGCCATTGGAATATATTCAGGGTCACCCGCATTTTGCTCATCTACCAACACTGCCATACGTGCAAGAGACTCTTTTACCTGATCTACGCTCACAATACCGTGCTCTAGCCAGTTCGCGATGTGCTGCGATGAAATACGCAAGGTCGCGCGGTCTTCCATCAAGCCCACATTGTTGATGTCTGGAACCTTCGAGCAGCCAACACCTTGGTGAACCCAGCGTACTACGTAGCCCAATATGCCCTGGACGTTGTTGTCGATTTCACGTTTTATGCTTTCACGGGTTAGCGTTGTGGCATCTTCTAACAACGGAATAGTAAGGATGTCGGCAAGGCCATCAAAGTTCTCGTCTAGCGACTTTTGAACGTCAAACACATTTACATCATGATAATGAAGTGCGTGCAGTGTCGCTGCAGTAGGAGAGGGCACCCACGCAGTATTTGCACCAGCTTTAGGGTGACCTATCTTAGCGGCCATCATATTTTGCATTTCATCAGGTATTGGCCACATGCCTTTACCGATTTGTGCTTTGCCAGAAAGACCACAACGAAGGCCTACGGCTACGTTCGCGGTTTCATAAGCTTTAATCCACGCCATCGATTTAAGGGCAGCCTTTTCTGCAAAAGGCCCAGCTAGCATCGATGTATGTATTTCATCGCCAGTTCTGTCTAAGAACCCCGTGTTGATGAACACAACCCGTGAAGTGGCTTCAGCAATACACGCTTGAAGGTTAATGCTCGTGCGACGCTCTTCATCCATAATACCCATCTTAAGGGTGTTGGCAGGAACATCGATTATCGCTTCGATAGCACCAAACAATGCGTTAGAGAATGCAACTTCTTCTGGCCCATGCATTTTAGGTTTAACAATATAAATACTGCCTTCACGGCTGTTCTTAAATTTACTATTACCTAATAGGTCATGCTTTGCGATAAGTGAGGTTACTAAACCATCCATGATCCCTTCTGGCACTTCTTCGCCGTCGAAGAGCATCGCATTGTTAGTCATAAGGTGACCTACGTTTCTAACAAACATAAGGCTTCTGCCAGAAAGCACTAACTCGCCGTCTTTTAGCCCGGTTTTTGCAGCGTGCTTAGATGGCTGATAGCTTCTATCTTCATGCATGGCACGAACAACCTGCTTGCCGCCCTTTGTCATTTCAATGCTCAGGGTGCCTTTCATCAAACCTAACCAGTTGCTGTAAACTAACGTCTTGTCCTCGGCATCAACAGCGGCAACGGAATCTTCGCAGTCCATTATGGTAGTCAGGGCGGCTTCAACCAGAACGTCTTTAACGTTTGCGGCATCGCTCTCGCCAATAGGGTGGGTGGGGTCTAACTGAATTTCAAAATGCAGACCGTTGTGGGCAAAAAGCAGGCTTGAGGGTGTGCTAGTGTCACCATGATACCCTTGCCATTGCTCTGTGTTTGCTAAGGTAGTCTCATCGCCATCGGCAAGAGTAATAGCCAACTTGCCCGATTCTATTTTGTATTCAGTGACGTTTGCGTGGCTGCCTTTCGCTAGCGGAATCATACTATCTAAATAGTCTTTCGCTTTTGCGACAACTTTGGCACCGCGAACAGGGTTGTAGTTTTTGCCTGGCTCAGCGCCGCCTTCATCGCTAATTACATCAGTGCCGTATAATGCGTCATATAGGCTTCCCCAGCGGGCGTTTACCGCGTTAAGCGCATATCGTGCGTTGTTGATTGGCACAACTAGCTGAGGGCCTGCCATTGTGGCAATTTCAGCGTCTACATTTTGTGTTTGTGCGCTTACTTGTGATGGCTGTTCAACAAGGTAACCGATGCTCTTAAGAAAATCGGTATATTCGTTTCCAATTACCGGGTTGCCGGCTTTGTGATAATCGTCGATAGTACGCTGAAGTTGTTCACGCTTTTCTAGTAACGCACGATTTTGTGGAATGAATTTCTCGAAGAGGGTTTCTGCACCTTGCCAGAAAATGTCTTGATCTACGCCTGTACCAGGAAGCGCCTTTTCGTTGATAAAGTTATCGAGCTGTTCGGCAACCTGTAGTCGGCCTCTAGTAATATATCCTTGCATAACTACCTCTATACATTTGTCTGTTAACCCAGTGTAGTGTGTATAGAGATAGTTTTTTAATTTATGGTTTGTATTTTTGCCATATATTCTATGAATGTTTATCCGGCGTTCATTTCGCTGGCTACATCGCTTATCAATCGGCGCAGCCAAATATGGCCTGCATCATGGTGAAGTAGGGCACTCCACGCCATTTTTAACGCGATAGGTGGTATGTCAAAAGGCGGTTCTTTAATCACCACATCCGGGTCGTGCTTGAATAAACGGGCAGCCTTGCTTGGCAAGGTAGCAATAAGCTTCTGTTTTTTGGCAATTTGAAGTGCCGCATGGTAATGGCGAGTAAATACGCGAATAGCACGCTGTTTACCAATTTTTGTTAGCTCAGCGTCAACCCAACCTAACTTTTGAACTTCATTTGGGTCAATACCTACGCCCACGCCAAACCCCGTTTTACTCACCCAGATGTGCTGAGCGCTCAAGTAACCTTCTAGGTTACATTTTTCTACTAGCGGGTGGTCTGAACTCATTACGCAGCTAAAAGTGTCATACCAGATAACTTTTTGGTGAAATGATAAAGGAAGTTCGTCGAAGCGGTTAATTGCCATATCCACTTTACCTTGTTCTACATCGTGAAATGTCACGTCACTCGGCGTAATAAGATCAAGGGTAATATTGGGCGCAAGGTCAGCCAGTCTTCCAACTAATTCAAGTAACAACGTACTTTCTGCATAGTCACTGGTCATAATGCGAAAGGTTCTGTCACTGGTTAATGGGTCGAAATCAGTTTCGGGCTGAATAGAGCTTTCTAATCGGCTAAGTACATCGCGAATAATTGGCTGCAGTTCAAGGGCGCGCTTAGTGGGAGTCATTCCGTCGCTTGTGCGAACTAAAAGCGGATCTTTAAACAGATCGCGAAGGCGCTTTAGGCCGTTACTCATTGCTGGTTGAGTAATGCTTAGCTGATTAGCAGCTTTTGTTACACTTCCTTCGCGCAACAGCACATCTAAATAAACTAATAAATTCAGGTCGACCTTCGCTATATTCATTATTCTAATGCTCTTTTTAAACCTAATTAAACACAACTATTGTAAAGCTTTTTTATTTGAATGTCAGATAAGCGTTTAGTCTTAAACTGTTCGTTTTTATACCTGTAAGCTATTGAAAATTATATAGTATGCAGCGTTTTTATGAGTTTTGTGAAAACATGGCTTTTTTTATTTTTTCTAAAAGGCATAAATGCAGTGAATGACGTGTACAAAAAAGGACACCCGAAGGTGCCCTGTAGGAAAGGTTGGGATGCTTTCCGTTTAACTCATTGCCTGTTCGCGTTATACGTCAAACTGGTTCATGGTGTTATCATCACCAGAC
>NZ_JAHHDX010000092.1 GCF_018619335.1 Alteromonas sp. ALT199 | reverse complement strand
GTCTATGGATCTATTTAAAGTATTAAATAAAAGAGTACTAAAATGAAAACCACTCCTAGCGACAAGACCTTCACACAGGTTAACGGCTCACAAAACAAGAAGATCGCCTTCTTTAGTACCCGACCTTACGAACAAGAGGTATTTTCTGAGTTATTAAAATCCTATAGCAATTCCAACGGTACTACTATTAGCGCCACATTCTTTGAGCATTCGTTAAATTCGTCAACCGCTGTTGGCTGTAAGGGGTTTAGTGATGTAGTGGTATTTGTAAACGACAACGTTGACGCAGCGACTATCGACGTACTAAAAGACTGCGGTATAGAACACGTAGCCCTGCGATGCGCCGGTTTTAATAATGTTAATGTGGACGCAGCAGCGAAGGCTGGTATTGCTGTAAGCCGCGTACCTGCTTACAGCCCAGAAACGGTTGCAGAACACACATTAGCACTTATCCTTACGCTAAATAGAAAAACCCATAAAGCCTACAACCGCGTTCGTGAGGGTAATTTCGATCTTGGTGGGTTAATGGGGTTTACTCTTCACGGTAAAACTGTAGGTGTAATTGGCACAGGAAAAATTGGTAGAGCGGTAATACGCATACTTCTAGGCTTTGGATGTAAAGTTGTTTGCTTCGATCCATATCAAAATGGCTCAGTGCTTGATATGGGTGCGCATTATGTATCTTTAAATGAATTATTAGAGAAAAGTACTATTGTGACGCTGCACTGTCCACTCAACGAACAGAGTCATCATATTATCGATGCAAATAGTATTGCCAAAATGCCACAGGGTGTGATGATTGTTAATACGTCTCGAGGCGGTCTTATCGACGATAGAGCCATCATTAAAGGGCTTAAAACTCGAAAAATAGGTTACTTGGGGCTAGATGTTTATGAAAGAGAATCTGAACTCTTCTTCAGCGATCATTCACAGGAAATTATACAAGATGATATTTTCCAAAGATTGACTACCTTTCCAAATGTCCTAATAACTGGGCACCAAGGTTTCTTTACGCACGAAGCATTAGACGAAATCGCCGCAACTACACTTAACAACATTGTTACGGGTGACAACACGCTCTAGGTCATCACCTGTTGCATTTAGCATTCTTTGAATAGTTAATCGAATTACTGCTTTTCCAAAATCAGTTGGAAATATTTTCCGAGCCATAGGTAAGGTGTTTCCCTATGGTACTGTCGCTCCAACGCAAGTAAATCATCAAACTTGCTGTTTTGGTGTGAAATATCTCGCATGTAGTCATGAAAACAGCGAATGCCCGCTTTATCAACAATGTTAAAGCCCAGTGACTCGCAATGTTCAACTACTCGCATTGCGCTAAGTGGTTGCTTAGGGTTTAACCTAACTTGCTTTTTCGCTTTCATGCCTTTGGCTATGTAATCAAAATTGCCGTAAATAGCATTGGCAAATAAATTCGCATCTTGATTAAAGAAGCTTAAACTTAAACGCGCACCGGGTTTCATATTGCTATATATGAAATCTATAGCGTCGAACGGTGCATCTAGCCATTCTAAGACTGCATGGCAAATCACTAAATCAAAATCACTCAGGTCTTCAATTTGCTGTAGGTACTGATGCCGTATAGTTATGTTTGATGCATCAGAAAGTAAGCATTCCGCCTGATTAAGCACGTCTATAGACGCATCAGTTAAAACAACTGAATGCCCCTTTGAGGCAATATGGGCTGTCATTACGCCTGTGCCCCCACCTATTTCGATCGCGCGAATAGGTGTTTTTAAATAAGGCTCAAGAACATCGCATAACAATGTGTGCCGTAATTTACCCTTAGTAGTTCCGTAAATATTGCTTGAAAACTTCTCAGCGATACCATCGAAGATACGATCGTTATTCATACACTACCGTCTTCACTACGCTGGATTATTAATATCAATAAATTCAACTGTCACATCGAACTGCTGGGCAATATGTTCGCCTAAGGCTTTCACTCCGTAGCGTTCGGTGGCATGGTGTCCTGCCGCGAAAAAAGTGATACCCATTTCTCTTGCTGTGTGTACGGTTTGTTCAGAAACTTCACCCGTAATGAAAGCATCTACACCACGCTCAACCGCTTGCTCTATGAACCCCTGACCACCTCCTGTACACCAAGCAACTGTTGATATAGATTTTGATACAGGCCCTTCTAATAGGACGTCTCTTCCAAGTAGGTTTCGTAAAACACCTTGCAGCTCGGTCGCTTCGATTGGTTTCTCGAAATTACCCTGCATGACAACGCCAATAGGTTTAATGCTATTTACCGCACTAACATTTTGAATACCTAACAGCGAGGCAAGCTGACGATTGTTACCAAGTTCTGGGTGGACATCTAGCGGCAGGTGGTAAGCAAACAAATTAACGTTGCTGGAGAGTAAAGCCGAAAGGCGGCGCTTTTTCATACCAGTCACTGCTTGTGACTCACCTTTCCAAAAGTAACCATGATGGACTATAAGTGCATCGGCATTAGCCTGTATAGCTGCGTCAACTAAAGCTTGTGAAGCCGTAACGCCTGTCACTATTTTTTCTATTTTGCTCGTGCCCTCTACCTGTAAACCATTAGGGCAATAATCGCTGATTTCGCTAACCCTCAACATTCCTTCAAGATAATTTTGTAGTTCTAGGCGGGTAATAGACACAAGTCCTCCGGTTAAAAGTTAGACAAATTATTAAAAAAACGCTATAAAATACGCGAACGTTTAGCATTATACCTTTAAGTCGACACATGTAGTTCGTGGATAAATGGTGAATAAAGATTGAACTTCTCAGAGCAAGACTTATTTCCATTCCACTTACATAGGTTACACGTTGCGCTATAGATAAGCCGAAGCTACCTTTCGGTATTACAGGTTGTAAAACGTTCGTCATCTTAACAAAATAAAGAGCAAAAAAGCATGACTAACTTAGACAAAGATGCCGTAATAGCGGCTTTCACTGAAGCTTACGAAAAAGCTAACGAAAAATCGCCGTCTATCGAAAGTAAAAGCGGTTGGTACAGTGTAGACGGCGGCAAAAATATGCGTTTAGCACAGCTGCAGGAAATGGCAGAATCTTTAGTTTCTGGTACGCCTAAGACCAAAGAGAAAGAGAAAAAAGCTGCGGCTAAACCCGCACAGAAAAAAGCCTCTACTTCTAAAAAATCAGGCTTCTCGGTTAAAAATTTTTGGGCAGAAAAACTCGATGCCGAAACACCTGGTTCCACCCTTCCACGCTAATTTCTAAAACAGCATTTCACATGACGCCTAGTCTCCTTCTGGGGGAGACTAGCGTTTTGTTCATGTATAAAGAAATAACTATTCTATTTGCCGGCAAATCCCTGAGCGACAAATGGAACAAGATGTTGAATAACTTCTTTTATATCGACATGTTTGTGAAAATCAGATTCAGCAATTTCGGTTAACGCCTGACTTGATGCCATCGAAAAAACAAAACTTCCCATAGCAAAATGCAATCGCCAGAATAGTTCTTCCTCTGGTAACTCAGGTAAGCAGCGTCGGATAGCGTCTACAAGTGCACGTATGCAATTGCCGTAATCCTGCATTAAAAATTTACGTAAATGCCCCTGAGTTTCGTTGTACCCGCGGCCAAGTAATTTTACAAAAGTGGCGGTACCTTGTTCAGAGATAGTGTTGAGATGCAACATAGGTGGAATGAGCGAGTAAAGAAGTTGCTCTACGCCTTCAGCACCTTTAATAGGCGGAAGAGAGGCTAAGCAAGTCTCTACTTGTGGCATAAGCTCATCAAAATATCGCTTAAACACGGCTTGAATTAAATTTTTCTTACTGCCGAAGTGATAGTTTACAGACGCTAAATTGACTTCTGCTCGGGCGGTAATTTCTCGCATTGAGGTCTGGGTAAAACCACTTTGAGAAAACAAGTATTCAGCCGCATCCAATATATCGGTTTTAGTACGCTGTGCCATATTCTTTTTATTATCTTTTGTAGATTAGAAAATTTTACGCCTATCTGTGCTTATTAACTATGTTAATGGTCCTGTTGTAATAAACACAGACAGATTATCTTTATTAAAACCAGTGACGCGCTTTGCTCATTGATTTCATAAACACGCGCTCAACAACATTCGCTGCCGACATGCCAAGTTTCTCTGCTACGTTTTTCTTCACAGCATACTTAACACTGAATATTTCACGTTCTGGATAATTCGACAAAATATAGTCATCTGACGTCGTAATGTCGTCAATTAAGCCAAGAGATTTTGCTTTTACACCTGGCCAATATTCACCCGTAGCGACTTTGTCTATATCCATTTCTGGACGCTGACTTTGAACGAAATCTTTGAACAACACATGAATGTCTTCAATTTCTTCTTTAAACTTAGCGCGACCTTCATCGTTGTTTTCACCAAAGATAGTTAGCGTACGTTTAAATTCACCCGCAGTATGTTGTTCAAACTCAATGTCGTTTTTCTTCAGTAGCTTGTTAAAATTGGGAAGTTGAGCTAAAACACCAATACTTCCTATATACGCAAACTGTGAAGCCAACAATTTATCTGCAACACAAGCCATCATATAACCACCGCTAGCTGCAACCTTATCCACCGCGATAGTCAATTTAAGACCCTTTTCTTTAATACGCTGTAGTTGCGACGCGGCTAGTCCATACCCATGAACAACACCACCGCCACTTTCAAGACGAACCAGTACTTCATCTTCTTTATTTGCTACACATAAAATAGCGGTAATCTCTTCGCGCAAATGTTCAACCTCATTGGCATCCATAGAACCTTTAAAGTCTATGACATACATACGGGATTTTTCAGACGCTTCACCTTGCTCTTTGTTTTTTGCTTTGCTTTTAGCTTTTGCTTCTTTTTTCTGTTCTTTGGCTAATTTTTTTAGCGCGCTTTTATCTAAAAGGACTTCTTTCGCGTAGTTAGTTATGTCCTTTAACTGCTCTGAAATTGACACGATTTCAAGTTGCCCCTTCCCCTGCTTCTGCTTACTTGCTACACCAACAATTGTTGATATAACTACAACGAAAGCGATGACTAACGTGATTGCTTTGGCAACAAACAAACCGTACTCGTACAAAAACTCCAAACTCTACTCCTAGTAAAAAAACGGGTAACCGTCGTTGTCTATTCACAACGTAAATAGCGACTTTACCTAAATTCAGGCAAAGCCGCTGATGTAATTACCTATAATACCAGTCTCGTCTTATTCTGACGATAGGTTAACCTGCTCTATCTTATTCGCTTCAATTTCTTCATCAGTGAAAAAGATATCCCTTAATGTTGGTTGAGTAGAATAAAGTTGAGTTTGGTCTAGGAAGTGCTCGCTGCCGTACTTGCGAGATTGTGAGTATGTTAATATTCCACGCCCCTTAGGTCCCTCTTCGGTGAAATTGATTACCATTGCCCAACTAGTTCCATAGTTAATGTGATACCCCTGTGCTTCAGCACTCATTGCCGTATTGCTGTTTATTGTTTCGTAGCTATGTCTTGGCAACTGGGTTCCGTTTCTATTACTACTAACGTCAAATACGTTAAAGCCACCTTCAATATTATGAGCGCCAGCCCACGGCAATTTGATGCCCGAAGCAGTGCCATCAGGTAAACTACGCTCAACAAATTGCACATCACCTAGCGGCGCATCAAATGCTACGCCTGCTTGTTCAATGACCTGTGTAGCACGCGCTAGCTGCTCAAGAGTAATATTGTTTTGAACCAAACCTGATGGCGTAGTTACAGGTGAATCAAGCGAAAACGGTACTTCCCACTGAGGCGCTTGGTTAAATTGAAAAGCGAACTCTCTAAACACATGGGCGCCGGTACTGGTAAGATTCATGGTGCCATCCCAATCTTCCAACGCAGCACACGCTTGCGATACATCAACGCTTGTTCCGTTTACATCTACTGGCGTATCACCTTGTTCTGCACATAGTGTAAGCAGTGAAGGCAGAATATTCTCTGCCAAATAACTGCGGTTGTTGAATAATAGCCCCTCTACTTCGTCTGGCGTGAACGTACCATCGCTTCCTGCCTCATTTTCAATGAACTGCTGCCCCATTCTAGAGCGTAGTGTTTGTTGGTATTCCACGCTACCAAATAGCGGGTTGCTAACAACAATAGGAGAATTCAAATTCGTCAACCAATAGCTGTCATTTGAATTTTGAACCGAATCTGTGCCTTCGTACTTAGGTGCTTCTTCATAAGGAACAGGCCCTTCAAAATCGAACTGTGAAATATTACCTGGTAATACGGTAAAGCCAGCGGCCGCTTTAGTTTGAATAAGTAACGGATTTGTTGTTAATTGTTCTATTGCAGTTTCGGTTAAGTTCGGTACGGTGGAATCGTCAATATAAAATACTTGGCCATCTTCAGAAGCTGCCATAGTATTGTTGAAAATTACACCATCATAGTCTTTGAAAGCTTGCTTAAATTCGTCCATTGATGTGGCCATATTCATGGCGAGCCAATGATCGACTACGTCAATATTTGGTAAGTTCGCATCTTTTATGGCAAAAGCATTATTGCCATTCCAATCAAAATTTCCCGGAACTTCAATCATAGGGCCATAGTTGGTGTAATAGGCCGTCTTACTAAGTTTTATTGTTTGTCCGCCACCCACCGCAACATCTATTTGTAACGGTTTCTCATAAATGGTGCGTCTATTCCCATCTACGATATGAGTAAGGCCTGATTCATCATCTTCATCAAGGGTTAATTGATAAACTACGAAATGTTCAGCAGTTGAGAATGTGTGAGTCCACGCAACGTTTTCGTTAAACCCAATATTCACAGCACCAGGTAAGCCCATTAGCGAGCCGCCTGTAACATTTAGATGACCAGGTACTTGAGCGTGAAAATTCCAAAAGCGTAGATTGCCGGTGTGGGGAAAATGCGGGTTCCCTAACACCATGCCTTTGCCATTGGTCGTTTTATCGCTGCCAAGTCCCCATCCGTTTGAGCCCATTTCTTGAGGGTTTCGTTCGGGTAAACTAACCGTAGGCGCAATCTTAAATGAAGAAGCAACTTCACTTGATGACGCAGCTGGTGTAGGTAGATAACTCTCACCTTCGGGCGCGGCAATAAACATTGGGCCTAAGAAATTAGCCGCTCCGGGTAGCAGTGCTACCCCTAAGGAGTAGGTTAACAAGTCAATGCTATCAATTTCAGTGACCCAAGGTTGACCCGCACAGCTTTGATCTTGCTCTTCAACAGGCGTTTCACTCAAGTACCGATTGTACCCAGCCGTATAGCCTTGAAACATTGCCCTTGAATTAGCAGACATTCTCGGTAAGTTTTCTTCCGCAAGTTCTCGGATACCTAACGTTAAAAAGCCGAAATCGTTAATGAGATGTTCGGAGTCGCCGCTACCGGGCACTTGGTCTGGGCCAAAAAACTTGGCACGTTCGGAATTGTACTTAAGAATTTGGTCTGCCAGTACACAGAGATTATCTCTTGCGAAGGCGTAGCCTACTCCATACGCCATACTTTCAAGGTTATCCGCTTTTACGTGTGGTACACCGTAGGTCGTCCATGTAACGTCTGCTGACAAAGTGCCATCTGGTGAAAACGCAGGAATAGGTGTAGGCGCTGGTTCCGGAGTGGTAGGCGTCGGCGGCGCTGGCTGCTCTACGTTTGAGAAATCGTTGTCGTTATCGCCACAAGCGGTTAACAGACCCATAAGTGAGAGTGCAATAAGCGTCCGCTTAGCAGTAAATTTATTTTGGTTGATCATCGCATATGTTCCCTAATGATGAGTGAATAAGGTCGTCATCTCGTGTCGTAAGTGATTTAAACACAGTGATTTTTTATTATCAGTGAAACTGATCGGACCTTTATTTTACATTACATTAACACCGCAAAGCATTCAAATAACATTCTGCTTATAATGAAAAAAAAAGCCGGCGTAGATGCCGGCTTTTACTTGGTAAAATGTAAGCAGTTGTAACACTGCTTTTTGGTACAAATTAAACGTGACTAGTTCGCAACAACACTTTCATCCGAAATAGGAAGCACAAGCGCGTCAGAGGCAATATACCCAGCCACTTCTTTTTGCATTTCTGTGGTTACCGCCGCACTTGCTGCTGGACTTAAGCTAGAAGCATGTGCACCACTATTAAACAACACCACTCCACTGATTGGATCTGCACCAGGTCCTTGAGTAGTTGTGACTTGCTCTAAGCCAATTGTCGCCGCTAGCGAAAGCTGACCAGAGAGAGGTAACGCTGTCGAAACTGGAATTACCTGATCAGGTAAGTTTTCGTCACTACCATCACCTACTACAGTCATCATATGTACAGGTGTATTACTACCTAATGTCTGAGCATAGTTGGTTGGGTCGCCTGCATCCATCACTGTTTGCGCTGCAAACGCAAATTCAGCGAATACCGCATTTACTTCAGCAGCTTGTTCTGCAGTTAGGTTATCTTCAAAAACAGAAACTGCCGCTCGAAGCTGGTCTTCGCTTACATCGGTGGTTTGATATAATTGATTAAGTAAAGCAACAAACTCTTCAGATGCTTGCGAAAGCAACAGGCCTTTAATTAGAGGTCCAAATGAAGGAGATTCTAATAGGAATTGAGCTACGCCACCTCCAGGAGATTCGAGCGATGCTTGCTTAACAGCAAACATGCCGTCAAGTGCCGCTAAATCACCGCCCATTGATGTATTAGCAACTGCAGCAAAGTTACCGCCAGTCATCGCACCTAGCGATACACCCATGATAGAAACGCGAGACATATCAAACTTAACGTTTTGCGCTGCAGTGGTATCAACTACGGCGTTAAGCCCTAAACGCAAACCAAGTAAATCTGACACACTTTGGCGTAGGTTGTCGCGAGCAGTTGGCAGACTAGCAAGATTCATGTAATGGGTTGCACTTACTGATGTTGCATTTAACTCATCGGTTCCATCGCCATTTAGATCAAAGCCTCGGCTACCGTGTAGTGGTTGGTCAATAGCTACCGACGCAATTCCGGCCAGAGACAACGTGCCTGAGATAGCAAGCATATCTTCTTTTTGACTGGTAATACCGTGCGCTAGAATAACCACTGGCCACCCTGCTTCAGGCATGCTGATAGGGAATCCTAATGCGCCCGCAATAGCTGGATCAGGGATAGTAACCTGAACGTCCAAGGTTTCCGTTCCCATATTTCCGCCAGTAGGCTGTGGGTATGGATTGAATTTAGTGATATTTCTTGCGCTATCTAGCATTTCGCCATTAATACGAACGTCTGCAAGGCCAAGCGAAGAACACATTGCGGCATTAGGACCTGGTTCTGCGGTGGCAAGTAATTCTTGCGGAGTACCTGCTAGTACAATACCGCTATCACACGCTGCTTTCCAAAAGTCATTTACTGGTGCAAGTGGATTCTCTGCACTTGGTACTCCTAAGAAATACGGCAGTGCAATATTACCTTCGTAACGTTGTGCAGCACAAAACGGACCAGCTTGCGCCAATATTCCCGTAGATACGCCAACTGCAAATTCATTTAGCGCTCCCCACTGAGCCGCGAGTTGGCCTGACGCCGTTCCAGCAAGCCCCGCGCAAGTTTCTAGTAAACTAAAGTCTGTAGCGTCAATCGCTGCTTGAATGTTATCCGGTAATCCTTGTTTACCCAATTCAACCGCGCCAGCGACAACAGTTTCATTAACAAGGCCTAACGCTTCCATCGCGTTTGGCGCTGCAGTAACATCGCTAACTGTAATGGCTGGAAGCGCAGTTGGCGCAGATGGGTCCCCACCAGCAGCTAGTTGTGCAAAACCGCTAATCATTACCTTTTTGATAGTATCAAGGGAATTAGCTATAGACTGGGTTGTGAAAGTGGACACATAAGTGATGTCTTCACGCGCAAAGCCCGCTCCCAGCAGTGGGTTTACAAATGAATTCACCAAACCTTGAAGCTGAAGCTGCGCATCGCTTGATAGCGGATTAGTATTTATGTCTTGTCGTACCGAGTCCCACGTTGTTGAGCCTTGTACCGATTTACCTGATGAGTCTTTTAACTCTGTGGTCATAACCAGCATGTAACCTTGAGCAGGTTTAAGCGGTTTTAATGGTACAAAAGTAATAGTGTTACTGTCCGCTAAGCTAAGTACGTAATCAACACCATAGGTAAGCTGATCACCAAGCTTACAACCTGCTGAAGGCGTAGAAATTTGAGCACAGTCTGGATCGCTTTGGTCAAGCCCTAGCGTTGCTTCAAATAAAAGTACCCCAGATGCTAAAGAGCTCTCGTCGAGCGATGCGCCAACAGGCGTTTCAACGTTAATAACAAACGGATGTTGCGTAGACCAGCCGTCTAACACGTTTAGTGCGTTTTGCGGATCACCAAAATCTGTAGGATCATCTACTGGAATATTCAGCGTGTAATCAAAGAAACCGTCATCGCCCGGAAGCATTAGAAGGTCATTAGGTATATTTAAATTCCCAGTAGCTGGGTCAAAAACTATTCGTGAAAATGGCGTTTGGACTTCTGTTTCGGCCTGAATGTCGGAAAGGGTTTCATCGGAGCCACCACAGCCTGCTAGACCCAGCGCAAGGGCCACACTGGAACTTAATACGAGTTTTCTCATCTCTACTCCCTACAAGCATTGTTGTTATTCTGTGTCTAAAACCTAGCTCTTCTAAAAGTAGCTTGGTCTACCCTGTCTTTACAGGTGTAGTTGATAGTTTTAAACATGTTAGACCAGTTGTATCTTGCTCAATCTTATTGACTTTGTTGCAACTTTGCAAAGTTTTGTTAACTACTTTCGTTAACTTTTTTTACGTTTGAAGAATTTTTCATTCATTGTTTTACTTGTGAGTCAGGCCGAGTATGATCTGACGTCTATTTTTTTATTGGGTCTGCAGACCCCAATCTTTGCGATAAAAATTAAGCTTTTGAAGGAAAACAATGAACGATTACAACGCACCTGTGGATTTATTATGCGATAAAGTAATTCTTATCACCGGCGCTGGCGATGGAATTGGTGCACAAGCCGCAAAAACCTATGCGGCACATGGTGCTACTTGTATTTTGTTAGGCCGCACCGTGTCTAAACTTGAAGCGGTGTATGATGAAATTGTTGCTGCAGGCGGTCAAGAGCCCGCAATTATCCCTTTAGATATTAAAGGTGCAACACCTTCTCATTATCAACAGATGACACAAACCATTATTGACCAATTTGGTCGATTGGACGGCGTGCTTCATAATGCTGGTATTTTAGGTCATTTGAGCGCATTTAAAGACATTGATGCGCAAGAGTGGCAAGACGTAATGCAAATAAATCTAAATGGCATGGTATACATGACGCAGGCGCTTATTTCGGCGTTAGAGAAAGCAGAAAATGCCTCAGTTATTTTTACTACCTCTAGTGTTGGAAGAAAAGGCCGCGCGTTCTGGGGTACATACGCGGTATCGAAATTCGCAACAGAAGGTGTAATGCAAACCCTTGCTGAAGAATATCAGAACAAAACACTGCGTTTCAACTGTATAAACCCAGGCGGTACCCGCACGCATATGCGAGCACAGGCTTTTCCAGCAGAAAACCCAGAAACATTAAAAACGCCGGAAGATATTATGCCTATGTATCTTTACCTTATGGGCGAAGACAGTAAGGAAATAACCGGACAGTCTCTCGATTGCCAACCTAAATAGTTAACTAAAAACTATCCCTAATTAAATGAAAAACCGCTTAAGTTTACACTTAAGCGGTTTTTTTAATGTAAATGTATAAAGTCTAGTAAGAACCGAAGCCTACTCGCCCATTTTTGCCCATGTATCTCTGAGGCCAACCGTACGGTTAAAAACCGGCTTGTCGTTTGTGCTGTCTTTGTCTAAACAGAAGTAACCGGTGCGTTCAAACTGCCATGCACCCACTTCAGGTACGTGGTTAACTAGTTCAGACTCCACCCAGCCTTGCTTCACTTCTAGCGACTCGGGATTTATCGCATCAGTAAAATCTTCTTCTGCTGCTGGATTTGGAACATTAAACAAACGGTCATAAAGTCTAAACTCAGCCGTTTGAGCTGTTGCTGCATCCACCCAATGAATTACGCCTTTAACCTTGCGTCCATCAGCGGGATCTTTACCTAATGTTTCTGGGTCGTACGTACAGTAAACGGTAGTTACATTGCCATCTTCGTCTTTTTCAACGCGATTCGCTTTCACTACATAGGCGTTGCGAAGACGAACTTCTTTATCAAGCACTAAACGCTTGAATTTTTTGTTTGCCGATTCACGGAAGTCTTCCGCTTCAATATATACTTCGCGACTAAAACCAATACTACGCGTCCCCATACTCTCATCATTAGGATGATTAGGCGCAATCAGTGTTTCCGCCTTACCTTCCTCATAATTTTCGATAACCAGCTTAATAGGGTCAAGTACGGCCATTGCACGAGGCGCGTTGGCGTTTAGATCATCGCGAATACAAGCTTCCAACATGGACATTTCAACCATGTTGTCCATCTTGGTCACACCAATACGTTTACAAAACTCTACGATAGAGCCAGGTGTATAACCACGGCGTCGTAAGCCTGCAACGGTTGGCATTCTAGGATCATCCCAACCGCTTACATGATTTTCTTCGACTAATTGAATAAGGCGACGTTTACTCAGCACTGTGTATTCTAGATTGAGACGAGAAAACTCATACTGACGAGGCGTGCAGTCAATCGAGATATTGTCTATAACCCAATCGTAGAGACGACGGTTATCTTGGAACTCTAATGTACACAACGAGTGTGTGATGCCTTCGATAGCATCCGAAATGCAGTGGGTAAAATCATACATCGGATACACACACCATTTATCACCGGTTTGGTGGTGATGTGCATGTTTAACGCGATAGATTACCGGGTCACGCATACACATAAACGGCGACGCCATGTCGATTTTTGCACGCAAGCTACATTCGCCTTCTTTGTAGTCGCCTGCCGTCATCTTGGCAAACTCATGAAGGTTGGTCTCAACGTCTGTATCTCGATAAGGGCTGTTTTGACCTGGCTCTTTAAGCGTACCACGCATTTCGCGCATAACGTCTTGAGCCGAAAAATCTACATAGGCCAAGCCTTTTTCAATAAGCTCAACAGCATATGCATGAAGTTGGTCAAAGTAATTTGAAGAGTAGCGCGGTTCGCCATCCCACTTAAAGCCAAGCCACAGAACGTCTTCTTTAATAGAATTAACGTAAGTAATGTCTTCTTTAGCAGGATTAGTATCATCAAATCGAAGGTTACAAGACCCAGTATAGTCTTGTGCAATACCAAAGTTTAGACAAATAGACTTAGCATGGCCTATATGGAGAAACCCGTTTGGTTCCGGCGGGAATCGAGTTTTGATAACGTCATGCAGACCACTTGACAGGTCTTTATCGATAATCTGACGGATAAAATTGGTCGGACGTTGTTCAGTCTCGGCCATTCGCTTGTTCCCCTTATGCACGTAATATTTCAAAATCTCGCTGAGTATAACACTCTCGTAATTGCTTCAACCATGTTTTATTCAAAGAAGCCTGACAAGTGGTTGAATTAAGAGCGATCCACGTATAAAGCACACCGTATCGACTTCAGTAAAACCTGCTTAAGCATAAATAAAGACTGACGCTTTATGAATTTTGCATGGCATTTAAGCGTCTGCAAAGCAAAAAACACGCGTTACTTAAAAAATATGGTAATCTAATTTGGCGACAACATTGTCGTAGCAGCAAAACATGGTGTTTATGAAAGAAAAAGCAACCTCTTTTGATATTGCCCACTTGGCAGGGGTTTCGCAGTCAACAGTCTCGCGAGCGTTAAATAATAGCCCTCTAGTAAACCAAGAAACTCGTGACCGCGTTCAGCGTATTGCCCGGGAACTCAATTACAAAGTGGATAAGAACGCTAGTAATTTGAGAAAGCAAAAGAGCAGCACAATCGCCCTACTTCTATTTGAAGATCCAACGTCTGACGACTCGATGATCAACCCTTTCTTTTTAGCAATGCTTGGTAGTATTACCCGTGCATGTGCGCAAGCGAATTACGACCTTCTTGTGTCGTTTCAAAATTTGGACGATGATTGGCACGCAGAGTATGAAGATTCAAACAAAGCCGACGGTATTATATTGCTAGGTTACGGCGACTACACTGATTATCAAACCAAAGTCGCTCAACTTGAATCTCAAGGCACTCACTTTGTTCGTTGGGGCGCGCCAGATGAAGCACACCCGGGAGTAAGTATCGGTTGTGACAACTACCAAGGTGGTCAAAGTGTTACATCACACTTAATTGGTTTGGGTAAAACATCATTTGCCTTTATTGGTGACAACGGTGACCATGCACCTGAATTTAAAGCGCGCTTTGATGGTTATTTTAAAGCGCTTCAGTCTCGTGGTCTTGCTCAATCAAGTGTTCAGCGTAACGCAATATCTACCGAAGATGCCGGATCTGAAGCGGTTAAGTCGTTATTGCAAAGTGGCGAACTCCCCCAAGCGATTGTCTGTGCTTCAGATCTTATTGCAATGGGTGTGCTAAGAGCCTTACGCCAAGCAAAAGTGAATGTGCCCGATGATGTTGCAGTTGTTGGTTATGACAATATTGCCGTATCTGCTTACACCACCCCTTCACTAACTACTGTTCAACAAAATACTAAACTAGCGGGTGAGCTTTTGGTTAATACGTTAATAAAAGCCATTAATAACGAAGAAGTTCAAGATTACTTGATGCCTGCGGATATTATTATTCGTCAGTCTTGCGGTACAGAATAGAAGTAAGAAATTTACACATTTATTGGCAATAGCTCATACATAAAATAGAAAGCCCCAAACGTTAACGCTTGGGGCTTTTTTGTTGTTAGGATTGCTAGTTGCTAGCTTGCAGTTTTTTACTGACGGGCCAGCTGATATTCAATTTGGATTAGTAGCTCAGGGCTGCTAATTTTGCCTTCGCGAACCCACACCTGAACGCCATTAGGTGCAACTTTAGTCTTTAATGCTGCACCATTAGCCACAGTCTGGGTTTCACCAGACAATTGCTCTACCCAGTCGCCCGACTGCATAAATTCACTAACCTGAAATGACTGCGCTTCATTCCCCTTGTTGAGTAAAACGAGTGCAGTTTGGTGCGTATCTTTAGTATCAACTACGCGATAAAACGATGCTAGATGGCCGTCTATCTCAAGGTTTACTTGGACACCACGCTGTAGCGCGATGGTATTTTTACGCACATTAGCAATCTTTGTTAGCGACTGTTGAATAGGATGGATTTTAGCTTGGTCCAAGCGTTCTTGACCGACATAATTGCGATTGCCCGCATGCTCTGTGGTACCGCGCATAAAGCCTATCTCAGAGCCCATGTAAACAACCGGAATACCTCGAACAGTAAACAGCCAGTTGTGTGCATTAATAAAGCCATTATCAGTAGCATTAATGCGCGCCATATCATGGTTGTCATAGAATGTAGTTAATTCATACGGATTACTGTATGGGCCATGGGTAAGATAAAGTACTTTTTCTAGCTCTGAAAAGTCACTTTCAAGCGGTTTTTCAAAAACGGTAACCATAGCTTTTTGCATAGGAAAGTCTAGTACGCTCACGCCGCCATTTTTAGGTAATGTATGCTGAGCAATATTATTGGCTTCGTAATCGAACGCTTCGCCAAACATAAAAAAGTCTGGGTTTTCTTCACGTATACGGTCTGAGGCTTCGCGCCAAAATGAGTGAGGTACATGCCTAATGGTATCTATCCGAAACGCATCTGCACCTTGAGAAATCCAATAAAGGTAACTATTAATCAAATAATCCCGTACCGCTGGGTTTTCGTCATCAAGGTTTGAGAGCTTTACTAAATCAGGATAGTTATGAAAAAAACTATGTAGCGGATTATTCTCAGGATCTAACTCTTCAGGCGCTAGGTTCTGATGGTCAGCAACCAAATTTCCATCCCTATCGTAGAGTTCTCCATAGCCTGGCAAGTCCTCTTCCATAGTGAAGCTTGGTGTGCCGTGATTCGCTACTATATCAAATACTGACTTGAGACCGTGCTCACGCATTTTCGCGGTGTAGTCACTTACACTTAAATTGTCGCTAATCAAATGTTCATCAGCTTGATAAAAGTTAGTTGCCCAGTACCCATGATAGCCTGTTTTACCGCCGTCTTTAAACGCACCGCCATAAGTAACAGGCTCATCGCCATTAAACGCATGATCAGGGTTATCGTGGACAGGCGTCATCCAAACCGCCGTGAAGCCCATCTCTTTGATGTAATCAGCGTTATTTAAGATACCTTGTAAATCACCGCCCATGTAACCCACATAGGCGTTCTTCCCATCGGGGCCTTCTAACGGCAGTTGCCACGTGGGATGATTACCACCTTGGTCTTCGTGGTTATTATTGGGGTCACCGTCGACAAAGCGATCTGTCACAACAAAGTAAACCGCTTCGCTAGCAAACGGCGTGCTGGTGCCGACGATAGCCGGCGCGGTATGCCTTTCATTGTAATTAACTACAGATGTAGTTGTACTTGTGCATGCTGAACAAAATAAGCCGGCTAACGTTAATGCAATTGTTGAACGTTTAAATAACACATTAAGCTCCTTACTCTGCTTCAAGTTCTTGTTTATCAGCTTCTTTAACGAAGAAGACTGATACTGCACCAATTAACATAGAAGCACCTGCTACAACGATTATATATTTAGCGTCGTTATCGAACACACTACTTAAGATCCAACCTGCAGTCAGCCCTGACACTATTTGCGGCGCAGCAACGGTGAAGTTGAAAATTCCCATGTAAACACCGGTTTTATTAGCGGGCAATGCTCCAGCTAGCATGGCGTAAGGCATAGCAAGAATAGCCGCCCACGCTATTCCTACACCTATCATAGGAATGAGTAGTTTTACCGCGCCAAGTGGAACCGTTACTTCAGTAATCAGTAAGTTTACGTTCACCATTGTTAGGTCTTGGAAAAGTAAAAAGCTTACATAGCTTAAGCCGCCTAACGCTAATGACGTTGCATAAACAGCCTTGCGACCAAACTTATCAGCAAGCTTTGCTAAGAATATAGAGAAGATAGCAGCGAACACAGAATATGCGGCGAAAAGAATCCCTACCCAGTCGCCAGCGGCACCTTTGGCCATGATGATAGCTTCTGGCACCATAGGCGCAGCCGCAATATAAGCTGGGTCGAACCACTGCTTATCTACGTTCCAAATGTGTTGGGTAATAGCAGGCGTGGTGTATACCCACATTATAAAGAGCGCAAACCATGAGAAAAATTGTACAACTGCAAGTTGCTTCATGGTCGTAGGCATGTCTTTAACAAGAACAAAAAACTCGCTTAGACGCTGGCGAAGAGGAGCTTTTGGCGTTTGTTGTTCTAAGATCTCTTCTTCCGTTAGCCCTTTATAGCGATTATATTCGTCTGGTGCGTACTCTTTGGTGCGAACTACAGTCCAAATAACCGTGCCAAGCAGCACAGTTGCGCCAATGTAGAATGCCCACACGACAGAAGGCGCGACTTCCCCCATTTGCGCTGTATTTTCAAGGCCAACAACGTTTGTTAAGACGAAGGGTAATATAGAGCCGATAACCGCACCGATATTAATAAGTAGCGACTGAATTGAATACCCTACGTTACGTTGTGACGGTGGTACCATGTCTGATACCAATGAACGAAACGGTTGGAAGCAAACGTTAAATGATGCATCCATAAGCGCGACCATTAGCGCCCCCATTAACATAGGTGCTAAGAACGCAACAAAAATAGGCGCATTGGGGAGTAAAATCATACCCAGGACTGCTGCGATAGCACCGGCGAGGATAAAGGGACGACGTCGACCTAATCTATTCCATGTTCGATCAGATGCAGAACCCACAATAGGCTGTACTATCAAGCCCATAATGGGAGCTACAAGCCAAAATAGCGATAACGAATGAAGATCTGCCCCTAAGTCAGACAAGATTCGACTAACGTTTGCGTTTTGCAGTGCAAAACCAAATTGAACACCTAGAAAGCCAAAACTGACGTTCCATATTTGCCAGAAAGAAAGGCGTGGTTGAGTTGCTTGCATACTTTGCTCTATTTATTGTTTTAATGTAATTAAAAAGTTACTGCACTATGAAAACACTAGCAGACATTGCCGGAAGGCTTAAAGTGTCAGAAGCTCTAAACCTTTCACCGTCGCTTACCCGCGTTATTGATACATCAGTACCTAGCATCTCTGCGTAATTTGTTAAGGGCAAATCTACGGTTTTTTTATTAAGAATAACCATCAGTTTTTCTGCGGAAGATCCTTCGGTGTTACTAGCTACTCGAAAGTAGGTGTAAACACCGTCACCGGGTGCATAGTGTTTTAACTCACCTTTGAATAATTGAGGGTGAGACTGACGAAGCGCTAAAAGCGTTTTAATGCGGTTTTGCGCCCACTTTTCATCATCAGAAAGACCATAGCCAGTAAAGGCGTTCTTCTCACTATCCGTTGGCCACCCGCCTGGGAAGTCAGTGCGTATAATACCGTGGTCTTCTGTCCCTTCATTACCCATCAGAATCTCAGTTCCATAGAACACTTGCGGGATCCCTCGCGTGGTTAAAAACAATGTCATCGCCATATTCCATTTAGCTTTGTCATTGTTCAACTGAGTAAAGATTCTGCTCATATCGTGGTTATCAGGAAAAATAACTAGATTATTGGGGTCACCATATAAAAAGTCAGTCGCTAAGGTTTCGTAAACAGTGATAAAACCCGAGTTCCAGCTTTCATCACTATTTAACGCTTGAACAACGGCAGCTTGAAGCGGGAAGTCCATTACAGATGGTAAAGCACTGTCATAGTCATCGTGGCGGTGACTACCCGCTTGCCAATAAGCAGTAATTGCAGGGTTTACCGACCACTCTTCCCCTACAATATTAAAGTTGGGGTATTCGTCCATAATACGGTTAGTCCACTGGCTCAAAAAACCTTTGTCAGGATATGAATAGGTATCTACACGAATACCGCTTAAGTTTGCGGTTTCTACCCACCAGATAGCATTTTGAATTAAGTAATTCGCCAAATGAGGATTACGCTGATTTAAATCAGGCATGGTTGGTACAAACCAGCCGTCGCTAAACCCCTTAATATCGCTTGATATTGCGTGGGGGTCGTGAAGTGACTCTCGCTTGTGAGTTGTACCTACAAACTTCCCATCATTGTTGATCCAGTCAGACGAGGGTGTATCGTCCATCCATGCGTGCTCACTGCCAATATGATTAAGTACCATATCCATTATCACGCCAACGCCTTTTTGGTTGGCATTTCGGCTAAGTTCGATGAAAGCTTCATTAGAACCAAAGCGTGGATCTATCTTGTAATAATCAGTGGTTGAGTACCCATGGTAACTATACTTTTCCATCGCATTTTCAAGCATTGGCATAGCCCAAATTTGGGTAAAGCCCATATCTTTTATATAGTCGAGGTTGTTGGCTATGCCTTGAATATCGCCTCCATGACGTCCACCTTTAAATGACCTGTCAACCTTATCCTTGTATCCGTCAATATTGTCATTTTCTAGGTTGCCATTGGCAAAACGGTCTGGCGCTATTAGGTAAATGGCATCTTGAGGGCCAAAGCCTTCTCTTGAAGACGAATTTTCACTTCGCTTCTTTAGTGAATAGTGTACATCGCGCGAACTTCCATCTTCATCTTTTAATGTCAACATAAGTTCTTGTGGGTTAGCTTCACTAAGGTCTAAAGTGACGAAAAGGTAGTTATCGCTATCAAGCGCCCTACTTTGTTTTATTTTCACATTACCTTTTGTAATAGAGACATTATCGTCGGCGACGTCGTTACCCGATAACATTAACTCTACTTCTGCGTGTTGCATATCTGCCCACCAGTTAGGAGGGTAAACATTTACGTTATTTTCTTGTGACGAATAAACAGAAAATACAGGCAGAGAAGCAACAATACCTACGAATATAGAAAGCGCGGCTTTACGCGTTGGGAATATAGCATTACTTACGCTGTTACGTTTGAACACATGGACACCAATGTTAAAAATACGTTAAGTACAAGATGATGACGAGATACTACCTTGCTTGGACCAACTGACCAATGCTCTGCATACGTATTCACGAGACACTATGCAAATACACATAGCATCTCGCTTCAAGAAACTTCTCGTCTAAGCTTACGTAGCGAGTCCTAAAACTTCTTAAAACGCAAAAACCTTAGTTTCTAAACCGTCCAGCGATAGCGAGGTTTCGTAGTTTATATTGCCCTTTTCTAAGCTAATGCTCTCGTGGGAAAGAAGCGGTTTTAGGGTTTTAATTTCCCCATCTGAACCTATAACATCTAAAGGAATAGTAAATTCTATTGGGCCGGTAGACTTATCACTAAAGTTAGCTATTACCACTAAGCCATGCCCATCTTTTTTTCGAACGAAGGCAAATTGCTGCTCTGAATAGGCTGAATCTTCAACACTAAGATTCATTGAGTGAAGGCTTTTATACTCACCAGTTATGGCAGGATTAGTAGCGGCGATTGACATAACACGTTTATAGAAGTTATGAAGTTCCTTTTCATCTTTGCTAGATTGCCCACCATCAAATTTTCCATCATTCATAAACCGCTGGTGAGCAGGAACGCCAACGTAGTCGAAAATAGACGTACGCGTGGGGTCGCCAAACCCTGTTTCTTCGCTGCCGTCTTCGCCCACATCTTGGCCAAAATAAAGCAGCGTTGGTGAACTGCTTATTAGCGCGCTCACTGCGAGCGCTGGCTTACCTTTTTCTGCGCTACCTGCAAAATCAGGACTCGCAATACGTTGCTCATCGTGATTCTCTAAGAAATGCAGCATATGTGGTGCAATATCGTTGATTTTTTTATGGACACTTACCAATTCGCTAACTTTACCCTTCCCTTGCATAATAGTTTTCAACGTATCGTAAAAGCCGACCTTATCGTAAAGGTAATCCATCTTGCCTTTGTGAATATAATCTCGATATTTATCTGGTTGGTAGACCTCAGCCAGCAAAAACGCATTAGGCTCTTTTTGTTTGATGCTGCTATTAAGGAACGACCAAAACTCTACTGGCACCATTTCCGCCATGTCAAAACGAAATCCATCGACACCTTTGTCAATCCAATAATGGGCAATGTCTCTAAATTTGTACCACGAGTCAGGAAGATCTTTCCCTTGCCAAAACGCGGCGTGCTCTTCAATAGATTTTTGACTGTATTCATCAGGTAGCATGGGAAAATCATAAGTGCCGTCTGGCTTAACGCCGTAGTTAACCTTTACCGTTTCATACCAATCGTTAATGTCTGGCTGCGCAGCTCTTGCACCGTTCCCTGTCCATTTGGCTGGAAACTCTTCGAACTTGCCGTCAGACAATGGGTGTGCTTCGCCACCTAAAGGTTGGTGATTGTCAGCGCTAGGCACTTGAAACGCTTCATTCACAACATAGTAAAAGTTATTGTTTCGGGCATATTCGACTGAGGTGTCGTCTTTCGCACCAAAATCGCTTACGCCGTCAGGCGCAGAAAGAGAATGATAATCACGGGCAACGTGATTAGGAACAATGTCTATGATAACTTTCACTCCCGCAGCATGAGTTCTGTCAATCAAAGCTTCGAATTCTTCTAAGCGCTTTGCTGGGTTCTCAGCTAAGTCAGGGTTAACATTGTAGTAATCTTTTACTGCGTATGGCGAGCCAGCGCGGCCCTTAACTACATCTGGGTCATCATTTGATATACCGTAATCAGTGTAGTCATTAATTACCGCGTGATGTGGCACACCGGTATACCAAATATGGCTAGTGCCTAAAGACTTAATGGCTTCAAGGGCTTCAGGGGTAAAGTCATTAAATTTACCTACGCCATTTTGCTGAACCGTCCCCCAAGGCTGATTGTTTGAATTTGTATTTCCAAATAGACGTGTAAAAACCTGGTAAACGACCGGTTTACCCTGCCTTCTAATTGTATCACTAGAGGTTGACATATCGCTGCTTTGAACAGTTGTGTTAGGGCTAGCGCCTTCGCTTGCAGGCATCTTATTGCTCATTGAGGAGGATGGCCCCGAACACGCTGTTAAACCAATTGACAGCATAGCAATAGTTAAGGGCTTCAGACAGAAACGAAGTTGGGACTTTGGCATGGTAATCACTGTGATAAACGTAAATTATGCCAACAGAATACTCGTTAACCGGATGTTAAAAAACATGCATACGTATTCAACCATAAAAAACCGCCCACAAGGGCGGCCAACTATTAGCACTATATGAAAGTCTTTACGCTGCCTGTGCAACGCGTAAAGGTTTTTGCTCATGTTGAATAGGGTGAATTATAGGCTGTGCTCCACCGCTAATAGCTTGTAACGCAGTGTGAAGGTCTGAGTGTATCTTTTTGTGAAAACCTTTAAGGGGTTTTGCTAAGTCATTTAATAAAACCTGTGATGATAACCTGTAAGGCATACGTTTACCGTTAAAGTTGATAGCTTCACCCACAGGGTTAAAGTGAATTCCAAACGCTTTCATTCTTCGTGCAAGCTTAGGCTCCATAAGCACGTATGCATGCTCCACGTTTAGGTGTTGGCAAACACTCGTTGCCATTAAATAGAGCGCGATAGAAAGATAAGGAAAATGCTCTACATTAAAAGACGTACTTTTCTTGTGTTTTATCTTCTCTAGCTTGTCGGCGGGCAGAATTTTTGTACGCATCTGGCGCACTCTAAATTCTCTTGGTATAGCTAACCGTGATATTTCACATACACTTTGAGGGTCCAGGTTTGAGGGTAGCAATTCACCGTTTTCAAAAGCATCTCTACACTTTTCTTCAAGAGGCAGGGAAAGTCCAGCTTTAGTCGGCAATACTAGTCTAATTGTCCCTGCACACTCCCCAGAAGATCGGTGTTTTATGTAACAGTTTATTGCGCGATCATCGTACTTATCTTTTTCTAACGCCGTTGCGTTTTGTTGCTCAAACTTCATTTCCTCGCAATACACTTTGTGACGCGTTTTGTAGCTGATTTGTTTTTCATTTTCTTCACTGGCTATCACTAGCTCGTAACGGCTAAAGAAGAAGTTAGAAATACTTTCTTCAAGTGACAATCGACGTGGAAATACCTTTAACAATTGTCGTGGAATTTGATTTAACTTACTAGACACGGCACCGTTGAGCGCACGAACAGCGCTCATTGTTTTAGTTTTCAACGCAAAGCTCCCCTGATTTTATTTATTGTTAGGCTTGTGGGTAACTTCCTGTTCGCAGCAACAGCCTTAGTTAGTGTAATTTTGAATTTCTAAAGAATTTTCGTTTTATTATTCGTATCTCTGCTTTGTCTGATAAGCGCATCCCCACTTACATAATCAGACTTTGATAGACGGTCATACAGTAAAACATTCGCTGTTGCCGCTAAATTCATACATGAATAAGTTGGTACATATACAACGTGATCACACCAAGACAAAATATCTGAACTAATACTTCCATCTTCTGGACCTAAGATGTAAAACGCATTTTCTGGGTGTTCAAACATTGGTAGGGGCGTAGCGCCTTCAACCAATTCTACAGCAACTACAGAAGCGCCCTCAGGCACAACTTCCCGCAGGCTATCTACACCAATTGTGGGGATAACTTTATGAAACGCTTTAGTGTCTGCGTTGAAATCTTTAGCTAGTCGATACCGTTGCCCCGTGTAAAAAACACTGGCAACACCATAGCACCCTGCAGCACGTAAAATGGATGCGACGTTTACTGGGTTTTTGGGGTTTACTAACCCGACTGAAATTTTTTGTTTTGCTATCTGCACGTTTTATTCGATTTATTTTATTTATCTTAAATACTGACACGACTTTCTGAATGCTACTACGCGTAATCATAAAAATTAGCCATAAGTATTAGTTGGCATACATAAATGGTATAACATTGTTTTTGTGCTCGACGACCTCAAACTATTCATTTCGACATTGGTAACAACAAACTAGCGAACAAATGTTTACCGTCATTCAATGCCCTACCTGCCGCTCTGAATTTCGACAGCGTTCGCTCATATTTCTTTTATTAAATACAGTGCTCTTTCTTATTTGAGGTATCAAAGAAGATAACATTATCTTATTTAATTAACCTTATTTCAGCAAAATACAGACCAATTACGTGAAAAATTTACCCGTTAATTGCAAAGTTTACAAAT
>NZ_JAHHDX010000149.1 GCF_018619335.1 Alteromonas sp. ALT199 | reverse complement strand
AAGCTCGCTTAAGCGAGCTTTTTTGTTTATTGACTTAAATGATCTCAATCAACATTAATTAAGAAGAAAATACAGAAAGGTTAAGGACTGTCTACACTTAGAGTAATAAAGAGTGACGTTGACTAACAATAATTGTCATTCTATACAATGAGCCCTAGCAAAGGAGGCGCAACTATGATCATTAGTTCAAAACAGCTTACTCACTTTTCTATTCATGCAGTGGATGACAAGGTGGGCGGCATCCGCGACATCCTTTTCGACGATGAAACTTTTACCGTACGTTATTTGGTTGCTGATACTAATACTTGGCTTCCGCTTAGCAGAAAGGTGGTCATTTCCCCCATCGCAGTTACAGAACTAGACGGTGACAAGGATAACGTTCACGTGAATATGACCGTTGAAAAGCTAAAAAATAGCCCATCTATTGACGAACACAAACCCGTTTCTCGAGAATACGAAGAAAATCTCTTTAAATATTTTGGTTACGGATACTATTGGATTGGACCAGGGGCTTGGGGCGAGTTTGCTCATCCAAATGAACTTGTTGAATTACAGCAGGCTGAAGAATCTGACACGTTACACCCTAAGAAGACCAGTAATCATTTGAGAGCCGTTGGAGAAGTCGGCGGGTACGAGGTTGCCACTACAACTGATAATGTAGGTCATATTAGCAATTTCATTATAGATACGCACAGTTGGAAAATTGTAATGTTAGTCGTTGATACAAATAATTGGCTGCCAGGCGGCAAACACCTTGTCCTCATGCCAAGCGATATAGACAATATAGATTGGGCCGCGCATAACGTGTCGGTGAAACTTAGTCATGATGAATTGATCAACAGACCGGAAGTAGATAACGATAGAATTGCAGAGGACGGTTATATTTCGATGCTGCGCGAGCAATTCAATAAGTAGCAGTTAAGCTATAGGAAATTTTTTTAACGATCCAATGTCCGTTTTAAACACGGACATTGTCGTTTAAAAAAGAAAAACGCTATTGGCAAAAGAACTCGTACATCAAAGCAATAAGACGCTTGACTCGTTCATCTGCAAGACGGTAGTAAATTGTTTGACCTTCCCTTCTAGTAGCTACCATTCTCGACTCTCGCAATAACGCAAGATGTTGAGAAATTACGGGCTGTGAAACGTTAACCACTTCTAAAAGTTCGGTTACCGATTTTTCCTCTTTCAAAAGCAAACAAAGCACCATGAGGCGTGTTTTGTTCGCGAATTGCTTCAGGAAGATTTCAGCTTCCGCAGTGTGTTCCATTATAACATCTGAACCTAATACCATATCCTCGGACATAAGCACTCCCTATCTGTAAAGTATCTCGGCACTAATTTAGCCGTTAACTATACTAAAGTATAAGACATTTTGCCGACTTGCCATTTTATGCGATGAATTCCGGTATTCCATATTGTTTTGTTACATTACCAGTCCAATATAATTAAAAACGAACTCGAACTAGCGTTACTCAAACTAATCGAATAGGAAATTCCATGCTCATTGATATTAAATCTAGAATTAACAATATTGATTTTGACATCCGTAGTGTGACCGCTGAACAAGCGTTCAGTGAGTTGCAACACAATAACGGAACCTTAATAGACGTAAGAGAAGCTAGTGAAGTAGAAAAACAGCCCGTACCTACTGCACTTCATATCCCACGGGGTATTTTAGAGATGAAAGCACTTGAGCGCTTTAAAGACGCATCGACGCCACTTTATATACACTGTGCTTCTGGCATTCGTGCAAAACTAGCCGCAGAACAACTAATGAATATGGGTTACGACAGAGTTTCGGTAGTGACGTGTTCGGTGCCAATCATTAATCAAGCCAATGAGAAATGACTTGTATAATATGTGTATGCTATAAGTAGCCTCAACAAGGCTTAGAGGGCGGTGCATGCTTAAATCTACACTAGAACAATGGCGAATGTTTAAAGCCGTTGTTGATGCTGGTGGCTTTAACCAAGCCGCAGCGCAAGTACATAAAAGTCAATCAAGTGTCCACCACGCGGTTCAAAAACTTGAGAACGCCATTGGGGTAACACTTTTTGAAAATATTGGGCGCAAAGTGCAACTATCCCCTCAAGGCGAACTTATGTACCGCCGCGCGTCTTTTCTGCTAAACGAGGCTCACAAGCTCGAAGCAGTAGCAAGTAGCTTAAAAGTGGGGACAGAAACAACGTTGCGTATTGCTGTAGATATCATTTTTCCCTCTGAATTACTTTACAACGTTCTTGCCAAAGTTTCTGCAGAATTCCCCTTGCTACGTATCGAAATAGAGGAAACAGTGCTCAGCGGTGCCAATGCCCTACTAAGCAGTGGGAAAGTAGATTTAGGCATTTCTCCATTCATATTCCCTAATGGATTCAGTGAAGATTTATGTGAGATCGAATTTGCTGCCGTCGCGCATGCAGACCATTCACTGCACCAACTAAATAGAACGCTGACTTTGGAAGATCTCAAAGCCCATCGTCAAATCGTGGTTCGCGACTCATCGGCGGAGCGCAAAGCTGATGCAGGCTGGTTAGATGCAGAACAGCGGTGGACGGTAAGTCATGTAAGAACGTCATTAGATATAATCGCTCAGGGGCTTGGGTTTGCTTGGCTACCTATTGCAATTATCAAAGACGAATTGGAAAACGGCACGCTGGTTCCTCTTCCTTTAAGTAACAACGCCGCTTTAAGAAAGGCGCTACTTTACCTATCTTTTGAAGATGGAGACACGCTAGGCCCAGCTGCGCGAGCGTTTATGGGGGAACTGAGGTATCAAACTATGAACCTTCCTACATCAGATTTTATGCTAGATTCCTGTACCAAATGACCACTAGTTTAACTTACCGTAGAAGGTAAATACTCGTAGCATAGCAGAAACCTAAATAACGAGATTAATACGTATATCAAAGCCACTACGCCGTCGTCAGTGGCTATCCCATGGCCATAATGAATACCGAGAGTGCAGGGATTAATCTCATGAAAAGAATGAGCTTTAGTGGGGAGCATTATTAGACCACTTTCCACACTATTCGATGTAGTTAAAGAGCGAAACATTGGCTGTATCATAAAAAGACAGCGAAGAACGGGTAACCGTTCAACCCCATCAGTATCACGTCTTACTTTCACGACGATATTTTGTAATTAATCAACATCGCAATTTATATCGATTACTTTCTTCGGATATTAAAGGAGTCTGCTACCGAGTAAAATTTGCAATGCGATAAGTAAAATCGTCACACCAGTTAAAGAAGATACGCTAGAGATAGCACCGATAAGTGTACAATTGATAAAAGATGAAAACGCCAACATAGAGACATAACCTCCCTTTCCCATAACTCCCCCAAATTGGCAAAATTAAAAAATTTCTGACATGCGCGCCACTGCATCTTTCTCAAAACATCGCAAGGTGCCATTGATTTCTAATAGGTTTTTGTCCACTCTGCCGATTTCTTTGACCTTTTTGTTGTTATGTTCAACTAAGCTGAAGGCGTTATTGCCTCTCTAAAAACGTACAAATAGTCGTCAAAATAAACTGTTAACAGCTTTAGTAAAGAAGCTCACTTAATATAGGTTGAGCGAAAAATGTGCCACTGGTTTTGCGAAACATTCTTTAAAGGCCAATGGGAATAGTTTTTGCAACACTATGTAAATTGGTAACACTTTTCGCTTTGATGAGCTATTTAACAAACGTTAGTTTTAAATAGTGGCTTTGAAGCGTTGATGTAGGGTTGGCGCACTGTTGAACTGCCAACTAAACAAAATTACTCGAATTCTATTTTCAGTGTTACCCAGAATCAAACAACATGATGCAAAAAACCACTCGAGTACAAGTTCGCTTTTTGCGTTATGGTTTACTGCTATTTATGATAAAACTATAACATTGATTTTATTCCATATTCTTTAATGGATATTGAAAGAGAGGGACATCCACGTGCTAACCGTACTTTTAGTCGATGACGACGCCGAATTTACTGAAGTTGCCTGTACTATTATTGAATTTTTGGGCCATGACGTCTTAACTGCTGCTACGTTGGCAGAAGCTCGTGATTGGCTTGAAAAAGAAACATTCGACCACGTGCTGCTAGACTTTATGCTACCAGACGGCAGCGGCGCTCACTTATTTAATGAACTTGATGCGCTTCCAAAGAGACCTCGCGTAACCTTAATCACTGGTCACCCTTCGGTTAAAAGTGTAATAAAAGGCCTTTGTGGCCCTACCGTTGACTATCTCGTTAAACCTATACAACGAGAAGAAATTGAAGCGGTGCTAAGTAAAAAGGCAAAAGTAAAAGAGCCAGTTGAAGAGAAGATTGAAAAGCATTTCGACTTGCTTATTGGCGAGTCAACTGTAATGAAAGAGCTATACAAACTCATTTCAAGGGTAAGTAAAACCAGTGCTAATGTCATGTTATTAGGCGAAAGCGGTGTTGGTAAAGAGGTGGTCGCAGCAGCAATTCACCGCGCTTCTGAAAGTGAAGGCCCTTACATCGCCACAAACTGCGGTGCATTTTCAAAAGAATTGATAGGAAGTGAACTGTTCGGTCATGAAAAAGGCGCATTTACTGGTGCTGTAGGTCGTAAAGAAGGGGTATTTGAGCAGGCAGAGGGTGGCACTCTCTTCTTAGATGAAATTACAGAAATGCCCATTGATATGCAGCCAAATTTATTACGAGTTCTTGAAAATAAAGTCGTTATTCGCGTGGGGGGTACGAAGACTATACCCGTTAGCTGCCGCGTCGTTTCTGCCACCAATAGAACAATGGAAGAAATTGCCCAAAGCAAAGTTCTACGCGAAGATATTTATTTTAGACTCGCCGTCTTCCCAATTACTATTCCGCCACTGCGTGACAGAAAAGAAGACATTCCTTTATTGGCAAAAACTTTCATTACCGAATTTAACAAAGACAATGGCTCAAATTTCAAATGGGAAGAAAGCCAGCTAGATACACTACAAGCTTACGATTGGCCTGGAAATGTGCGAGAGCTAAGACACTTTGTACATCGCGCTGCAATAATGAGTGATCCTGAAAAGAGCGATATTGAATTGCCTAAAACCATTGAATCTCCTTTCGCGCAGAAGCAGAGCACTACTCCGGCATTACAGGCAGGACGCACTATCGAAGACGTAGAAAAAGAACTTATCTATGCCACGCTAGAGAAAGTTAATGGCAATAAGACCACTGCGGCAGAAATGTTGGGTATAAGCACTAAAACGCTATACAACCGCCTCCATGCTTATGGTGATCTTAGCAAAGACGAATAAAGAGAGGTATTCGATATGAAGAGCGAAGAGTTTTCTCGACTTAGTGTTTTTGTACACGATGCCCGTAAACCTTTAAACAGAATTTCGATGCAAGCAGAGCTTGTGAAAATGGCACTGAATGGGGATGTTGCACCTGAAAAAGCGCTAGCAGCATTAGATAAAATAATAAGCAGTGCAAAAGACTGCAGCCACACCCTCTCTGAAATGACGTCAGAATTGGGTGAGAATGTTTCGGAATGAGTAAATGATTTCTAAAATTCTGTCTTCAATTTACAGTTGGATTATTTTGGTCGTATTGATCATCGTTGTTATGACAGCAAACTCCTTTTATGTTGTGAGCACGCTCAATGACCTTTCTGCGCTAGAAGCACGGCTATTTACTACTAACCGCGTCATCAATGCAGTGAATCGACTTCACGTGGCAGTGTTACGTGTTGAGTCTGGTCAGCGTGGCTTCATTCTTACTAACGATCTGGAATACCTGACTGACTACACCGAAACGCTCGGCGTTATTAGCGAGTTGATGGACGAAGTAGAAGTAAGCTCATTTTCATCTGACATTAACGAACAATCTGTAAGAATTGAAGAGTTACTCAATTTAACCAAAGCGAAGGTAAACGAAGTAATAGGAATTGTTGAACTCGTTAAAGAAGGACGAAAGCGAGAAGCTATCGAACTTGTCGAGAGCGACAAAGGCATAGAGTTGTATAAGCGATTCGAGAAACTGTATCGCGAAGTTGATGCATCTGAGCGTGACATGCAAGGAACGCATCTAGCAAACTTAATGAGTTTAAGAAGAGACTCGGTGAATACGCTAATTATCTCTTCAGCAACTACTTTACTGCTTATTATTACTGTATTTCTGCTTCTTAAAATCAATTCTCGAGAACACGAGAAGTATCAAGCTGATTTAGAGTCTGTAAATGAAGATTTGGAGTCGCGTATTGAAGAACGGACCCAAGAGTTAAGTGTTTATTCTGACGAGTTGGCAAGAAGCAACCGAGAATTAGAAGATTTTGCATTTGTAGCTTCTCACGATCTGCAAGAGCCGCTTCGTAAAATACGAGCATTCGGCAACCGGCTAGAATCTGGGTACAACGACGTTATTGACGATAGAGGAAAAGATTATCTTGCGCGCATGTTAAACGCAGCAGAGCGAATGTCTATGCTTATATCCGACCTACTTGCGTTTTCACGTGTCGCAACCCGTGGCAAAGATTTTGATGATGTAAATCTAGAAAAGGTTATAGAAAGCGTGTTGGACGATTTAGAAATCGCCATTGATGAAAAATCAGCACAAATAAGCGTAAGTGCACTGCCAATCATTCGTGGTGATAAAACACAGCTCGAACAACTATTTTTAAACTTAATTTCTAATGCTCTCAAATTTCAAAGTGAGGGAGTGACGCCTGTGGTTAATATTAACTTACAGGAAGTAAGCGAAGAGGATACTCAGGACATACTAATGTCAGAAGAGTACGACTGGATAAAACTAACGGTTAGTGATAACGGTATTGGATTTGATCAGACATTCGCAGAGAAAATCTTCGCTCCTTTTCAGCGCCTTCATGGCAGAAGCGAATACAAAGGCACAGGCATAGGGCTTGCGGTATGTCGTAGAATAGTGGAAAGGCATAACGGACAAATCAATGCTGTGAGCACACCAGGACACGGGGCCACATTCTCGATAATAATACCGGTAAATAGCGAGCCCTTCGGTTCTAACAACAATAATGGAGAAATACACAATGACGCGTAAACAAACTCAACCGATTAATATTTTAATGGCTGACGATGATGAAGATGACCGTTTATTAACCGTTGACGCATTACAGGAGAGCCGCGTACTCAACAATTTGTTTTGCGTTGAAGACGGGGTTGAGTTGTTGGAGTTTCTTCGCCACGAGGGTAAATATACTGATCCTGCCTCTGCGCCTCGTCCTAGTCTCATATTACTTGACTTGAACATGCCACGAAAAGATGGCCGCGAAGCTCTTCAAGAACTTAAAAATGATCCTAAACTGCGCAGCATACCTGTTGTTATTCTAACAACATCAAAGGAAGAAGAGGATATGCTTCGCGGTTATGATCTTGGTTGCGCCTCTTATATTACCAAACCAGTTAATTTTGAAGGCCTGGTTGAACTAATGCGTGCATTAGGACGTTATTGGATAGAGTTTGTAGAGTTGCCACACGAATAATAGAGGTTCTAGATGTCAGAGGTTATTAAAATTTTATTGGTAGAAGATGATGAAGATGACTACTTTTTAACTTCTGATTATCTAGCACAATGCGAGTCACCCACGTTTGAATTAACGTGGGTGACAAACAGTCAAGACGCGGTTGAGGCGCTCAAGACAGAAACGTTTGATTTGTGTTTGCTTGACTATCTTCTAGGCGCTGAAAATGCCATCGATGTACTGGGCGTTTTAAAATCGAATCAATTTAGTCTGCCCGTTGTTATTTTAACAGGTCAGTCAGACGTTACCGTAGACGAAATGGTAATGCGTGCTGGAGCGGCCGATTATCTGCAAAAGTCTGAGATAGAATCACCGCGGTTTATGCGCACTATCCGTTATGCCATGGTTCGACGTGACATAGAAAACGAGCGAATAGAGCGTAATAAAGTTGAGCAGAAAAACAAAGCTAAAGACAAATTTCTTGCACACTTAGGCCACGAACTTCGCACTCCCCTCACCTCTATTTTGGGCTACACAGAGCTATTAATCGACGATGCTAGAAATAGTTCGTTTCAGCAAGAGCTATCAATTATTCACTCTAACGGAAAACATTTATTGAGCCTGCTCAACGATCTTCTCGACATGTCACGCATAATGGCTGAGAAGCTTGAGTTAAATATTAAAGACGTGAATTTATCTGCCTTCCTTACCGATATTCATTCTTTAATGCGCTTGAACGCAAAGGATAAAGGCCTGAGCTTACATGTTATTTCTAAAACGAAGATTCCTGAATTTATTCAAACAGATCCCACTCGCCTTCGCCAAGTGCTGCTCAATCTCATATCCAATGCGGTAAAGTTCACTGATAAAGGCAGTATTACGCTAACCATTACACTAGACGAAGATTCAGCGGCTAACAAAGAAACATCGCTGCTTAGATTTTCGGTAGATGATACTGGTATTGGCATGCAGCCAGATAAGTTAATAAATATTTTCCAACCGTTTGAGCAAATTGAAGACGTGATGCGCGCTAATCACGGTGGCGCAGGTCTGGGATTAGCTATTTGTAAAGAATTGGTCACCAAACTTGGTGGCGACATCGATGTGGCGTCGCGGCTTGGAGAAGGCAGTACGTTCACCTTTGATATTGACCCGGGCGATATATCCACACAACCCAAAGTTGAATTAGAGCTTGGGCAGATTCAACCTGTTGAATCTAGCAGTATAGATTTAAATGTCACAGGTAAAGTACTCATCGTTGATGATTTAAGAGAAATTCGTAGACTTACCGGACACATTGTAAGTCAATCAAATGCTGACATTAGCTACGCTGAAAACGGGGTTAAAGCGCTAGAAGCCGTGTTACAGGCCGATGAACACAATCAACCTTTTGACCTGGTTCTTATGGATATTCACATGCCTGTTATGAACGGTATCGAAGCTTTACATGCTATCCGTCGTCACGGTAAGAATATTCCCGTAATCGCCGTTACTGCAGCAAGTCGTAAAGGGCTTAGGGAGTCATTAATACGAGAGGGCTTTAATGATGTTATTGGAAAACCGATAGACCGCTTTGCATTGGCAAACCTTCTTTCCCAATACCTGCTCCCTGGCGACCATATAACTTTTACTAATGTAGAAGCACAAGTCGCTGACATGCCCATGCAAAAACCTTATGCACCGGAGAAAGAAGCGACTATAAGTAAAGCTATTGAAGCCAGTTCCATAGCAGATGCGACATCTACAAATACTTCAGAACAAAGCGACGAAGAGCAGCTCAATAATAAGCGTATTCTAGTCATTGAAGATGATGAAGATGCTGCGGAGCTATTACAATTGTTTTTATCGCATTTAGGGCATGACGTTACTACTGAATACTGCGGTGCTGACGCGCTTGATACTGCATGTGACGGCGAGTTTGACCATGTACTGATGGATTTAACGTTACCTGATTACAATGGGTATGATCTTGCTAGCGAACTTAAAGAAAAATTGCCGAATGCTTTACTTACCATCGTAAGTGGGCATGAAGCCGATGAAGAAGCTATGGAATCAATTGGAATAGACAGCGCACTACTTAAACCTGTTTCCAAAGATGACCTAGCGTCTGTTGTCGGATGAGTAAAGTATCGCATTCTATTTACTAAGAAAATATTACAAGGGTTTGCAAAGATAACGTATTTCTCTTACAAACCTTCTATTCCCAATACTGCTCAAAACAAATAAAGCACTGATATTCAACGAAATTATTATTTGGTACACCAGTTGCACACATCTAAGTGAACCCAAAATATTAAGGAGAGTATTATGGCTACACAAGCTTCAGCGAAACCACAAACCGTTAAAACTAACAGCACTAACGGTACGACTGAGCCGAGTCACCCGGTAACGGATCAACTGAAAGAAACGCTTCATGCATCAGTAGATAAACTCGCAGATAACGCGGGCGTTGCAGAAGAAAATATTCGCCGTACAGCTACATCGTCTGCAGAAAACATGTCAGAGAGAAGACGTTTGGCTGAGCAAAAATGGCAAGCATCAAAAGTGCGTAAATATGCCATTGAAAATCCGGTTACCACTGCGGGTATCGCCTTTGCAGCCGGTATGCTAGTAACGTCACTTCTACGTAAGAAGTAACATCATGGAAGCACCAGATTTTCGGGCCGCACGCTATAAGTTGTGCGATGAAAATCCATTTCGCCTGACGCCGCCCTCGGCGCGGGCGAATCCCCATGCCCCCCCTAACGGAGACCGCAAACAGTCATCATCATCTGATCAGCAGTCTACACAGCAAAATTATCCAGACCCGTCATTTTCGGACATCTTCACTGCATTTAAAGACGCTTTCGATCAGCGAAAGGCACAGAGTTTTGCTTTTTTAGAGCTTACCAATAGCGAATTGATGCTTATTAAAAAAAGTTTCTTTGTCACTATTTTCGCTTGTTTAGCAGCATTCGCTGTTGGCACGGTTTGTTGGCTTATTTTAAATATCGCCATTGGAGCAATACTTCACAATGTAGGTGTACACTACGTTGTAGTACCAATCGTTCTGCTGGTTTTAAATAGTATCGTAGCATTTGGTTTCTTTAAGCTTGCTCAAAACGCTTTCAATTACCTAAGCTTTAGTAGATTAATTCAAACATGGCGCAGGGTTTTCGGATAGAACGCTTTATCACTAAGCAATAAGCACCTTCTAAAATAGTGAGGCAAACGAAATGAACATCTTCCTAAAAGCAGACATTCGAGATATCGCGCAAAAAGAGCATGCGTATTTTTCACAAAAACACCACGCTGATGTTGCAGTTACTCAAGCAAAAAGGCAATGTAAGTTGATGATGGGAAAACCAGAAACACTACTTGGTATTGCCTCACTCGGAGCCTATAAAGGTGCTGCAGATGCAAAGCCTAAAGCTAAACGCAATCAAGCTTTAATGACGTTAGGTAGAACCGCGTTATTGTCGTTGTTTCAATAATCACAGTACTGAGGAATATGTGAGATGAACATCAAAAATAAAACAAAGAATAGTCGTTTATTAGTTGCCTCTATCAGCGCGGTATTAAGCCTTGCTATAGTTGGGTGTTCATCAACGCCTGTAGCTGCTCCAACTCCCTATAAGTCAGCTGGTTCTAAAGCAGCATATGGGTATTCAAGTGAAAAAGTTTCTGGTAATGAATTTAAGGTTCTCTTTAAGGCAACTGACAAAACACCCGCAGATAAGGTGCAGCAGTTTGCACTTTATCGGGCTGCAGAAATTGCGCAGAAACAAGGTTTCACGTACTTAGCTATAGTAAAAACAAATATAGATAAAAAACCTGTCATAGCGCGGGAAATAATGGCGAGCAAAGAAAAAACTGTTCCGTTTCAAAATGACAGACAATGCACAATGTCCGGGTGTGATGAAGTTGCTCAGCCAATGGCGGTCCCAAGCTCAAACGATGTCGTAAAAACCCAAATCAATGATATTTATTTTACTATTGATGTAAAAATGGCGAATGATAAAGCGAGTTTGGGCAAAAACGCCTTTACTGTAATTGAGGTACTGTCAGAACCCTTAGAGACAAAAAATGGCAGCTAAGTGTACCCTCGTTCCCAATTTTTTAGCCCCAAATAAGTAGCTGTATAACAAGAATGCTTTTCGGGACGTTGTTAGCGTTTTAGAAAAGCATCTTTTGTTCGTTAGTAAGCCATTTGTACACTCCAAAGCCAACAACTAATGCAATAGACCTCATTTCTTTTTGTGCAGTGGTCACAGGTCACTTGCTATCATCACTCTACTTCCAGCAAACGTCCAATTCGTTGCAACCCGCGGGCTTTAGATTAACTCTGTTTATGCAGACGAGTATGCTTTGTACAAATGATGGCAACTCGTTGTTAATAAAAAAGTTCATCTACTATCAATCAAGTAGTGATGTAAAAATACTGATTACGCGAATTGATAGATAAGAGCTCCTAAAAACTAATGTTCTATTAGGAGAGGATCGTTCGTTTTGTAACTATTTATTCTATTAGTTTGTCCACTAGCGAGGTTGATTTATTACCGCCACCAATGTTAAACGGTGAATCATGTAAAAAATGCATTAGTTCGTGTAATCGTGACGTTAGCCACCCACAAAAACACCCAACAAAGAATAATAAAAGAGGTATAAACCTTATTAATCAACAACTTAAAATAACGGCATAAAGATAGCATCTGTAACTGTGAAAGTAACGGAAGCAATACGAGGATTTAGTTATGTTAGGTTGGGCAATCACATTTTTTATCATCGCCATTATTGCAGCAGTTTTTGGTTTTGGAGGCATCGCAGGAGCAGCAACAGGTATAGCACAGTTTCTTTTCTTTGTGTTTATCGCCTTGCTTGTAATCTCACTTATCGCAAATGCGCTACGTGGCAAAGCACCAAGAGCCTAGAAGTTAAAAGTTAAAACTTAAAAGTTATATTAATAGGAAAAAGGAGTAAGGATATGTTTTCATTTAAAAACTTGTCAAAGGTACTAGTAGCATCAGCATTCGCACTATCGCTAGCAGCATGTGGTGACGGTGAAGCGGAAGACGCAGGCGAAGAGTTGGACGAGATGGTTACCGATGCAGGTAACGCCGTTGAAGACGCTTGTGAAGATGTGAAAGAAGGCGCAAACGCCGAAGATAAAGACTGCTAATTGCATCTTTATTAACAAAAGGGCCAGACATTGTCTGGCCCTTTCGTTTTTGTTAGCGAATGTGTTTTACTAGAACAACACCTAAGACACTTCTTCCCCACCTAACTCGCGAGCAAGATCGTCTAACGTAGATAATGTAGAGTCAAATTCCCCTACCACATAACGATACTTCACGCTAACGTGATGGTCTGAACGGCCAAACTTCACTCTTAACCCTTCAGCATCAATATGCTTAACGGTATTTAGGAAACGATACGCAGACATTTCTGTTTCAAATTGAAACTCAACACTGTTTTCCATTTAAGTTTTCCGATTTAGGTTACAATATCGGGGTTTGCATCAATAACTGCAATGACCCGTTGAAGGAGGGGGTTGTCTGCTTCGCTTATTGAGTCGTAGGATAACCAGTCTGCGAGAATGTCCGGAGCAGCTGCCGCCTCGCCCTTCTCCAGCTTAGATGTCATCATTTGTAACTGTACACTAGAGCGTATAGAAGCATCTGCTTCTGGGCTCGGCATACCGGTCGCTACTTCTAACGCTACCGTTAACCATTGCCTATTGTGTTGACTCGCTGCGCTGCCGTTAGATTGACCTAGCACACTCGCCCAACGCTTTCCTAAGGTTTCCGCTAAAACCTGCTCGTCACCACTGCCCTCACCAATACTGAGCTGAAGTAACGAAATAAGTGCTCGAGCGCGTGCCAAACGGGCCTGTAATTGTACATTTTTGGCTTGATCCGCTCGCTTACTTTCAAAGACCTCTATCTTTCTTTCAACTTTAGTACGCTGCGCTTTAGGCAGGTCGGTTAACTGAGCGCGGACGTCATTTATTGACTGACTAAACGTGGTCTCGTCGCTGTTGATGTCGACGTCATCCAGCTGCACAAACAAAGAATCAACTAATGAATTGAACGCATTGCTTTGAACTTTCCGCTCGGCCTTCAGACGCTCGAAGACGGTGTCGTTTGCAGCTTTGAACTCTGCCCATAACCTACTCTCTTCGCGTTTTCCAGCATGGCCTATTTGTTTCCACTCACTCTGTAATTGTTGTGCTTTGTCGGCAGCGCTTGAAACATCGTCTTCGACGGCGAGTTGCTGCGCTTGTGCCACTAAATCTCGCTTTTGTGCTTGGTTATCACTTTGCCACTGGTTTACTTTAGCTTGAATAGGTGATGAAACCGCTTTCCACTCTTGTTTTAACTGCTCGTAGATTTCGCGCTCAACCTGACCCGCACTGTGCCACTGCTTAGACGCTCTATCGAACATTTTCATCAGTTCAGGTTCAGGCATATTTAAATCTATCGCTTTTACCGAAGCGATAAGCGACACTCGCTGCTCACGCGCAGCAGCACGTTGCTCATCCAATTTAGCGTAATGCGCTCTACATGGCTCGAAAGCCTTTTCAAGTGCATTATCAAATTGCTCCTGCAACAAAACGTCATCACTGCCTCCATCGCTATTCGACGATGTAGGTGTTAACGATAACCACTGCTTACGTAAGTATTTGATGGCCTCACTTCTTTGTTTGATGTTGTCTGCATCAGTGTTTGCCAGGTTTTTTGCTTCCTCCACAAGCGCAGGTTTACGCGGCGCAGCTAGATAATCCTGCCAGCCTTCTAAGCGCGATACCTCACCGGATGTTTTTTCAAAGCGCTTTTCCACATACTTTTTCGCTGAGTCTGGTAATGAATTATAACTTTCTTGAAGCTTTGCAAACTTCGATATAGCAACGCGAAACTTACCCTGAGCAATTAGGTTATCAATAACGCTAATGTGCTTTCGAACGTATTTAACTTGGTCATTTTCTTTAGATTTCTGCGCGCGCTCTTTTGCGTTCACTCGTTTAGTGGCAGCGTTAAAACGCTTAATCAACGCCTTAGGAATAGCGTTAATTTCACGTTCAAGTAGCTTATATGCTTGACGCGCATCGTCAAATTCCGCTTTAAGAGCCGCGTCACTACCGCTTTGACCTTGCGCATCAATGTTTGCTCGGCTTTGTTCGTTAGGGGTTGCGCTAACTTCTTTTACATTTTCATCACGAGTAGCTTCATCTAAATCGCTATTACTTACCGCATCAATCTTCGCGGCGATATCTTCAAGCAGCTGAAGCTTAATCAATAGCTTTTGACCGTATTGTTGCTGCATAGAAAAGCGATCAAGCTGTTCATTTAATGCATCGACTGCACGCTTAATCTCTGTGATCCGCTTATCAGTTACAATTTCACCATCTAAACGCGCTAGCTGTTCAAGGGTTGCTTCAACACCGCGCACGCTTTCATTGACTGTAGCCACATCGGCAAGTGTAGCTTCGCATAATCGATTATTGTAAAGCCAAGTTACCTGTTCTTTTGCGTGAATAAGCTGTTGTTCGCACAAGGCCTTGGTATTAGCACGTTGGGAAGCTTGTTGTTTTTCTTCCCACGCAGGGCGGATACGGCTTAAGTATCGCTCAAGCTGCTCACCGATACGGGCGCGCTTTTCTTCATAATCAGCGCGCTCTTCTGGATTAAGTAAGTCAATTTGAGCAAACAGTCCTGACAATTCGCTCTCTAGCTCATTGCGCTTTTCATCAATGGTTTCTACATCTGACTTGTCGAGCAAGGCCTGATATTTTGAAAGCCCCAAAGTGAGTTGCTTTTTAAGCTCCACTGGGCGCTGAGCAGCTTCCTTGATAGCATGAATACGCGCATCGATCTGAGACGCAAGCACATCATCTGACACTTTTTTAGCAAGCTTCTGCAAATCCGATACGTCTGAATGTGCGTTGATTAATTGAGTCTTAAGTTGATGGCTTGCGCCCTCTAAAAAGACAAACTGGGTAAAAGATGGCTTCGCTACTTTTTCAATAAGCGTATTGGCTAAGCAGTCATCTTTCAAAAGTGCGGGATCTTTTTTCAACATTTGCGGTACTAGCTGTACAACTAGGTCAGCGTTTGCCGTTTCAGTTAAAAAAGAAAATGTCTCTTTGCGAGAAAGTGTAACGTCTCCCTCACCTAACAACGCGGCGTTAACCTTTTTCCCGGCCGCTTTTTTAACGCGAGATTGCTTTGCGATTTGCGACATTTTTAGCCACAGCACAAAGCTATTAAGCTTTTCAAGCGCAGCTAAACTGACACTTGCATCTTCGTCGTTAAATGCAGTTCGTGAAGAATTGTTTTTTCTTGTGCCTTATCGGGAGAAAGATTCTCGACTGCCTGTATCCGTTTTTCAGGCTTTGGGCTTTGGTGTGAAGGCGTAAATATACGACTAAATATCATCCTGTTTAAACCGCGCTATTGTATTTTTATCATCTTGCTCATCACGTAACGAGCGTTTAAAGTCGGCTTTGCTTTTATGTACAATTTCGCCGCTTTCGCCTACTGTCATATGTTCAGAGGACTTTTCTTTTTTTGCTTGATAGAGCATAACAGCCTGCATACTGCTTGCTTTTTGCTCATCATTTAGAGGGGTTCCGTCAGGCCATTTACCTGTTTCAACCGCCTGGCGAAGACGCTCGTAAATCTCCGGCGTCATGCTGGCTAAAAGTGCTTCTATATTCATTTAAGATAAACGCTTTATGTAAACAATTCGCGCGCGGTTTACTAAGTACCAGACAAAGCCAACCACTGCGCCCAAAATAGCTAAATTATGTTGTAAGTCTCCTGGGCGGGTTCCCCCCCAATACATGAAACCAAAACTCGCAACAAATATCAGCATAGCAAGAAGAGATTGATTCTGGATACTCGCTAACTTTTTAAACCTTTGTAAGCTTTGTTTACGCTCTATATCTTCTGAGGTTGCGTCACCGATTTTAAAATCGCAGTGAGGGCACGTCTTCGCTTTGTCAGACGTTTTTTTATTACATGAAGGACAGTCAACTAATGCCATATGTTGCTCCTATTTCTTGGGTGCGAAATGGAAATGCTCGAACAAGTCTAAGTGAGCATTTTTACGCGGACGGGTATCATACTTAAGTTCCCCCCAACAATGAAGTCGATTCTGAGGATTAACCTCTTCGTTACAAAACAAAAATGCGCAGGGTGATAACTTTTATACAAAGTCCACGGCTGCGCATTTTTACGTATTAGTCTTTTAATACTCTTCTTAATATAAATATCTAGGAAGAAGCAATACCAAAGTTGACTAACCTCTTATTTTTTATGACGAGACCAGTAGTCATTAACTGTCTCTTTCATTTCCTTACATAGCAACATGATGCCAAACAAGTTAGGAAGCGTCATCACTACGATAGCCACGGCTGAAAGCGCCCACACAAGTGTCGTGTCTGAGAACGCTGCCCAAACAAAGCCAGCTACGTATATAACGCGGTACGGCATTACGGAGCGCGGGCCTAAAAGGTAGGTCATCGCTCGATCGCCATAATAAGACCAGGCAATAGCCGTTGAGAAAGCGAATAACATAAGACCGATAGACACGATATACTGCCCCGCATCGCCAAAGAAACCACGAGTGAACGCTATAGTCGTTAGCGCTGCAGAGTGAACTAGCGATTTACCACTGACTTCAAGGTTCTCTTTTACAGGTTTTCCATCAATAATCTTTAATGTGCCAGTAAACAAATCTTCACTGCCTACCGCGTACTTCACGTCTTCCGCAACAGAACGCGCATTAAGTAGAGTAAATCCATCGCTTACAGCCGTGCCATTAACAACAGTTATTGAGCCTGTGTATGCCTCTACAACACTGCCTTCGATGTCGTTTAAATAACCGTAAAGTTTATTTACGTCATCTTGGTTTGAATCATCATATTTCCCGGCAACAAAATACATGTCTGAACGGTCAAATATGTTTTCGTGCTTTTCTTTCCACACGCCAGATGAAAGGATAACCAAACCAGTCACAGTACAGATAAGAATGGTGTCGATGAATGGCTCAAGTAGTGACACCATACCTTCTGACGCTGGCTCTTTCGTTTTTGCAGCAGCGTGAGCGATAGGCGCAGAGCCCTGACCCGCTTCATTTGAGAAAAGACCACGGTTAACACCACGGTTGAATGCGTAAGCTAAGGAAGCCCCCAAGAAACCACCTGCAGCAGCTGAACCGGTAAATGCGTCGCCAACAACCGCAGCAAATGATGGACCTATATTTTCTAGATTAGCGAAGATAACTGCAAGCGCACCAATAAGATAAATAACAGCCATCACCGGAACAACCCGCGCTGTAAAAGCTGCAATTCGCTGGATACCGCCAAGAATAACTAAGGCAAGAAGAATACCCAAAACACTGCCTACCGCCCAAGGTTCAAAGCCAAAAGTCGCCTCGATACTTTGCGCAATACCATTACTTTGTGGAAGGTTACCCGTACCAAAAGAACTGACTACCGTAGCAATAGCAAATGCAACTGCTAACCACTTCATATTTAAACGACGGTCCATGTAGTACATAGGGCCACCGGCCATAGTGCCATCTTCAGTTTTTACGCGGTATTTATGCGACAAAGTCACTTCAACAAATTTAGTTGTCATACCCAAAAAGGCAGTGACCCACATCCAAAATAGTGCTGCAGGGCCACCCAAAAAGATAGCGAATGCAACGCCCGAGATGTTACCTGTACCTACAGTGCCAGATAATGCTGTAGTTAAAGCGCGAAAATGCGTGGTGTCGCCCGGGTCGCTTTCTTTATCAAACTTACCAGTAACCACCTGCCAAGCATGTTTAAAAAAACGAATTTGCGGAAATTTAAGATAAACTGTGAAGAAAAGACCTACTCCCAACAGTACGTAAGGAAACCAAAACGCGCCCCCTAAAAATCCGTCGAGCATAGTTAGAAAACCATATAACCCTTCCAACGTTATTCCCCTTTTTTATTATGATTAATTGTTGTTTTGTTTTAATAATTAAAAGGCCTCTTTTTGTCGAGGCCTTTTATGCGGAAGCTTTCGCTTCCTAATTCTTATTTTATTGCTCTGATGCTTTTAGCTTCTTAACAACAGCGTTAACACCAATCAGCAAATCTTCACCTAATTGACGACTGCGCTGTACCGACCAACCGTAGATGTCGTCTGGCACATCTGCATTGTCTTTAAATGGCATTTCTACCGTGTATGCCATACATTTGAATTTCTCGCCAACCGCATTTGACGCTACAGTTAGATTAGCTTTGCCCGGTTCGTCTTTATCATAGCCAAACTCGTCTTGAAATTCTGGTGTGGCGTTCAATAGCGCATCTTTAAATGTGTTTTCAAGCATCTTAATAGTATCGTTGTAGCAAGGATTTCCTTCACTTCCTGCTACAAAGTTATACGGTAATGCCTCATCACCGTGCAAATCAAGATACATATCTACACCAATTTCGCTCATTGCGTTAAGTACGTAAAGTACCTCAGGGCTTTTTTCTTTCGAAGGAGTTGCCCATTCGCGGTTAAGATTAGTGCCTACAGCATTGGTACGCAGATGACCGCGTGCACTGCCGTCTGGGTTCATGTTTGGCACAATATAGAACACAGTGTTATCAAGCAACTGTCGCGCCAAACCATCTTGTTCATCAAGCAGACGGTAAATTATACCTTCAGCGCACCACTCGGCCATGGTTTCGCCTGGGTGTTGACGCGCCGTTATCCATACCTTTTTCTTTTCTGGGGTTTCTTCGCCAATAACCAGCATAGACATATCACGGCCATCTAGGGTAAGGCCTAAGAATTTATGCTCGCACAGTAATGACATTTGCGCATCGTGAACAAGATCAAGGTGGCGTTCGTAGCTGTAAGGAATGAAATACGCAAAATAAACGCTGGGTTGTTCTAGCGTTAGCGAGAACGTAAGGTTGTCGCCGTCAAATTCGCTAGGAATTCTAAACCAAGTTTGACGGTCGTAAGACGCAAGAACGTTATATCCCTTCCAACCTTCAGGATACGCTGACTTAGCCAGGTTACCAATGGTCATTGTATGCGTAACAAAAGTTTCGCCGACTAAACGGAAGTGGAACCACTGTGCAAATTCAGACTGGTTGTCGTTGGGAATGGTTAGACGAATATCGTCTGGTGATTGTGCGCTAACTACTTCAATGTTACCGCTGTCGAATTGACTGGAAATATGCATAGACTGTCGTTTTCCTCATTATTTGGGCGCTAATTTAGCATAGACGTAAACACAAATTCCACGCACACAGCGGGTTTTGTACTATCGAGAGTATACAAAATGTTTACACCATTAAAAAACCGACCACTTAGGTCGGTTTTTTATACAGTTAAAAGCGCAGCTTTTAAAACTGGTTACTTAGAGCGGTAACGTAGGAAAGCTTAATCCTGCCATATCGCGAACTACACGCAATACCTGACAGCTGTAACCAAACTCATTGTCATACCACACATATAACGTTAAGCGGTTGTCTGCGGCAATGGTTGCCTGAGAGTCAATCACAGAAGCAGCACGAGACCCCACTAGGTCTGTAGACACAATCTCTTTACTTGCCGTGTAGTCAATTTGGTGCTGAAGTTTTGAGAACAATGCGGTATCGCGCAAGAACTCATTAACTGCGATGCGATCCACCGACGTCTTAAGGTTTAGGTTCAAAATTGCTAGCGAAACGTTAGGTGTAGGTACGCGAATAGCATTACCAGTGAGTTTACCTGCCAATTTCGGGTACGCTTTAGCTACCGCTTTCGCTGCGCCAGTTTCGGTAATAACCATGTTCAGTGGTGCGCTTCGTCCACGACGGTCGCCCTTGTGGTAGTTATCGATAAGGTTTTGGTCGTTAGTGTATGAGTGAACGGTTTCAACGTGACCGTTTTCAATGCCATATTCTTCATCAAGCGCTTTAAGTACTGGGGTGATTGCGTTTGTCGTACAGCTGGCGGCTGAAACAATGTTGTCTTCTGGTGTTACTTCTTCATCATTCACACCGTGTACGATGTTTTTAATGTCACCTTTACCCGGAGCAGTAAGAATGGCTTTAGCCGCGCCTTTAGCTTTAAGATGAAGACCAAGACCATCACTGTCACGCCAAATACCTGTGTTATCAACGATGATGGCGTTATCGATACCATATTGCGTATAATCAACTTCATCAGGACTGCTGGCATAAATCACTTGAATGTACGAACCATTTGCCTTAAGCGCGTTGCGTTCATGGTCAACTGTGATGCTGCCGTTAAATGGCCCATGCACTGAGTCGCGACGTAGCAAGCTTGCACGTTTTTCTAGGTCGCCATCGCGTCCGCCTCGAACCACGATGGCACGTAAGCGAAGTTTGTTGTTTTTACCTTGACGCTCTATCAGCAAGCGAGCAAGTAAACGACCTATACGGCCAAAACCATATAGTACAACGTCCTGAGGTTTCTGGTCGTCCTCTTTGTCGGCAACGTCGTTTAGTTTTTTGTTAAGGTAGGCCGTAAGGTCGCTGTTGTCGACCGCAGAACCGTAATGAAAATCAAACGCCAGTTTTCCAATGTCGATTTGCGCAGGAGCAATCTTCATGTTGCTCAAGGCTTCTAAAATTGGATAGCTTTCGCGTAGGCGTAGTTTAATACCTTCGTGCAGACGCACTTTGCGGTGCGCTTTAATAACGTCAATAGCACTGGCGTTCAGTAGCGAGCGCCCGTAAACTGAAATTTCAACTGCCTTATTACGGTACAACTTACCAATTAGAGGCAACATCATTTCTGCGTATTCCTGACGCTCTTGCCAACTGCTCTGTAATTCCTGCTCAAACTGTTGATTCATGCTTCTGCCTTCATCGATATTAATTTTTTGGTGTTGTCGTTGTTGTAAGCGCGGCCAGTTATTTATTGGCACAACGGCCCTCAACTAATCCTAATTACGCGTCAGCTTTTTATTATTTTTAGGGTACACTAGGTGAGTTTTCGTCTGACGGTGACGAGCAGTATCTTAAATAAACAAGCAAGGAAGACCAAATTGTTGATAAGTTTCAAAACCCCTATGAAAACCCCTAAAACAGAGAGATTGTTTAGTAAGTTTCCAACAAAAGGGCCTATAGCTACGCTATTGTTAGTTGCAGCGACTACCCTAACTGGCTGCGACGACCTTTTTGAACCTACCATCAGTGAAATTTGTGAATCTAACAGCGAGATTTGTTTAGATTTGAGTTTGGATGCCCGTTGTCGCGCCGAGCGAGCTGAGATTATTCGCCTTCGTTATTACAATCAAGATTCAAAAGACGAGGCCTATAAATATCCACTTCTTTTAAACTTTGAAGAGTACCTGACGTGCGTTGAAGAAGTGCAGCATATCGAACACGTTAAACGCAAAGGTAAAGAAGCGACCAGATTAAAAGGCGTCATAACTGCTCAACGTGAAATTAAACGCCTAAGCCGTGAGACAAAAAACTCCCTTGACCCCTATCTTTCTTACTATCACTGGACACGTTACAACGATAAAGACGCTTTTCATCGCTTCGAGCGCTATGCGGCGAGCAACCGTGTCAGTGACCCTAAGTTGTTAGTCGCACTGGCTTCTGTTCAAATTAAAAGCGACCCCGAACGTACCATCGATACCCTATATCGGGCGCTGAGTTTGTACACGAATAGTGACGACATTGATGTAAGTATCTTTTACTCGCTCGCGTCAATGGGAATGAGCAGTGATAATCATCGCCTTGCCTATGTATGGTATGGGGTTGCTGAGAACTATGACGAACGAATTAACGAAACTCAGCGAGAGCATCTTGGGCAGAAATACGCGCTGCCGGTTGAGATTTTAGATAGCATCGTCGATGAAATAGTCAGTAGTTTGAACAGCACTACGTTTAATGCAGCGTCGTTAAAACTCGATAAACTTTGATTTTTTTGAAATTCAATTACACAATTTCATTGGTAAATAATTAAAAAAACCGCCATTTATGGGCGGTTTTTTTGAATTAAGCTACTGGGCTTTTCACGCAAGGTTAAATTTTAATCAGATGTTTACCTTAGTGAAAAGGTCACTGAGGTTTGATGGCTAAACCCCTCAGCCTTTTATCTTTGTGTCGTCTTCACCTTTGAACGTCATAGATAAAGAGTTTACACAGTAACGCTGCCCCGTTGGCGCTGGACCATCTGGAAACACATGCCCCAAATGCGAGCCACACTGTTTACAGAAAATCTCGACCCTGCGCATACCGTGAGTCAAATCTTCTCTGTAGTCTACGTTGCCGTCGTCTAGTTGTTTATAAAACGAAGGCCAGCCACATCCGGCGTCAAATTTAGTATCAGAGGGAAACAGTGGCGCTTCGCAGCACTTGCATACATACAAGCCATCTCGCTGTTCGTCTAGCAAGACCCCAGTGAAAGGTCGCTCAGTACCTGCTTCGCGGCAAACATAATACTCCTCGTCGCTAAGCTCAGTTTTCCAGTCTTTTTCAGTCATTGATGCCTTCGCTTTTTTCTCTGTCGACATAACTTACCTCTTAAAACAAAAAAGGTGTATTTGAAAACAAATACACCTTTTTATAGTTTACGCTCTTATGCGAACGTTTGTACCACTATTTAGTTCATGCTATCTCTTGATAGCGCTTTGTGGACGGGCTGGATCACTCCACTCGATGTGATACTTCTTGCCCGCGGGCTTATCTACACGCTGGTAAGTATGCGCGCCAAAGTAATCGCGCTGACCTTGCAGCAAATTCGCAGGTAGCACTGCTGTGCGATAGGAGTCATAATAGCTCAATGCCGACATCATTGCTGGGCATGGTACACCAGCCAATGTTGCCTGAGCGATAGATTCACGCCAGTCAGCTTGGTACTGAGTAATTTGCTCTGCAAAGAAAGGGTCCATTAGCAAGTTAGCTAAATCTTCATTGTTTTCGTAGGCCTGAGAAATAGACTGAAGGAATACGGCACGAATGATACAGCCTGCTCGCCATATTTTTGCTATCTCACCAAACTCTAATGTCCAGCCGTGCTCTTTGCCCGCCATCGCCATTAGCTGGAAGCCTTGCGCATAGGCACAGATTTTAGAGCAGTACAGCGCTTGCTCGAGTTTGTTAATGATAGACGCTTTTTCTTCATCGCTAAATGTTGGCGCATCAGGCCCTACAAGAACTTTACTTGCTGCTACGCGCTCGTCTTTCAAACTTGAAATACTGCGCGCAAATACCGCAGAAGTAATGGTTTGTGCTGGGCTACCTACTTGTAGCGCACTTACCGCGGTCCAAAGACCTGTCCCTTTTTGACCGGCTCTGTCTAAGATAACGTCTACCAAGGGTTGTTGAGTTTCAGGGTCCATTTGTTCAAGAACTTCAGCGCTGATCTCCATCAGATAGCTATTCAGCTTGCCTTCATTCCAACCACGAAAGACCTCTGCAATATCAGCAGGTGCCATTTGAAGCGCTTCGCGCATTACATGGTAGGTTTCACAAATAAGCTGCATGTCGGCGTATTCAATACCGTTGTGCACCATTTTCACATAGTGCCCTGCACCAACAGGGCCGATATAAGTCGCGCATGGTTCGCCTTCTAATACAGGCTGGCCGGGAGTGTGGCTTTCTAATGGTTTACCTGTTTCAGGGTCAACCTTTGCAGCGATTGCTTTAAGCACTGGCTCAATGCGTGTCCACGCATAAGGATTACCTGAAGGCATCAGTGACGGCCCGAAACGCGCGCCCACTTCACCACCTGAGACAGCGGTAGAGAAGAAAATAAATTTACCTTTGTATTGGTCTTCACGTGCAACTGAGTCGGTCCACAAACTGTTGCCAGTATCAACCACTATATCGTCAGCGTGAATTCCCGCGTCGATAAGGTGATTACATACGTGGTCAACGGGGTCGCCTGCAGGCACAGAGATAATAATAAGATGCGGGGCTTTTAACTTGCTTAAAAGCTCGGTGTAAGAACTGCAACCTTCTACACGAGGCTCAGTATTTTCAGCTCTTTCGCTTGCGTCTTTAGCCAGAATTGACTCAACTTTGTTTTGATCTAAATCGAAACACGCGACACGATAGCCATGGTCCACTAGGTTCATGGTTAGGTTACTACCCATCACCCCTAAACCGATAAAACCAATATCACACGACTTGTCTTCGTGCGAATTACCACCTTTCTTTTGCATAGGAACACCCTCACATTTCAGATGGCTGCGCATGATACCACCTAAAAGAATAAAGAACAGTCAAAGCTAATAATTTAGTGTGCCCTGGTGTAATTGTCACCAGAGGTAAACATTAACGGGTTTTGCCAGCTAATTTAACCGAGGTTTTGGCAAATTCGAGCAGTTGTAAGGCACGCCCAAATCCGTAACGATTAAATTTCATACAAAGGTAAAGACTCAGGATGAAATTTGCTCAAAGTGGTTACCAGTGGCTGTAATTCAAATCGTCTGTTTTAGCTAAAAACTCTAAATAATCGCGTTTTATCCGCGACGTTATATTACGCGAAACTAAAATTCGCGGCTGGGGTAGACGCAATAGGTGTTGTTTCTTTATTCAACGTTTAATTGCGATCTGTTAGCCCTACCCCGAAAATTGGGAAAAACTAAACAGCGTCAAAGATTTACTGGCCTGTAAAAACACTTTTTGAATGCAAATTGAAGGCTGCTCTTCAAGAGAGTTATAGCGAGTGTCTAAATGCATGGTCCAGCCGCCTTTCGGCATCACAGTAGGTAAATGAAAGCGCACGTCGCTATCGCTTGCGTTAACACACAAGAACCAGTGTTCAGGCTTTTGGTCTGGCTCTTGCTCGCTCATGGCACAGCCCTTTATTTCAACACCAAAGGCTTTGTTGTGATGTGCATTCCAGTCTTCTGACGCTTTGTCAGATCCATCCGGCTTGTACCAATTAATTTCTTTTACATTCCTCGACAGCGTAAAAGTATCATCGTGAAGCTTTAATTCACTTAACAGCGATGAAGATTGGCGTAAGCGCACTACGTATTGACAGAAGCTTAAAAAGTCTTGTTTACGCTTATTTAGCTCCCAGTTCAGCCAGCTAATTGGGTTATCTTGACAATATGCGTTGTTGTTACCATTTTGAGTACGACTTAATTCATCGCCGCCAAGAATGTGCGGTGTTCCTTGCGAGAAAACCAGAGTTGCAAAGAGATTGCGTTTTTGACGTTCGCGGATAGCGAGAATTTGTTCGTTGCTTGTTTCACCCTCTACACCATAGTTTGCTGAAAGGTTATGCCCGTGGCCGTCTCGATTCTCTTCCAGATTATCAAGATTATGGCGCTCAGCGTAAGTCACCATATCATGCAGTGTGAAACCATCGTGATAGGTCACATTGTTTACTGACGTACTAATATGTCGCCGTCCTTTGTGGAAAATATCTCTTGAGCCCATTAAACGCGTAGCAAACTCTGCTGTTACTCCGTCGTCACCTCGCCAAAATGCCCGCACCGTATCGCGGTATTTGTCATTCACCTCTAACCATGGTGACGGGAAGTTGCCGACTTGATAACCACCAGGCCCAATATCCCAAGGTTCTGCTAACAACACTTTGTCTTTCAAAACCGGGTCACTGCTGATGGCTCGCAGCAGCCCAGACTTTTTATTGTACTCTTGGGGCTCTCTACCCAAGCATACTGCTAAATCGAAACGAAAGCCGTCAACGCCAATTACGGATACCCAATGTCGCATGGCATCTAAAATGAGACCCATCATAAATGGTTGCGCAGTATTGATTGTGTTCCCGCAGCCCGAGTGGTTGGAATAAACCAGCTCTCCATTTTTCGTTTGTTCCAACAAATACGCTTGGTAGGGGCAAAAACCCTTGTAGGATAGAATAGGACCGCCAACACCGGCTTCTGCTGTGTGGTTAAATACCACATCAACAATTACCTCAAGTCCAGCATTGTGATATGCGTCGACCATAGATTTAAGTTCAGCAAGAGCATCTGACACACCATAGCGTGGCTCGGGAGCAAAGAAGTTAACTGGGTTGTAACCCCAATAGTTGGTTAGCCCTTTATCGGTAATAAATGGTTCGGGCATAAATGAACACAACGGCATAAACTGCACCGTTGTTACCCCGAGTGCTTTAATGTGATTTATTACACTAGGATGGGCTGCGCCGATAAATTTCCCTCTGTGTTCTTTCGGTACGTCGGGGTGAAGCTTTGTTAGACCTTTAACGTGAGCTTCATACACCACACGTTTATGTTTCAGCGTATTTGGGGAACTTACATGGTTGGGTGCATAGTCATTATGATCAATGACTATGCACTTAGGGACCATGAACTGAGAATCGTGCTTGTAACGTCTCGCATCCCACTTTATTGCGCGGCTTATTTTCTTGGCGTACGGATCAATCAGTAATTTGTCAGTAGGGACAGCATGCAGGCCACCTTCACCGCGCTCGACGCGATACCCGTAATATTGGCCGGCTTTTACACCGCTAAAATGTCCATGCCAAACGTCGCCGCTTTTTTCAGGCAATGGATATTCGCTAATAGCCTCTTCAGTATCACAATTGAAAAAACACAGCACCACCGCCTTCGCATCGGGGGCGTATACGGCAAAATTACATCCATCTTGAGTAAGCGTTGCGCCAAGTGAATGCGCATTCCCTGCCCCACTTTCTACAATTTGCGCTATATCTGAATTTTCGTTCACTGTGTTCTCAATCTATTTATACGCTAGGGCTTTAGCGCCCCAGGAGGATTAACCTACATTGGCAACATAAAATACGGTAGCTAGCGGCGGTAAGGTAACCTCTACAGAGTGAGCGCGATCATTCCACGGTGTGGGTTGCGCCGTCACTTCAGACACTACCTCGTAATTACTCCCCCAAAACGCACCATCATCAGTGTTCAGCGCTAGCGATAGCGTGCATGCATCATCTACGCCTATTCTAAAGTGCTTGCGTGGTACGGGAGTAAAATTAGACACTACGTATACTTTTTGCTTAGCGTCTTTGGACACTCTGACAAATGACACCACACTTTGATCGGCGTTGCTGTGATCTACCCAAGCAAAGCCGTTAGGCTCGTGATCTTGCTCATACAGAGCCGGCGTTGACGTATAAAGATGGTTGAGCGCTTTATAAAGTGCCTGAACGCCTTTATGTTTATCATGATCAAGTAAGTGCCAGTCTAAACTGCTGTCATGATTCCACTCCCGGGCCTGAGCAAGTTCATTTCCCATGAAGTTGAGCTTTTTACCGGGGTGGCCATACATAAAACCTGCGTAGCAGCGCAGGTTAGCAGCCTGCTGCCATTCATCGCCGGGCATTTTGCGCAGCATACTACCTTTTCCGTGCACCACCTCATCATGGGAAATAGGTAACACGAAGTTTTCGTCAAACGCATAAACCATGCTAAATGTAATGTCGCCGTGATGATAGTTACGATACGCGGGGTCTTTAGCGATGTAATGCAAAGAGTCGTGCATCCATCCCATGTTCCACTTAAAACCGAATCCTAAACCGCCTTCAAATACTGGGCGGGAAACTTTAGGGAATGATGTCGATTCTTCGGCAATGGTCATGGTATCAGGATAGTACTTATACACTTCTTCGTTCATCCACTTAAGTAAACTAATGGCTTCATAATTTTCGTTACCGCCGTCTACATTAGGGATCCACTCACCATCGTTTCGCGAGTAATCTAGATAAAGCATTGAGGCAACTGCATCAACGCGTAATCCATCTATGTGGAATTTATCTAACCAAAACAGTGCATTTGCCACTAAGAATTGACGAACAGTATCTTTACCGAAATCGTAAATACAAGAATTCCAATCTGGGTGCCAACCTTTTCTCGGATCTTCATATTCATAGACACATGAACCATCGAACCTTGCTAAGCCGTGGCCGTCTTCAGGGAAATGAGCGGGTACCCAGTCGATAATTACGCCTATACCTGCTTGGTGAGCCTTATCAACAAAGTATTTGAAGTCGTCTGGGTTTCCAAATCTGCTAGTTGGCGCAAACATGCCCACTGGCTGGTAACCCCATGAACCATCAAACGGAAACTCTGAAACTGGCAATAGCTCTACGTGGGTGTACCCCATTTCGCTAACATAGCTTATCAGGTCATCGGCTAACGCTTTATAAGTTAGATAGCGCGCGCCTGTCTCAGTACTCGGGCGCTTCCAAGAGCCTAGATGCACTTCATAAATGCTCATTGGGCGGTTGTATTTATTGCCTTTTCGCTTTTCTATCCAAGCGTCATCATTCCATTTATAGGTGTTGTGATCATAAATTTTCGACGCGTGCGATGGGTATTGCTCGGCGCTAAAGCCAAGAGGATCCGCCTTGTGCGGTAAATCGTGACCGTGGGCATCTTTTATTTGATATTTGTACCGTTCACCCTCACAAAGTTCTGGCACAAACAGTACCCAGTACCCCATGGAGGTTTTCTCCATAGGGTGCTTTCGCCCATCCCACTGGTTAAAATCGCCGATAAGCGATATCGTACTTGCATTAGGGGCGAATACGCAGAACCTTACCCCTTTTACAGCTTCACCTTGTGGTGAAGTCAGTGTAATAAGTTGTGCGCCAGCTTGTTCATACAAGTTTGTGGGCGTGCTATCAATATAATGTACAGCGTGATAAGCCTGTTCGGTAAACTGATAAGGGTCTATATAAGCTTTTTCGCCTTTGGCGAGAACGCGATAAATTTCGCCCTGATAATTGTCTGGCAATGGTGTTTCGAACAGGCCGTTTTTAGAGGTAACGTTTATATCTGTTAGCGCTGCGTTGACCCATTTAATCGTTAGTTCATTGACGTCTGGACGCCATACTCGAAGTATCGACCTTTTATTATTTGTTATTACACCTAAATGGGAAAACGGCTGAGAACATAATACCTGTTCAAACTGCTGCGCTAATTGCATTCGCTACTCCTAGTAAAAACCCGCATAACAGCGGGTTGAATTGTGAGCTTAAATGCGTTTTCGCATTTAAGCTCTATCCAGTACCGTCTTGGTACTTTATCTTACTCGTTAAAGTTGCCTAAGCAACTGCCTGTTATCAATTTTCAAACAAGGGCAATTAGCCTTGGCTTGCTTGTTTTCTAGCATGAGTAAGTTTAGACGCTAACTCATTTATATCATGTCTATCAAACATAGACTCGATATTCTCAGTGAGTTTTCTACGCCAGTTTGGATATTCATTAAATGTCCCAGGGATATTTACTGGTTTATCCATTTCTAGCCAGTCTTCTAACTGAAGGCTAAGCAGCGCACTTGAACCACCCGCCATATGAACCTGCATACCATTATTCAAATCGCGATTCATGCCAGTGTGATTAACATCATGACCCACATGGTCGCCAATAGACCCATGACCATGCAAAGTATCAAGAATAGCCTGCTTATTTTCGTGACGATCTGCATAAAGGGTTTGCAGAATATCTTCTGTTGGATATAGCCCTATCTCTTTACCTAACTCTAGGTCCAAACAGTGCCAGTAGCCAATTAGCGTTGGCATGTCGTGTGTAGTCAAAGTTGACATCGACTGAACAGGATAATGGCTAGGCGAGAAGAAACCGCCGTCTTCCGCTTGTTCAAAGAAAAATACGCGATATGAGTAGACGCCATTATCAGCAAGCTTACTACGTATTTCTTCTGGCACGGTGCCCAAGTCTTCGCCTATAACCAGACTTTGGTTGCGATGGCTTTCTAACGCTAAAATGCCGAGTAAATCGTCAACGGGATAATAAACATAGCCACCGTCTTTTGCGTTATCGCCTTTCACGACCCACCATAACCGTAGCAATGCCATTACGTGATCGATACGTAACGAGCCAGAAGAGGCCATGTTCGAAGCAAACAAATCAATAATTGGCTGATACCCCTGCTCGTAAAGCTTACGAGGGTCCATCGGTGGTAAACCCCAGTTCTGGCCTAGAGGTCCTAAAATATCGGGTGGTGCACCTACACTTGCATCGGTACAGTACAGGTCTTTGTTGCCCCAAATCTCGGCACTGCCTTCACTCACACCAACCGCAAGGTCGCGATAAAGACCAATAGTCATGCCGGCATCGGTTGCTTTATTACTTGCCACTTCAAGTTGCTGGGCAGCAATCCATTGAAGGAATAGGTAGAACTTGACTTCTTGCTTGTTAGCGCTTTTGAACTTAGCCACTGCTGGGTTGTGATAGCCTTTGAATTCTTGTGGAAATACCGGCCAACCCCAGCTTTCCTTACCATCAGCTTTTAGATGTGACTGCAGTGCATCATACACTGCCAACATATCTAAGCTTTCACCACCCGCTTCTATAAAAGCGTTAAACGCTTTATTTTGTTTGGTGTTTTTACGAAGGTATTTAGCGTCGTACACCTCAAACACCGCTTTAAGCGCCGCTAATTTAACGTGTGCTACTGCTTCGTAGTCAACGTGTTCAACGTTACGGGCATGCTCCAGCGTAGCTTTAAACTCATCACTGCCAACTACCGATTGCACCGATGCATCGTCGTAGCCCTCAATGGCGGTTACATCAATATATAGATAGTTAAGCCAGCGACGTGAACTTGGTCCATAAGGCGAACATGCGTTAGGGTTCGCCGGGTAAAGCGCGTGAATTGGGTTAAGCCCAATAAAGTCTGCGCCAACACCTGCTGCTTTTTCGATAAGTAGTGCTAAGTCAGAAAAGTCCCCAATACCCCAGTTCTTTTCGCTACGAACACAGTATAGCTGAACACTTAGGCCCCAAATCTTTTTACCTTCTCTAATCTCTTTCGGTGTGTAACACGCTTCTGGAGCCACAATTAAACGAGAACGTGCAAATTCATCGCCATCTGCACTCAAGGCTACATCGTGGTACCCAAGTGGTAAATCCAAAGGTAGCGTTATTACGTATTCATGGAACTCGACATCGTCGATATGCGCCATAGTCGTCATTTCTTGCTCTACTGGCGTGAACTGATGAGTAAGCACGTCACCATTTTCGCATGTGACAGTAAGCGTGTGGTCGTCGTTAACCAGTTCAATGGGCAAACGAACCGCAAGGTTTGTTTCTTCTGTGTTTCGAACCACTTGAACAGGATTTAGCGGTGACAACCATACCGACGTAATATCTTTTGTAATTTGTGACTGAATTTTTTTATCACTACTGGTGTCATAGCCAAGTGTATTAAGCAGTTTTGCTTTACTTGATTCTGCGATGGTTGCTGGTTTACCCCATGCATCGACGTATTGGGTTTCAATTCCCCGCATTTCAACCAGTTGTTGCAGAAGTTGTTGTGTCATGGTGTGTCATTCCTGTTATTCGGTGAAAGACGCATAGGGCAAAGGTGCAAAGCGCGTCTACAAACAAATTTTTAACATTATTCTAGAAACAAGGGCTTCGCGATATGTGAATACGATTGCAATAGCATTTATTCGTAATTTTGCAACACTTTAGCTTTTTATTTTGCTAATTATGGCATTTTGATCCATACTTTACGTAATTTATTTTCATTTTATTTGAACAATCGGGGTACGTTATGACAATCCGCATCGGTATCAATGGTTTTGGTCGTATTGGCCGCTTAGTAATGCGAGCAGCAGCAGAACGCAACGACATTGAAGTTGTAGCTATTAATGACTTGCTAGACACAGACTACATTGCTTATCTTTTGAAATACGACTCGACTCACGGTTTATTCGACGGTGAAGTTACAGTGGATAACAATAACCTAGTTGTAGACGGCAAAACTATCCGTATTACATCTGAAAGAGATCCAGCTGCACTTAAGTGGGATGAAGTAGACGTTGACGTAGTCGTTGAATCTACAGGTCTTTTCCTAACTAAAGAGACTGCGGCTAAGCATATTGAAGCTGGCGCGAAGAAAGTTGTTATGTCTGCGCCGTCTAAAGACGATACGCCAATGTTCGTAATGGGCGTAAACCAAGAAAGCTACGCTGGCGAAACTATCGTTTCTAACGCGTCTTGTACTACTAACTGTCTTGCTCCGCTTGCAAAAGTACTTAACGACAAGTTTGGCATTGTAGATGGTCTAATGACAACGGTTCACGCAACAACTGCAACGCAGAAAACTGTAGACGGTCCGTCAATGAAAGATTGGCGTGGTGGTCGTGGTGCAGGTCAAAACATCATTCCATCATCAACCGGTGCTGCTAAAGCAGTAGGTAAAGTGATTCCTGAGCTTAACGGTAAACTAACTGGTATGGCTTTCCGTGTTCCTACACCGAACGTTTCAGTTGTAGACCTTACTGTTAACCTAGCAAAGGCTGCTAGCTATGATGAAATTTGTGCAGCGATGAAAGAAGCATCAGAAGGCGAGCTAAAAGGTATCATGGGTTACACTGAGGACGCAGTTGTATCAAACGATTTCCTAGGCGACGCACGTACATCAGTATTTGATGCCACTGCAGGTATCGCGCTAACTGACACATTCGTTAAGCTAGTATCTTGGTACGACAACGAATGGGGCTACTCAAACAAGGTTCTTGACCTAGTAGCGCATATTTCTAAGTAAAAATTAAACATAGAACAAATAGTTAAACTATTTGTTCTAAAGTTGAGTTAATCTAAAGGTGTAAACATTATGTTTGCACCTTTTTTGTTTTTTATCGTCATATATTAATTAAGACGTTTTCCAGCGATATATGCTTTCACGTCGCTATTTTGCAAGATTTGTATTCAGTCCAAGGAGGACTTATGCCACCTGTTAATTCAGTTACCGTTAGCGAATCTAATGGTCTTACCTTTTTAGACGTGGACAATGCTTTTGCTAAGGCACGTATAAGCTTATTTGGCGGCCATGTTTTATCTTTTGTCCCTAAAATCGATAACAAAGAACGACTTTGGGTAAGCCCACATGCATACTTAAACGGTGAGCGTCCTATCCGCGGTGGTATTCCGGTTTGCTGGCCATGGTTTAGTGATGACCATGGACGAGAAAAAGGCGCCCTACCCGCTCACGGCTTTTTAAGGACGCAAGTGTGGAAACTTGTAACCTCAGATGAAACTGAAAACGGAACGACCATTACGCTTTCTCCTAGCTTTACCCGAGCTGAAGGATTTGAAAATGACTGTACCGTAACTATGGTTCTCGCTATCGGTGAAACTATGGACGTAGCTCTGGTTACTGAAAATACAGGCGTGGCTGCATTCGACTTTAACTGTGCGTTACACACCTATTTTCATGTTGATGATATTCAGCAGGCAGTTATAGAGGGAATTGAAGGGCAATATAAAGACAAGCTTGACGCTTGGGCGCTAAAGCCAACGCCATCGCCCTACACTATTACCGGTGAAACAGACCGAATCCATCAAGCGCCAATCAGAAACGCCGCTATAAAAATAAGCGGCAATACATTTACAGAAGTAGTCTCACAAGGAAATGACTCACTTGTAGTGTGGAACCCTTGGCAAAGTGCAGCATCTATTTCAGATATGGATCCATTTGGCTATAAACACATGCTGTGTGTAGAAACGTCATTAACACAAAGCAAAACATTAGCGCCTGGTGAAAGTCACACCCTTAAACAAACGATTGTGCCTCAGTAAACGTGTGACTATGTAAATAGTCTTTGGTTGAGAGCCAGGCTTGCCAGTAAAACTCGATAGCGAAAATGTGTTATAAAAAAACCTGCCAATAGGCAGGTTTTTTTAACTATAGAACTTAGCGACTTTTACTGCTTTGCACCTGCAACGGCTTCTTTAGCTAGTTGGGTAATGCGCGCCCAATCACCTGACTCAATTGCATCATCTGGTGCTAACCACGAACCGCCTACACACTTAACGTTTTTAAGCGCTAGGTAGTCGTTGTAGTTGTTTGGACCAATACCGCCTGTTGGACAGAAGGTTACATCAGGGAACGGACCACTAATAGATTTGATAGCATTAACACCACCTGATGCTTCTGCAGGGAAGAACTTCATGTGGGTGTAACCCGCATCTTTACCCTTCATGAGATCAGAGGTTGAAGAAATACCTGGGATAAGTGGAATATCAGCATCCATACCCGCTTTTAGCAAGTCAGCCGTCATACCTGGGCTTATAGCAAATTTAGCGCCCGCTTCTACAACCGCTTTGAGCTGCTGTGCATTAGTTACCGTACCTGCACCAATTAAAGAATCAGGCACTTCGTCGGCAATTCGCTTAATTACGTCAATTGCTGCCGGTGTACGTAAAGTTACTTCTAAAACTTTAATTCCACCTTCCATTAGCGCTTTTGCCAGAGGTACCGCTTTTTCTACGTCGTTGATAACCAACACAGGTACAACTGGGCCGGCTGCAAAAATTTCCTCTGGAGAGGTTTTCCATTTCGATGTCATAATTTAGCTCGCTGTATTTTGATTCAGATATGCAGCCGCACCTAATAAACCGTGATCAGGCTCTGCAATGAGATAGGTGGGAACGTCTTTTACGTAATGCTTCATTTGCCCTTTCGCTTCAAAACGCGCTCTGAAATCGCTGTTTTGAATAAACTCAGGGAAACGATTTGCAATACCGCCACCAATAAAGATGCCGCCAGTAGTCGCCATATTGAGCGCCAGGTTACCTGCAAAGCTGCCCATAATTCGGCAGAATTGAGTCAGTGTCGCTTCAGCTAACTCACAGGTTCCGTTTAACGCAGCTTCAGTTATTTGCGCAGGCTCGGTAAAGGCAACAGGGGCAGACGCATCGTTAGCTAGCGCAGTGTAGATATTGTGTAGGCCACGTCCAGACATCACTTCTTCAGCAGAAGCACGCCCTAACGTTGTTTGTAAATGCCGCCATACTACAACATCAGTTTCATCAACGGGAGCGAAGTCAACATGACCACCCTCACCGTCTAATGTTTGCCAGCCCGTTGAAGTCATAGTGATATGCTCAACGCCAAGGCCAGTACCTGGGCCAAAAACAGCAATATTGCCGTTCTCTTTTGCCGTACCTTCACCAATTTGAACAACTTGCTCTTTACTTAACACAGGCAATGAATGTGCTACTGCAGTGAAGTCGTTAATAACAAACAGCGCGTCTAGCTTAAGCTGAGAACGAAGAGCGTTTTGAGAAAACGCCCAGCTGTGGTTGGTCATAACAACTTGGTCACCTAGCACTGGGCAGGCAATTGCAATACAACCTTGGGTAAAGCTGTGCTCTGGCATATCGCTAAAATACTGCGCAATAGCTAAGTCGATGCTAGCAAAGTCGTTACACATGTATTTTTTAATGTCAGTGACGCCCGACTCGGATACTCTCGCAACGCGAATATTGGTACCGCCAACATCAGCCACAAACTTTTGGCTCATTATGCTTGCTCCTGCGTGTAAAACAGTGAACACGCCCCTTCTTCTGCACCAGTAAGGATGGCGCGCATACCTGCGAACATTTCACGTCCCATACCTACATGATGCTTCGCCAAGTTTGCTGGCGCAGCTTCACGAGCGGCAAGGGTTTCGTCATCAACGTGCAGAGTCAGGGCACCGGTTTCGGTGTTGAGCTCAATAATGTCGCCTTCTTGTACCTTAGCAAGTAGACCACCTTTATAAGCTTCTGGAGTCACGTGGATAGCAGCAGGTACCTTACCTGATGCACCCGACATACGTCCGTCAGTAACAAGTGCTACTTTGAATCCACGGTCCTGAATTACTCCAAGTGGTGGCGTCAAGCGGTGAAGCTCTGGCATACCAATCGCCGATGGACCCTGGAAGCGAACAACAACGATGCAGTCTTTATCTAGCTTGCCAGATTTAAACGCGTCATCTAGTTCAAACTGATCTTCAAACACTACCGCTGGCGCTTTAATCGTGCAATGCGGAGTACGAAGCGCAGACGTTTTTATTACGCCGCGACCTAGGTTACCGTCAAGCACACTCAAACCACCATCAGGCTTAAACGGAGTCTCAACGGTCGCGAGTACCTCTTTATCCAGAGATTCAGTTGGGCCGTCGCGCCACTCTAGCTCGCCGTCTTTTAGAACTGGCTCTTTAGTGTATAGGTCTAGACCATCACCAACGATAGTTTTCACATCGTTGTGTAGTAAACCTGCGTCAAGTAGCTGCCTGATAAGCAAAGACATACCGCCAGCGGCAACAAAATGGTTAATGTCTGCTGAACCGTTAGGATAAATACGGGTGAGTAGTGGAACCGCATTTGAAATATCTGAGAAATCATCCCAGTTAACAATGTAACCAGCAGCGCGCGCAACCGCGATAAGGTGCATGGTGTGGTTAGTAGAACCACCCGTTGCAAGTAAACCTACAAGACCGTTCACAATGGCCTTAGCATCTACAATGTGGCCAATTGGCGTGTAATTGTCGCCAAGGTCAGTTAGGCGTGTTGCTTGAACTGCAGCTGCTTTTGTTAGCGCATCACGCAGTGGCGTACCTGGGTTAACAAACGAAGAACCCGGTAGGTGTAAGCCCATCATCTCAACAACAAGCTGGTTTGAGTTTGCTGTACCGTAGAAAGTACAAGTACCAGCAGAATGATAAGACTGGGACTCAGCTTCAAGCAGCGCGTCACGACCTACTTTGCCTTCAGCAAATTCTTGGCGTACGCGAGCTTTTTCTTTGTTTGGTAAGCCTGATGGCATAGGGCCGGCTGGAACAAAAACGGTTGGTAAATGACCAAACGTTAACGCACCCATTAGCAGTCCAGGTACGATTTTATCGCAAATACCCAGCATTAGCGCGCTATCAAACATGTTATGTGAAAGTGCGATAGCTGCACCCTGGGCGATGTTGTCACGGCTCATAAGGCTTAAGTCCATACCAGACTGGCCTTGCGTCACACCATCACACATTGCAGGTACACCACCAGCAAACTGCGCTACACTGCCCACTTCTTTTACCGCTTCGCGAATAAGCGCTGGGTAAGTTTCATAAGGCTGGTGAGCAGAAAGCATGTCATTGTATGCAGACACAATAGCCACGTTGGCTTTGGTCATGGAACGAAGATCAGCCTTTTCACCTGTACCACATGCGGCAAAGCCGTGAGCCAAGTTACCGCACGACAATACACCACGGTGTGGACCTTGACGGCGCGCGTCTTCAATCTTTTCTAAATACGCTTTACGCGTTTCTTTACTACGCTCGATAATTCGTTGCGTAACTTCAGCAATTTTTGGATTCATGTTTGTCTCCTATGGCGCCCACATCAGAGTCACCGGTGCTCTATTTACAACGGCAGTGATGGGCTTTTGCGCTTCGGTAGCATTTTCAATAGCGTCTAACAGCACTTGCTTTTTCTTTTCCCCCGTTAGGTGTAAAAAGATATTTCGGCTATTGAGTAACGCAGGTAGCGTTAATGAAATACGTTGATGAGGTGCTGTTGTAGGTTGAACAGCAATGCAGGTTCTGCCGCTGCTCATATCTAAGCCGTCAAGTACTTGCTCAGAACAAGGGAAAAGCGAGGCAGTGTGCCCGTCTTCCCCCATACCAAGAATTAATGCGTCAAAAGGTTGCGACATGCTAGCCAGATTAGACTCGGCTGCATTTACGCCTTCATTTGCATCGTCAACATCGCTTTTCAATTCGATAAAACGAGCTGCTGCGGCTTTATTTTGAATTAGATTACTTTTAACTAAACTAGTGTTACTGGCTTCGTGGCCCTCTTCAACCCAGCGCTCGTCAGCGAGGGTGATATCAACCTTATCCCACTCAAGGTCGGTTTCGCTTAACTGCTTGAAAAGCGCTAGCGGTGTACGTCCACCACTAACTACAAGTGATGCGCGGCCACGAGTCTTAATACCTGTTTTAAGAATGCTTACTAAATCTTGTGCGAATGCATCAGTAAGCGCTTCAGGTGTTTCAAATGATAGAGTTGTTAACGCCATATTACTTTTTCTTCCCTGTTTTGCTTTCGTACCAACTGCGATTTTCACGGGCTAGAAGACCTATAGAGTCTACCGGGCCCCATGTACCTGCTTGGTACGGCTCAGGTGGCTCGCTCGATTGCTTCCACGCTTCAAGAATTGAATCAACCCATGTCCAGGCTTGTTCAATTTCGTCACGGCGAACGAATAGCGCCTGATTACCCAGCATGACTTCGAGAAGTAGCTTTTCGTACGCGTCAGGAATACGCTCGTCAGCAAACGCTTCAGAGAAGCTTAAGTTAAGCTTAGATTTTTGTAGGTCCATCGAGCCTGAGCTAGTTAACCCTGGAACTTTATTCATTACAGTTATTTCTACACCTTCATCAGGCTGTAGACGAATAACTAGCTTGTTTGGCGGAAGATTCTTGAAGCTATCACCGAACAGGTTGTGCGGCTGGCGCTTGAAGTAGATAACAACTTCACTCACCTTAGTTGGCATGCGCTTACCTGTGCGCAGGTAGAATGGCACGCCGGCCCAACGCCAGTTATCAATTTCCGCTTTAATCGCGATAAAGGTTTCAGTTTTGCTCTGCGTATTGGCACCTTCTTCTTCAAGATACCCAGGTACTTCTTCACCTTTAACAAAACCAGACGTGTACTGACCGCGTACCGTGCTTTCGTTGATATTAAACGAGTTGATGGGGCGAAGCGCTTTAAGCACTTTAAGCTTTTCATCACGAATGCTATCGGCATCTAGGGTTGTTGGCGGTTCCATCGCGACCAAACTTAGGATTTGTAACAGGTGATTTTGCACCATGTCACGCATTTGCCCTGCGTCGTCGAAATAACCCCAACGTCCTTCAATACCTACTGACTCAGCAACTGAAATTTGAACATGGTCAATACAGTTGTGATCCCAGTTAGTAGCAAAAATAGAGTTGGCAAAACGAAGCGATACCAAGTTAAGAACCGTTTCTTTACCAAGATAATGGTCAATACGATATATTTGCTTTTCGTCGAAGTATTCAGCAACTTGTTCGTTGATAACTTTTGACGATTCCAAATCGTGACCGATTGGCTTTTCAAGCACTACGCGAACGCTTGAATCGATAATTTTGCAGCTATGCAGGCCTCGGCAAATGTCGCCATAAATAGCAGGCGGTGTTGCTAAATAACACACCATTGTACGAGTTGGGTCAACGTGGTCGTCAAGTACGCAATAACTATCGACATCTTTCATGTCTACGCATGCGTAATGCAAACGCGCTTTCATTTTTTCCCATGTAGCTTCACATAAGTCCTTTTCACCAAACTTTATAAGATTAGCGTGAACTTCTTCTATGTAAGCTTCTAGTTCCATTTCTTGACGCGCCACCCCGACAATAGTGGTGTCTGGGTGCATCAGATTTGCTTTTTCAAGTTGATATAAAGAAGGCAATAACTTGCGTCGTGAAAGATCTCCCAGCGTACCAAAAAGTACAAAATCACAGGGCTCGTAGGAATTATCCAATACCATATTCGTCGACCTTTTAAATGTATGTGTGCGCGGCGTATTGTACAGTTATTTACAACACTAACGACTATTTTTACCGTATAGTTAACACCAAATGTAGTAAAATTACAACTTGAACCAACTATAGGATCTGAATCTTTACTATTTCCCTCAGTTTACCCTGATTTAACCTGTTTGAAATAACAAATTTTGTCAAAAAATTACATTTTTCTTGTCACAGACGTCACATTGGGTACTATTACAGATGTACCTTACAATAATTTGTGCTAATTAATTGCTATAACTCTATGAACATTTTAGAAAAAATCACACAAAACCAAGCGGCATTCAGTAAATCTGAGAAAAAGGTGGCTGAAGTTATTCTAGCTAACCCTCAAACGGCCATTCATTCGAGTATAGCAACCCTCGCTAAAATGTCGGATGTTAGTGAGCCTACTGTTAACAGATTCTGTCGAAGACTCGACACGAAAGGCTTTCCAGACTTCAAGCTTCATTTGGCGCAAAGTCTAGCTAACGGCACGCCGTACGTTAATCGCCACGTAGATGAAAACGACAGTCCTGACGAATACACTAACAAGATTTTCGAGTCGACCATGGCATCGCTCGAAGTTGCTCGTCAATCGGTTAATGTCAATGTGGTCAATCGCGTAGTTGACCTACTCACCCAAGCACAAAAAATTTCTTTTTTCGGTTTAGGTGCATCGGCATCCGTTGCTCATGATGCACTTAATAAGTTTTTCCGATTCAATGTACCTGTTGTGTATTTTGAAGATATTCTTATGCAGCGCATGAGCTGTATGAATTGCTCTGCCGGCGACGTTGTTGTGCTTATCAGTCACACTGGCCGCACTAAGAGTCTTGTTGAGATAGCCCAAATCGCTCGAATGAACGATGCAACAGTTGTGGGTATTACGTCAGCAGAAAGTCCATTAGCCCAAGAATGTAGCTACGTGCTGTCATTAGAAGTACCTGAAGATACTGATATGTATATGCCTATGGCTTCTAGGATAGCGCAGCTTACTCTTATTGATGTTTTGGCGACTGGTTTTACCTTGCGCCGCGGTAATAAGTTCAGAGAAAATCTAAAGCGCGTTAAAGATACACTGCGTGGTTCAAGATACGAAAAACGTGGCGATTAACTCACCGCTACATTGATCATTGTAAGATTTGCCGCCGTAGCAATTAACGGCTAATGAATCCAGAAAAGCGCTTAACTGGTCGAGCCAGTTGGGCGTTTTTGTTTATTTCATTCACATTTTTGTCAAATTAAACTATTATTCTGTAATAAAATTACGTAAAGCGATTACAGGCGTGCATATAGTGAGCACCGCCTATTACTCTTTGTCTTTTCTAACTTAGAAACAGCGACGGAATCACATGACCAGAAGAACGAAAATCCTTGCCACCCTAGGTCCTTCAACAGACTCACTTGAAAAAATTCAGGCACTAATTGCTGCTGGCGCTAATACTGTGCGCATGAACTTTTCTCATGGGCAGGCTGAAGATCACATTGAGCGAGCGAAACGCGTTCGCGAGGCAGCAAAGAACTTAGGCAAATACGTAGCTATCTTAGGCGATCTACAAGGTCCTAAGATTCGTGTTGCCCGTTTTGCCGAGGGTGCTGTTCATCTAGATATCGGTGCTAAGTTCATCTTAGACGCAGAGCTTGGTCGCGATGAAGGCGATATTAATCAAGTCGGCATTGATTACAAAGCCCTTCCTGATGATGTAACTGCTGGCGATATTCTTCTTCTTGACGATGGTCGTATCCAACTTCGCGTAACGGGTGTCGATGGACGCAAAGTTGTTACTGAAGTAACCGTTGGTGGTAAACTTTCAAACAATAAAGGTATTAACCGCCAAGGCGGTGGTCTTTCTGCCGATGCGCTTACCGAAAAAGACAAAGAAGACATTAAAACTGCGGCAAAAATAGGTGTTGATTACCTTGCGGTTTCATTCCCAAGAAGCGGCGCAGATTTAAACTACGCAAGAGAACTTGCGGAAGCAGCAGGCTGCTACGCCAAGATTTGTGCAAAGGTAGAGCGCGCTGAAACCGTAGCTTCTGATGAAGCCATGGACGATATTATCTCTGCATCCGATGCTGTAATGGTAGCTCGCGGTGACTTGGGTGTAGAAATTGGTGATGCAGAACTTGTTGGCGTTCAGAAAAAACTTATCGCCCGCTCGCGTCAACTGAACAAAGTTGTTATTACTGCAACCCAAATGATGGAGTCGATGATCGATAGCCCGATGCCAACACGTGCTGAAGTTATGGACGTTGCAAACGCTGTTCTAGATGGCACCGATGCGGTTATGCTTTCAGCGGAAACCGCTGCGGGTAACTTCCCTATTGAAACTGTAGCCGCGATGGCTCGTGTTTGTGAAGGTGCGGAAACCCACCCTAGCGTCAAAATCTCTAAGCATCGCATGGACCAGCAGTTCTCATCAACGAGCGAGTCAATTGCTCTATCTGCAGTATACGCTGCTAACCACTTATCAAGTGTTAAAGCGATTGTAGGTTTGACAGAAAGCGGAACTACGCCAACATTAATGTCACGCATTACAACTTCACTGCCAATTATTGCGATGTCTCGTCACGATTCGACACTTAACACTATGGCGCTTTGCCGCGGTGTAAAACCGGTATTCTTTGACTCATCTAATAGCGAACCAGGCAAATTAAAGTACGATGTTATTGCCTCGCTTAAAGAAAAAGGTTTAGTGAAAAGCGGTGACAGTATCATCTTAACCTACGGCGATGAAATGGAAAAAGTTGGCGCAACTAACACGCTCAAAATTGTAGAAGTCGAATAAGCGAAAATTTAATCCTAAAGCGAAGCAAATGCTTCGCTTTTTTTTGCCCCTATTCTGGCTTAGTAAAATTTAAGATAACATTAATAATAAGAAGTCCACGTCTGTCCCGCGCAATGTATTAATCACAACGCTATTGAGTTTTGTTTTAACATAACTTTACCTAAGCCTTAGGACAGAAAATAAGGAATAACATGCAACACCTTTATAAACAAAGCACTCGTTGCTTAACTGCTCTTGTACTGCTGGCACTCTTTAGCCATAGCGCGTATGCAACTTCACAACAAATGCATGGGATGAAGAGTGTAGAAGTAAGCTCACAAAGTGCACCGTTGCAGCCCATAATGATTCAAGGGCCAATGCCAATCGAAGCTGAGTATTTTGCAGCGCTTTTAACCAAGGTTACCGTTGAGTATTCAGGTAATGCAGTATTTTACAAAGGTACCTTAAACGGGTATCCCGTTGTTGTTGCCAAAACCGGTAAGGGTTTAGAAAACACTGCGGCGGCTACGGCGATAGGTATAGAACGATACCGTCCTCGTCTTATCATAAATCAAGGCACATCAGGTGGGCACGATCCTTCTCTTAATGTTGGCGACATCGTCCTAGGCCTGCGTAGTATCAACGCATCAAATTTTAAAACACCTAAATTAAAACTTGGGCAAGGCTCTCGGCCTTTGCAATGGTTACCTATGGACCTTATGGCGTCAGAGGAAAGCGCAGGTGAAGGAAGTAGTGCAAAAGATGCTGAGAAATTACGATTTTATTTGGGCGACAAGCAACTAATTGCCCTTGCATCGTCTTTATCGGCTCAATATAAACGGGGAAAAGTAGTAACCGGAACAATAGGTAGTGGAAATTTCTGGAACAACGAACTTGACCGAATAGCTTGGCTTCACAAAAATATGGGAACAAGTGTAGAAGAAATGGAAACAGCGTCTGCAGCGCAAGTTGCTCACGCCTATCAGGTTCCTTTTTTAGGTATTCGTGTTCTGTCTAACAATATTACTAATCACGGTGAATATGACCCGTCGACAGCTAAAGATTGCCAAGCATTTGTAGCAGAAGTAGTAAAAACTTACATATCAACGCTAATCGAATAGATACCATTCGCGATGAAACGAAAAACGCCCTTCGCATTTAATGAGGGGCGCTTAGAATCTATCAATCTCGCCTAAATTGCTTGTGCTGTGTACAGCTCAGCATCTTTCGCAGTATCGCTTGCATGCTGCGTGAGATGGTGACTTATAATATTCTCTACGCGTTCAACAAACTCATCTCGCTTGAATTTCCAGCCTCTCAAATCAGCTTGTTTTGCTTGCGCGATGTAAAAATCTAATCGCGTCTTTCTAAGTAGGTGTGCCTTTCTAGATAAATCAAATTCGACTAAAGAAAACTTGTGCTCAACCTTTACAATGTCTGCGTGCACGGGGCGCTGAACATCGTCAGCGGTGGCTTGGCTAACGAAGAGATTACCTTGTCCAACAACACCAATTATTACTATTACGGCTGTAACAACAACACCTGAATAAAACCACTTTAAAAAGTTCATGCCTCACTCCTTGAACAATTTGAACTGCTCATTGATCTGACTGCAAAATTAATCTTAGAAAGAGAGTTTTCTCTACTTTAAATCGTTAGGTTCACAATAACGTGACGCCCAACCAACAAAGTAACCGAATAACTCGCTAAAACTAACCGCTCTTGTTACTTACATAAGCAACTATCACACCAAGCAATATTTACTATATTTATCAGGAAGATACGAAACATAAACGCTACAGCAGAAATGTATAGATAGAACTTTCTACACACTTCAAGAGAAAATTTTCCCTGTCTTTCCTTTCGTCTTTTAATTTGGAGCTCTTTACTCTTCTAACCTAAAAATTAAAGAAGAAAATTGACTTCATAGCCCTCAAATCAACAACGCAATAATAATATAAAAACTATCTTATCCTTGGTATTACCAAAAAGTTTACTTCTCGGCACAAAGACTAAAAGAACCCTAGACTTTGGTATAAAAAAGCAGCAAAAATTGAGTCCTAAACACCACTGAATTTTTATAGATACTAGTGAGACGCCTGAATTTAACGCCTTTATAACATTTTGCAATTGGTTTACATGGATGATAAATTGGCATTACATTTTAAAAAATATGCAGACAAGTGGACTTACCAATACAGGATACTTAAGTATTAAATGAATAAGTAAACGATTGTCTATAAAGAGGTTTAAATGTATAGAATAAAACCAAGACCTACAGCTGTTTCCTCCCTTAAGATTTTAGTAAATACATTATCTAAGTCTGCCTTTGCTGCACTTCCGTTGATGTTCATTGCTGCTCAAACAGGCGCCGAAACAATCCCCGCGAAAAAATTTGATTTAAGTGAATGGAAAATCACAATCCCTACAGATAAGGACACCAATGGGAAAGTTGACGAAATCTCCGTTAAGGATATTCAAAGCTTTGAGCACAAAGATTTTTTCTATGTAGACGATGAAGGCAATATGGTATTTGCTGCGCCCAATAAAGCGTTAACCACTCAAAATTCATCTAATACCCGTAGCGAACTTCGCCACATGCTTCGTGGTTCTAACACGAGCATAAAAACTCACTCCCCCAAGAATAACTTTACTGTAGCTAGCAACCCTATTTCAGACCGCTTTGCGCAAATAGGCGGAAAATTAAACGCCACACTTAAAGTGCAGCACGTTGCTACCAGAGCTAAATATCCCGACAAAGCGCCCGCTTTTTCAGTGGTAGTTGGCCAAATACACGCCAGTAAATGGAAGAAAAAGGTCAAAGGGTTTGGTTGGGGTAATGAACCACTCAAGATTTATTATAAAAAGTGGCCACAGCATGAAACAGGGTCCGTATTCTGGACTTACGAGCGCAACTTGCCCAAAAATGATAAAAATCGCACTGATATTGCCTATCCGGTTTGGGGAAATTTGTGGAAAAACCCTGAAGATCCAGGCAGCGAAGGAATTCAACTGAACGAGAGTTTTAGTTATGAAGTGAACGTGCACGGCGATGTCATGTATTTGAGCTTTACCTCAGAGGGTCATAAAACCGTGAACTACGCAATTAACCTTGCAAATGGGGTAAACGCATATGGTGAGCTAGATGAGTACGACCACCCCTACGGTTACACACTTGATTGGAACTATTTTAAAGCTGGGGCTTATAATCAATGCAGTACAAAAGATGATGACGGTTTTTGGTATGCCGCATGTATGGGTACTGGTAACTGGGAAGAAGATAAGAAAAATGGTGACTATGTACAGGTTGCTTTTTCTAAGCTCACCGTTGAAGAAAGTAGCAAACCCACAGAGAGCTTTATGTCTCACCTTGTTTCACAAAGACCAACTGCCAACGCGAAAAACGTTAAGGTTGGCGCTACACTGAACAAGAAAGAAGTAATTCCCATTGACCGAATTCCTTCTTCTGCTTTAGCAGCTATTAAAAAGGTCGCTCCCAACTTCACGGTTCAAGAGGTTGAAAAAGAGTACAAACACGATCACATCTATCTTGATGTGGAAGGCAAAGATGCTGACGGTAACGATTTAGAGTTTGATATGCTGCAAGACAGTGAACTATGGAAAATTGTCGAGATACAGCGCGATTTGAGTATGGAGGATTTACCCTCACCGGCAAAATTACTTATTCAAAAGCAAGAAAACCATGAACAAGTAAAACGTATTATAGAAAGTAAACAATTTGGAACTGACATTGTTATATATGAGTTTTATTTCGTCTTTGATGATGGCACTGAGTCTCGTAAAGAAATCAAATTTGAAAACAATGAATTCACTCTTTTAAATGAAGAATGGAAACATTAACAAATCGGCTATATATTAATTTGGGCAGTTTAAATAAGACAACAAAAAAGGGGCGAATGCCCCTTTTGGTTTTCTTGGTAGAAAAGACGTTTAGTTCATCGCAGTTTCAGTAACTACGCGAAGGTCACTTTCTACATCTTTCACGTCAGATGCATTTTTAGCAATTTCCACTGCTAGGTCGCGTTCAGCGTCCGAGTCAACTTCGCCAGTTAGCGTCACTACACCATTTTCTACGTCAACATCAATATCAAAACCTGAAATATCAGTATCCATTAAAAGGCGAGTCTTAATTACTGTAGCAATCTTGGCGTCAGTTAATTCACTAGTGCCTTCATCTACAGTGTCTTCCATATCGTCAGACATCTCTTTGTGCATATCGTTATCAGCAACAACGGTAAGCTTATTGTCTACAGAAGTTACGCCGTCAATGTTTGCTACAAGCTCTTCAGCTAATTTTTTATCAACAGAGTTTTCTACTTTACCTGTTAGAACGACACTACCGTCGTTAACATCAGTGTTAATGTCGAATGAATCTAGGTTGCCATTGAACAACAGCGTAGCTTCTGCTTTGCCGTCAATCCATGCGTCTTTGGCACCTTTTTCCCATTTATTGTCTGTGTTGTCTGTGTCCATATCACCTGCATATGCAGCTGTAGTCAAAGTTGTAGCAACAATCATAGAAATAATTGAACGTTTCATAACATTTCTCCTTTGTCGAAACTCGAAGGTAGTATTGCTAAATCCTTGCCAACAATATAAGCAATTGATAAGCATGAATATATTTAAAAAATGTAGAGTGCCAACATGCATTACTTTGCAAAGTTTGCTTTTACTTGAGAATTTTTTACTTAGCCTTTTCAAGACAGACATGTTCTATTAATTCTTCGAAAAGTGATTAAGGATACATGACATAAAATTCCACACCTCTTAATCCTCATTTAGCTAACAAAGAGACTCGGGTTAAACTTAATTTAGAAAAACGCCGTAACTATAACGATTATTTTTGCTTCATTGAACTCGGCCATTGGCAACCCATTCAAGTGCCACAGTTTCGAGCGACGTGCTTTTTTCGTTAATCAATATCAAGGACCATTTAGACATGGACACTGCACTTACTGCTGTTTCAGTCTTATTTATAGCCATCAGCTGGGCCCCTTTGCTCCCCTCCTCTCACTGGTTGGTAAGAGTGTGGGAATTTCCACGACTACAAATAGCAGCAATTATTTCCCTTTTGATCGCTGGACACATTTTCAATTTGACCTATTACGCGCAAATGGACAGCCTTGCACTAGTTATTGTAGCTGGATTATCGATAAGCTTAATTTACCAGGTCATCTGGATCATTCCCTACACACCCTTTTATAAACGTGAGGTAAAACGAGTTGAAAGTTCAGGGCACAATCTAAGTGTCCTATCTAGCAATGTTTATATGCCTAACAACGACTTTCGTAAACTCATTGAGCATGTACGCAACAAACAACCCGATTTTCTTGTAACGCTGGAATCAAATGAGAAGTGGCAAGAAGGTATCAGTGAAATAGAATCAGAATATCCTCATCGTAAATTTTGCCCGCTGGAAAACCTGTATGGCATGCACCTTTACAGTAAAATTCCCTTCGAAGAGGTTTCATTGCGGTTTCTAATTGAAGATGATGTTCCCTCTATAAAGTTGAAAATCAATCTCCATGGACAAGATGTCACCCTTTATTTTCTTCACCCCAAACCCCCTAGCCCAACTGAAAATACCTATGCGAAACCCAGAGATATCGAACTTACTGTGGTAGGGAAGGAAATATCTAAAATAGAAGGGCCAATCATCGTTGCTGGCGACCTTAATGATGTAGCTTGGTCTCCCACAACACGTAAATTCAAGAAGTTGAGCGGGCTGTTAGATCCAAGAGAAGGGCGAGGTTTTTTCAATACATTTCACGCAAAGTATCCCTTAGTGAAATGGCCATTAGACCACGTATTCCATTCAGAACATTTCGCATTAGTTAACATCGAGAAACTTGAGGGAATTGGTTCGGATCATTACCCCCTCTATACCGAGCTTGCGTTAATCAATGAAAAGGATTAAAGGCCAACGCTAATTTGTAAATCTTAGTGAGAGCTACGGTGTTTCACACACCACATGAGGCTGTCACAAGCCTCTTCACGCTTTTTGAAAGCGCTAAGCCTATAAGACTATTGTCCCGTGGCCAAACCGCTTGATTAAGTAGCTCTTGATCTTGTGCTGACAGCTGTTCGCTATCTAATATAATTTCAATGGCTTTTTTATTTGGTTTAATGAGTGTCGGTTTTGCATCTTTGATTAATGCAGAATTTACGCAAATGTATTCTCGTTTCACCGGGTCACGCACTACACCTATGTAGCTGTTGTCACAGATTATAGCTGGCCAGCCTTCGGTTATTCTGCTTTGGCCAAACATAATAAGTGTAAAAGCAACAAGCACAAAAAGTGTCAGCCCAATAAACTGAGTACTTAAATCTGGCGCCACACTAACAATAACACCTACAACAGCAGCGAAAAATATCCAGCCTCCAAACACTCTGCGCATAGCATTTGGCGAGATACCTGATATAACATCTACCACTTTTAATGATTGTTTGTCATAGTTTCGAATTACTACAGACGATTGTGATCCCACAGCCTTTGTCCACCAAAGAAAATATACGAAATACAGAAATTAATACGTTATAAGTAAGGCTGAAGATTTACCTACACTTTAAATGAGTAAAGCTCTATAGCAATAAGTCGATTTTACTCAAAGGAGAACGTGTTAAGTAATAATTGTAGGAATATTTAAACTATTGAAATGTAATGTTTAACCTACTTTGGGATCATATCAAAATAAAAAGCAGGCGCAAAGCTATTACGCGCTCAATGCACGGTAAAATACGACTTAAAAGGCGTCCAAACTTCACCGTGCTTTGTAAAGCTATTATCTACCTTTGAGGGCGACGCTCTGGCATAGCGACAAGGGTGTCATCCTTTAAAGTGCAACTCCCTTCTACCGTGTCGCCTCGCGGTGTTTCAAAAGACACTATATCGCCTCCTGCTTTTCCTTCACATGCTTCTATTGCTTCTGGTGGTGGTTGTCTTGGGTGTTCTCTATCGCCTTTAGCAAAGCAATCCGCAGAACTTAAGCTTAGTAGGCCAATTAAAATTGCCGTCTTATTCATATTGCTATTACTCTTTTTTCAAAACGCTGAAATAATATTAATGCAGAGTAATACTCTGCGCGCGAAGTTGTAGCGCGTGTTCAGGCCATTTTAAGAAGATCGCAATTAACCAATACACTTCTTGAAGATAAACAAAGAACGTTAATGTTTAAGGATATAGTATTGGATCTGAACACTTATGTATGTGAACGAAGAAACTAAACCATAGAACTCACACTGGTTGAATTCAGATTGCTTAAAGCACTTATTGAAAAGCCTGGACATGTATTTTCTAGAGAACAACTTATGGACATAGGCTATGTCGACGGACGCATCGTTAGCAATCGCACTATCGATAGCCACATAAAAAACTTACGCCACAAGCTAATGCAGAATGATGAAACCTCACCGTTTCTGGCTGTATGCGGTATAGGGTACAAACTTAACTGACTCAAACTTCTTACTTTATGCGTTGAACCTGCAAATTATCTGCACTTTTCACTTTACTCATAAATGCCCTTACACCTTTCATTTGTAAATTTTTCTCTTCCTTTGCAGCTATTGCTTGTTATGAAGCTAAATTTTTATCAAATCAACGTCCAAAAACCTGTAAATCAATATTTATCAATACCTTAGCAGTTAGGAACACTCTTTGCTTTATACAAAAGTATAACGTGCAAGGTGCACCGTTTAAGCCAAAGGCTTTAGAAAGGTTAGCAAAGGAGGTTGAGTATGCGTTCACCAGTAAGTGCAGTAACTATTGTTAAAAGTAGAACTGAGAAGCTTTGCAATTTGATTTCGCAGTTGGAGCAATGCTCACCAACGCCAGATGAACTTGTTATTGTATGGATGGCACCTCCTTCTGATTTGTCCCTCATTCAAAGCGAAAAATTCGATATTGTGCACAAGTTCACTACCCAAGAAGAACTGCCAATAGCGAAAGCGCGAAATAAGGGAATGCTGTCGGCTAAGCATGAAAACCTTGTTTACCTCAATGTTGATGCGGTTATCTCACCTTCGCTTTGTAAAGATGGCCTTTTGGCATTAAAAGACAACACAGTGGTGTTCACTTCGGTCGTCTTTTTACCCAATGAGCGCTGCGATAAGCCTTATTCAAATATTTCAAAAAACGAACAGCAAATTGGTTATCTAGCAAGTAACGATGAAACGTTACCAAAAGAAGATAACAACGAAATACCTTCAAGAGATCAGGGAATTAATCATGGAAAGTTTAGTGACGATAGTATTTGTTCTACAGTGTTTTTTATTCGTAAGACAGACTTTCAGAAAACCGGCGGCTTCGATGAAGGCTACGCGGGTTTCGGACTAAACGACGAAGACTTTTTCACCAACTGCAGGGCACTGGGCTATTCATTAGAGCAATTGCCAACTCGCACTTTTGCGCCACAGCGCCCCAATTATCAATGCCCCGTCAATCACTTATTAGACTTTGTGCATAATGCGCAGCGCTTTCACGCTAAATGGGGCTTCTACCCTTGCACTGAAGTACTCACCGCTTACGCAAAGAAAGGTTTTATCGATTCAAACTATGAAGAAAATGGATTGAAGATCATTCAGTTACCCGAGCAGGAAGATGACCCAAGCAACACAGATACGAGCGCTTTAACGGCTACCCCGTCCTCTGCGGGATTTGAATTTACTTCGTTTCATTCGCCAGCTAAAAATCAAGAACCCTTGAGCAGCACCGCTTAGTTCCTTTAAGAAAAATAAGCGAAAATGTTTAAGTAGGGAGATATGGAATGTCTTTATTAAAACCTGATCTAACGCACCGTTTTCTGTCGTTTGTAGGGGAAAGTGACTTCCCCTGCGTTGGCGCCAAAACGGCGTTCAACAAGAAGCAAATTCACGTTTTACAATATGACGATATTCGCTGTGAAGGTAATGAACCTGATATTCTGGTTTCAATTCACAAGTTCGTGGATGCATTTATGCTGAAGCAGGATATGTATTCCTCGTTAGTGCTAACGTTCGAACAGCCCGATACCATTACCGAAACAGAGTTTGATAAAGTACTCTGGGAAAAGCTTCAACGTCTTCATGAAGTAGACGCATGCTTAAAAAGTTGGGATAACAAAGTATCAAGCGATCCGCACAGTGCACAATTCAGTTTAAGTCTTGGCGGGAAAGGATTTTTCGTGATTGGGCTGCACCCAAATGCCTCTAGAAAGAGTCGACGTTTTTCTCATCCCGCGATTGTGTTTAATTTACACGAACAGTTTGAATTGCTTCGAAAGCAACAGAAGTTCGACGCATTTAGAGATCATATCAGAAAGCGTGATGCCGCCTACTGCGGCAGCAAAAACCCATTGCTTGCGAACCATGGTGAAAGTTCTGAAGTTTACCAATACAGTGGTAAAAAGCATTCAGAAAGCTGGGAATGCCCCTTTAAACAAGTAAAAAATTAACTCTTAGATTATAAAAGGCACAGTATGAGACAAACTATACAGCCAAGAAGTGGTACAGCATTTACTCTTAAAAAAGGTGAACGCCTTAAAGTCATTGACCCTGAAGGGGAACAAGTGGCCGACCTTTATGCCTTCAACGAGCATAATAAGGATGAGTTCATTTCCTCGGGTAGAAGCTTGGATTACAACGAAAGCCTTAAGTTTAAAAAAGGCAGTCTGCTTTACTCAAATCAAAGTAACATCATGTTTGAAATTATCGAAGATAAAGTAGAAGACCATGATTTTTTACTAACGCCTTGCAGTGTAGATACCTTCAAACATTTCTACCCCAATGAAGAGCCGGTGCCAGGCTGTCATGGTAATTTGGTTGCGGCTTTTGCCGAGTTTGATATTCCAGAGCACCATGTTTGCACAACTTTCAATACATTTATGAATGTCGAGGTAGACAGTACGGGTAAAATTGCTGTTTTGCCGCCAAAGTCAAAAGCCGGAGATTACACAGTATTTGAAGCTAAGATGGATATGATTGTGGGGTTAACGGCTTGTTCTGCCGGTGAATCTAACAACTTTCGATACAAGCCAATTCAATTTGAGATAGTGCCCGCGAACCCGTTGTAGTTCGCGAGCAAAGTTTTTAGCTAGTATATCAATGAGCTCATTTGCTATCGCGCTTCTGCGATAGCGCTCGGTTTATCTTGTTGCCAATCTAGACGCATATCCCACTTAAAGCGATGTTCAGGCTTCAGCGGCGGTTGCTCGGCATCAATAGTACTTAAGACATTGGTTGCCTCAGTAAGCGTGGCGTCGCGACCAAACAGATAGCTTTGCTCTTTCACTATGGTTAAGTAAGCTTTGTTTAACGCATAGGCGCGCTTTGGTGAAGGCGTGATGATGTCGTACACTGATTTCGCGCGCTTTACTTTTTCTATGTTGACCATGCCTTTGTCATCGAACCACTTTGCCAACATTTCACCGTTTTGACGGAATTCATCACCGCCTCCTACACGTTCCATGTAAGTGAGGAATTCGCCTTTTTCTTCATTGATATTTGGCACATCTTCAATGGCACGCAAATCAATATAGCCCCACCCAGCCTCGCCAGGCAGTTTGCGGGCAAATGAAAATGTTTGGTCGAACGTTGACCCTACTGTTTTATGACAGCCATTACAAAACGCGAGTTCTTGGTCGTGTTGCGCACGCAGTTCGCCCTTATCATTTTCAATAAAGCCGTTTATCGTCCAACCAAAGCCGTTGTCTATTCCCGTTTCGCCCAAGTAGCGAGTTTGAGGCAGTTTCTCGAAATGCTTATCCTTTGCCTCAGCATAATAGGCAGAGGCTAAGCTTTCTCGGCTTCTGAACATATGCTTTTTCATATAGCGCACTTCTTTCATCCGCGGCGCATTATAAATATTCCCGTTATCATCCACACCAATGTAGCGTACGGTATGCAAAAACTCAGTGCCTTCAGGGTAAAGCATATGGGCCAGAGGAACCGCACTTGCATCACCTAAATAATGCGAGGTACGAACAATTTCAGTTACGGATGGCGACAGTTCACCGTCTTGGTTAACGTCTACATTGAGGGCAATTTCATCTACTGGCGCTACGCTTAATTTATTAAGCTCTTTAAGCGTCATTTCAACTAAGCTAAGGTTCAAGGTATAAACTGATTTATTGTACTTGCCATTTAGCGTTTGAAAGTGACTTGGAAGCCTAATCATAGCATCGCCCGTCGACCCGTTGGTCGGCCAGAAGGTACTTGGGAATGGTTTGTAATTGTAAGATATCCACCCGCTACCATCTTTGGCAAAACCGTCTTTGTCAAAAGCCTTGTCAGCTTCACTTAGACTTTCGATACGCATATATTCTGGCATTGCGTTGTTTTGAATTGATGCGGTGTAGTTGTCTTGTTCTACATATTTTTTAATTGTGGCATCGTCAATACCCGCAATAAGCGACGTACGGTCAATAAACAAATTCTTCCAACTATTTGTTAACCCCACATCGGAAAATTCATAGTTGCCTTGCAAAGTACCATCACCCATTTGGTTAGGGCGCTTTTCTATCGAATCGTAACTTTGGTGGCATGCGTAACAAGGGTTATTTACGCCCTCGGTTTTAGTATAGCACTGGGGAGGAATAACCGATTCAGGGTTATACACTTCATTATGCTCAATATACGCTAGCGCGGGAATATCGTCCCCTTCTTTATACGGATAAGTATTTGCACTGTCGGCGTTTTCTTGAGCCGATGAAGACGATTGCGCATCAGCAGAATAGCTACTTGAGCTTACGTCCATATTTGATTGATTGCTTAGATCAGCACTTGTGTTTTCAGTGCATCCTGCACTGATAAGTAGTGAAAGCAGAATGCCTGCACCTGGAATTATTTTTAGTATTTTCATAATCGTCACAACGGAAAAAGCCGGGCGCGTAAACACCCGGCGTATTTTAAATTAAAGAGAAAACTTACTTATCTGCTGGTTCATACATCCACAGCGTGTTGTTTTCTTGGAAACCGTCTTCACCGATAAGAATACGGCCGTCGTTCATAACTACAACGTTATCTGGTTGAGAAAGCTGCTCAACGTCACAACGCTCTGCACCTGTCAGGCTTGAACGGTACGTACCGCCCATCACTACAGGTTCGATGCGAGAAATGTTGTAGCCATCTTCTAGCTGGGCGCGATAAACACCACCACAATCTTTAACGCGGGCTGAAAGCTGCATATCGCCTTCATCATCAATCATTGTGTTGTCGATATCAGCGATGCCGATATAAAGGTACGCATTTTCTACTACTTCACCTTCAATAGTATCAACACCCTCTACGGCTTCTTGTGCGCGTTTTTGGTTAATAGAGATACCTTCAAGTTTTCTCCATTCTGCCGTCGCGCCTTTAAGACGGGCCGCCGCACGACTTTCTAAAAATGCAACGCGGTCGTCCATTGGCTGCCCTGCTGTTACGCTAGAACCGCCCTCTTCTACCGTTGGGTAAGTAGCATCGCCATCTGCCCATGCTTGAACGTCGGCCATTGTGATGTAAGAGCTTTGGCCATCTACGTAATCGTCGGTACCAATGCCGTTGTACTCGTCTATCCATGCGCGAATAGTCATATTGTCGCCACTGGCTAGTTCTACCCATTCAACGGAAAAACCCGTTGTTGCAGGGTCGTTTTGACCCACGTCTTGAGTAAGTTTAGCGCCATAAAGCGTACCTGCTGATAAGTCTTCTGCGGTGTCAGCAACGAACTTAAATAGTACGCCGCCGGTGTCATCTTGAGAAAGATATACGGTTTTTCCATCAGGCATTACTGTTGAGTTTTCGTGCTCGTAACGGCCCATAGTGAAATGTTTTACAATCACCGGCTCATCAGCCAATGGCTCTGTCACTTCTGCAATGAAGCCATAGTTATAAGGGTTTGGCGCATCTGGTGCTGTCATTTGCCACATACGACCTAAACGCGCATCTGTCGAAACAGCCTCTGGGTTATTCCAACTAGGTGACGTAGTTGTGTCTACTGCCGAATTTACCACCCACTCTTCAGATGTAAGCGGCGTACCCCATGGTGACATTGAACCGAAGCAGTTAGCAGCTGTACCCCATACTGACGAGAAATCTAGCATCATTGCTTCTGTGACTTCCCACATACCGAATTCATCTTTCTCTACTTTCATGCGGCTCATACCGCCAGGTAGTTCTTCCCAGTTTGAAAAGAGGTACCCTTCGCCTTCGGCAGTTGAAATAAAGCCGTTAAAGTCAGGCATATCGTTTTCTAACACTAACTCTTCGCCATCAAGTGTGTAGATATGGCCTAAGCCTTCTGGTAAGTCAGCATCGAAGGTATCTCCCGTTTGACCTAGCACTTGATATTGGCCGATAGCAGAAATAACCAGCTCTTTTTCTTCGTCAGAGCTAGGTACTGGAGAATTTGGCAAAGTAACAGGCAAGTTATTGAAGTTAGCGCCTGCAAGTACACCTACAGTGCCTGTATTGATAGGCATATCGTTAACGCTTGTAGTCGCAGCATTAGTGCCTGAAGGATGCTGTACGTTGAAAAACAAATCACCTTCATCAGTTAAGAAAATACCGGTAACTTCCGCGCCAAGAGGAACCGTAGCAATACGTGTTAGTGTGCCCGCGGTATCTCCTTCTGGACCTTGCTCACCTGCGAGGCCTTGGTCGCCTACTGGACCTTGTTCACCAACTGGACCCTGTACGCCATCTTCACCGTCATCACCCTCTAGTGAACAGGCTGTCATTCCAAGTGTTACAGCTAGAGCTATCGCTGAATATTTAATTCCACGAAGAGTTTCGCTTTTCATTATGGTTCCTTGCTTATATTTTTTTTAAAGTTTTAAGTGGAGGCAAGTAGAAGTCTCACCTCAATAAACGGTCTTTGCGGGCGAAAAGTCTGGAGGACATTTGTGACAGTCTAGTGACAGTGAATTGACACCAAAATGAAGTTTTATTGACACTAGGATTTGAAAGGTAGAACAGAGTAAGCCAGTACAACTGGTGTAGCCTGCATAAAATATATGTTTATTGAATGTATAATTAATAAAAGCTGGGCTACTTGGTCAGTTTATGAATTATTTGTTGCATTGCGCTTCGCGATGAAAATGGTTCTGCTCAAGCCGATGTTAACATTCGATAATTGATAGCCTATTAAATGCTCTTTAGCGGGTAACCCTAAACCTACCCTAACTAATTAGCGCAGTACATTGCGTAACCACTTGGTATCTATTATCTTTTAATTACCATTGTGTATTTCGTACCCTTATGTCCATACGTTTTCGATATATCATCGCTTTAGCTTTGACTGCATCGCTAGTTACTTTGTCTTTTTTAGTCCTTTCTGGACTGATTCAAGACCAAAAGAAAGATGCAGAAGTTATTAATATTGCTGGCCAGCAGCGTATGTTGTCCCAACGCATAACGATGCTTTCAGCAATGCCGGGGTTATGCGGAAACAGCCAAGAGTTGCGCTATTTAAAACAGAACCTTGCTAAGTTTGAACAAAATCACACGTATCTCGTTTCCTTAGAGCGACTTCCTATTCAAACCTTCAACACTTATTTTAATGAAGATCAACTCGATTCTAAGGTTAGAAATTTCATTAACGAAACAAAAGCGCTGATAGAAAATGAAAGTTGCGATGCTTTTCCCCTCATGTCAATTGAAGAGGTAACCCTGCTTCTAAGGCAGTTAGACAAAGTCGTAGGTCAATTTGAAAAGGACGCGACAACGCGGGTTGATAGAGTTTTATCAATTGAAATGTACCTGTGGTTGGCGGCGCTAACTCTCTTGAGCTTAGAAGCTCTGTTAATCTTCTTCCCTATGGAACGCCAAGTGAAACGTTCCATGGATTCGCTAAAGCACGCGAAAGAATTGGCACAAAGTGCTGCTCAGAAAGCAGAGAAAGCAAGCAAATCTAAATCAGACTTTCTCTCTAGCATGAGCCATGAGTTACGAACTCCTATGAATGGCTTATTTGGAATGATTGAGCTGGCAATTGATAACCCGGAGAAAAGCAACTTGTACTTAAAAAAGGCTAAAACCGCTGGCCGACAACTCCTAGTTTTAATCAACGACATCCTAGACATTTCAAAGATTGAAGCAGGTAAAATAAAGATGGAAAGGGCCCCTGTTGATTTGCTACAAGTACTTGACGATGTGGTGTCGTTACAACGGGTTCATTGCCAGCGTAAGGGTCTCGACTTCCACTATTTGAAAGATGCAGACCTTCCTCATGTCATAGAAGGCGACACAACGCGGTTAACTCAAATATTACACAACCTGTTAAGCAATGCGATTAAGTTCACGACCGAAGGTTCCGTAACTCTAAAAGTTACATACGATAAGCATAAAAATGGCAATTACCTCGCTTTCGAAGTCATCGACACGGGTATAGGTATAGCACCTTCTAAGCTAGAGAACATTTTTCATAAATTTGAACAGGCTGATCAATCAACTACTCGAGAATTTGGTGGCACGGGGTTAGGGTTGAGCATCGCTAAGCAACTGGCAAATTTAATGGGCGGTGATATACATGTTGTCTCATTCGTTAACCAAGGCAGTACTTTCACGTTCACTACGCCATCAAAAGAGACCCAGCTGCCAAACATAGATATTGTACCCAGCGCTAACTTAAGATGTGCAATCATCGATGATTTACAAACTAGTCGCGAGTACTTTGAACATATTGTGGCGTCAATGTCGATTGAATCGTGCAGTTATGAAAGTGCTCAGTCATATTTAGATGACGACCCGTTTAGTTTCGATGTCATTGTTCTTGATCTTTCTATGCCACAAATGAATGGCGAAGATTTACTTCAGCAGTTGCGAAGTTTAAAGCCATCAAAGTTTCCTAAGGTAATATTGATTTCAGCTGAGTTAGAAAGACTGGAAGACAAAAATGAAGTACTTGCAAGTATATGGAGAACTCATGCCAAGCCGGTTAATCGACGAGAACTTGAAAACGATTTAACTAAGTTGATTGAAACTAAGCCTGTTAGCCGCAAAGAGATTCAAGAGCTTAATAAAAAGAAACGGATATTACTGGCCGAAGATAACGAAATTAACGCCGAGATTGTTAAAGCTATATTGCAAACAGAAGGCTATAAATTTTTGCATGTTAAAAATGGCCGCGATGCCGTTGAAGTAAGCAAACGGCATAACTTCGATCTTATTCTTATGGATTGCAATATGCCAGTTATGGGCGGTATCGAAGCTTCAATAATTTTAAGAAAGACACTGGAAACTAACACTCCAATAATCGCACTCACCGCAAATGCGTTTGCTGAGGACAAAGAAGAGTGCTTAGCTGCTGGTATGGATGATTTTTTACCTAAACCGCTAGACAAAGACACCCTGTTAGCAACAATTAAAAAATACATTGGATGAAAGGCCCGCTCTTACTGCGGGCCCGGCCTTGTTAGCTCTTTATTTTAGAGCAATCACTCGATTTCTATACGGTGTAAGCCTCTTGCTCGCCAACATAGCCTGGGGCTATGGCAAGGTTATCAGTGTCTGCAAGACTCTGCTGATTTCTAAGCCAAAGCTGGTATTCACCGGTGCGTAAACTAGCATGCTTCGTACAGTCAACGTTCCAACGCCTTAACAAATACCCTGCCATGGCTGCGCGTACTTCCAAGGTCAACACGCCTTCTTCCATGGCGTAGTCGAGCTCTATAGCCATAGAGTATTTAATATTTTTCGGGTGGGGCACAATTTCAAGTGAAATAAGCCTTCCCCACTCTTCATCGTGTTCAATACATTCGTGGGTTTCAGGCTCAGTTTTAACCGTTACCTTACTAATTCTTGTCAGAACAAAATCGCGAAAGCTTTGTGATTTTCTGTCGAAGGCACGCACATGCCATCGCTGACCGTTGTCAACGATACTGTGAGGTATGAGTTCACGTGCGCCACTGCCACTAGACAGCGATGTGTAAATAACGCTCATCGCCTTTTTGTTTACTATGGCTTGTACTACTTTCGCTACCACAAAAATATCAGGTACGTTCAGCGAAGATGCACTTTCCACCGGAAAGTGAACATCGCCAATAGCATCGAATCCGTCTGATATGTCGTTGGCAAGCTTTACCAGGGTGCGTTTAGCATCATGCTCAAAAACAGGAACGAAGTTTTCTGTTTGAAAGTAACGTTTTTCCCTTGGATCGTAAATTAAGTTATCAGGAGCAAGTTCTTTGTATAGCGTAAAGTCGCGAGAGCCAGCCGATAGCCCTACCTCAAAACGATTTATTAAATCTTGGCGATGAATGGCCCCTTTAAATAAAAGGCAGAAATCGATATACGCCAGTCGTTGGCGTTGAGAAAAAGAAATAGTCTTTAACATAGTGCGCACTTATTGTATTTTTGTTCAGTGTGGTTCATTTAAAGCCGCATGTAAATAGCAAAAGAAATAAAAAAGCCCAGCACTTGGCTGGGCTTAAACTTTTAGCATTTAAGGTTTATTACTTCGCACGCTTACGAGCGAAAAGCATACCACCTAAAGCAAGAAGCGATAGCGTGAAGGTACCTGGTGCAGGGACCTGAGCGATGGTGAAGCTTGTGCTGTTTATTTCCACAGGTTCTATTGTGCCTCCTTGAGAGCCTTGAAAAATATACGAAGCTGATAATCCATTGATAGAAGTATCTCCTACAGACTGCGCTATAAATTGAATGCTGTATAGGTCAATTACAGGCGTCTGTAATTGATAAAGTAAATCAATCTTTTCATTTAAAGCTAAGGATCCAACTTCTAAGAAGCCAGCGCTAGGAAATGGAGGTAAAAAGAACTCCGCAACAGGCTCGACAAAATTAAAAAAGCTACCGAATGGATTTAGCGTAGTTGCCCCCATAAAACTGATAAGCGCTTCATCAAATCCAATAGTAGTATTATATACGTCAAAAGCTTGAACAAACGGTACATTTCCTAAAAAAGCATCTTCATTAGAAAAACTAACCGTTGCCGTGATAGTTTCCCCTACTTGATAAATTGATTTATCCGTAGAGATTTCAATTATTGCGGCATTTGCACTAAAAGTTGCAATTGCCAATACCATTAAAATAATTTTTTTCATTTTCTTTCCAACTACTGAGTTGCACATGCAGTGCGTGTACACATAGACATTAACGCGTACAGATCATAAATATTTAATCTGCCATCATTATTGAAGTCATGCTCTTCAACCGTCGCTTGACGCTGTAGAAGCAAGGTATAGAACGCCACAATATCGATATTATCCACGTCACTATCGCCATCAAAATCACCAATAACTGGCTCACTCGCTTCAGGGAAATCCAACACAACAAGTACTGGGTCGTGATCTGACGAGCGATACGCATCAGCGCCGTAGTAACTAGAAAGCTGAGTTTCAGTCTTAAATTCAACGTTATAGTCGAACACGCGAGGTTCATCGGCATTAATGTGCCACACCGTTGCGTCTACCACATATTCAGTCAAAGATGGGCTCGATAAAGCGTGATCTAGGTAACCCATTTCGCCGCCGAAGCTATACGAATATGCACTATCGCCATCGAAGAAGTTAACCAAGTTGCTGTAGCCAGCCTCTTCAAGCGCAAGGATAGGCTCTTCTTTCGCATAGGCATTCAAATCACCCATTACGACAACGCGGTCAGACAAGACATCACTATTTTGCTCAACAAGAGAAGTTAGGCCTTGTGCTGCTTGGGTACGCAGTTCGTTCCAACACCCTTGACCGTCTCCTGAGTCTGCGTTGTTGCCTGTCGCGTCACCACAACTTTTCGACTTAAAGTGGTTTATCGCTAAGGTAAAGTCTTCACCATTACTGTTTACACTAAAGCTTTGTAGTAGAGGTTGACGGTTGCCATAGTCAAAGGGTGCATCAGATGAAGTCACAGGGTAACCCTGTAGCGAAACTACAGCAGGCTTATAGATTATACCAACAGCAATTTCGTCACCGCCTAATAGAGATTCCAACGCAACGTAGCTGTACTCATCGCTGCCCAGTTCAGCGTTAACGCTGTCAACTAATGTCGCAATTGCAGAATCACTGCTATAACCATCGTTTTCAATTTCAACAAGGCCAAGTACATCGGCATTCATCGCTACAATAGCTGCAATGGTTTTCGCTTTCTGGCGTTCAAATTCAGCATCTGAATCTGCGCCTCGCGAGGTCGGGAATTCCGGGCCATTGAAGTAATTGAGTACGTTAAAGCTAGCCACTTTCACGTCACCGATAGCATTTAGCTGTGGTGCAGCAATTCGCGGGTTAGTGCGTACGGTTTGAATATCACCAACAGGGATGAGGTTGTAAGCACCAAAGGCATAATGTAATACACCTTCAAGAGCCTCTACACTGTCTCCCAAACGCAGTGGATTGTTGTGAGATAAACCACCTACAGGGAAAGGAATATCATCTAAATTCTGTGATGTTTCTCCGTCATCAACCAATAAGGTGTTGCGTGCATTAATTTCCGCTAGTGCTAACGCCTCTTCTGAACCTGCTACAAATTGGTTGGTAGGTATCATTAAGCGTTTTGAAGACACGTTGAACTGACCATAACGTCCAAGATTATAGATGTCAGAAACTTTAAGGGTTTGCTCAAAACTAATATGCATGCCCTCTAGTGCTTCTAAATCAGTATCAAGGCTAAACGGCATAGCAACCGGTGTGTAAAGCACATTACTACCTACACCCGTAACCTCAAGTTCTGCAGACAGAGTTAATTGGGTTACACCAAAGCGCTCACCTACTGTACCTAGCAAACGCACCGCATCACCTGCTTCTGGTAGACCAAATGAGCCGGCGTAAACAAAAACAGCTTCAGAAGTTGCCGTATTACCGTCTGAATCACTTGCTTCTTCCTGAACAAAGAAACCGCTCATGGCTGGTACAACTTTAGTTACTACTGCTTCTACAATAACATCCGTGCCGACAAGCGATGATTCTTCACCATCACCTTGAATTGCGCTGATAAGAACTATTTCAGCAATAGGATCTGTTGGGTCCGTCGGATCCGTTGGGTCCGTAGGGTCTGTTGGTTCACTTACTGAACCGTTGTGAGAACCAAAATTACTTAACGTATCTTTTGCAAAGCTATCCCATTCGTCAAGAGTAAACGCAGGGTTGCGGTTAGGGTTTCCGCCTGTCACTGAACTCTTACGTACTAACGTGACGTCTTTCCCCCAATTAGTCTTAACGCCAAAAGTACCTAATGCATCAACAACTTGACCGTTATATACCAACTCAACGTAATCATCGCCGTTGAAGTTCATTACGAAACTGCTGATTGTAGAGCCAGTTGTTAGTAAGGCATCAGCGTCGGCGTGAGCGAATGTTGCTACGCCACCTGCAGGAATTTCGCCCTCAAGCGCTAGTACTTTACGGTCGGCGTCGGCAGTATCACCATTTGAAAGTAAAACTAACTCATAGCCAGACAAGTTCACAGGCTGAGTCGAGCTATTGAAAAGCTCTATCGCTTTGTTAAAGCTACCACCCTCAATATACTCTGATATGTAAACGCTATTGGTTGACGGTACTGAATCTTCGCCACCGGTATCGCCCCCTGTATCTCCACCAGTGTCTCCACCAGTATCACCGCCAGTATCACCGCCAGTGTCACCGCCTGTACCATCGCAGCTTTCGTTATAGATAAGTGAAGCAAGTTCAGGCTTATCGATAAACGGGTTACGGTTCCCTTGGAATTCAAACACACGCTCGTTACGGCGAAGCTCAAATTCATCAACTGGGTCGCTCTCATGCCATTGAAGTAGCACACAAAGCTTGCCAAATGCAGCTTCGTCGGTAGAGGTTAGACGATTTAACAAGACTAAATCTTCTTCCGTATCACCTGCGGTGTTACCGTCGTAACGCACATCCATATAAAGCATAGAGCGAGCAACGTCGCCTTTCACTGCATCGCGCGGTTCGAAAGAATCGCTATCAACGCGGTTCGCTGGCGCTTCACTTAGAGGGCTATCGCTGAAGTCAAAATCTAAGTTCCCGCGGGAGCTATTTACTGAAATATCAGTTGGACGTAGGTGAAGGATATCACTGTATGCAGTTAAGCTTGAGCTCGAGAAACCATGGCTTTTTGCCCAAACATGTTCGCGATTCCAGTTTTCTTGGTTACTACTTTGGCTGCCGCTTCCGTTGGTAAACTTACCTTGTGATATTCCTTTATAGAAAAGGATGACATTGTCGGTATCTGCAGGGTCTTCATCGGTATAGGTAAGCGCGGTCCATACTTCAGAATATGATAGTGTGCGATGACCATTTTCAATGATGTTATGCGTTGTTTCTTTCAGTGTTTGTGCACTATCGCCGTTAGCAATAGCTGTATCTAATGCGGCATAGTAGTCTGAAGCGACAAAATTACTCGCTAAATTAATCGCCTCTAAATCCGGGCAATTAAAGCAAGTACCGCTTAAGGAAAGAAGTTCGTTTGTAGGTTCACCACCATTATCGGGGTTATCGCCACCATCGCCATTGTCGCCGCCATCGTTGGTACCCTCACCGCTAACCGAAATGCTGTCTAAATTTAGGTATTCAGAGCTAGAATTATTGGCCATAGCAACTTTTAATACTAACGTGCTTCCACTTCCAATTGTCTCATTTATCGTGGCATTACCGAAATCATCTTGGACGGTATTTGATGTCCCTTCAGTGAGCGTTATAAGCTCAAAAGCACCACCATCTAGTGAGTAAAATACGTCGACGTAGTCTGCCGTTTCAAATGTTCCGCTTTGAGAAAGTGCTGCATTGATAGTAACTTCACCCGCACTAGCGATATCAATTGATTCACTCAACCAAACCACTTCACCATCGACATCGCGAGCTTGCATAGCGCCATTTTCTACACGAAACCAATCTGTAGTTGCAGTCAAAGCGCCTGCAGAAACATCAACTGACCAACGCTCTACTCCCTCAAGGCTAAGAACAGCCCCTCCGGGATCAGAACCTGTTGCGCCTTTTCCTTGTAACTCGCTGGCTTCAAAATCTTCTTGCCAGAGCGTGTCTGCCGAAGCATTAACCGATATCACGCCTAGAGACAAAGCACCGGCCAACAGCGCGTTTACAACTTTAGCTGATTTGCTCAGCTTATACTTTTGTGTGTTACCCTCATTAATCATTTTGCTTTCCGCTTTTTTGTATAAGGAAGGTATAAATTCTTATACATACGTATTTGCAGCAAGTACTTAATGAAAATAATAATAAAAACATCACATCACATAAACATCAATAACTTACAGCTTTAAAATAAGTTTATTTGTTGTTTAACTCTACTGAACTTTGGTACAGGGAAAGTTGATTTGTCACAATTCTAAGTTGTTACAGTTCTGACACATTTTGATGTAGCAATGCGGTGCATGTTACATTTTTATTGCACAACAAAAGAGCGCCTGCCTTTCACCTTTTCATTTCATGATCACCTTACCACCTACTATTTTAAGCGCAGGGGCTCCCCGAATTAGCGCACTTCTAGCAAACTGAATGTTGCATGAAGGACAGATCCCCTCTTCATTAGTGTAGTCCTTAACAATTCGTTCTTTAAAGCATTTTACCAACGCGCCCTTTCCCCCTTTTCGGTACTTGAATAATTGAACCTTGCAACTGGAGCAAAATATCTGAACGGTTTTAACTGGCCCTTTGGCATTAGGTTTTGCCATTGCTACACCTGTGCTCCTAATTGAAAAATTCATCTTTTGTTGAAGTGCGACAAATCACAAATCTTGGTTATACTTCACAATGGGCGATTTGCTCTTGTTTAACAAAAACTCTGCGGCTAAATGATATAAGTAGACTAATAAATAAAGGTAATATCCATGAAGATAATTGCAGCTCTCTTTTTAATTTTATCGGCACCACTCTACGCGGGTACTGCCGTAATCGTTAATGCTAGCAACAATTCAGGTATAGATATCGACACGGTAAAGAAGATTTACTTAGGTAAAGTTAAAGCCTTTCCGGATGGCAACCGTGCAATTCCACTCACGTTCGAACAAGGAAATGCTGCAAGAGATGCATTCAATAACACAGTTTTAGGAAAATCAGAATCGCAATACTCTGCATTTTGGTCGAAGCTAGTATTTACTGGTCGCGGTACTCCTCCTGAAATGATCGAAACAGAAGACGAGATGTTAAAACTGGTTTCAACAAATCCAAACACAATTGGATTCATAGATGAAAGCAAAGTTGATGACCAAGTAAAGGTAGTTGGCACGTTTTGAATTTACAGCGTATGGACACTGCTTAACAAGCCATATATCTAAAGATTACAGTGCAGCGCGCCCCTCGGCGCGTAGTGCTCAACTTGCAAGCTAGTCAGGGTAACTTGCTAAATAGTTTATGTTTGCAAATGCCATTATTACGTCTTTCGCAAAGTCGACTCTAGGATGTCGCAGCGCTCCTTTTTTCCATACTAGATAAATCTCGTTTTCAGGCCCGCTCTTTCCAAGTGGAACGAGTTCGCCTTTTGCAATTGAATCTTTACAAAGATAATCCGGCAACACCGAATAACCAATCCCAGCTTTTATAATGCTGCTTATCGCGCGAATATCCGGGCATATTGCGGCCACAGGTGACTCGCAAGGCGCATTAAATACTTCTGAAAAATAACGGCGAATAAGTGGAAGTTGTTCGTCATAACTGACTACCTTGTGTTGATTCAGTAACGACGGCGTAATCTCTTTATCACCAAGTAATTTACCTTGAACCCGATTCATCACCAAAATCAATCGCTCCTTGTCTAACATCTGATATTCGTACATAGCATCCGTTGGCTCAGAGGCGGTAATAGCGAGTTCGGCGATATCATCTTCTAATAGCTGATAAGTGTTATTTTTATTACCGGTATGGATAACCAAATTAACTTTGTCTGCTTGAAGTAAGTTAGCCAACGCAGGGCCCGCAACAAAGCTTAAATATTCGGCGGGGCCAGCTAAGTGCAAGGTACCGTGGTCGGTAGATGCGCGACTGCGGATAGACGCTACTTTTTGTTCTAATGTATCTATATGACTGGCTACTTGAAGCGCTAAATCATCGGCGATCGCCGTTGGCTCTACGCCCCTAGCTTTTCTCACGAACAATTCTTTTCCGACAATATTCTCCATTGCCTGAATATGTGAAGTTACTGCTGGCTGAGACATATGAAGCCTAGCTGCAGCACGTGTGATGTTGCCGCTTCGATAGACTTCTACAAAGGTTTTTAGTTGTGTTAGGTAAGACATAATACTCCACCCATCAGATTTTTGATGACTCTTCATAATTTATCTGACTTCTGCTTTTAAACCAACAGCTCTAAGATGCACGCACTTTCAAATGCGACAGGAAAAGCACATGAGAACATCATCATCAATTCTATCACTTGCCATCGTTGCGGGTTTATCTCAGTCTGCTTATGCAGCTGACGATCAATCTTCAAAGGTCAATAAGGGCGAAGTGCTAGTTCTACTCTCAAGCGAAAATGTTATGCAGCTTGCTGAAGGTAAAACCGAACCTACCGGTTATTACCTCAACGAATTTGGTGTGCCCGCTAAAGCATTGGTAGACGCGGGTTACAAGTTAGTATTAGCGACACCAAAAGGCAATGCGCCAGCAGTAGATAAAAAATCTGTTATTCCACAGTACTTTGATGGCGGCGAATCACAAATGCAAGATATTCAAACGTTTGTTGCGTCGATAGATGGCATTAATGACACGCTGTCACTAAGCGAAGTTATTGCACAGGGGCTTGATAAATTTGAGGGTGTATTTATCCCAGGTGGTCATGCACCGCTTATCGATTTAGCAAACAACCCACAGATAGGCGAGATTTTGGCTCACTTTCATAATGAAGGAAAACCTACTGCTGCAATCTGCCATGGCCCAATCGCCTTACTTTCTGGGCAATCTAACCCAAAGGCATTCGAACTGGCATTGAAATCAGGTGAGCAAGCCGCATCTGACAGTTGGATTTATGAAGGCTACAAAATGACAATCTTCTCGACGCCAGAAGAAGAGTATTTTGAAAGCACCTTAGATGATGCAAGTTTATTGTACTACCCAGCTGATGCTATGGCACAAGCGGGTGGCAAGATGGAATACAAAGACATGTGGGCGCCTAATGTAGTCGTAGACCGCGAACTTATTACTGGCCAAAACCCATTTTCTGACGAACTGTTAGCTGAGAAGCTTTTACAACAGCTAAATTCACAAACACATTAAGGACAGGCAGCACGATGCTTAATTTTACATTTAAAAATCAAACCGAAATTTTGTTCGGCAAAGGTCAACTAAGTGAAGTGTCTTCACGTTTGCCGGAACAAGCAAAAGTCCTCTTCCTATACGGTGGCGGCTCAATTAAGAAAAATGGTATTTACGATAAAGTAACTACCGCGCTGGAAGGCGCAGACGTTATTGAATTTCAGGGCGTTGAGCCAAACCCAGAATTTGAAACATTGATGAAAGCGGTAAATCTGGCCCGTGAAAATGACGTGAACTTCATTCTTGCAGTAGGCGGCGGCAGCGTTATCGACGGTGCCAAATTTGTGGCAGCGGCAGTAAACTTTGCAGGCGACCCGTGGGATATATTAGTTAAAGGCGCAGCATTTGAAAACCCGCTGCCTGTAGGAGCAGTACTTACGTTACCTGCCACAGGTTCTGAGAGCAACGGTAACTCAGTGGTAAACCGAAAAAAAACCTCGCAAAAACGCGCGTTTTCTTCTGAAACGGTACAGCCTGTTTTTGCTGTACTTGACCCAGAATTCACTTATTCACTACCCCCTCGTCAGGTTTCCAATGGTGTAGTTGATGCATTTGTTCACGTTATTGAGCAGTACCTTACTTACCCTGTGAATGCGCCACTTCAAGACCGTTTTGCTGAAGGTATTTTACAAACCTTAATTCAAGAAGGCCCTAAAGCTTTAGCGACACCTGAAGACTACGACGTACGTGCTAATGTGATGTGGTCAGCAACTATGGCGCTTAACGGCCTTATCGGAAAAGGTGTACCACAAGACTGGGGCACTCATATGATTGGGCACGAACTGACTGCCCTACACGGTTTAGATCACGCCGCGACTTTAGCCATTGTGTTGCCATCGCTAATGTTTGTGCAGCGCGACAAGAAGCAAGAAAAAATACTGCAGCTAGGCGAGCGCGTATTCGGTATTCAAGAAGATGACAAAGAAAAGGCCATCGACTTGACTATTAAGGCTGTACAAGACTTTTTCGAAACCATGCAGGTGAAAACCCGCCTATCAGACTATGACATAGAAAAGTCTGCAATTGATGGGCTTATCGCAAACCTAGAGCGCAATGGATTAACCGCGCTTGGTGAGCATGGCGATATCGACCTGGCAAAAGCGCGCGAAATTTTAACCCTTGCCGCATAAGCCGGGTTGCATATAACGCAACGCGCATACGCTTTTTCTTCATTCAAGTGCCCAGCATAGCCTGGGTACTTTTTATTCTTATCTTCATTAGAGAGAAATATGACTGCACTATTTGAACAGTTTTCGTTAAAAGACGTCACGCTTCGCAATCGAATTGCCGTGCCCCCTATGTGCCAATATTCGGCAGAAGACGGCTTTACCAACCAGTGGCATGAAGCAAACTATCAGTCGTTCGCCCGTGGTGGCGCAGGGCTTGTAATCGTTGAAGCTACAGCGGTTTCTCCGGAAGGTCGTATTACGCCAAATTGCTTAGGCATTTGGAAAGACGAACACGTCAGCGGCCTTAAAAACATCGCAGAGCGCATCAAAAGCCAAGGCGCGGTTGCAGGTATTCAAATTGCTCATGCAGGGCGTAAAGCCAGCGCTAACCGTCCTTGGGAAGGCGACGATCACATTCAGCCAAGTGAAGAAAACGGTTGGCAACCTATTGGCCCATCTGCACAAGCGTTTGGCGCGCACCTTCCGGTAACACCTACGGAGATGACTAAAGCCGATATTGAACGCGTTAAGGGTGACTTTGTTAAAGGCGCCGAGCGTGCGCTTGAAGCAGGCTTCGAATGGCTTGAACTTCACTTTGCTCACGGTTATCTAGCCCAAAGCTTTTTCTCAAAACACGCCAATAAGCGTACAGATGAATACGGCGGTGATGCACAAGGTCGCGGTCGCTTCTTGCTTGAAACACTAAGTGCAGTGCGTGAATTTTGGCCAGAAAACCTACCGCTAACCGTGCGTTTTGGCGTTATTGAATACGATGGTGAAGACGAGCAAACACTTAGCGAATCTATCGAACTCATTAAACAGTTTAAAGAAATTGGCGCTGATTTTGTAAGTGTTAGCGTGGGATTCAATACCCCTGAAGCAAATATTCCGTGGGGCCCAGCTTTCTTAGCGCCTGTAGCAAAACGCGTACGAGACGAAGCTGATATCCCTGTTGCAACGGCTTGGGGTGTAGACACACCAGAGTTAGCAAACGAGACTATCGAAAACCAACAGCTTGATGTTGTTATGGTAGGTAGAATGCACCTTACTAACCCGCATTGGACTTATTTTGCTGCAAAACAGCTTGGCGTTAAAGAACCATCTTGGGTGATGCCTGCGCCTTATGCACATTGGTTAGAGCGTTACGCCCCTTCAGATGAAAGGTAACTAATAATAAAGACAGCATCGACTCCGCGCTTTGCTGTCTTTTTTCCCTTCCCATTACTAACAGTTGTTTACCCAATATGCTTATCTTTAGGTCTCTGCACTTGCTTTTTTTAAAGTTAGGTTTAATGTTGCTAGATGCCTACTGCAAGATTTGGAAGAATGCGGCTTAAAGACTTATTTTCTTCACCAGTAAAGCTTACTGACCTAATATTGATCCGAAGACGCCGTGTCATCCAAATAAGTATGGTTACGGGGTTCGGGCTTTTTGCCGCCTCTCTAGTCGCGAGAGGCATTACCTTTGATATTTTCTTGCTGGGTCAGTTATCTCTTATTGTCACAGCAATACTCGCATATAAGCGCTACATAGCCACCAGCAGCTATCTACTATTAGGTGCCATGTCGTCTATGCTATTCGCTTTATCCGCAACTGGTGCTGGTGTATTTGACATTGCTATGCTCGGATACCCGGGCGTTATTATATTTGCTGCATTGTTAGGAGGTATTGCCCTATTTAGCACTGTCCTTTCTTTAGTACTTCTCCAATGCGTCACACTCGCATGGCTTGTAATTAATGACGTAGTGATACCACATCCACCAATACTCAGCTGGCCCCACATGCTCTTTATCATGGTAATTTTCGTTATCACCGGATTTAGTGTTTTTATCTTAGTTCAAGACATAAGGCGACTGATGTCTTCCCTTCAGCAAGAAGTTGCCAAAGTTGAGAAAAACAGAGCGCATATTCAGCACCTTGCTCACTACGACCCTTTAACAAATTTACCCAATAGAATAATGGGAGAGCGACTTTTTAATGAAAGGTTACGTGAGAGCGAAGAAAAAGGGCTGCAACTAGCACTATTATTTATCGACCTTGATAATTTTAAGCCCATTAACGATGCTCTGGGTCATGCCGCTGGCGACCGGTTTTTACAGCAAATATCTCAAACCATTACCGACCGTTTATCTGCACAGCAATATTTAATACGTTTCGGAGGTGATGAGTTTATTCTCTTGGCGCCGGACATATCAGGTAAGTCTGAAATCGACACCTTATGCAAGAACTTAATCACATGGTGCTCGAGTGAATTTGAAATTATGCAAACCAAAATAGTGGTATCTGCGTCTATTGGTGCTGCACAGGCACCTTCTGACGGCAATCAATTTAAGCAGCTCTGCCGCAAAGCTGACATTGCCATGTATGAAGCGAAGCGCAATGGCAGAAACAGGTATGAATACTACGATGTACGATTTGATAAAGAAAATGATGAAAAATTCACGTTAATTCAGCGTTTACGACCCGCCGTAAATGCCAACGAATTAGAAGTGTATTACCAACCTTTAATTGATTTGGAATCTGACAAAGTTGAGGCTGTAGAGGCGCTACTAAGATGGCCTCAAAATGATGGTTCTATGATCTTTCCCGACAAGTTCATTCCCCTTGCAGAAAGCAGTGGTTTAATTAACCCTCTTGGAGCATGGGTGTTAAATCAAGCTTGTGATTTTTGCGCGAAGCAACATAAAAAAGGGCATAGCAACCTTACTGTGGCGGTTAACCTTTCTTTCGCCCAGTTTAAAGATGGCACACTGCCTCAGTTAGTTGAACAAGCATTGCTAAATTCAAACCTCGCTCCCGAGTATCTGGAACTAGAGCTTACTGAAACAATTTTAGCAGACGAAAAAGGTACCATTGCCGAACAGCTCGAAACCATAAAATCGTTAGGAGTACATTTTGCTATTGATGATTTTGGAACGGGTTACTCTAACTTAAACTACCTTCGTACTTTTAGTGCTAGTAAGCTAAAGATAGATCGTATTTTTATAAACACCTTAGGCATTGAAGAAAGCGACGACTCTCTCGTTTCGGCCATAATCAACATTGCTGAAAGTTTAGGAATGAAGACTGTCGCCGAAGGAATTGAAAACAAGGCAGCTTTGGACAAGTTGAAAAGCATGGGGTGCAATTTGGGACAAGGGTATTATTGGAGCAAACCTGTTCCTGCATCAGAGATAGAGCGCTTCATGTCTAATTTTGACTAATAGCTGTTGCCTAGTTCTCTATAACATTCCGTTGAGAGGGAGCTTTGGTAAAAGCTTTCGAGGTTTCGAAAGGGTCTTTTTCTTGTCGATGGCGAGTCGCAGCTTCAGCCCACCACAGCATTTGATTGAGCGCGCGTCCTAAATAAGATTGCCAGCTATCTTCTTTTTCACTAGATGCATACCCTTCATCATCAAATTCATCATGCGCACGAGGCACATGTATCATCGCGGAAACAGGCAGGCATCCTAGCTCAGATAAAAATGTTCTCATTCCAACCGCCGCGCGCATACCGCCCCACTGCCCCACTGAATAAGTAGCAATAACACTGGGCTTAAATGAATATAGAGAGCTGCCGAAGTGATTAAGCAAATTCGCCAATGCAGGGCTCATTGAATGATTATATTCAGGGCTTACCATTACATAACCATCCGCAGATTCTATTTTTTCAGCAAGTGAAGATAACGCCTCAGGCGCTTGTCTTTGTGCATAAGAAAAATGAGGCTTAAACACTTCTCCTGTTGGATAATCTAACGGATCTATAAGCTCAAATTCGTGTTCAGCCATATTACTTTTCGCCCAGTTTAATATCGCTTTTGCAACTCGAAGTCCTAGCCTAGCTGGCCTAGGAGGTGTGCTATCACGTACAGTTCCTAAGAAAACTAAAAACTTCATATCAATTAACCCTTTTTAACTAACACACCGTGTTGACCAGCTTAGCGGATATTACTGAACATAACCAAGGCTACGCTACCTTAACCCACTATCAAAAGAGTACGCTTTAAACTTAACGCACTAGAAGCCGTGGTAGGTCACAAACTCTTCGTTGTCGGCACGGACTGAACGAACGTCATTCGCGGCGAATTCTGGGTCTGGGTAGCCCAAGGCTATGCATATCATAATGGCTTCATCATCAGGGATATTAGCATACTTATGTACTACTTCAGACTGCATTATGCCCTGACCATTTATAACGCAACCAAGCCCTAAATCCCACGCAGCCAGCACTATGCCATACGCTAGCGATCCTAAGCCAAACTGCGTTATTCCAGCAGGCTCTAGAGACTTATCATAAGTAAGAACTAACGAAACTGGTGCATCAAACTGTCTGAAACCTCGCATCATCCAATCCATGCGTTTTTCTTTATCTTCTCGAGCTATTCCCATTACATCGAACAGTTGAATAGCTACATCTATCTGGCGTTGACGATGAATACCCTCGTAGGCTTCCTTATAAGGAAAATCTCGAACATGAGGCTTCCCCTCTAACGTATTTTTAGTGTTACCCTCACGAATCTTATCTAGTACATCCCCAGCAACCGCATGAATTTTCCACGTTTGCGTGTTGTACGACGACGGCGCCCACTTCGCTGCGTTGATAATAGCGTCTACCGTTTCTTTTGTTACCTGCTGCTTTGTGAACCCTCGAACACTTTTTCTTGATGCTGCAAATTCTGCAAAATTCATACACTTCCTTAAACACGGTTATTGAATTTGTTAATTTAGAGTAAACACGGGGAAGTGACTCTTCAATAGGCGGGAAAGCTTATTCAGATTGATTGTTTTTATAGATATATATAGAAATGTTGAAAAAATTTCATTTACTCACTTCCATTCAAAACACGAAATGAGTCAGAAATAAAAATCGTTTTTCTTAACAAATCAACAGCATTCAACTTTAGAACAAAAGTTTATCTACGGATTTGCGAGAATGAAAATTGTGGCTTACGTTTAGGGTATTAAATCGTTCACTACACTGTGTATGTCGTTATTCAAAAAGTCGAAAATTGAAAAAGATACTTCTAGTTTACCCCCTTGGAAAATTGCCATTATTGATGACGAAGAAGGCATACACGAGGTTACTAAACTAACGTTACGCAAATTTACTTTTGAGAAGCGTGGTATAGAGTTTTTATCAGCGTACAGCGGTAAAAAAGGTTTAGCGCTTTTTAAAGCTAACCCAGATATTGCGCTGGCATTTGTCGACGTAGTAATGGAAACCGACGATGCTGGGCTTAAGCTGGTTGATGCCATTCGCAACGACCTTAATAATCATATCTCCCGGCTAATTTTACGAACAGGGCAGCCAGGGCAAGCACCTGAAGAAGATGTTATCAGGCGATATGACATTAATGATTACAAAGCAAAGACAGAGCTTTCATCACTTAAGCTGAAATCATGCGTTTACACTGCCATACGTTCTTATCGTGATATACAAACAATAGAGAAAGGTAAACGCGGAATGGAAGACGTGCTTAAATCTTCTTCGTCTGTGTTGGCAAGCCAGTCTTTAGCTCAATTCGGTACTGCCGTACTGAAACAAACGCTCACCCTTTTAAATTTAAACAACTCAGTGTTATACCTGTCTACCCAACATACCGATTTATATGGTGATACCAGCATGACAGTGTTGGGTGCAAGCGGAGACCTCGTTGGATTGTGCGAACCTGGAATATCCACCCGTATTCCAGAGGAAATTGAAAAAGACGTTAGACAAGTATTAGCGAAAAAATCACATTTACAGAGTGATAAAGTATTTATTGGCTATTACCCCACGGGTGAAGACAGCCACAATATTTTGTACGTAAAACTAAACGAGCCTTTAGACGTGATGCAGAGAAAAACACTGGAAATGTTTGCATCCAATGTGGCGGTTATTTTCCAAAACCTTACGCAGAAAGAAGACATTCAAAAAACCCAGAAAGAACTCATCATGGTGCTAAGCGACGCTATCGAGATGCGTAGCAAAGAAACCGGTGGCCACGTAAGACGCGTAATCTTAATGACAGAGTTTCTTGCAGAGAAACTTCATATGAGCAAAGAGTTTATAGAAACCATTCGCTATTCAGCAGCGCTTCATGATGTGGGAAAAATAAGTATACCCGAAACCATCTTGCACAAGCCTGGAAAGCTTGACCCTGAAGAATGGGAAATTATGAAAACTCACGCTCAAAAAGGCTATGAGCTGCTAGCAGACTCCGACCGCATCGTTGCCAAGATGGGCGCAATTATTGCCAAAACACACCACGAAAGATGGGATGGAAAAGGCTACCCTGATGGGCTAGCTGGGGACAATATCCCAGTAGAAGGCCGTATTATGGCTATTGTTGACGTGGTCGATGCTCTTCTTTCCAAACGATGTTATAAGCCTGCTTGGGGCGTTGACGAAGTAAAAGCCTACCTACAAGAAAATGCAGGTAAACAGTTCGACCCTTTAATCACCCATGTAATGTTAGAGCACTTCGATAGAATACTAGAGATCCGCGCTACAGAACCGGACGAAGATGAATGAAAGAAGCGCTAGAGTTAATTTTACTACGCGTTAGCCAAAGCCCAGACATTGATAAAGGTGAACTAGACGTTGCTTCTAGGTTGATTATCAACTCTGTGTGTGAAGGTTTGGAAATTACGCGAGCGGGCATTTGGTTATATGACGAGAATCAAACACTAGTGCAATGTACTTTGCTTATCGATAGAGGAAACGACCTAGATCACGAAAGTTTAGTGCTAACTAGAAGAGATTTCCCCCATTATTTTGAAGCGCTAGACTCAGGCAGAACCATAGCAGCCCACGACGCACTGACCGATGTTGCAACCTTTGAATTTTCCGAAGTGTATTTATCGCCGCTTGGCATAAGCTCTATGCTGGATGTACCCATACGCCACCGTGGAAAAATGATAGGGATAATCTGCTGTGAACATCAAGGTAAACCGCGTGAATGGCTTGCCGATGAAGTGGTATTTGCAGCATCGCTTGCCGACCTTTACGGCCGCGCAGTAAGTGCAAAAGAACGGGCCGACTATGAAGTGCAGTTACTAGAAGCAAACCAAACGTTAGAGAAAAAAGTTAGCGAGCGAACGGCTGAGCTTGAGGCTGCCCAAGAAAAGCTTGTTGAATCAGAAAAAATGGCCGCCTTAGGTAACCTAGTAGCAGGTATCGCTCACGAAGTTAATACGCCCTTAGGTATTGCGCTAACCTCCGTCAGTAATTGCAAAGAAGAGCTAAAAAACACTTACCGAGACTTCGAAAATGACGAATTAACTGAACAAGCTTTTAAAGACTTTGAAGCAATATGCTCTGAGGGGCTAAATTTAGCTGAAACAAGCCTAATGCGCGCCGCAAGATTAGTTCAAGACTTTAAGCGAACCTCTGCCGATCAAACCTCTCTAGAAATTGAGAAAATTGCGCTAGATGAATACATCCCTCGGGTATGTAACCCATTAAGGCCCATGCTGCGCAAGGAACAAGTCGAGCTAAGCATAGACGTTACACCCGATTTAGTTATAACTACCTGCCCTGGCATTATTGCTCAGTTGCTAACGAATTTAATATCGAATGCTCAGCGCCACGCTTTTGGTCCATCGGTAAACAACGAACTAAATAAAGTTAGTGTGAACTGCAGAGAAAGTGCCAAAGGTATTGTGATTAGTGTGCAAGACAATGGCAAAGGAATTCCAGAGGCGCTTCACAAGAAGGTGTTCGAGCCATTTTACACCACGGCTCGAGATAAAGGCGGCACTGGGCTAGGCTTAAATATTCTATACAACTTGGTTCGCCAGAAATTCAATGGAGAAATTGACTTAACCTCAGCCCCAGGGGAAGGAACTACGGTGACGGTTTCTATTCCGGTTGAAAACTAGTACGGGATTACTCCTTCGCCTATTTATTTTACGTTAACTTACTTAACAAGCGCGGCATGCTTTAAATGTCGTCCTCACGACAGACCTAAAACCAAGGACTGGGCAAGCTAAATATAAAAGCATAACAAGGCATGTAGAAATGCAACTTTCACAATGGCGAAGCTCAGGCCACTTTCTAAACGTTAATAGTCAGCAGATTTTCTACAAAGCCCAGGGTGATGGCCCCGTGCTACTATTAATTCATGGGTACCCTACCGCAAGCTTTGATTGGATTAAAATGTGGCCTGCCCTCATCCAACGGTTTCGCTGCGTAACACTCGATATGCTGGGTTTTGGTTTTAGCACTAAAGCGCCTAAAAAGTACAAAATCAAAGAACAAGCTGAAGTGATAGAAGCCTTAATGAAACATCTTCAAATTACACACGCTCATGTTCTATCTCACGATTACGGCGATACCGTTGCGCAGGAGTTAATGGCCCGTCAGTTAGACGGCAACCTTACGTTTCGTATAGAGTCGCTGCATTTGCTAAATGGCGGCCTTTTTCCTGAAACCCATCAAGCATTACCCATTCAAAAGCTGCTGCTTTCCCCTATTGGCGGGCTGCTCATTCCTTTTTTAAGCGAAAACGCAATTCGAAAAAGCATGCACAACATTTTTGGCCCGAATACGCCCCCTTCTGAACAAGACATTAATGATTTTTGGGCGCTTATTACTGAAAGCAATGGTCACAAATACATGCACTTGCTTTTGGACTATATGAAACAGCGCAAGCAATACAGAGAGCGTTGGGTAGGTGCACTGCAAAATGCCGACATTCCGGTTCGTCTAACCGCAGGTATGGCAGATCCAATTTCTGGCGCACATATGGTGGTTAGATACAAAGAGCTTATCCCAAAAGCTGACACAGTAGAACTTGCTGATATAGGCCACTACCCGCAGATTGAAAGTGCTGAATTGGTTTTAGAGTCAATTTTTGAATTTATTGAAGATTAAGTGCTTGGGTGTCGCTTCGAAGAGAGAAGTTGGTCGGTGTGAGAGGATTTGAACCTCCGACCCCTGACACCCCATGCCCACCTGCGCGATAACGCTGCGAACTCTACACGCACCTCCGAAAGTCAATACTGGCAAGGCCTCAAGAATTTCACTTCCATTAACCTTTAAGTATTTTGGAGTGAACGAAGTGGCAACTATCCGTCAATTAAAATCAGGCAACTGGAACGTACAGATTCGTGAGCAAGGTAAGCGTATCTCTAAGACTTTTCCAACTCAACAAGAAGCAGAACGTTTCGCCTTAATGGGCTCAAATGAATTGTCTTTTCACGAGGTCTGCGACAAATACCTTGAACATATGGGCGATTCTGTGCACTACCGTGTGCGATGCTTGAAGAAAAACTTTAAGTCGCCTCCTACCCTAGCAGAAATCGAAGCATTTAAGCGTCAGAGGCTCAAAGAAGTAAAGAGCAGTACCGCGAGATTAGACTTACAGATGCTGTCTCGCATCGTTAAGTTTGGCATTAAGCACTTCGAGTTAGATTGGCCTTTTCCCTTTAAGGACTTCAAATATCCTTCTGAATGCCAACCAAGAGACAGAGTAGTAACACAGAAAGAGTTAAAGCTACTGCTTGAAGATTTACCTCCATTGGTTGCATCTGCTGCTGAACTCTCTTACGAGACTGCTATGCGTAGAGGAGAAATTGTAAAGATACAAAAACAACATATAGAGTTTCACCAAAACAGACTTTATGTTCCTGAAGCCAAGAATGGCTACTCACGCTACGTTCCGTTAAACGCAAAAGCAACTCATATTTTAAAAGACAGGCTTATGTCATGTAATAATCATCAAATCCTCTACAACGTTACAGCAGAAAGTCTCTCGAAGGCTTTTAGACGAGCATGTAAACGTCTAGAAATAACTGGACTATCGTTTCACTCAATGAGGCATTCCGCTATTACCAAGTATGCTCAAAGAGGCCTTTCGGTCAACCAATTGAAAGTTATCTCAGGGCACCGTTCAACTGAGATGCTGGAGCGATACACACACCTTGGGGTTAAGGACGTGGTTTCTCTGATGGACTAACTAGTAAAAGTGGCAAAGTTCTATTCTTTGTCACCCACTCTGGGAAATAACCACTACTAATTACTACTCACAGATGACTTGTAAGTTGCTGATTTTATTATGATAAATTAATATTGAATTAAAATCGGAGAGTATCATGAGCAAAACAGTAGAAAAGAGAGTTTCCTTAACCCAAGGACAACTCAATAAACTCGGCAACTTAAAAATCAAGAGCGGTGACACTATTAATTCTATTGTCGGAAAAGCAATTGATGAATACCGTTTCGCACCCGACGACGCAGAAGTAAGTAAACACGTCAGAGTGGTTTTGTCAGTCCTCAATAGTTTGGAGATCGAATCTCATCTAAGGGCGAAGGTTATTAGAAGCCTTATAAGTGAGCTGGCATGGATGATTTAGAGCCTCTTATTGTTCTGTATGAGGAACATGGGCTTTGTAGAGAAAGCAACGTCTTGCAGTATCTCATGCGCTCCAACGGAATCGAGTACCTTAAAATAACTGTAGGAAATAATTGGGTAAATAAAAACCAACGCAAATACAAACTACCGACAATGTTCATGGGTAAGGTGCACTTTGGCTCGCTACGACAATTTAAAGACTTTTTGAATTATTAGCTATCTCCGAGCCTTCTGTAAGAGCCTTTCAACATATAAACCACATAGTTTACGTATTGAGCATATAGCAATGAGCTAAAACTGTATGGTCTTTATGAGTAGAGTAATAGCATTCTTTTAGAACCTGTCTTACTTGCACTAGCTTAACTTGAGCCATTGAGCTCATTAGATTGTCTAATCAAAAATATCTTTCAGGCCGAACCTCAAATCATCAACGATGTTGACTATTTTTGTTTCGATATTTAGAAAGTCATCCTCGTACTTTTGATAAGTTACATTAGTTTTCGCTTTTGTTAGATTTTCAAAGGCTTCCATTATCGCCCACTCAACCTGAAAAATTTTACCCTCGCAAACACTGCCGCTTATTAGCTCCTTATTAGGTAATATAATTTTATACTTAACGAATTTACTTCTTGTGCGAGAGAACTCTGCCGCTACACGCCGCTTAACTCTTTCAACCTTTTGACCGTTTTCAACTTGAAGTCGATAGCCGATAGTAGTCGGATATCGTGCAGAACTGTAAAGCTCTAAGTTTTCGTGACAGATTGGGCTAATTTCTTTGGATATTTCCCAAGCGTTAAATAACGAATCTTCAAATTCTCCCAGAAATTTTTGTGCTAGAACATAATCGTGTTCAAGGCGCCAACGTCTAAGAGTTTTTAGAGCAACGCCTGCCGCAAAAATAGCTGCTAGCCCACCAAGTAAAGAGCCTATCGAACTAAGTTCCTCCCACCAGTCTACCCCGAAAATATTAGCGAAGCCGAGGCCACTAATTATTCCCAGTAACAAAGCAATTATCAGTGCTTTTATATCAAATTCCATGAAGCTTTTCCTTTGAGCAATAATGCAGATGTTACCTTTTTTGATACTACAAGGTTAATGTTTTCACCACAAAAATCTGATAAGCCAATTCGACAATGATGAAGCCTTAAATCCCACCAAAAGTTGCTTCTACGCTCCACAGGAACACCGCAGCGACAATCTTCAAGCCAATCGCGTTCATATTGAACAAACACGAAAACGCTGAAGGGCTCTGCTTGTCACTCTTCAAACCAAAACTACAAACTTAAAGGTCAAGGAAGTACACCAAAGATTAGAGGCTACAAGACAGGCTTACACTCGTTCAGAGGTCGCTTTGCGACAGCGTTAGAACAAGTGGGTTGTCCTGAAGACATCGCTACGAAGCTGGCAGGCCACAAGTAGTTGTCCTTGACGTATAACTTGTATAGTAAGTATAAGAACAAGGACGAACTGTGGCAGTATGTCGAGAGAATTCACGAGGCTGACTGCTTGAAGACATTATCTGGCTGAAGAGTTTCGCTGATGGGATTAAAGGACACTACATGGATAACACGATAGAAGATGCTATAGAGCGTGATTGGAAGGCGCTAAGTGAAGTAGAAAGGAACAGTACGAGTTTAGAGCAGTTCACTTCAAAATGGTTAAATGAATTAGTAGATGAAGGTCTACCTCATTTCATGAATGACTTTACTCGGGCTGCTTTGGAAAGCGAAAAAAGACGAAATACAATTGCTGAGGATATAAAGCAAAAATGGGAAGTTAGTCGCAGTTCTCTTTTAGCTTTTATCGAATACTGCGCAGAAGTCGGAGAGCGAGCATTTGATACAGACACTCTTGACGCATTGCAGTATGTTATGAGGAAATGCCATGCCAAGGCATTGCAAATAACTCGTGAAATTATGCTACTTCTCGATAATGGCTATCCAGATGCAGCAATGGCGAGATGGCGGACGCTACATGAAGTCAATGTGGTAAGCGCCTTCGTTAAAAAACACGGCCTCGAATGTGCGACAAGGTTTATTCATCATCAAGAAATAGACCGACTGAAGTTTTTAAGAAAGCATAAAGAATGTTCCGAAGAGCTCGACTGGACTCCTGTGTTGAGGCGAATATTGAAGCTCAAGAAAAAGTGCAAGAAGAGTTAGTGGAATTGTATGGCAAGAGCTTTAAAACTCCTTATGGTTGGGCTGAGGCTTTTACAAATCATCCTGCCCCAAACTTTGCAACACTATCTGTTAATGCAGGTTACGGTAATTGGACATCTTTATATAAGGCGTCATCGTATTCAATTCATAGCTCCTACACAGGCTTGGTAGGGTTTAGTGTGAACCCCGATTTGGACGAGAATACTTGGTTTGTAGGCCAGTCGAGTAACGGGTTATCAAATCCCGCACAGCTTTTAGCGATATCTTTTTCTCAAGTGACAGTACGAACTATCTCACTAGAGCAATCTTCCGAGAAACTTCCTGACCTTATTGCATTATCTAGACTCTTGAGTGAAGTAACAGAGAGTCTCAAAGCAGAGTTGCGGTAGGTATTTACCAAAAAGTTTTCACTACAAAAATCTGTGAGGCCAAATCGACAATGATGAAGCCTCAACTCCCCCCCCCATAGGGTGCCTCTACGCATCATAGGAACAATGCTAAGACAATCTTAAAGCAAGCCGCAACGTTCATCTTGACCAAACACGAAGACAACGCACAGGCTCTGCTGGTGGCTCAATATTCTCACTCTGAAAATGTCAAGAGTGGTTGTTCTCGAAGGCATAGCGCAATCTTGTTCTTTGATTGATTTGTGTTCGTTATGGATATTTCCAAATCATCCTAAAGATGCAGGTCTCTGATTCATGTACTGCAATTTTGCACTTCTATACGAGACCGGAAATTTCCGGTTTCAAATACGTCCATCAAAGTAAACTTTTTTGAACTCACCTATTGACCGTTCACTTACCGTTCATTATCTTGTTGGTCACTTAACCTTTAGACTTTATTGAACAGGATGGATTTATCATGACAGGTCAATTTATCGGTTACGCACGAGTATCAACCACAGGCCAGAAGCTAGATATACAGCTAGACGCATTGAAGGCGAAAGGCTGCACAAAGATTTACCAAGAGAAGCGCTCAGGTAAAACAGCAGACCGCCCAGAGCTAGAGAAGATGCTTGATTACGTGCGTGAAGGTGAAGCTATTGTAGTGACCAAGTTAGACCGTTTAGGTCGTTCTGTGGCTGACCTAGCGAACATCTCGAAGTTACTCGATGACAAAGGCGTAGGTCTCATTGTCATTGACCAAGGCATCGACACGACAACACCACACGGTAAACTAATGTTCCACATGATTGCTGCTGTAGCTGAGTTCGAGTTGTCTCTGCGTTACGAAAGACAGATGGAAGGTATCGCTAAGGCGCAAGAGAAAGGCGTTAAGTTTGGGCGTAAGAAGTCTGTAGACCGTGAGAGAGTCCACCAGCTACGAGAGGAAGGCTTGAGCATGGCTAAGATTGCTGAAGAATTAAGCTGTAGTAAGGGAGCGGTGCATAAGATAATCAATGAGTTCATTAAGCAAAATAATAAACCGAGTAAATTCGAATTATAAAGCCAAGGATTCATGTGGTCTACTACTCCTCTGTTAGACATCTTCAGCACTATCACAACGGAGTCTCACGCTTAACTGTTTGAGGCTCTGTAAAGCTCTCTCAGATCGAGTTATCTCACCTAACGCAATCATATTAATTGTACCCAGAAAAGCTCGTAGAAAGCCGTTGTCGATCTGTAATGATGCTTTGTATCCGCACTTCTCGCTTAGCGGTTGGCTAGAGCTAACAACCTCAAAGCTCTCCAGATTTTTTAGATTTACCTAATATTCACTAAAGCCAATAAAATCAAGGGATACACGACTCCCTGACCTAGGGAAGAGAAGCCATATAGAAACTGAAATAGTTTGTTTATCCGTTTCTCATACCCTGTTTTTATTAATTTAAAACTGACAGTAGTCGACTAACACGTGGTTGCTACATTTCATTCAATTTACTTCCCTTCTTAATCTGCGACACTTCGATTAATCAATTTAGACGTACTCAATTGTATTTATTCACTAGCTAACCAGTAATGATAACTAGGTTGGTTATTGGTAAATGGACATTAGAGAACGACTTAGCGACAGACGAGGAGACCACCAGCAGCACTATAGGGGGGAATAAGACAAGGAGAACACTTATGAACCAACTTATGGTTACACCACAAGAAAACTTCCAGTGGACACAAGCCCTCAAGGGAAAGTCCAATACGCCAAATGCAAACCCAATATTCACCTTCCCACTGAGAACCCATAAGGGAGTAGATTCAAAGTTTACCGACTGGCTCACCGAACAGCTGACACAAGGGCGACAACGTATTACCAAGCCAACAATCCAAGCGGTTAAGTGTATAGCTGTCAATCTTGCCTGTGCGATGAACTTAGGCACCGATACAGGTTTCGTATACTCGCTAGGTAAGCGCCTAAAAGCTATCCCGAAGAGATTTCGTAGGGAGCCTTACAGCAGAGACACGATGAACACCTTGCTGGCGCAAGGAGAACAGCTAGGCTTGATTAAGATTGAGCGAGGATTCAAAAGCGAGAACTACACATCTGGCATTCCGTCACTTATTCTCCCCACTGAGACTTGTATCAATCAAGCTCGCCTTATGGAAGCACATGAGGTAACTGACATCTCTGTTCCTATTGACCCGCTCATTCTTCGCAACAACCCTTATGATTACGTTAACTACAGCGACGAACCAAGCACTCTTCGCATGAGAAAGTCGATAATGGAACATAATGAGGTACGCACAAGTTACAACTGGGTATATACATCTGAAGACAACAGAACCATTCAACTATCGCAGTCTGACCTCTCATGCAGACGGATATTCAAAGGGCAATGGTGCATTGGTGGCAGGTTTTACTGTGATGCGCAGAACCTACCTCAAGTTGTCAGAAGCAACATTACGATTAATGGAGAGCCTTGTGTTGAACTTGACTACAAGTCGATGCACCCTCGCCTTCTGTATCATTTATCAGGCGCAGAAGCTCCGAGTGATTGCTACGACATCGAAGGAGTAACAAGAGACAAAGTTAAAAAGATAGCCTTGATTGCTACCAGTACCAGCAGCAAAAACCAAGCAGTCAAAGCGGTATCTTTCCATCTTAAAGTCAACGCTAAAAAGGCGGGTAGCCTTCTAGGGATGTTTGAAGCAAGACATAAGGCTATTTCAGACTTACTTTACCGCAATGCTTGGCAAACACTTCAAAATATCGATAGCAAGATTGCAAATGATGTTATGGATTCATTAACGCAAGAAGCTATTCCTGTGATTCCTGTTCATGACAGCTTTATAGTTCCTGAGTCAAAAGCTCATCAGTTACGACAAGCTATGCACGAACAGTATGAAATAAATACGGGGATGGAGGCATCTATAGCCTGATAACACCAAAGGGAAAGGACTCCCAATAATGACTTGATTTTGTATTGAATGAGCACTTGTTATAATGTTGTTAGAAGGATTAGCAGACACGGATTACAGTTATGGGCTCGATTGAAGCTCTTCCAAGTGATTATGGACATATCATTACCTACGCTTTGATTTTCGCAGTCATATCGTTGCTAGTGTTTTCACTATTAAAATCTCGCGAGCTAAAGTCAGAGCTCAACAAAGTCAAATCTCACCTTCAAGACTCGAAGCAAAGAACGACAGAGCTGCTTGAGAAGTACCAACCGATAAGCTCTATTGAAGCTCGTGTGACGGAGCTTAACGCCGAGTCAGAAGCAATCACATCAAACATCCAGACGCTTCGGGCGTCTTATGCGACTAAACGAAACCTATTTGATGAACTTGAAAGAGAGCTGGCTGTATTTGATGAAAAAATTGAGTTGTCTACATTGGGGTACTATGAACCTCACTTCGACTTTGGAACTTCAGACAGATTCAAAGCTGAGATTATTGCTGTGCGAGAGCAGCAGAAAGATATGCTGAAAGCCAAACAAGCGGCCGTTTGCCATACTGAGTGGAAAGTTAATAACAGTGCCAGAGAAGGTCAGACGATGACAAACCGAGCACTTAAACTAACGCTGAGAGCTTTCAATAACGAATGTGACGCAGCAGTATCAAACGTAAGATGGAATAATATCCGCAGAATGGAAGAGCGCTTATCTAAAGCGAGAGATGCAATAGACAAGCTCAATAAGTCTAACAACATCCAAATCACAGAACCCTATTTCCAAATCAAGTTGCAAGAGCTCAGGCTAACTTATGAATATGCTGAGAAGCTCAGACAAGAGAAGGAAGAACGAGCAGAAGCGAAGCGCCAACTCAGAGAAGAACAACAGCTAATAAAGGAACAAGAGGCAGCGGCAAGAGAACAGCATAAATACGAAGAGCTTGTTGCTAAGGCCAATGCTAAAGCCAATAAAGCTACTGGTGACGAGCTGGAGCGCTTAAAGTCTGAACTTGAAGAACTTGAGGCACAACTGAACGAGGTCAGAGCAAAATCAGAACGGGCTCTATCGATGGCACAACAAACCAAATCTGGTTACGTCTATATCATCAGTAACATCGGTTCGTTTGGTGATGGGGTATTTAAAATCGGTATGACTAGAAGACTGGAGCCCCTAGACCGTGTGCGTGAGCTTGGGGATGCCAGTGTGCCATTCACATTTGACGTCCATGCTCTTATTTATTCTGAGGATGCGCCTGCACTTGAAGCTGAACTGCATCGTCATTTCAATGAACATCGACTCAACTTAGTAAACAACCGTAAGGAGTTTTTCAGAGTAGATTTAGCGGAACTGAAGGGCAAGCTTGAGGAGTTAAAGCCTGATGTAGATTTTCTGACTGATGCTGAAGCTCAGGACTATCATCAAAGTCTATTAATCACTCAAGACAAAATCAAAGAAGACAACACTGTCAACCGAAAGCTACCTGAAGAAATTTGAAGGAACTCCCGAAGTCAGCAATCGGGCAACTTCACGATTACTTGATACTCTGAACGTATTTAGCAAGTGTGAACAAGATTGTGAACGTTCACAAATTTGACTATCATTAAGATGAAAGTGAAGTTTGTGTGCAGTCTTGAAGATTGATTTTGAGATGTGCTGTAGAGTAAGCCAGATAAGGCTTTTGGGTGTCGCTTCGAAGAGAGAAGTTGGTCGGTGTGAGAGGATTTGAACCTCCGACCCCTGACACCCCATGACAGTGCGCTACCAGGCTGCGCTACACACCGACCGAAAGAGCCGACAAGTCTACTTATTTTCAAAGACTTTGCAATGTAAAAAACCAAATAACCGCCTAAACGATTATTTGGTAATCAAAACTCAACTAAAATGCGGCTTTTATAGGTCTTCAGCATTTATATCTTTGATTTCAGGCCACTCTTCATCAGCCTCAACTATATGAGTGGGAATGTCTTTAGCCCATGCTTTGTAGACACTTTCATCTTTATTCACGTAAAGCACGCCGTCTACAATCTCAAATGCCTTGCCGTTTATTTCAAACTTCTTACCAAAGGTAGTGCCATAGGCGCAGAAGCCGCCGTATGCAGGTGCATATTTGCTTGGGTTGTTTACAAACATATCTCTATTTCCTGTAGATGAAAATCTATAGATTGCCCCGTTGTAAACAGCAGTTATATTCGCCTTGCCTAGTACTGGTTTACCTTCAGTGAAATAAGCTACTGCATCGTGTCCAGCTAGAATAATGCTGTTTTCATCCGTCTCTGTATCAGCGCCAGCGAATAATGCCCCACTAGCAATCAGTGAAACCGCCAACAAACCACTTCTTAAAAACGTTTTCATGTTATTTCTTCTCCACTTAGCTGTTTATGTGTTTGCACACTAATTTTGTAAAACTTCGAAGAAAATGGTATGCGCTTCGGTCTTGTATAAACATGCTCAAAACGCTTAAAAACTTGTCCAAAACACCATGAAAAATTTAGAGAGCCTTTTTAATAAGCTTCAGATAACAGCCAATGTATTTCACAACGGGCTGTATTGCGGTAATTGGCAGGTCGACACCTCTGGTTCCGGCTTTATCAATTTTCATGCTATTACACATGGGAAGTGCTATTTGCACCCCAGCCATGGCAGCGCAACCTTATTGGAGAAAGGCGACATGGTATTACTGCCTTTAGATAGCGCCCATATTTTAAGCCCCTCTAAAACCCTTTCTGAAAATAATACAGCTATAAGCTCTACCCCTATTAGCGAGAAGCTGGCGGATGAAGGGGCTGTGCTACTTTGCGGTTATTTTGAGTACCAGCATCCTTTGATGAAAGTTATCACCAAGGAACTGCCGGAATATTGGATAATTAAAAAGAGGTCGAAAGAAAGTCGTATTTTGCACCAAAGTTTGCAATTGCTTATCAGCGCGTCGCTAGAGAAGTCTGATTCTATTTTCACTTCATCTGTTGTGTTGAACAAAGTAGCTGAGGTTATATTTTTACTTATCGTAAAGCATTTAATGAGTAACTACTCATCAACCATAGGTGCTTTGCTGCATCCAGCTCTAACGAATAGCCTGCAGGCACTTCATAACGCGCCTGAAAAAAACTGGAATGTAGGCATGCTTGCTAGCATTGCAAACATGTCTAAATCTAACTATTCAGCAAAATTTAAAGCCTGTACTGGCGTTACCCCAATCAAATATTTAACGCAATGGCGCTTACGAAGTGCTTACATTGATTTAATTCAAAGTAACCAGCCGATTATCACCATCGCGAACAAGTACGGTTATGAAAGCGAAGCTTCATTTTCCAAAGCTTTTAAACGAGAAATAGGCGCTTCCCCTTCAAGTAAACGCAGTACCGCTAAGCCAATGTAACGTAACACACCGCGGTTACCACAAGTGCAACTAACACGTTTAGCATTATGCCTTCTCTTGCCATGGTTTTAATATCAAACTTTTCCGTTGAATAGGCAATGGCATTGGGTGCGGTTGCTACTGGCAACATAAAAGCACAACTTGCGCTAATGGCAGCCGGTATCATCAGTAATTTGGGGTCAACGCCTACCGCTAAGCCTGCTGCGGCCAATATTGGCATAAGCAATGTAGACGTTGCTGTGTTCGAAGTAATTTCCGTTAGGAAAGTCACGAATAAACAAATACCGAGCACAAGTAGTAATACAGGTAAGGTCGCAAGCCCGGTTAACCAAGAGCCCATTAGTACGCTTAAGCCTGAAGACATAAACGCTTTGGCAATGCAAATTCCGCCCGCAAATAGCAACAGCATACCCCAAGGAATGTCGTTTGCTGTTTTCCAATCTAGCAGTTTATCGTTGTAACCTTTCGCGTCTACTTCGCCGTTATCATTGCCGCTATTGGTGAAAAACATGGCAGCAACACCTGCAACGGCTATGGTACTATCACTGATGGTAGTTACGCCTATCCAAGCAGTCCAAAAAGGTCTGAATATCCATGCCATTGCAACCGTGCCAAATATGGCAAGTACGCGCTTCTCGGCTTTGGTCCATGTGCCTGGAGCGGGTAAATTTATGTTGCCCACTTCTTTTATCCCGCGCGCTAACCACAACGCCATAATCGGTACACCTAAAACCACTATGGGCACACCTGTTTTCATCCATTCGATAAAGCTGTACTCAATACCTTGGGTTTCTTCATACACGCTCATGAAGATAATGTTTGGCGGTGTGCCAATTGGCGTCCCTACCCCGCCTAAGCTTGCTGAATAGGCAATACCTAAAATAAGCGCCACGCCAAATCGTGGGTTATCTACCGCATTAATAATGGCGATAGCCATTGGCAACATCATCAAAACCGTGGCGGTATTACTAATCCACATGCTGAGTACTGCGGTAGTTAGCATAAAACCTAGCACCAACTTAAGTGGGCTTCCGCTGCCTGTTAAACGCAACATGTAAATCGCAAAACGTTTGTGTAAATTGGCGCGTTCTAACCCTTTAGACAGCATGAAAGCAGCCATTAATAGAATGATAACGTGGCTTCCAAGAGACGATGCAGCTTCGCTGTGAGACAACACCCCAAACAAAGGGAACAGTGCAAAAGGCAAAAGTGATGTTGCCGGTATAGGCAACGCCTCGGTCACCCATAATATAGCGACGAATAGTGTGATAGAGGCTGTGAATACAATTTCACTGGGCTGGTCAACTGACCACAGGCCTAGGCCGCTTAACGCCGAGACCATAAGCGCAAAAAAGATAATACTGTTTTTACGTGTTGGCTTTCGCTTTTGATTTTCTGAAGAGGGGGTAGTGTGCATTGCGCTTCCCTTTTACTGATAGCTTTATTATATAAGCGGGTTATTAACCCTAATTATTTGCTTTTATAATTTCTATCAGTAAATTGAAGGAAACGCACTAAGCTTTTAATAGAATTGCGCTTTTTCTTTTGTAAATGTTTAGCTATTTTCTTTCGTCGTCAGACGAAATGCGGCTTGCTACTGCACCGTCTTGGCCTTTGTATTTTGCATCCACTCTTGCGTTATAAGGCTTTTCAGCTGACGCTGATAGTACTTCGAAACTAAGTGCGCCAATTTTCATTTTTGGGCGAAGCGCTAACGGTAACTTACCGCTGTTGTAGAACTCAAGAACGATGTTGCCAGACCAGCCCGGATCGATTCTATGCGCGGTTACGTGCACCATCAACCCCAATCGTGCAAGAGAAGACCGCCCGTCTAGCCAGCCAACAATATTGTCTGGCAAGGTTACTGATTCATGCGTAATAGCAAGCGCAAGCTCGCCTGGGTGTAGAAAAAAGGCCTTACCCTCTTCCAACACTATTTCGTCGCTCATCACATGGTCGAGCGCCTCTTGTACCTGCGCTTTTGGACCACTTAAATCGATAAAAGGCGCCTGATGATCTTCAAACACACGAAATTTATTACCTAGACGAATATCTACCGTTACACCACTTATTTGATCGTAATTAGGTGTAGGGTCAATTTTAATTTTTCCATCTTGAAGATGTTGATAGATATCGCGGTCGCACAAGCGCATGGTGTATTCCTCATTTCGTTAGGTCGCTATTATGCGTATGTCACCGCATGCATTCAACTGCTCAAAGGCTTGTTTTATCTGCTTTTGCACAATTTTGATAAAGATTTACTTAATTTCAAATTTTAGGAACAGAACCGAGCCTCAATTCACCGATAACCGTGCGCCCAACTGAACTTTTGCTACTTTCTCTGCCAACAGGTTTATACCTAGCTGTTCTTTTTGCTAATTATTGTTTACCAACAATGCCAATTGGGTCGCCTTTAATGTGTTTAACCGCCCCTTTGCGTGGCTTAACAGTAAGGGCCAATTGCATAGACAGAGCCCGCGCAGCTTCACGGTAGCTTTCACTCAGGGCACTCTCAGGCGAGGTAATTAACAAAGGCGTGCCGGCATCGCCATGCTCGCGAATATGAATATCAAGCGGCAATTGCCCTAAAAGAGGTAAACCGTGGCGCTCAGCCAGTGCCTCGCCACCGTCTTTTGAAAACACATAGTCTTTAGTACCGCATGCCCTACATTGGTAATAGCTCATGTTTTCAATAAGCCCAAGTACCGGCACGTTAACTTTTTCAAACATACTTATGCCTTTTTGGGCATCGGCCAGCGCTAAGTCCTGCGGTGTTGTTACCACCACAGAAGCCGTTAGCGGCACTTGTTGAGCCATGGTAAGCTGAATATCGCCGGTACCCGGCGGCATATCAACAATTAAGTAGTCGAGTACGGGCCACAAGGTTTCATCTAATAATTGCTTTAACGCCCTGCTTGCCATAGGCCCGCGCCATACGGCCGCGTCTTCTTGCGGTACTAAATAACCGATAGAGTTTGCCACCACACCATGTGCCATAAGCGGCTGCATGTGCTTATTGTCTTCACTTTCAGGGTGTGCGTTAGGGTTGCCCAGCATTATAGGGATAGACGGCCCGTAAATGTCGGCATCTAAAACACCTACTTTCGCGCCTTCTTGCATAAGGGCAAACGCAAGGTTGATACTGGTTGTAGACTTACCCACACCACCTTTGCCAGAGGCTACCGCAATAATATTTTTGATGTTAGTCACAGGAGCAACTTCTGTTTCCCCACTGGCTACGTTTTGCTTAAAAGTAAGCTTCTCAGCGCCTAGCTTACCTTTAAGTTGGTTAAGCACTTCTTGTTTAAGCGCGTCTAACTGAGTAGCAATACAAAATGGCAAAGTAACCGAAACGCCCGCATCTTCATTTTCTGGCTGGCTGAAAGCACACCAAGGCAAGGTATCTTCTACGTCTAGCGAAAAATACTTGGCCAAAATACCAGCAACTTTGTGAGTTACCGACTCTGCTTTGCGAGAAAAGAACATAAAATGCCTTACTAGTAGTAGAATTGTGTGAATTACGTAATGCAAAAAACGCGGTTTTCCGCTAGTATTTGCAGCCATTTTGAAACGCAAAGAATCAATAACGTCATTATGTCAGAAAAACGCCGAATTCTGGTAACCAGTGCGTTGCCATACGCGAATGGCTCTATTCACTTAGGTCATTTGCTAGAACACATTCAAACCGACATCTGGACTCGTTTTCAGCGCCTTCGCGGAAACGAATGTTACAGTGTTTGCGCCGACGATGCACACGGTACACCGGTTATGCTTAAAGCCCAAGAGCTTGGCATTACGCCTGAAGAAATGGTGGCTAGAACCCGTGCTGAACACCATCAAGACCTTGTTGATTTTCACGTTGATTACGACAACTACTATGTAACCCATTCGCCAGAAAACAAGGCGTTGTGTGAAGAAATTTACACTCGTTTAGATAACGCCGGTTACATCAGCAAGCGCACCATTAACCAATTGTTCGACCCTGAAAAAGAAATGTTCCTACCGGATCGTTTCGTTAAGGGAACTTGTCCAAGCTGTGGCGCAGAAGATCAAAACGGCGATAGCTGTGACGTATGTGGTGCAACTTACAGCCCAACTGAAGTTAAAAATCCACGCAGCGTAGTGTCTGGTGCAACACCGGTACTTCGTGAATCAGAACACTTCTTCTTCGACCTGCCTAAATTTGAAGGCATGTTAAAAGAGTGGATCCGCTCAGGTACCCTTCAAGAAGAAATGGCAAACAAATTACAAGAATGGTTCACTGAAGGTCTTCAGCAGTGGGATATCAGCCGTGATGCGCCGTATTTTGGTTTTGAAATTCCAGGTGCACCTAACAAGTTCTTCTACGTTTGGGTAGACGCGCCAGTTGGCTACATGGCAAGTTTCAAAAACTTCTGCGACCAGAACAATCTAGAGTTCGATGATTTCTGGAAAGCCGACTCAGACGCTGAGCTATACCACTTTATTGGTAAAGACATTACCTACTTCCACTGCCTTTTTTGGCCTGCCATGCTAGAAGGCGCGGGATACCGTAAGCCGACTGGCGTGAATATTCATGGTTTTGTAACCGTAAACGGTGCGAAAATGTCAAAGTCGCGCGGTACCTTTATTAAAGGCCGTACCTACCTTGACCACCTAAACCCAGAATATTTGCGTTACTATTTCGCCTCTAAGTTGGGCGACGGTGTTACCGACATCGACCTTAACTTTACTGACTTCGCGCAGAAAGTGAATTCAGACCTAGTTGGCAAAGTTGTTAACATCGCAAGTCGCTGTGCAAGTTTCATCACTAAGCGTTTCGACGGCAAATTGTCTGATAACGTGATTGAGCCAGAGCTTATTGCTGAGTTTCAAAACGCATCTGAAACCATTGCCGCACTATTTGAGAAGCGTAAGTACCACCAAGCCGTGCGTGAAATTATGGCCCTTGCAGACAAAGCAAACCAGTTCATTGACAACAACGCACCTTGGGTAACTATTAAAGACGAGACTAAGCAGCAGTTCACACACGATGTGTGCTCGCTCGGTATTAACATGTTCCGTCTGTTGGTTATTTACTTAAAGCCTGTACTACCGGTACTTGCAGAAAAAGCAGAAGTGTTCCTAAATGACTCGTTTGACTGGAATTCACTGCAAACCCTATTGAAAGGCCACGCCATCAACAAATTTAAGCCGATGATGCAGCGTGTAGAAATGGAGAAAATCGACGCCATGGTTGAAGATTCAAAAGAAAGCCTAGCGCCAGCAACACCGGCTATCGACCCAGACAGCCCGCTTGCTAAAGACCCTATCAGCGACACTATCTCGTTTGATGATTTCGCGAAGGTAGATTTACGTATTGCACGCATTGCTAACGCAGAGCACGTAGAAAAAGCAGATAAGCTTCTACGTTTAGAGCTAGATTTAGGCGGTGAAACTAAGCAAGTTTTTGCTGGTATTAAGTCAGCCTATTCACCAGAAGCACTTATTGGCAAGCATACGGTAATGGTGGCGAACCTAGCCCCTCGTAAGATGCGCTTTGGTATGAGTGAAGGCATGGTACTGGCCGCAGGCCCTGGCGGTGACGAACTATACATTCTTGAGCCGCACGAAGGCGCAAAGCCAGGTATGCGCGTTAAGTAAGCCAATAAAAATAAGAACTATGCTTTAGGATTGGGCTTCGGCCCTTCTAAACAACAAAGCCACGGTGGGATTAGACCTTTCGTGGCTTTTTTATGTGGTTCTTTTTATGTGCTTAATATTTTGTGTCGCGAAATGTAACTCAGTTTTAATGAGCGGCTTCGCTGCTTTTTTACTAGCTTTCACTTTAAGAAATGACTAGCTTTTAGAATTAGCGGCCTGAACGATTTACCGCAGACGTTCTTGCACTTGCCCCTACCGCTGAAAAACGCGGTTTTAAATTGCGTTTAGGTTTTATCGCAGTCATAGGGATGACTCGTTTTTTAGCCAGTATCACGTACACAGCGCTACACCAGGGCAAATAAGACGCTAAATAGTGCTGAAGCTTAGCGGCGCCTTTCCACCTTTGCTGAAAGAATAGCGTAGAAAACAGCACTTGGCGCTGCTCAACAATTTCAAAACCAAGTAACTGAAGCCAATCTTTAATCCGATAAGATGTAAAAAAACGTGCATCGTGCAAAATATTTCCGCGCTTAACGGGTAAAAACTTGGCGATACCGGCAAGGCTTAAAGGGTTAAAACCACTGATAATGACGTAACCGTTTTGCGTAATAACGCGGTCGACCTCTCTCAATATCTCGTGAGGGTCTTGGGCGAAATCTAACTCGTTAGCCAATAAAAAGCCGTCAATACTATTTTCAGAGAAAGGTAAGGAATGTGATTGCCCTACAACGGTATTTTCTCTACTAATAGTTGATTCGCGGCTTTCACCCTGTAATTGTGAGGATGCAACATTATTGTCTGAAGTAACATTAGACGCGGCATTAACGTCTAACTGGCGGCCAAATTGGTTATCAAATGGCACTTGGTTGATGTGATGCCTTATAGGGCTAGTATTTAGATTAATTTCGGCACTTAACGTGCCTAACTTAGCAAAGTGATACCCAAATATGCGCTCAGCATAATCGCTACACACTGTATTCACGGCATCGCGGATATGCTCACCTGCGGGGAAATCATCCCAACTTGTAGGGTAGCGAGGCGGTTTGGCTCTAAAGGCCGATCTCATTAACACTGCGCGCTCTTAGGTTGCTCTGCTGTTCACAAGTCCCTATAGTAACGCATAATTCTACCTACACAAGCAGGTACTCTTATGACGGCAGAAACGCTTCCTTCAGATGTAACAATTCATCCTATCCCCGCTTTTACTGACAACTATATTTGGTGCATTCATAATAATACTAACGCCATCGTTGTGGACCCCGGTGATGCGGAACCTGTTTTATCGTACTTAAATACGAAAGGTCTTACGCTAAGTGCGGTGCTCATTACCCACCATCACCAAGACCACACCGGCGGCATTTCTAAGCTAGCTACAGCAGTGCCCGACCTTCCCATAATAGGTCCTCGCGGCAATCATATTCGAGGTATAACTAAATCAGTGGCTCAAGGCGACACCGTATCACTGCCTATTTTAAACTTGTCGTTTCAGGTGATGGAAGTACCTGGACACACACTTGATCATATCGCCTTCTTTGGTCATGGTGCCTTATTTTGCGGCGATACACTGTTTTCTGCTGGATGCGGTCGCTTATTTGAAGGTTCGCCTGAACAAATGTATCACTCGTTAAACAAACTTAAGCGGTTGCCTGACAGCACAATAGTTTACTGTACCCATGAATACACTCAGGCAAATGTAAAGTTTGCATTAGCTGTAGAACCTGATAATAAGGCATTAAACAGCTATGCAGACTGGGTAGCGGAAAAGCGGTCACAAAACCTTCCCACCTTGCCGAGTAACCTTAAAGAGCAGAAAAACATAAATCCATTTTTAAGAGCCCATGAACTTTCTGTGAAAACTACTGCCGAAGCCTATTGCGAAAATAAGCTAGTTGACGATGTAGCAGTTTTTGCTGCAGTTCGCCGCTGGAAAGATGAGTTTTGATGCATTAACACGCTGTTTATCGTAACATTGACGATTTGCAGCGCTCCACAAGGTTTCTTCATATATGCAGTTGAAGTTTTTCCCTCTATCGCCCTTGATTTTGGCGATAGGTTTAACCGGTTGTCAGTTAACCGATAATAATAACGACAGTGCACAATTAGAAAATAATGAAAATACGGCATTAGAATCGTGTAGCGACATTTATAACACCGAAGAAACCATAGCAGATTGCGAAATAACAAGAGACGGGGTTATCGATGTTGTTCACCCTAACGACGATACGTTAGACGAAGGTGCAAAGCTAACTGAGGCACCCGATATATATACAGAAGCAGTGATTACTGATGTATGGGCGCGAGCTAGCGCCAACTTTGCTTTAGCGGTACCCGACGACAGTCGTATTAGCGCCCAAAGAAAGTGGTATTTAAAGCATCCTGAGTATATGTCCCGCGTTGTTAAACGTGCTAAACCCTTTCTTTATTATATTGTTGAAGAAATCGAAAAGCGCAACATGCCTATGGAACTCGTGCTTTTACCTATTGTAGAAAGTGCGTTTGATCCCTTCGCTTACTCACACGGTCGCGCTGCTGGTATGTGGCAATTTATTCCAGGCACAGGTAAACGTTTCGGCATGCCACAGAACTGGTGGTACGATGGCCGCCGTGATGTGGTAGCTTCAACGAAAGGTGCCCTTGATTACCTTACTTACCTAAACAACATGTTTGACGGTAATTGGTTACACGCTCTAGCGGCTTATAACAGCGGTGAAGGTCGTGTTCAACGTGCAATCAAGGCAAATAAACGTGCCGGTAAGCCTACCGATTTTTGGAATTTAAACTTACCCAGAGAAACCCGAGCGTACGTGCCAAAACTGCTTGCACTTGCCGATATTCTTAAAAATAAGGATGAGTACGCCTACTCTTGGCCGGAAGTAGAAAACGTAGCGGTAATCGAAGTTGTAGATATAGGCTCTCAGGTCGATTTAGCCTTCGCAGCTGATCTGGCAGGTATGTCTTTAAAAGAATTGCACGCGCTCAACCCTGGTTTTAACCGTTGGGCAACATCCCCAGATGGTCCGCATAGGCTAGTGTTACCGTTAGGGAAAGCTGCGGCATTCTCGCAAGCTCTTGCTAAAATTGATCAAAAAGAGCGTCTTAACTGGGTACGCCACACCGTTAAGTCTGGCGATAGCTTAGGTAAAATTGCAAAGCAGTACCACACCACAGTGAAAGTGCTGAAAAGAATAAATGAGTTAGACTCATCAATGATCCGCATAGGCCAAGCGATCATGGTGCCCGTCGCTCTTCAAGAACTGAACAGTTACACCTTATCGCAAGAACAGCGTTTAGCCAGCTTACAAAATAGCAACTCGTCTCAGCAAAAAGTGCGTCACACCGTTAAATCCGGTGATACGCTATGGGATATTGCGCGTAAGTACAAAGTAAGTACTAAGCAGTTAGCTAAATGGAACGGCATGGCACCGGGTGATACGCTTCGCCCAGGAAAAACTTTGGTTATTTGGCAGAAAGGCAAAGCGCAAGCCGGGGTTACCAAAAAACTAACCTACACGGTAAGAAACGGTGACTCGTTATCCCGTATCGCCAGCAAATACAATGTTAAGGTAAGCGACATTGGCAAGTGGAACTCGCTTAACACTAAGCGCTATCTGCAACCCGGTCAAAGGCTTAAACTGTATGTGGACGTGACAAGGTTGAACGCATCGAGCTAGTGTCTTAACGTAAATTAGCATCAACGCGTTTTCCTTCAAGCGATCATGTCATGCTTTAAATCACGAAAAGGATATGGAAATGCTAAGAATTAACCGAGAAAATTTGCGAAATAGTCACGAAACGCCTTGGTTAATTTTAGATTTAGTCATGCTAGGTATACTGTTCGTAAATCTAGCGTGGCTTATTTTCGATGCTCTATATGCTACAGACTTTGTATACGGTCTTTTAGGTACATATTTCCCCGCTTTTCTTAACGCTTACGACCCAATTCACGCCAACTTTTTGTTGGTCGATTTAGTCTTTATTGCTATTTTCTTTACCGAGTTCTGCTTTCGTTGGGCTGTTGCTATTGTTCGTAAAGAACATTTACGCTGGTACTTCTTCCCGTTTTTGCATTGGTACGACATTATTGGCTTAATTCCAACGGGCCCTACTCGTCTATTTCGCTTCTTGCGAATATTCTCCATACTGCACCGTTTGCACAAGTTCGAAATTATCGATTTAAACCAAACCGCAGTCTTTCGCTTTTTTGCCTTTTATTACGACGTGTTTGTTGAAGAACTTAGCGACCGGATTGTTGTTAAGGTACTAAGCGATGCGCAAAAAGATATTTCGGCAGGTTCCCCCTTGCTCGACGACATTAATGCGAAGGTGCTAGCGCCTCGTCGACCTGTGATAACGCAGTGGATGGCTGGCGTAGTTAACCATTTAGGCCAATCTATTCAAAGTGAAGAACATGGTGAGGTGATTCGAGAGCACGTACGAAAAAGCGTGGGAAAAGCGGTTAGAAGTAATGCACAAGTCTCTTCCCTGCACTATCTACCAGTTATTGGCAAAACCATTGAAAATACGTTGGAAGAATCGGTTACTGACATAGTTACTACATCGCTAGTAAACCTGTTAAGTGATTTAGACGCAGAGCGAATAGATCACTTCATCTCAGTAGGCATGCATGACTATACCCCAACCGCTGATGCACTTGATAAAGAGGTGTTAAACGTTGTAAATGAATGTTTAGAACTGGTGAAGGCGCACGTCGCACAGCAGCGTTGGAAATCACATTTAGCCCAAAAAGAGGCAGCAATGCCAACCGATAACCCCAACATAAATAAATAGTAAAAGGCGTCTAAATGCTCTTTTACTTTTCGGTTGTCGACAAAATAATACTTGTCTCACTATTAAGTACGCCTTGAATACCCCTCACTTTTTTCAATATATTGTCTAAATGGGCTAGACTCTCGGCGGTAATAACAATAAGCAAATCCCAATTACCATTAGTTGTGTGAAACCTTTCCACCCCGTCAATATTTCGAAGTTTGCCCATTAACTGTATGGTGCTTAAGCCCTCTAATTCCACAGACATCAGCGCCTTTATTTTATCTGGCTGAAGCTGTTCATTTACGCGAATTGTAAACGCTTCTATAACGCCTTTTCCAACCAACCTGTCTATGCGCTTTTGAACCGTATTTCTAGACAAAGACAGTACTTGGGCCAAAACGGTAATTGGCGTACGTGCATCGCGCTTTAATATATTCAACAGTTCTCTGTCTTTAGCATCTAGTTCGACGAACACCAATTTTCTCCATCGATTATTTTTAAAGCCAATACGATATCAAGTTGCCAAATGCGCCTATCGAAAATACAACCAACACGCACAAACAATATGCATTATAACTTGAGCACTATGCTCATATTAAATGACATATTGTATCACCTTGCAAATGGTTCAACGAAGAATGCCACTTTAAAATGGCTGTTTTGAAACCAAGTTATTAAGCCTACTTTAAAGAATCATTATGTCACTAATTACGGCGTCTACCAGCGAAGCAAGTATTCCACAACATGTACTTATGGTTCGGCCCCTTGCCTTCCGACCAAATGAACAAACTGCCAATGACAACCGCTTTCAACAGCCATTACCTGACAACCAAACTGCGCTTAAAGCAATTGCACAGCAGGCAACAAGCGAGTTTGATGCGATGGTACAAATACTCGAAAGCAACCGCATAACTGTTAGCGTATTTGAGGCGACAGACCCGAATACACCAGACGCCATATTTCCGAACAACTGGCTAAGTACGCATTCTAATGGTTTAACAGTGACCTACCCTATGTATTGCGAAAACCGCAGAGCTGAACGGAGGGAGGATGTATTGTCATACCTTTCACGTAATTTTGATGTAAAAAATCGAAGAGACTTATCGGCTTTCGAAAAGAATGGACTTATTGTTGAAGGAACCGGGGCGATGGTTATTGACCACTTTAATAACCTAGCATACGTATGCCTTTCTCAAAGAGCGAACAGAGAGGCTGTAAAAAAGGCCTGTGACCTTATTGGTATAACACCCATATGTTTCAACGCTTATGATAGCAATGGAGACTCGGTTTATCACACCAACGTGATGATGTCGGTGGGAAGTGACTTCGCTATAGTAGCGAGCGACATGATCGCACCAGAAGATAAAGGCAAGGTAATTTCAACACTTCAAGAAACCGGTAAAGCCATCGTTCATATTAGCGAAGAGCAAGTAAACGCGTTTGCAGGGAACTGTTTAGAGCTACTAAACGAACACGGGCAGACTTTTTTGGTATTGTCGAAAACCGCTCACAAGTCGCTAAATAACCATCAAATCGCTCAACTTCCGGCACACTTAACCCTTTTGCCTATCGCTGTACCTACTATTGAAATGGCCGGGGGTTCTGTGCGCTGTATGATGGCTGACATTCACCTTTCACGCAAGCAAGGTCGCAGTGTAAAAACAGTGCACCATGCTAGAGAGCAAGATAAAGAACCAAACGTACGCATACGTTTGGTTCAGGAGGGTGACTTAGATAACTTATTAATGCTAGCAAAGGCCGCGTCACCTGGCATGACCACGTTCCCTCCAGATGCCGAGACTCTTGATGCGAAACTAAAGCGTTCTTTACAAGAGGCAGAAAAACTATATCGCAACGAGAGGCCTGAGTATCTGTTGTTCGTATTAGAAGATTTGGAAAGCAAAGTGCTGATAGGTACTTCTGCTATTTTCGGTGAACTAGGAAAAGAGGATAGCTTTTACAGCTATAAGCGAGAAAAAGTCACTCAACGAAACACCACGATAAATGCACACTACTCCCATGAAGTCTTGCATTTAAGCCATCATTACGAGGGCTATGCAGAAGTTGCGTCACTTTTTCTCTTACCAGAGTACAGAAAAGGTGTTAACGGTAAACTACTGACTAAAGTTCGCTATTTGTTCATGGGATTACATCAAAGTGTATTCCCTAAAAACGTAATGGCTGACCTACGCGGTTACGTTGACAAAAAAGGGCAATCTCCTTTTTGGGAAGCCGTTGGTCGCCACTTTTTTCCTATGACTTATGCTGAAGCAGACTTATACGGAGCTGTGAACGGCAACCAGTTTATTGCCGATTTAATGCCAAAACTTCCGCTGTATGTGAACATGCTCCCTGAAGACGCGAAAGCTGCTATAGGAAGGCCACATGATGATGGCCGACCTGCTATGGCTCTATTAGAAAAAGAAGGCTTTAAGTTCACCAATTACATCGATATTTTTGATGGGGCCCCAAGTATGGAGGCTGAAATAGCAGGCCTTAAAACAGTTCAAATGATAAGACAAGTTCAGATAGAAGTCGCAAACAAGGTTACTCAAGGCAGCACTAGTCTTATTGCAACCCTTAGCCAACCGTTTTATGCCATGGTAGCAAAAGTTAATAAACAAGGGGATATCGTTGTAATCTCACGTAAGGCGGCGCAAGCATTGAACGTCAACTGCGGCGACACAATTTTACTTTCTGAACTCTAACTTTAAATAAGGTGTTTTAAGTGGCATCGCGTTGACGAGCACCATTTCTAAATACCTCAATCACCAATGAAAAGGCCCACTATAATGAAGTGGGCCTTTTTACTCTCTAAATAAAGTGACAAGTAGTTAAGCTTTTCGCCATGTCGTACCGCTTGGGCCGTCTTCTAGCACTACGCCTTTTGCATTTAGTGCGTCGCGTGCGGCATCTGCGGCTGCCCAGTCTTTAGCAGCACGAGCGTCGTTACGTTGTTTAATCAAGGCTTCAATTTCAGCTGCTTCGTCATCGTTGCCCTCGCCACCTTTAAGGAAAGTATCAGGGTCGCTCTGAAGCATACCTAAAATAGCACCTAGCCCTTTAAGAACCGCTGCCAGTTTGCCTGCTTCTTCAGCATTGTCTTTTTGGCGGTTAAGCTCGCGTGCCACATCGAACAATACAGAAAAGGCTTCAGGTACGTTAAGGTCATCATCCATAGCAGCTTCAAAACGTGCTAAATAACCACCGTAGCTAAGGTCTGTACTCTCGTCTACTACAACATCACGCAGCGCAGTATACAAACGTTCAAGGGCTGCTTTCGCTTGTGTGATGTTATCTTGTGAGTAGCTTAACTGACTGCGGTAGTGGGCCGACATCAAAAAGAAACGCAAGGTTTCTGAATCGTGCTCTTTAAGCACATCACGCAAGGTAAAGAAGTTGCCTAACGACTTAGACATTTTTTCATCATTAACCTGAACCATACCCGCGTGCATCCATACGTTTACATACGGCGTATCGTATGCGCAGCACGACTGAGCTACTTCATTTTCATGGTGCGGGAAGGTTAAATCTGAACCACCGCCATGAATATCAAAGTGCGCGCCAAGGTGCTTGTGGTTCATTGCAGAACACTCAATGTGCCAGCCCGGACGCCCCTCGCCCCATGGCGACTGCCACGCTGGCTCACCAGGTTTGGTGGTTTTCCATAGTACAAAATCAAGCGGGTCATCTTTACCTGCTGCCACTTCAACACGGGCACCGGCTTTAAGCTGATCGAGGTCTTGTTTACTTAATTTGCCGTAATCTTCATACTTGCTTACGTCAAATAGCACATCGCCGCTTTTAGCTTGATAGGCGTAACCTTTGTCCATAAGACGTTGGATAATTTCAATAATCTCATCCATGTGGCCACTTACTGTCGGCTCTACGTCTGGCTCAAGCAAATTAATGGCCGCAAAGTCTTCGTGCATCATTGCGATAGTACGCGCTGTTAGCGCTTCAAAGCTTTCGCCATTCTCATTGGCGCGAGCAATAATTTTATCGTCAATATCCGTGATGTTACGCACGTACTTCACATCTAAACCAAGATGACGCAAGTAGCGTACTAAAACATCGAAACTTAAGTAGGTGCGGGCATGACCCATATGACTTAGGTCATAAACAGTAATACCACACACATACAAACCCACTTTCCCTTCTTGAAGCGGAACAAACTTCGCTTTTTCACGGGTTCGGGTATTGTAAAGATGTAGCATGTCTATATTTCCTATTTGTCATAATTTTGGGGCGCAAAGTTTAGCACTGTCACGATTTAAATGGTACAAGCCTTTTGCAGCGATATTGCCTTAATCTGCAATCGACGTTGCTTTGCGCTATCGACTCGTTTTGCGCTAAAATGCCCCCACTTTACATATACGCTAACACAAAGGACAAACCACAATGGTTACGTTAAAAACAAATTTCGGTGACATCACCCTAGAGCTTTTTGAAGATAAAGCACCTAAAACAGTAGCTAACTTTCTTTCTTACGTAGAAGATGGCTTTTTCGACAACACTATCTTTCACCGTGTAATTAACAACTTTATGGTTCAAGGTGGCGGTTTTACACCTGAGATGGAGCAAAAAGATACTAAAGAACCTATCGAAAACGAAGCTGACAACGGTGTTGCAAATGAAGTAGGTACCATCGCGATGGCGCGTACTCAAGACCCACACTCAGCTACCGCACAGTTTTTTATTAACGTAAACAACAACGACTTCCTTAACCATTCTGGCAAGAATGCAAACGGTTGGGGCTACTGCGCGTTCGGCAAAGTAACTGAAGGTATGGATGTTGTTGAAAAGATTAAAGCGGTTAAAACAGGCAACAACGGCTATCACCAGGACGTACCTGTTGAGCCAGTTATCATCGAAAAAGCAGTTGTTGCTTAAATAGATGCTTAAATAGCAGCCCAAGTGCTTGGCTGGCATGTTTTTCATAACATGCTAAAAGCACTGAGTTAAAAGCAAGCCGCGTTATTTTATCGCGGCTTTTTAAACCACACTAAGAAGAGTTATGTCGTTTACTTACTTCATTGCCGATTTACATTTAAGTGCAGACCGTCCTGATATTACAGAATGCTTAATGCGCTTTTTAAAAGAAGATGCCATTAATGCCGATGCACTTTATGTTTTAGGCGACTTATTTGAAGTATGGATTGGCGACGACAACGTTACGCCTTTTAACACTGCTATAGCGACAGCTTTCAAGGAAGTCAGTCAGCACTGCCCTATCTACTTTATTCACGGCAATCGCGATTTTGCCATACGGGAAAAGTGGCTTACAAAAGCGGGCATGACACTGTTAAACGAACAAGAGGTCGTAGATTTATACGGTACACCCACCTTGCTGACTCATGGTGACGAACTATGTACTCGTGACGTTGCCTATCAAAAGTTTCGCAAGAAATCTCGTGGGTGGTGGTGGCCTCGCTTAATGCTTGCCCTACCGTTATGGTATAGACAGCGTGTTGCCGATAACGGCCGCGCAGAAAGTAAGGCCAAACAGCAAAACCTTAAACCAGACATCATGGATGTCACCCCTGAAGAAGTGGTAAAGGTGATGGAAAAATGGGGCGTGCAGCGCATGATCCATGGTCATACTCACAGACCAAACATCCACAGCCTTGAAGCTAATGGTAAACTTGCGACTCGCATTGTATTGGGTGATTGGTACGATCAAGGTAGCGTTTTAAAGGTTACAGAAAACGACGTGATGCTACAGCAACATAACTTTAGTAAATAACGGTCTTTCAAACGATTTAACGCATCCTCTCCTTTCAAGCCATCTAGACAATGCTGGCGTTTTGCCGATCATCATTTCTTACAAACTAACCCAAAGTACATGTGTTACGCGCTGGCTTAATTTTTGTTCTGTGGTATAAAGAAGAAAAGCAAGTTAGTCATCATGGACGGTGTAAATGACAGATGTTCTTCTTTCCCCTTCAAATTTCTGGTTTAGTATTGCGCTTATAGCCGTATTTTTTGTTTTCATACTAGAGCTTGTTAGTACTATTTTTGGCGCAAGCCTATTAGGGCTTGGCGACGACTTTGCTGAGCTGGACGGCGAAGGCTTTTTAAGCACGTCAGTAGCCAACTGGTTAAACATCAACAAAGTCCCTTTTCTTATATATTTAGTTGTTTTGCTTACGTTATTCGGACTTATTGGTCTGATTTTAAATGGCATTACAGCTAGTGTACTAAGCTTTACTTTACCAGCACTTATGTCTGTTCCCCTCGCCTTTTTAATAGGGTTACTGATTACTGCTAAAACCGTAAAAATCTTTGCAAGCGTATTGCCAAGCGTGGAGTCTAGTGCAGTCAATAGCGAAGATTTTATCGGTTCCGTGGCGGAAATCACTATTGGCAAAGCAAGCCGTGGTAATCCGGCAGAAGCAAAATTTACCGACCATTATTCTCAGCCTCATTTTGTGTTAGTAGAGCCGTTCGAAGATGAAGAATTGTTCGCACAGGGAGAGCGCGTCATTTTAGTGCAGAAAAATCAACACAGCTGGTTAGCAACCCGCTACCTATAACTTAAAAGAGATAAAAGTATGGATACAATTCAACCATCTAGCTTGCCGTCAATACTCTTTATTGCCGGTGCTATCGTTGTAGGGCTTATCGTTATTGGCCTTATTTTTGCCAAACTCTACACCCGGGCTACTAAAGAAACTGCGTTCGTAAGAACCGGTCTAGGCGGTGAGAAAGTAATTAAAGACGGTGGTGCTATTGTACTTCCTGTCGTCCACGAAATTATTCCGGTGAACATGAATACCCTTCGTATAGAAGTGGAGAAAATTCAAAAAGACGCGTTAATCACCAAAGATCGAATGCGTGTAGACGTAAAAGCAGACTTCTATTTGCGTGTAGCGCCTAATTCCAACGGCATTTCAATGGCAGCACAGACATTAGGCACGCGCACCACCCGCGCTGAAGAAGTTAAAAAATTAATGGAGTCAAAATTTGTTGATGTACTGCGTGCCGTAGCTGCTGAAATGAGCATGACTGAAATGCACGAACAGCGCGCTGACTTTGTACAAAAGGTTCAGCAAAGTGTGGCTAACGACCTTGAGAAGAACGGTTTAGAACTTGAATCGGTAAGTTTAACTGGGTTTGATCAGACAGACCTCCAGTTCTTCAATGAAAACAATGCATTCGATGCCGAAGGTCGCGCTCGATTGACTAAAATCATTGAAGAAAAGCGCAAAGAAACGAACGACATTCAGCAAGAAAACCGTATTTTCATTGAGCAGCGTAACTTGGCCGCCGAGAAGCAATCTCTAGATGTAAAACGCGATGAAGAAGAGGCGCGCTTAGCGCAAGAACAAGTACTTGCTTTCAAACGCCAAGAGCAAAAAGCCGAAATTGCTAAGCAACGTGAAATGAAAGAACGAGAAGAGCGCGAAGCTGAAATTGCTAAAAACCGAGCTATCGAGGCGGCTGAAATTGAAAAGTCTCGTGAAATAGAAACTCAGGAAATTGCTAAACGCCAAGCGTTAGAACAAGCGCGTATTCGCCAGCAGCAAGAAGTTGAGGTTTCTGAGCAAGTAAAACAAATTGCAGTTGCTACTAAGTCAGAAGAAGAGTCTGCTGCACGCGCTAAAGCCGCGGAAGCTGAAAAGCAAAAAGTAGAAAAAGAAGAAGCTGTACTTACCGCTAAATCGGTAGCAGAAGCTGAGCGTAAGAAACAAATTGAAGTTATCGATGCTCGTAAAGAAGCGGAGCGTGAAGCTGTGGGCATAACCGTTGAAGCACAGGCTAAGAAAGAAGCGGCTGAAAATTCTGCTGCCGCAATTCTTACAGAAGCCAAAGCTGCAGCCGATGCTAAAATGCTGCAAGCCGATGCGGACGAGAAAGTGCTTGCCGTTGAAGCACAAGGTAAACAAGCCCTTTACGAAGCTGAGAATACGCTCAAGACCGAACAAATTGAGCTACAAAAAGCCCTTGCGATGCTTAAGATATTGCCTGAACTTGTTGAGCAAGCGGTTAAGCCTCTTGAAAACATTGAAGGCATTAAAATTTTACAAGGTTATGGCCAAGGTAGTGGCGCGAAAGGCGATCACACCGTTGCTACTGCGGGTAGTGGTTTAGCTGAGCAAGTAACACAAGCCGCACTGAGCTATCGTGCTAACGCCCCACTGGTAGATTCTATGCTGCGTGAAGTAGGTTTAGTCGATGCCGACAATGGCTCTTTAGCAGACTTGGTTACTGGCAATAGCGATATACTGGCTAAAGCCGGTGCAGTTAAGCCTAAGCCAGTTGTTGCTGCACCAGAAAACCTAAATAGCCATACAGCGCAGGACGGCCAACCTACTGAATAACGCTTACTAGTATAAACTTAGTAAAATAGCGCACTAAAATGAGCTAAGCCCTGTTATTTAACAGGGCTTTTTGTTTTTGAGCGTTTTTGCGAGTACCATCATACTTTGTAATTTCAACTTCCAGCGCTTGCGCGTGACGTTGAACATAAAGAAAACTCTTAGCGCATGAAGTTTTTTTTTGAGGAAAGAAGACAAGGGTTATTTCCATGAAGTCGCTACCTGAAGAACCTGAGAAACCATTAAGAGACGACTGTTGTGGCGGCGGCTCCTGCTGCCCATGTATTTGGGACGTTTACTACGAAAAATTAGCTAAGTGGAAAGAGGCAAAACGAGAATTTGAAGCGTTAGATAACGTGGAGCAAATAAACATTAGGACGCAAGACTAACTCGTGATAGAAAGATTTAAAATTACTGTATCCTCAAGCATTACAAGCTGAATAGCTTCCTTTAAAGCTTCTTTCGATACGTTGAGTTTTCGCGAAATGCGCGTCAATCAAGCAACAGCACAGCCGCTGAGCCCGTTTCATTTTTAAACTTCTCATTTACAAATATCCTTTCTACTGCTATTTTAACTTAATCGATTAAGTTTGTTTTCTTTGTGTGCCTCAACCTTGTTTGGTTAGTCAACAGTGGAAGATTAAGAATTAAGCTAAACCCATTACATAATCAAGTTTGAACCTGACAGATTGGTAGTGCTTAGTTCGAAGTAATGTGTACTCGCGAAACAATAAAACAGTACGAGCCAACGCATGCTGAATTTTGGAGAATTATCATGTCTATACGCAATGGCGTTCAACTAATCACGTATGCAGACCGACTAGGCGATGGCAACATCGAAAGCCTTACAAGCATACTTGAAGGCCCATTAAACGGCCTGTTTACCGGTGTTCATATCCTTCCTTTTTATTATCCTTACGATGGTGAAGACGCAGGCTTCGACCCAATAGATCACACTTGTGTCGATGAGCGCTTAGGCGACTGGAACAACATTAAAAAGCTTGGCGAGTCAGTCGATATTATGGCCGATCTCATTGTTAACCACATGTCAGGACAAAGTGAAGCATTTAAAGACGTGCTAGCGAACGGACGCGAATCTACCTATTGGCCACTGTTTTTAACAAAAGAAGATATTTTTAAGGGTAATAACCCCGTTCAAATCGACGAGCAGATAGCGCAAGTATTCCGCCCTCGCCCAACACCATTTTTTAGTGATTATGAAGTAGGCACAGAAACTAGTAACCCAGAAACAGTACCATTCTGGACTACCTTTACCTCTAATCAAATCGACATTGATGTAGAGTCACAGTTGGGCAAAGACTATCTATCGTCTATTCTTCAGTCGTTTACTGAAAGTAATGTTGATCTTATACGCTTAGACGCGGCAGGCTATGCAATTAAGCGTGCAGGTTCTAACTGCTTTATGCTTGAAGAAACCTTTGAATTTATTGAAGAGTTATCAAACCGCGCTCGTGGTATGGGCATGCAGTGCTTAGTAGAAATACACAGCCACTATCAGACTCAAATTGATATTGCCGCACGTTGCGACAGCGTCTACGACTTTGCTTTGCCTCCGCTTGTACTGCACACCTTATTTACTAAAAACGCAGAGGCATTGGCGTACTGGCTTTCTATTTCGCCTCGTAATTGTTTTACCGTGCTTGATACCCACGATGGCATCGGCATTGTCGATGTAGGCGCAAGTGGTGACAAACCAGGCCTTCTTAATGCTGATGCAATTAACGCACTAGTCGAGCAAATACACGAAAACTCCAACGGCGAGTCTAAGAAAGCCACAGGAGCAGCGGCAAATAACGTAGACCTATATCAGGTAAATTGTACCTATTACGATGCATTAGGTAAGGATGACTTTGCCTATTTGATTGCACGCGCCATTCAGTTCTTTAGTCCGGGGATTCCTCAGGTTTACTACGGCGGATTGCTTGCGGCTCACAACGACATGGAGCTACTCGCTAAAACCAATGTGGGACGCGACATCAACCGCCCTTACTTGTCTACCGCGATGGTCGAAGAGGCTATTAAAAAGCCAGTAGTTAAAGGCTTAATGCAGCTAATAACGCTTAGAAACGAAAGCGATGCCTTTAATGGTGAGTTTGACGTAAACTACAGCGATAAGGTTTTGGTACTGACTTGGGTACATGGCAACAATACAGCGTCACTACGCGTAAATTTCAGCGTGATGAAGGCGACTATTATGACCGTTGCTGATGGTGAAGAAAGCGTATTATCTATTGGTTCGTTAATCGCTTAAATCATATAAAACGCTACTATAAGGGCGAGCACTGCTGTGATTTCACTCGGTACTCGCTTTTTTAAATGTCGTTTCTCAGCGTTGTGAGCCCTAAAACCCCAAGTTGACTGCATCTTACGCCACGATGAACAGTAAACTATTTATCTGTAGTCATCGTTATACGCCCTACCCCAATCACATAGCTGACGAAGAGTTGGCTCTAGAGTGCGACCTAGCTCTGTAAGAGAATATTCAACACGAGGGGGCACTTCGGCATATACTTTGCGGTTAACCAAGCCATCGCGTTCTAATTCTCTTAACTGCTGTGTTAGCATTTTTTGGGTAACGCCTTGCAATCGCCTACGCAATTGACTGAAGCGCAGTGTTTTATGACAAAGATGCCATAAAATAACTCCTTTCCACTTGCCGCCTATTATCTCTAAGGAGACTGCGACACCGCAAATGTATTGACTTGGATCGCTCGCATTTTCACCAATGGCCTGACTACAGGTTTGTTTCTGGCGATTTAAAGCTTCACTACTCTTAATGTTTGGCGTTACTTCTCCGGCCACGTCCTCAACACTTTTTAAATTCACCGTCATATTTTTCTCTTATCTTTATCACGTAGTTAACGTTTCTTTGGTATCAGGCCGTATTACTAATACGAGTAAAACAGAGCCGAGCACCCGCCAAAAAGCAATAGTATCATTTTGGGTACTACCCTACTAAAAAGTGCATACTTGCGCAAATATAATATATCGTCACAATGGGTAGCGTAACTTTCGACCATCGGAGACTGATATGACATCGTTTAAGGCTTTGCTTGTAGAAAAACAAGAAGATAAATCGTTTAAGCGTGGAGTAACTGAGCGCTCGCTGGATGACTTGCCAGAAGGCTCACTGCTCATCAAAGTAGAATATTCATCACTCAACTATAAAGATGCGTTGTCTGCCACGGGCAACCCTGGCGTTAGCAGAAACTTTCCTCACACCCCCGGCATTGATGCTGCAGGCACAGTAGTGTCATGTGATGATAACCGCTTCAAAGAAGGCGATGAAGTTATTGTTACAGGCTATGACCTTGGAATGAATACCGCTGGCGGCTTTGGTGAGTACATTAAAATTCCAAGTGAGTGGGCAGTAGCTAAGCCAGATGGGCTTACGTTAAGGGAGTCTATGGTCATTGGGACTGCAGGGTTTACCGCTGGTTTATCGGTACAAGGGTTAGTTGAACATGACGTAACACCGGGTAAAGGCGATATTTTAGTCACTGGCGCTACGGGTGGCGTTGGCTCGGTCGCTGTTGCGTTGTTAGCTAAAGCTGGCTATTCAGTAGTAGCATGTACTGGAAAAAAAGAGCATGAGTCATTCTTAAAGGCGCTTGGTGCGAGTAAGGTCATAACTCGAGACGAATTATTAGCAAATAAAGAACGCCCTATGTTAAAAGAGTTATACGCTGGCGCTGTCGATACGGTAGGCGGAGAATATTTAGCACAGGCTATTAAAGCAACACAATACGGCGGTACCGTAACATGTTGCGGCCTTACCGCTTCTGCCGACCTCAGTGTAAGTGTATTTCCATTTATCTTACGCGGCGTGTCTTTGCTAGGTATCGACTCAGTGCAATGCCCCATGCCGCCTAGGTTAAGGCTTTGGGATAAATTAGCAAGCGAGTGGAAATTAGAATGTCTCGACGATTTAACTGAAGAAGTGTCTTTAGACGAAGTAAGTCAGAAAATAGACGCCATTTTAAAAGGTGAACTGTCGGGCAGAACATTAGTAAAACTTTAGCCTGTTGAACGAAGAGGCTGTCGCAATGGCAGCCTTGTGCCATTATCTAAAATAACGCGATATCTATAGAAACATAACAGTGTTTATGCTGACAGCCGAGCCTGCCTGGCATTTATCGCAAAGGTGCTACAACATTATAGTAACGAGGAACAAATAAGGGTATTACCTGTCAACTATCGAATACTTAGTTAACTCATTAGCACTAGTTTATAGCAGCTAAAACAATAAAATAAGGTTAGATACTCTATGACATCTCTTAAATCGCAAACTCAAGCTAAAGTGGACGCAGGACGAAAAAACAACCCTGCCTTTATGGAGGGTGTTGACAGAGAAATCGAAAAGGCGCGCACATTCCAGCAAGGTGAAAAGGCGCTTGATATTAAATGCACTGCGCCAGACTTCACGCTTCCCTCTGCCAAGGGAGAGTCATTTCAGCTATCCGAGGCGCTAAATAAAGGAGCTCTGGTACTCACATTCTATCGAGGCAGCTGGTGTCCCTATTGCAACTTACAGCTAAACGCACTGCAAAAAATTAATGATGAAATTAAAGCTCTAGGTGCAGAACTTGTTGCCATCAGTCCAGAAAGCCCAGACAGCAGTTTAAACGCGGAGCAGATAAAAGAGTTACCTTTCACTGTCTTATCTGATCAGGGGGCTAAAGTTGCTGCTACCTTTGGCGTTGCGTGGGAAGTGCCAGAATTTTTACTTGAGCATATGCGTAACGACCGCCAACTTGATTTGGAAGTAATCAATAATGGCAATAGCAATATCCTTCCTATACCCGCAACATTTGTCTTAAATAAAAATGGCGAAGTTATTTGGCGCTACGTTGATGTGGATTATAGAACGAGAGCCGAACCTAAGGAAATTATAGATGCCCTTCAAAGAGTTAAATAGACTCGCAGTGTTTGTGTACAGGTAATAATTTTGAAAAAGGGACGTTATATTACGCCCCTTTGTTTAATAATATCTCTCTAGTAAATAAAATCCCTTTTTAAACACTATTACGGAAGATGTTTTCCACCTGTTACTCCTAATATTTCGGCAGTAACATAGCTAGATTCCTGAGACGCTAAATACACATAAGCTGGCGCAAGTTCTGCGGGCTGCCCTGCACGGCCTATAGGCGTATCTTCACCAAACTTAGGAAGCTTACTCGGCGCTTGCCCTCCACTTTGTTGTATGGGTGTCCAAATGGGCCCAGGGGCAACGCCGTTCACTCTAATGCCTTTTTCTATCAACATTTTGGCGCACGATTTGGTAAACGAAGTAATGGCACCTTTAGTTGATGAATAATCCAGAAGGCCGGGTGAGGGCTGATAGCTCTGAATAGATGTAGAATTGATGATGCTACCACCTGGTGGCATATATTTAGCCGCCGCTTTAGTAATCCAAAACATGGCAAAAACGTTGGTTTCGAACGTCGTTCGAAATTGCTCGGTAGTGATATCCTCAATATTTTCCACAAACTTCTGCTTGCCAGCGTTATTTACAAGAATATCGAGACCGTTCAAAAAAGTGTTCGCCTCTTCCACAAGGGAAACACAGAAGTCTTCGTTTTTAATGTCTCCGGCTATACCCTTAGCTTTTACGCCAGCCTCTTCTAGAATGGCAACGGTTTTATCACCATCTTCCTGTTCAGAGGGAAGGTAATTAATGACGACGTCAGCGCCTTCTCTGGCAAAAGCGATAGCAACTGCTCTACCTATGCCAGAGTCTCCACCAGTTACCAGCGCTTTTCGCCCCTTCAACCTATCGCTCCCTCGATAAGTATCTTCGCCATGATCAGCTGAGGGGTCTAAATTTTTATCTAATGCAGGATCAGGTTGGTCATCGTTGTAATGGGTTCCATCGTTATCATATTGAGTACGAGGGTCGGTCATTGTGTATTGGTCTTGCTTTGACATAATTGTTCCTCCTTAATGAAAATACACACACTTATGGGTGCATGACCCATGCCGAAGGGACAAGGTATTGAAGATTCGCTCACTTCACCAAAAAGTATTCAAAAAGACATAGACAATTGAAATATAACAACAATGTTAGAATTTAACTTCCACTTTTAGAATATAGATAACAGTAAAACTGATTTAAGATAACGTTGTCAGTAAAACATTCGTACCATTGAAAAATAAGTACAGAACCGCTGGGGTTTAGAGATGCTTGATGTCGTGATAAAGAAGTGTTCTTTATCTCAACGTAGTGCAGGATCAGGTAGTGTCAGGGCGGAACACATAATAAATAAGGGCGCTTAAAAAAGCGCCCTACTGTTTCTTAAAAACTGCAAGTGCTGAATTAAGATCTGGCCCAGTAACGAACACCACGTAATGTCTTAATAAATTTGTCTGCTGAGTTTTGTTTAAGGTCAACAAAACCTTCGTCCATCATGCTATCTAAGCCAACGGCCTTAATAAGTGGCATCGCAGCATCTGTGTAGCCTATAAACTTGTTGTGAGCAAATGCATCCGACACAAAGTCTTTTGCTTCAGGCTTGCCTGCGAACTTTTCGGCTCCCGACTTAGACATCAATAATAGCACTGCATCGTACAATACTGACGGTCCGCCATCGACCTTCTGCTGTGCATCTACCGATTTGCCTTTATCGCAAGTAACGCCGCCAATCTGCGGTGCAACTATTTCGTACATAGCGCCTTCATTATCTAAGGCGGTTTTTACGTTGCCAAGTAATTCACCGTCAAGGTCATCGCTCACTAAAATACCCAGCTTTCTGCCTTTAAATGTATCAGGCGCATTCTTTAAAATACTTAACGCATCAGATTCAGCAAGATCTTCTCTAGTTTCCATTGCAGCCTCTGCTGGCTCTGGCATTTCGCTAAAACCTAGCGCTTCAGCAACCGCTTTAGCTAAATCCTTATCAACATTTAGCAGATGTGAAACAACTCTTTCACGAATGGCTAAACGCTCTACTTTGGATAACTCAAAAGCGAATGCATCGCGAATATGTTCTTTCTCGGTTTCAGTTTGACTAATATAAAACTGACGAGCTTGGCTGTAATGATCTGCAAAAGTTTCTGAACGATGTCTAACCTTTTCACCAGAAACCTCTTCATTATGTGACTGAAATCCATGAGCAGGACACGCGCGCGGATTGTCTTCATCAGCTTCCCACGAATTTGGTTCGTAATTGGCGCGCCCTTTCGGATTATGCATCGCCATGTGGCCGTCTTGCTGGAAGTGTCGCATTGGGCATTTTGGCGCATTAATGGGTAGATGAGTGAAATTGGTACTACCAAACGTTTTAGCTGCGTATCTAGATAAGAGAAATTACGCCCCTGTAGTAGTGGGTCGTTGGTAAAATCTATACCAGGCACAATGTTTTGTGTACAAAATGCAACTTGCTCAGTTTCAGCGAAGAAGTTATCTACCACCTTATTAAGTACCATTTTACCTACAATTTTAACTGGTACTTGCTCTTCTGGAATAAGCTTAGTTGCGTCCAAAACGTCAAATTCAAAATTATCTGCAAACTCTTGGTCGAATATCTGCATACCTAACTCCCATTCTGGGAAGTCACCAGCAAGAATAGAGTTCCACAGATCTCGTCGGTGAAAATCTGGATCAGCACCGTTGATTTTCAGAGCTTCGTTCCACACAACTGACTGCATGCCCTGCTTCGGTTTCCAATGAAACTTCACATATTTCATTTCACCCTTAGCATTTATCAGCTTGAAAGTATGAACACCGAAACCTTCCATAAATCGGAATGAACGGGGAATGGCGCGGTCTGACATAGCCCACATAAGCATGTGAACAGACTCTGGGCTCAAACTTGTGAAATCCCAGAAGTTATCGTGTGCGGTTTGCGCTTGTGGAAAACCTCGGTCAGGCTCCTGTTTAGCCGAGTGAATTAGATCTGGAAACTTGATAGCATCTTGGATGAAGAAAACAGGAATGTTGTTGCCAACTAAATCCCAATTACCCTCTTGGGTATAAAATTTAACAGCAAAACCACGTACATCTCGCGCTAAATCTGGAGAACCTTGGTTACCCGCTACGGTAGAAAATCTAGTGAATACTGGGGTCTTTTTGCCTTTTTCTTGAAAAATATCGGCGCAAGTTATATCCGAAAGTGACTCATACGTTTCAAAGTAACCGTGGGCGCCATAGCCCCTTGCATGAACGACTCTTTCTGGTATGCGCTCATGGTCAAAATGAAATATCTTCTCACGCATTACGTGGTCTTCTAAAACTGTTGGTCCGCGTACGCCAGCTTTCAAAGAGTTCTGATCATCATGCACAGGACAGCCTTGGGCTGTTGTCATAGTCGGATAACCATCTCCCGCCTTTTGATGTAATTCGCCGCCCTTTCCCTTGTTGCCTTCATATTTAAATGATTCAGCCATGATTTTTCCTTGTCGTTTAAGATTGAACACATTTCACATTGTTTTTAATGCTATGCGTAACACTTACAGCAAGTTAGATTCCATGGATAAAATTGATAACTATCAGAAACTTAATAAAACAACGGCTAATTAAGTCGTCACTTTTACAAAAAGGCTAGAAAGTTTTACATGATTGGGGCAAGGCTTAGGGTAGTCGCTTCACCCTAAGCCAATACGTCAAATTCGCTTTTTATTTATCATTGAGAAAAGCGAATTAACTAATGAGGTAAATGGAAGTAAAAGGCTAGAAACCTTCTAGTACAAGCTTACCAATTGCGCGCCCCTCTTCCAGGGTTTTGTGCGCCTCTATTAGGTTGGCAGCATTAATTTTCCCCAAGTGTTTGCCTACTGTAGTCTTGATCTTGCCTTCATCGATAAGGCCCGCTACGTGAGTGAGAAGACGACTTTGTTTTGCCATATCATCGGTTTCAAACATAGAGCGGGTGAACATGAACTCCCAGTGTAACGACAAGCTCTTTTGTTTAAGCTTTGCTACATCTAAACTTTCTGGGTCGTCAATTAGCGCAAGTTTGCCTTTAGGCTTCATAACTTCCACATAGGTATCGATATACTGGTGGGTGTTATTTAAACTTGCGACATGCGTTACTTCACCAATGTTTAGCGCTTTTATTTGCTCTGCCATGGGTTTACTGTGGTCAACCACATAATCGGCACCTAATTCCTGTACCCAATTTTTCGAGCTTTCACGGGATGCGGTAGCAATCACAGTTGCCCCCGTAAGCGTTTTGAGAAGCTGAAGCATGATAGAGCCCACGCCTCCTGCTGCACCTACAACAAGTACCACTTCGTCGCTTTTTTCGTCCTGCTGTTTAAGGGAAAGATGGTCAAACAATAATTCGTAAGCAGTGATGGTAGTTAGCGGAAGAGCCGCAGCTTCACTGTCTGACAAAGATGTAGGTGCTTTACCCACAATACGTTCGTCGACCAACTGAAACTCTGCATTTGAACCATCCCTGGTAAGGTCACCTGCGTAATAGACTCTATCACCCACAGCAAACTCGGAGACATCAGCGCCAATTTCAACAACTTCACCTACGGCGTCCCAGCCTAGAACCTTAGGCTTGTTTTCTTCTGGGTTTACGCGTTGACGAATTTTGTAATCAACAGGATTTACCGCTATTGCGTTTATTTTCACTAATAAATCTCTACCCGACGCGCTAGGTTTAGCTACTTGTAAATTACTTAGTGCGTTAGGTTCGTTAATATCTCGTGACTGGGTATAACCGATCGCTTTCATCATTCTGCTCTCCTTTAATTAATAACTACATTGTAAGCTTAAATAATTTATGTTAAACAGCACAATACAAGAAACATTATCAAACGGTTTTTGAAAATCATGTTACTCGATGACTTAAATGTTGTAATAAAAGTAGCCGAATTTAGAAACATTACCGCTGCAGCAACACATTTAAACATGCGCACCGCTACGGCGAGTGCGGCGGTTAAACGTGTTGAGCAGGCTCTTGGCGCTGAACTGTTTGTACGCACAACCCGATCACTTAGGCTTTCTTCTGCTGGTGAGCGCTTCTTGCCAACCTGCGAACAAGCCATGTCGATGCTGGCAAACGCAACGCAGAACTTGAAGGCCGAAACTGGCGTTATTGAGGGTGAGCTTCGACTAGGCTTGTCATCTGATCTTGGCCGTAATGTTATTGCTCCGTGGATAGATGAATTTATGGATGAAAATAAGAAATTAAGCGTGAAGCTTAATTTGAACGACAGCAATATCGATTTCTACCGCGACCCTATCGATTTAGCCCTGCGTTACGGCTCGCCTGACGACGCTAGTGTATATGGCTTTAAAATTTGCGATGTACCTAGACTACTCGTTGCGTCTCCGTCTTACATCAGCACTCTTGGCGCCCCTGAAAAATTTGAAGACTTACAAACCCACAACGGACTTTTCTATCAATTGCACGACAAAGTCTATAACGACTGGGAGTTTTTGCACGACGGTAAACCGCTAAAGATAAAGATGAAGGGGAATAGAACAGCTAACGACGGTGAAATGGTTAGAAGATGGGCGGTAGCAGGCAAAGGCGTAGCCGTTAAATCGAGTCTAGACTGTTGTGACGACATTATAAATGGCCGCCTTGTTACGTTATTGCCAGATTACCAACCGAAGCCCACGCAACTTTGGCTTATTTGCCCAAGCCGCCAGTCTATTACACCAGCGGTTAGGTTGTTAAGGGATTTAATGAAAGTGAAGACAAAAGATCTACTGTTAAAATTGAGTCAACTAAACGTCTTTGATGGATCTCTTTTAAAAGATATCTAACATTGCATAGTTAACTAAAGAGAGCGAATGTCCCTGTTTAGATTTCCGTTTGAAATTCAGCCATTTTTTCTAAAAATGACTCAGCTTGCTGCGGATTCATACTAGTAGGGTCAAATTCTACTTGCCCATTTTCTTTTAATAACTTATAAAAATCACTTGAGCCGCCCGCATACCCCATTTGCCACTTCCCAAAACCAATACTACTTCGCTCTTGATAACTAATGATGGTAATACAATCATGGCGAGGATCGTCTGCAATATCGAGGTATAGCTCATTTACATCTTCACGATCACCTTCTAGCACTTGCAAAAAATAACGATTTTCGTAGCAAAGCAGGCCACAAATCTCTAATTCATCATTATTGTTTCTAGCAGACTCAAGAATGCTGCGCAAATCAGCTAAACTCATGTCTCTAGTAGCACGACTAAAATATATCAACCGGACGAATTTCATTTAGTTTCCCTCACTAATACACCACCATAAATTCTTTACTTTATTGTAAGCACAAAAAAATCCGTTTATTTAAATTTAAACTATTATTGAGTAAAAGCGAAAATTTCAGGCATATCAATGTTCAATGTTACGCAACACTCAGTGGAAATATTACAGGTGGGCGCCCCCAATGATCAAGTCAGTAATCTAGCTGAGGCGTTGACTGAAAATTTTTCATCAAGCAGCAATCTTAGGCGTTTAAAGAAACAAATCCGTAAAGAGAACGTTGGCATTATTCTTTTATCAATAAGCAGTGATGAAGAAGAGGAACTTGCTCTCCAAATACTTGATTATGTGAGAAATGGATTACGTGACCAGGACAAGATTTTGCTTGTTCTTCATTCGCAAAACCGTGAACTTGATGCGCTTAAGTGGATTCAAGAATTCAGTGTCGATGGATTTATTAACCTAGCCCCCGAAAAAGAGCTGTTTAACCGGAAACTAATTGCAAGAAACATTCAGCAATGGGAGCGAAGCGTCAAAATTCATTATCAACACAAAGCAGAAAAAGAATTGCTTATGTGCGTTACTCGATTTTCTAGGTATTCTGAAGACTTACCAAACCTTATTACAACGTTTACAGAATCGTTGGCGAACCTTTGTTTTGCTTCCGCATATTGTCGAATAACTATTAATAACGATGGTACAGGTAAAATCAAAAACGCCATCCCTAACCATGAAAACTTCGTTTGCTCGTTGAATGATGCATTTAGGCTGCCAGAACTCCCTAGCTATTTAAAAAGAGCCTTGATAGAAAAAAAGCCCCAAATAGATTTATTACCTGCCGACTCTCAATTGAAATCTACGGAAGCCCATCTAGAGGGGAGCTTGGGAAGTTACTTAGTATTTCCACTTATTGTTTACGACCGAGTTTATGAATTGATGATTTTTCTAATCCCTGAAGAGTACATGGATTCTGTGTCTATGCATCAGGTAGATGTAATAACGAGAGCGTCTGAGCAACTTACAATTTTACTGGAACGTAGAGAGTCTGAGCTTCGCTTGAAAAAACAGTATAAAAGACTAAAAGATACGCTCGTAGAACTGAAACAGACACAAGATCAGTTAGCTTACTCTGAAAAAATGTCTACTGTAGGACAATTGGCGGCGGGCATTGCGCACGAGATAAACAATCCTTTAGCGTTTGTACTAAGTAATTTCGGTTCCATCGAAGAATACCTTACCAATATCATTGATATGCAAGCCATGCATGAACAGTTCTTAAACGCTATAGACAATGATTACTCACCAAAGTTAGAGCAGTTAAAATCTGAAATATCTGATTATCAAGATCGTTCCAATATTGACTTCATCTATTCAGACTTGAGAGAAATTGTGAACGAGTCTCGCGAAGGTCTCAACAGGGTCAGAGAAATTGTAGCTGACCTACAAGTATTTGCTCACGGTGGTGAAACGGGAAGGACAACTGTCAATTTAGCATCGGTTGTTAACCAAACACTAAAACTACTTCTCCCAATAACTCACGATAAAATAGAAATTCAAGCCACCATTAACCCAGATACGCGGTTTAATTGTCACAATGGCTACCTTCAACAGATTCTTACAAACATTATTAAAAATGCCGTTGACGCTTTAATAGAGGCGGAAACAAGCAACCCGAAAATAAAGATATCATCACATTCAGAAAATAAAGAAATTTTTATAAAAATAAGAGATAACGGGCCAGGTATTCCAAAAGAGAATCAATCCAAAATATTTGATCCATTTTTTACAACTAAAAAAGTAGGAGAAGGCACTGGGTTGGGTATGTCAGTAACGTTTAACTTAGTTAAAAAACTTAAAGGAAAAATCTCTCTTAATTCTGAAGAAGGTGTTTATTGTGAATTCACTGTCGCTTTGCCCATTTAACTATAAGTAAAGGCTATTATAGAAGAACAATGATAGCGACAATCGCGCCATCATTGTTCATCGTTCATAAATTAGCGCTTGTACATTGCAGGCGCACCCTTGCTTGGCGTGCTGGCTTTAATAAACTCGCGTAAGTCTTGGTTTGATTGTTTTAAATCATCGCGACGCAGGTACATCATGTGTCCGCTGCGATACCCTTTAAAGCTTAAACGCTCCTTTAGGTTACCACTTTGATCTAGCTGCCACATGGTGTATTTAGCATCGAAGTAATTCGTTGCACCATCATAATAGCCAGCTTGAATCATCACATTCAGATAAGGGTTTTGCGCCATCGCCAATCGCAAGTTCTCCCCCGTTTTGTTGTTACTTCTATCCCATGGATGCACGTTTCCGAACATACTGTACTTGATATCGGTTTTGTAATTTAACTCTTCACGCAAATAGTAATTGATAGCCGGCGTGAATGAATGCAGCCATGAGGTGAGTTCGGCCCAATAGTCAGGGCGATCGCCACTTTGCTTAGCGTCTATGCCCAAATAGCGGCTATCTAAACGGCCTAAGGTCTTCCCTTCATCTCGCAGTAAGTCTTTCCAGAAGAAAACCGTGCTTACATCTAGGTTATTTTGTGCAATAGACGCTTCACTTAAACCAGAATAACGCGCCATTTGTTTTAGCACATCACGCTTTTCTGTATCACTAATAAAGCCACCTTTAGCGAGGGCAGGAATAAGCGTGTTGATAGTAAAATCTTCAACTTCGGGTAAGAGTTCATTTAAGTCTTTATTTTGTAGTTCTGGTTCAAGTTTATTGTGATACCAGGCTGCAGCTGCAAAATAAGGTAGTCTATTGGCGGCTTTTACCGGCCCATTGCGCTCAATGCCAATGTCAGTTGGCGACACTAGTACAACGCCATTTAAATACATCCACTGGCGGTTTTGAAGTTCTAATGCTAGGCCTGAAACTCGTGTTGTACCGTAACTTTCACCAATAAGATATTTAGGTGAGCGCCAGCGATTATTGCGTGTTACAAAGGTATTCACCCAGTCGGCCAAATAGCTTATATCGGCGTTCACGCCAAAGAACATTTTCTTTTGTTCATCTTGTGACGGCATACTGCCATCAGCTTTCGGCAACACACGGCTGTACCCAGTATTTACTGGGTTAACAAATACAATATCAGCAACGTCTAAAATAGAATAAGGGTTAGTTTGAACGCCATAGGGCTGAACAGGGTAACCTTCGTCATCAATGTTAAGAATACGCGGGCCTGTGTATGCTACATGCATCCACACTGACGCAGAGCCCGGACCACCGTTGAAAGAAATAATAAGCGGACGCTCAGCATTATCTTTAACGTCAGTTCGCTGGTAGTACGTATAAAATAAAGTAGCAACCGCTTCGTCTTTACTGTTCCAAACCGGCTGTGTACCTGTAGTTGCGCTGTACTTTACGCGTTTGCCAAGAATTTTGGTTTCATGTTCTGTTACTACACTACTATCAATTTTAATCGCACGAGCGTGCGAGGCCGAGCTCGCATCTTCGGCCGAAGCACTGGCTGTTAAACTGACAAAAGCAATCATCACCGCCGTAAGCCATGCTAATGGGCGTTGGCTTGCCTTAGTACGTGCTAGTAAATGATGAATCTGTGATTTGTATTTTGAGTTAACCTGACTAAATAACAGGTCTCTTGTATTTCTATTTAAAAAGAGATGATTTTTCATTTTTTCGTCTTTTGTGTGTCGTTAGTTTTTGGTTTTGTATTTTTTGAGCGCAAGCTAACCTGTCTTTCATACAGGCCATCATTGCACTATATTTGAGACTCTATCAATTAAGACTATATCGCTGTTAACAAGTGAGCTTAACAATCAACGATAGAACTACCAATTTCTTCGATACGTTTCTGTTAAGGCGGCTAACCCTTATTGATATTTTCAGGGCCCCTGTCTTTTATATGAGTGATGAGGTCCGGGAAAAATGTTAAAAATCTCGCTTCTATTTCCTTTTTATTCGCACTTATATCATCTACCACGTGATGAAAAGTGTTCGCAAACCGAATTCGTTTAGCAACGACTGAAATGGCCCTAGCAATACCCTCTTCTTTAGCATAATCTTCAAACCAATCGTGGGTGATCATGTGCCCTACGCTATGTTGCATTGCCCTCGGCATAGTTGGTAATCTCTGCTCGAGCAAAAAGAAGCTTTGCTCTCGAAAATCACTAAAGCTTTGAGATGTGTACGTCGACCAATGCTTTATAAGCAAGTGGTCGAAGTAGATATCGAGCGCCACAGGCGCAAACCGTCTTCGGCTCTTATCAAATAGTTTTTTTGCGGCCAAAACACTTTCGTGACTGTCGGTGAATTTATCTACCTCGTAGTGATTTTTAAGGCCCTGCTGTACTGCTTTTCCATACATTTTTATATCGACACCACGCCTAAAGTCGCCAAGTAAGTTACCAAAATGAGAGTCGGCGGTAGGGCGTGCTAGAAAAAGGTGAGCAAGGTAATTCATTTTGTAATTTAACGGCCTCGATTTTAAGTTGTAAGGGCTTGTAGGTATCAAGTAAAATCAGCGCTCAGTTCAGAAGCATCGAATTTGGATAGCCTTAGTCTAGGGCGCAGACAACTGCCCCGTCGACATTAGTGTTGGAAGTATGACAAATTCAAATGTAACTGAAAATTCGTAGCACTTAAAACCGAGTTTCAACATGTCTGTAATATCTTCTTCTGAAGTCGCTTCTCTACTATCCCCCGTCAATGATTTTTTACATTGCGAGACGCCGCAGTCGTGGATTGACGAAGCGCAGAAAGAAGAAAACCTTCGGGTTATTCTCACCGATCACTTAATTTGCGAGCTTAAAGCAGCACAATCAGCAATGTACTTACTCCGTCGCTATGTGGCAGATGAAGAAACCAGCAAAGTTTTGCTTGGCTGGCTGAAGCCCTATGAAGACTTCACCTACCGCCATGAGGGCGATTGGCAATCACTTAACACTAAGCACCTGTCTAAAAGCGTGTTTAATATTGAAGGTTTGGATCCGTTTAAAAAAGACATGCTAGATAAAATGGTCATGCTGATTAAAGAAGAGCTTCACCATTTTTATCAAGTCCTAGAAATTATGCACGAGTTAGGCTTTGAGTATAAGTCAGTGACATCAAGCCGTTATGCCAATGGATTACTACGTAACGTTCGCACCTACGAGCCTGAAAAGCTGGTTGATAAACTTATTTGCGGTGCCTACATTGAAGCCCGCTCATGCGAGCGTTTTGCCAAGCTTGCCCCTTATGTTTCCGAAGATCTAGGCAAATTCTATGTGTCGCTGTTACGCTCAGAAGCCCGACACTTTGAAGACTACCTTACCCTTGCTGAGCAAATCGCCAAGACTGATATTTCAGAGCGCGTTACTCACTTTGGTTGCGTTGAAAAAAATCTCATTGAAGGTGATGACAATGAATTGCGTTTTCACTCTGGCGTACCGCAATTTATCTAGCATCCTATGGCCGTTTATAAATTAATCAATTTATATTGACGGCTTTGCGTTTCTGCTGCACACTCAAGTTGTAAACATATTGTTAATGGCAGTGTTTGGCGTTTTGCGCCGTGTTCGTATTTACTTGGTTTTACGGTTTGTCCGTGTGTTCTCCCTGCCTCCCAACAATATTCCCTTAAAATAACAACATTGGTGAATAAGGCAGGACTTTATGATTTTGAATCATTTAATTGGTATTTACACTCACCCCAGAGATGAGTGGCAAACCATTGACACGAAGCACGAAACCTATTTTTACGCACTTACCCATATTGCTTTTATAGCGCTTATTCCATCACTTGTGGCGTATTATTCCAGTGCTCATACAGGCTGGAGTATTGGTGCAGGTGACGTAATACGCCTTAGCGAAAGTACCGCCATAATGATGGGCATAGGCATGTATTTTGGCTTAATAGCTGGCGTAGTAGCTTTAGCAGTGTTAATTCATGAACTGGCTAAAGCCTTCGATGCTACGCCAAATTATACGCAATCATTAGAGCTTGCAGCTTATACAGCCACACCGTTATTTATGGTGGGCTTCGCAGGTCTTTATCCTGAGCTTTGGGTAGTGATGACAGCACTGCTAGTCGGTATTAGCTATTCAGTTTATCTACTTTATTCCGGCGTGCCTATTTTAATGCATATGCCGGAAGATAAAGGCTTTATTTACTCAAGTTCAGTAGTGACATGTGGACTAGTGTTACTCGTTATTTTAATGACTGGCTCTGTGTTAGTGTGGGGATTGACTGGTGGACCCGTATTTGTTCACTAACGCTTCTAGCTCGACACAAGATAGATAATGAAAAAGCCGCTCTAAAAGCGGCTTTTTTCGTTCACTATCAACTTATTTCAAAGATGTTAATCAGCGGCATCAATGTTATGTACGTCAAGGTTACTCAATTCAGCTTGTACCACAGGTGCTTTTCTTGCTGCCTCCCCCCGTGACATATCAATGCGCTCAAGATACTCTTGATTGATATCGGCAGTAATATAGTTGCCATCGAATACCGATGTTTCAAAACGCTGGATAGTTTCGTTCTCTTCGCGAACAGCTTCAACCAAGTCAGAAATATCTTGGAAAATTAAGCCGTCAGCTTGAATAAGTTCTGCAATTTGATCGATTTCACGCCCGTAAGCAATCAGCTCGTTTGCCGATGGCATATCAATACCGTACACATTAGGGAAGCGAATTTCAGGTGCCGCTGACGCAAAGTACACTTTCTTCGCACCAGACTCACGTGCCATTTCAATAATTTGACCTGACGTAGTACCGCGCACAATAGAGTCATCAACAAGTAATACGCTTTTGCCTTTAAACTCAGAAGAAATGGCATTTAGCTTACGGCGTACTGACTTCTTACGCATAGTTTGGCCAGGCATAATAAAGGTGCGGCCAATATAGCGATTTTTAACGAAGCCTTGGCGATACGGTAATTCTAGCGTGTTTGCGATTTGAAGCGCCACATCCATCGACGTCTCTGGAATAGGTATAACCACGTCGATATCAAGGTCTGCCCACTCTCGCTTGATCTTTTCACCAAGTTTACGGCCCATGTTCACACGCGATGCATATACTGAAATACCGTCGATAAAGCTGTCTGGGCGTGCGAAATAAACAAACTCAAAGATACACGGTGAGGTAACTGGATTTTCTACGCACTGCTTGGTGTGAAGCTGACCTTCTTCGGTAATGAAAACTGCTTCACCTGGCATCACGTCGCGCACAAACTGGAAGCCAACAGCATCAATTGCAACACTTTCCGACGCCACCATCCACTCTTCGCCGAGCTCGCTCATCCGCTTACCAAGTGCTAGCGGGCGTATGCCGTGGGGGTCACGAAACGCAACAAGACCCTGACCGATAATGGCAGCAACGACTGCGTAGGCACCACGAATTTTCTTATGAACTTTTGTAACCACTTCAAAAATATGTTCAGCGCTTACGCTTAAACCCGCAACTTGCTGAAGTTCATGCGCAAGAATGTTGAGAAGTAGCTCGGAATCTGACGTGGTATTAATGTGACGGCGTGCAATGCGGAACACTTCTTCCTGTAACTCATGAGCATTGGTTAAATTACCGTTATGAGCAAAGGCAATACCAAATGGTGAGTTTACATAGAACGGCTGCGCTTCGGCAGAGCTTGATGTACCCGCGGTTGGATAGCGAACATGACCAATTCCCATGTTGCCAGACAATCTTTTCATATGGCGGGTATGGAAAACATCTCGAACCAAGCCATTTGCCTTGCGCAAATTAAACATATTTTGGTCGATAGTCATAATGCCTGCGGCATCCTGTCCACGGTGCTGAATAACCGTTAGACCGTCGTACAGTGACTGAGCTACGGGCGTTTTACCAACTATTCCGACTATACCACACATGTGCGTTACCTATTCAAGCGGGAGTTAAAAAACTAGAGGAGTCTTTCACATAGCTGAAAAACCACTCTATGATGACACCAAACTCAGGGATGAGGACCGACGCTTGCCACCATGCTGCAGTCGCTGCGCCAGTAAAGGTATCCATAAAAAAGAGCAATGCGCTAACAATAAGCACGCCACGCAGTGCACCGAAAACTATACCCAAGGCTCTATCTGTTCCAGATAGTCCGGTAGCCTGGACCAGTTGGCTAATCACATAGTTGATCAAGCCACCCAGAATAAGAGTTATGATAAACAGCGCAGCAATTGCAGCACCGTTTTTTAAATAAGGATCGTCAATGGCTGTGAAGTAAACAGCGAGGTCAGCGTAGAAGTTGCTTGAAATAAAGAGTGCAGCAAACCACACCACTAACGAAATGGCTTCTTTAACAAACCCTCTAATAAGGCTTATTAAGGTAGATACCGCAATGATACCCAGTATGGAAAAGTCTACCCAGTTCATCGTCTCTTTATTGCGTTGATGTTGCTTTTTTATTGTGAAGCAACGAGCCTATGGCGAGATGGCGCGCATTCTAACAGAAGATAGAAATATTACTAGTCTGTAATACCAATCCCTGTCACTCCAATCACAGTTAGTGTGGCTTAAGCTAGGAAGAATACGCCCTAATCAACCTTAAACGTAGTGACCTTACCTTTGAGTTTCGTAAGTTCTTTTAAATGGGGTAGTGCCGAATCTAGTTTCTTTTTGTCTAAATCTGGGCCTACAAAGACTTTATTGAGCGTGCCAGAGCTTGTTTGAATTTTGCGGCTAAAAGCACGGTAACCTGCTTTTTCAAGCTTTGCCAACAGGGCTTTTACGTTTTTCTCATGACGAAAGCTGCCTAACTGTATTACCCAGCCAGCGTCATCGTCGGCCCCAGCACTTTTTGTGTCAACAACCGTTTGGCTCGCCAGTTTGTCCTTTTCAACAAAGGCTTTTGGGGCTGGCGCTTTAGTGACGGTAGCTTCGTCATTGTTTTGGCTGTCATCAGCACTTGAAGCAACCAACTCTTCATCTAACGCTGTTTCATCTTCAATTTCGACAGCCGGAACCGCAGCTTTCGCGACCCGCTCTGACGGGAAAGATTCAGGCTCTACGATGGGCTTTTTAGGCGGATTTGCAGGAACAGAGACAAAGGGCTCTCTGTTCGTTTGCTTTTTGCCATCAAGAAAGTCTGGTAAAAAGATAACCGCTAGGGCGACAACAATAATTGTCCCCACCAGTCTATTCTTTAATGCCGATGTCACTGTGCTCTCCTGCTTAAATACACGGTTTTACTTACAATGCGCGTGTTAGTTTTGCTCAGCAAGTACGTCTGCAACGGTAACAAAAGAACCAAAAACGAGAATAAGTTCACCAGTTTGATAATCTGCAAGCGCACGTTGATATGCTGAGGTCACATCTTGAAACGTGTCTATATTCTCTATGGTTGTGCCAGCATTAACAAGTGCATTTTCAAGTACTTCTGCACTGCAGCCTCGCGGCCCACTTGTTGAAGCTAAGTACCACTTGGCGTTAAGACCCGAAAGTGGCGCCAAGGTTTCAGCAATTGATTTATCTTTAAGCATACCCACAACAACGCGCATCTGGCTCACATCGTAACGATTTAGCCACTCTTGCATGGCCGTGGTAGCTTGTGGGTTATGGGCGACATCCACCACCACAAGAGGCGACTCACTGATAGTCTGCTGTCGACCTGGCATGGTAGTGTTTTCAAGAATATCTTTGACCACGTCTTCTTCGGGCAGTAAGCCTAGCAATTCTAATGCGGCCAACGCTGTGCTTGCGTTTTGAAGTGGAATTTTAGGATAAGGGAGCGACGTATAGCTGCTGCTTTTACCTTTCCAACTCCACTCACTATAATCACTTGCCACTACCGATACGAAGTCTTGTGTAGCCCAACTTACATTCGCTTGTAACTCATTAGTCACATCGTAAAGTGAAGATGGTGGGAACAGTTCACCCACTACTGCATTGCCTTTTTTGCGCATAATCCCCGCCTTTTCGCGAGCGATTTTTTCGCGGGTATTGCCAAGCCAATCCTGATGGTCAAGATCGATAGTCGTAATAACGGCAAGATCGGGGTCGATGATATTAGTAGCGTCTAAACGTCCACCCAGACCCACTTCAAGAATGACTACATCGACGGCCCATGACTGCATCATTTTCATTGCAGCCAGCGTACCGAACTCGAAGTAAGTTAAAGTAATGGGTTCGCCATCAGTTTCCTTTCGAGCTTTTTCAACAATCTCAAAAGCAGCTACAAACTCACTAGCAGGCGGTAATTCGCCGTTGTAACGTACACGCTCGCGGTAATCGATTAAGTGGGGAGAGCTGTATACCGCAACACTTTTGCCTTGCGATAACATGGCTTGTTCGAGTAAGCGACAGGTTGTGCCTTTACCGTTTGTGCCTGCAACAGTTATAACCTGTGACTGACTAAGCGACAGTGCCATGACATTAGCCACAGCTTTTACTCTGTCTAGCCCCATATCGATGGCACTAGGATGGATAGATTCTAGGTAAGATAACCACTGGCTCAGGCTTTTTTGCGAATTTGAAGACGCCGAGGCTTCTTCTATGTGTGGCGCCGAGCCAGTGTTTAGATTGTTTTCGTTATTCACTAATTCTTATAATGCAACTTAACTAACAAGCTGTGTAATTTATCACGCATATCTCTGCGGTCAACAATCATATCAATTGCACCTTTCTCAACAAGGAATTCACTACGCTGGAAACCTTCAGGTAGCTTTTCTCTTACTGTTTGTTCGATTACGCGAGGGCCCGCGAAGCCGATAAGCGCTTTTGGCTCTGCCACGTTAACATCGCCAAGCATTGCCAAGCTTGCAGATACACCGCCCATTGTTGGGTCAGTAAGCACGCTAATATAAGGCAGACCTTTTTTGCTCATTTTAGCAAGGGCTGCAGATGTTTTAGCCATTTGCATTAGTGACATTAGCGCTTCTTGCATACGCGCGCCACCGCTTGCACTAAAGCAAACAAGCGGCATATCATTTTCTAAGCATGCATTAACAGCGGCAACGAAACGCGCGCCTACTACTGATGCCATTGAGCCGCCCATAAACGCAAACTCAAAACAAGCAACCACTACAGGCATACCTTTAAGTTTGCCTTGCATTACCACAAGTGCGTCTTTCTCGTTTGTTGACTTTTGCGCAGCTACGATACGGTCTTTGTAACGTTTAGAGTCTTTAAACTTAAGTATGTCTTGAGGCTCGTGCTCTGCACCTAATTCAACGCGATCGCCATCATCTAAAAACGCATCAATGCGGCGGCGCGCTGTAATGCGCATGTGATGGTCGCACTTAGGGCAAACTTCCTGAAGTTTTTCTAGTTCGCTTTTGTACAGCACAGCTTGGCATGAACCACACTTTGTCCAAATACCCTCAGGTACATTACCTTTGTGTGAAGTTTGCGTGCGAGGAAGAATTTTTTGAATCCAGCTCATGGAAATTGAATCCTTTGTTTTTGTTTGCCGGCCATGACGATTGATATTTATTCATACTTGTGGCCAACAACACATTAAATTTTTAAGTTTCATACAGTATTACAAAGAAAAAATACGTAACACAATTGAACAACTACCTAATATAGCGCGCTATTAGACCACAATACAACGAAATGGAAAAAACAAAACTGGTCTTAGAAGTTGGCAGTCGACTTCAGCAATGCTAACCGCTGGTAGCTTTTACTTAACTTTTTATTGGCGAGATTCATAGAATACAAGTTTCACCAAGCACTGTGACATTTAACTTTTGGAAACTGATTAACACCTGAGTGACGTTCTAGCGATAGTTGCCTTTGCCCGCTTTCGACAAAGTGCTTCAGTGCACTATCTATTTTATTTTTGAGAAAGTTTAAATCAGAACGAATAACAAACACTAAACGAGCCCGACTAACGACGTTAGGAGACTGATAGAATTCTGAAGAACAAAACGTATTGTTAAACATAACAGCACGCGCGTTATGTTCATTCATTATCGTAAAGTCACAGCGCCGTTTCAACATCATCATAGCCATTGTAAATTGGCTACTTGAGTCAACCCTTTGAATGTTATCTTCTTTTCTCCCGAAGAACTGCTGTAAAACGGGATAAGTAAAGCCGTATCTAGTACAAATACTAGAGGGTAAGTTCTCCTCCGGTACAAATGGTCCGTCAAAATTTGAAGTTGAGTAGATATAGCTGTCATGCTTTATCAACTCTTCGCTAAACAGAAAGTCGTTCGGTTTACTTATCCAACTTTCAGAAGATAAAAACAAATCTATTGATGACGAATTTAATAAATCTTCGCTTCTAGCACGATTCGAGTCTAAATAAACGATACGAAACTGATTCGATAGCTCATCCGACTCAAAAAAATCGACGACTATGCCTTCATAGCGTTTTGAGTTCTCATCATAATATAAATAAGGGGCAGCGCCTGGTGTGTTAACCGCGAAAAGTAAACTAGGGGTTTTATCTTTTATATCGGCACCGCACTGTAATGCCGTTAAACACAGTAACACACCAAAAGTTTTTGATAAAAATTGAAACGTGGTCACAATACTTCCTTGTATACTTCGACAGTGCTATGTGCAATCTGGCAGAAACAGCGGTCCCAAGGGCCCTTTAGGCAGCTTATGCTCTTCAGGATAAGTTACGTCTACCAGGTACAAACCATTTGGCTTCGCCGTGGCTGCCGATTTGCTTCTATCTTTTAGACTTAATAAGTGAGCAATCCAATTTACATCTTGCTCCCCCGCCCCAATTTCAACAAGCGCGCCTGTAATGTTTCGAACCATGTGATGCAAGAAAGCATTTGCCCGAATATCGATAATTACATAACGTCCCTGGCGATATACGCTAACATCGGTAACGTTACGAAATGGCGTTTTACTTTGACAAAGTGCTGCGCGAAAAGAGGTGAAATCTTGCTCACCCAACAGTGCTTGTGCGGCCACATGCATTTTTTTCTCATCTAATTCGCGGTGAATATGGGTAACACCGGCGTGCAGTATGGCAGGACGCATTTTTGCATTATGGATTATGTAACGATAGCGACGATGGGTAGCAGAAAAGCGTGCATGAAAATCATCGCTAACGTTCTTCGCCCACGTTACTGCAACAGAATTAGGCAGATTAGCATTTACACCAAGCGTCCATGCGCGCTCTGAACGTGGTGCATCACAGTTAAAGTGAACCACTTGCCCCGTAGCATGTACACCTGCATCGGTACGTCCAGCGCATTGCACCTCAATGGGTTCATTGGCTACCGTCGATAGTGCCTTTTCAAGATGCTCTTGAACACTTGGTACTTCGCGCTGGCGTTGCCAACCGAAAACAGCAGCACCGTCGTATTCAATCCCTAAGGCAATTCGCCCCATATCTTTTTTACCCCGTTTCTGAAAAGGCGATAAGTGTAGTCATGTCGTTTGCAACATGCAACGCTACTAATACGCAAAACGCACTTAGCCCCTAGAAATAGATTTCACACCAGTTAAAACAAAAGCGGCCTGTATATCTTGTTAAATATACAGGCCGCTATATACGACAATCGTCTGCGCGGTCATACGTACCCGAACAGATTAACTAAGCAATGTTCGCTAAAATCGAAGCTGCTTCCTGCTTTTGCTCTTCACTGCCCTCTTTAATCACTTCTTCAAGTAACTCTTTTGCAGCATCTGCATCGTCCATTTCAATATATGCACGAGCCAAATCCAAGTTAGCGTTTTGCCCAGCATCTTTGTCTATGTCAATAACCGTATCCTCATCAGACACGCCCGTAAAGTCAGATAAGCTAACATCAAGGTCTAGCGACTGGCTATCCGGGTCAATCGCGTCCGCATCATCACCATCATCCATTAATGCTTCTACGTCGAGAAAGTCTTCCGGTGGCGTTTGAGGGTCACTTTCCGCATCAACATCACTGAGCAATGCCGCCAGGTCCAAGTCAGGGTTATCGAGCTTAAGCTCTTCCTCTTGTACTTCATCCGTTTCGGCGTCACTTGAACCTTGTTCATCCTCTTCAATTTCCGTTGGTGTGGCAATGTCTAACTCCACATCATCAGGAATTTCAAGATCGTCTAATGCAAGTTCCGAGTCATCACCTTCTAGTTCGAAAGTATCTTCTTCATCATTTTGTTCTAACCCGGAAGTGTCGCCATCATCTAATGCAAAGGCTTCGTTCTCGTCGTCTAGCTCAAACGAATCTTCGTTTTCATTTAACGTAAGATTATTTTCAACACTCTCTTCCAACTCGAACGTAGCTTCATCGTCTTCCTGCTCAAGTTCGAAAGTATCTTCATCACTCGCTGTCGAGGATGCTTTTGTTCCCTGCACCTTTTCACTGTCGATATTACTGGTGTCGACGATATCGTCTGACTCAAGGCTCTGAAGAAGCTCATCGAATTCCGCACTGTCTAAATCGTCGAGTATTTCGTTATCGTCAACCCCATCGTCGTCACCCGAAGTAGATAGCCAGTCATCAAGACCTGGTACGTCACCAAGTTCATTAAAGCCTTCTTCTTTATTTTCGTTTGAATCGGGTTGGTTTGAATTAGATGTTTCAGGTGAGCTTGTGTCTTCGTTAACATCAGACTCTGATGTTAACTTATCGCTTTCGTCTACACCGTCAACTTCTTGCTCTAATTCAAAGCTGTCAATTTCATTATACGCAGCGTTTAAAAGGCTATCGTCGTATTCGTCAACGCCTTCTTCCGATGGCGTATTTTCCAAAGTTTCTTCTTCGACAGCAGGTTTATTCTGCGCTAAAGGCGTTTCTTGGGGCGAGGACTCTTCCGTATCCATCTGACCGAGTGAAGGAATGTCGTCCATCATTTGTTTTTCAAATGCTTCGATAGCATCATCTAATGGATCGTCTGACGTTTCTTCTGCCTTTGTTTCGACACCTTCACCGACAGTTTCAAGCTCAGACCCGAGCTCTACTTCAGTTTCGAATTCTAATTCTGATTCAGGCTCTGGCTCAGATTCTAATTCTGTTTCTAACTCAGGTTCAACTTCAGCGTCTTCTTCTAATTCGACTTCGGTGCCAAGTTCTGGCTCTAACGCTGACTCTGCGTCAATTTCAGGCGCTACTTCGTCTTCGGCGTGAGCTTCAACCTCAGTTTCGAACTCTAATTCTGATTCAGGCTCTGGCTCAGATTCTAATTCTGCTTCTAACTCAGGTTCAACTTCTGCGTCTTCTTCTAAATCGACTTCAGCGCCAAATTCTGGCTCTAACGCTGACTCTACGTCAGTTTCAGGCGCTACTTCGTCTTCTGCTTGAGTTTCAGCCTCAGTTTCGAATTCTGATTCAGGCTCTGGCTCAGATTCTAATTCTGCTTCTAACTCAGGTTCAACTTCTGCGTCTTCTTCTAATTCGGCTTCAGTGCCAAGTTCGGGCTCTAACGCTGACTCTGCGTCAATTTCACGCGCTACTTCGTCTTCTGCGTGAGCTTCAACTTCAGTTTCGAACTCTAATTCTGATTCAGGCTCTAGCTCAGATTCTAATTCTGCTTCTAACTCAGGTTCAACTTCTGCGTCTTCTTCTAATTCGACTTCAGTGCCAAGTTCTGGCTCAAACTCAGATTCGGCCTCAATTTCTGGCTCAAACGCATCACCTATATCGTTTTCAGGTTCTATCTCAGACTCAAGCTCAGAGAGTAGTTCGTCTGTCAGCTGTTCCACATCGTCACTGGTTTTAGACTCTTCAGCTTCTAGTTCAGCAAGCAACTCGTCAGTTAACGGGTCGCTGAAATCATCTTCATTTTCAGAAGCAATAAAATCATCATTTTCATCACCCGCTTCAGGGCTAACTTCTGGTTCATCTTCCAGCTCTGCTTCAAGCTCGGCAAGCAACTCATCGGTGAATGGGTCGTCAAAATCGCCCTCGTCGTCTGCTTGAGAAGGCAATTCGCTTGATGCACTTTCTTCAAGCTCGTTTAAAACAGATCCGGTATCATCTGCTAAATCTTCTTCTACTGAAGAATCTTTGTCTTCTGAACTACCTTTACTAACTGAAGACTCTTCGGCACGTTCATCTTCCGCTTGCAACTCCGCAATAAGATCGTCAGATAGAGGGTCACTAAAGTCAGTTTCAATTTCGTCAGTGATTATTTCATCTAAATCATCTGTAATAGCATCAAGGCTTTGAATAGACTGCGGTGAAGGCGCAGATGTAGTTATTTCTTCTTCAAGATCATCCTCTTCTTCATCATCTTCCTCACCTAAACCACCCATCATTTCTATCTGCTCTATTTCGTTGAGCAAATCGTCGGTGATTTTATCAATTTCTTTGTTTTGTTGATTAATCTCGTCATCAAGTTTGCCCAGCATATCTTCGTTGATAAGGTCATCGTTACTGTCTAGCTCATCGGTCAGGCCAGCATCAACACCGTGCTCTTCAAGTAAATCATCAATGCTAATTTCGGGCTTATCGTCTTCATCTTCCACGCTCGGTAAAGATGAGGCACTTTCTTTCGCTTCATCGGCGTCGGATAAATCGTCAACCGAGTTGGCAAGCAGTGCGTCGATATCGTCTTCATCAACGTTTGCGGAATCGGCAGTTGCGTTAACCTCAGCAAGGATGTCGTCAGGGTCTATGTCGCCTGATTCATTGAGTTCATCACTTTCAGGTTCTACCGTGTCCTGGCTTTGTACATCATCAAGCAAGTCATCAATATCAAAATCATCGTCATCTGCTGATGCTACTTCTTCATTAGCTGCTGTCTCAGACTCCGACTCTTCTAGGCTATCTTCTTCTGCGACATCTCCATCAAAGATGTCATCATCCCCAGAAAGGTCAAAGCCTTCAAGGTCGTCTGCGTCATTTTCGTTTAGTACTTTGTCCGACAAGTCATCATCGTCAAACAAGCTGTCTAATTCGCTCTGATCAAGCTCATCGTCGCCCGCCTCAAACAAGTCATCGCTGCCATCGTCTGGCACTAACATGTCATCTTCTAGATCGGCAAAGGTTTCTAACTCGTCGTCTAAGCTCTCTTCTAAATCAGAGGTAAGCACATCATCAAGCAAGTCGTCATCATTAAACAAGTCGTCATCTGATAATTCCGCTTTATCATCAAAGTCCGGGGCTAATGCACTGGAAAGGTCATCAATATCGGAATCTGGAACAGGTACTTCATCGTTATCGGCCGTAATAGTAGGGCCAGGTGCAGGCGTCTCTTCTGGCTTGCTGTTGCGTTTCAGCAGCCACATGATTAAGCCACCTACCAACAATAGCGACAGAATTGCCGAGCCAATAATCAAGCTCAGCGGGCTTGTTAGTGCACTTAAAAATGACGACTGTTTCTCTGCTTCACGCTGGGCTTGCTCAGCTTTAATCATATCGAGCAGTTCTTGTTGAAGCGCCACCTGCATATCAAGCTGGCTCTTAACGTCGCCTTCAACTTGGCTACGCAAGGTTTCTAGCTCACCATTTACGGCTTCAACACGCTCGTATAGACGTCTGTTCTCATTCAAAATTGCCTCAACGTTTTCAAGTGAGGCGGCAAATTGCATACGTAATTCATCAAACTGACGGGTTTGTTCCTGGTCTAAGCGGGTAATCTTTTGCTCAATGTCAGTTTGCGTTTGGGTGAGGTCTTGTTGGTTGACTAACGGCGATGCGGGCTTAATGTTTCTTACGCTACTGCCAGGCTTGTTAAGCGTTTCTGCGAATGCCCTATCGTCTTGCTCGGCACGCATTTGTGCTCTTTTTTTGTCGATTCTGGCAATATAACGCTCGGATGGCAGCTTCAAAACTGCGCCATCTACCAATAAGTTTAAGTTGCCATTTTCAAATGCGTTGGGGTTGAGTTCGTAGATAGCAGTCATAACCTGATAAACACTCAGGTTATTGTTCTGGCGATAGCGCTCAGCAATACGCCACAGGGTATCGTTAGCGTCGATAGGCCCGTACTCTAGACCCGAATATTGATCAGTTGCGTCTTTCGGACCTTTTAAGAAGGTAGCGCGTTCTTGTGCATCAACAGTAATTATAGGGCCAGACAAACAAAGTGTGAGTAAAAGTAAGCCCGTCAAATGCAATTTCATAGCAATCCTATATGCCCTCAAGCGTCTTTACCACCCGGTTCATATGGGCGGATTTTTTAGCCAATCACTACAAAAAAATATATTGGCCTTTATTTTTATTCTTAAGCCACCTTGAAACCATTAATCATCAAGCTAGCGTTTTACAGTCTTTATGACCCTGGCAGTAAGATTTGTTTGCGCTTTTTAGAGTTCTTACTCTTCGCCTAAGTGTCTGACTGACTATTGTTTTTAACGTTGTTCTGTTCCTAACCCTACAAACTATAAACCAGTTATTAAGGGTGATCTAGTTAGACAGTAGTATTGGTCTAATCTAATGCTTAAAGTTTTGCTAAATGCCGCTTATTCACCGCATTTAGATCTGTCTACTCGTAGCGTTAAATTGCATTAAACACTTTGCATTGCATTAAACACACCAAATTCGCTACGTTCGATACTTCCTTTACAGTGCAACAGGCACGTTTTTTTTAAACCGCACCAAACACCTCGCTTATTTTGCGTATCGGCAAGCACAGAAAAATGTTTACCTTTTCCTGCGCTTATCCGATTAATCAGAGGCAGAACCTCTGCTGAACCATTTACAGGTAATCGCGAATTAGCGTTTCAGCAATTTGAATGCTGTTTGTCGCCGCACCTTTACGGATATTGTCAGAAACTACCCATAAATTTAAGCCACAAGGGTGAGTAATGTCGTTTCTAATTCTGCCCACGTGCACAATGTCGTTACCGCTAGCGCTGCTAACCTGAGTTGGAAACTGCTCATTGTTGTCGTAAACCGTTACACCTGGTGCATCAGCTAGAAGCTCTTTAACATGCTGCGCATCTATCGGCGAACGAGTTTCTAGGTGAATAGCTTCGGCATGACCGTAAAATACAGGCACGCGAACTGCGGTTGCATTTACTAAAATACTTTGGTCGCCCATGATTTTTTGGGTTTCCCACAGCATTTTCATCTCTTCTTTGGTGTAGTCGTTATCTTGGAAAACGTCGATTTGAGGGATAACGTTAAAGGCAATTTGGCGACTAAACGATTCTGGCTTCACTTCGCGCGCATTTAGCAAACCTGCAGTTTGCTTGGCCAGCTCTTCCATTGCTTCTTTACCTGCACCAGACACTGACTGGTAGGTACACACGTTAATACGGTCAATACCAACCGCTTCTTGGATTGGTTGAAGTGCTACCAACATTTGAATAGTTGAGCAGTTTGGGTTCGCAATTATGTTTCTATTGCGAAACTCTGCCAGTGCATGAGCGTTAACTTCTGGCACTACCAGAGGGATATCAGGCTCGTAACGAAACTCTGAAGTATTGTCGATAACAATACAGCCCTCTTCTGCGGCCAGCGGAGCAAATTTTGCTGAGATACTTCCACCGGCTGAGAAAAAACCTAACTGCACTAATGACCAATCGAAGTCGTCAGCATCTAATACTTCAATCTCCTCGCCTTTAAACGATACAGTACTACCAGCTGAACGTTTACTGGCAAGCGGGTATAAACGGTTTACCGGAAAGCCTCGCTCTTCTAATAGTTCAATCATGGTTTGGCCCACTAAACCAGTGGCGCCAAGTACCGCTACGTCAAACGCTTGCGACATAATGCTTTATGCTCCTAAAAAAATATCTAAACCAGACTAACGGAAAAGCCTAGTTGGGTGAAAGTGTTTTGAATTTGTTTACTGGTGTTCTTTGGCAATTGTAACGCATAGGCGCTGCACTCGCGACGTACTCTGTATTGCTTGCGCAATGCAGAAAACGTATTCGCTACTTCAGATTTCGTATTTTCGTTATCTTTTGACGCTGATGAAAAAGCGTTTCGCGTTATTTCGTCATCAAAAGCGACATCGTACACCTTGTGAAATACCTCAATAAGATCTTCAACCGATAAGCGAGATGCTTCTGGCGATGCTAACTCAACACCTATTGGGTTGGTCTTATCAAGAAAATCGCTAAGCTCTTTGTCCGGGGCCGTGCCCACTACGTCGCAAATTTGCTCGTAAATCATTTGTGTACCGCGCACTTTTCCTTCTACCGAATGACCGGCAATATGTGGCGTAACGAACCAAACGTAGTCAAACAGCGCTGTGTTTATGGCGGGCTCATTATCAAATACATCGAGCACCACCGTTGGTGCCTGTTTTTGTTGAAGCAGGTTAAGTAGCGCTCCTTCATCTATAACCTCGCCGCGACATGCATTGATAAGCAGCTGGTCAGGTGTTAATGCTTCAAGAAAAGTTTTATCGATCATCTGGTAAGTTGGATAATCGCCATCTTTGATAAAAGGCACGTGAAGGGAGATAACGTCGCACTTTGCGATTTGTGCTAAATCTACAAATGACTGCCCGTTATGCAGCGTCTCGCCAGTTCGCGCTAACGCTTGCTGTAGCGGTGGGTCGTACAGGCAGTGTTTAACACCTATTGCCGTTAAAATACGTGACAACGCGCTTCCTACATTGCCGGCCCCCACTATCCCTACTGTCACATTGTACAAGTCGAGCTTTTGAGCTTTTTGTGCATGCAATAAAACACTTAATACATACTCGGCAACTGCAACGGCATTACACCCTGCTGCACTGCTATGTGCAATACCTACTTTGTCCAAGTGTATTTTATCTAGATGATTGGTCCCTGCCGTTGCGGTAGTCACAAACTTAAGCGTGTTGGCGTTCGTTAACAGTTCAGGCGTAACTTTAGTGGTAGAACGCAGCGCAAGAATATCTACATCGCGCAACATTTCTGGTACAAGAGACTGCCAGGCATAGGTTTCAACTTGACCTACGCTGTTAAGGTAATCCGTGCCGAAAGGAATGGTATCTTCAAGAAGTATTTTCATGGCGCTAAGTGTACCTTAAGTTAGGCTTTTAGTAACCTAGCGCCCTTAATTTACTTACTTTTAATTGGCTTTAATTTACGTCATTTAATACAGGTTTGGTTGCAACATTTAAGATAAGGCCGAAATACAAACAATCAGTTTAAAACGATAGCTTTTAAGACAAGAGCGATTAGGCTCGTTCTTTTTGTCTACCTCACCCTTTTAGAGCTTTATGTTAGATAACGTTTAACTTCAAACCATCACTTATCGTATCCAGGGAAGCGACGCTCAACACGACGTTTAATGCCCGGCCACGCCAGTGACCCACCCGCTTGCCTGGTAACTTGCTCGGCTTGGGCACGAATTCCCTCTAGAATTGCCGAGTGAATTGGAATCAACGGCTTACCTGTGGCCTGCGCTTTAAGCTGAATTTCACAGGCGCGCTGCATAATAAACATAAACAAAAAGGCATCTGGAATATTATCAGCGCATGTTAAAAGCCCATGGTTACGCAAAATCATAAATTGGGTATCGCCTAAGTCACGAACCAGACGTGCTTTTTCTTCTGGGTTTAACGCTACGCCTTCGTAGGCATGATAAGAAAGCGACGCTAGCGGAAACAGCGATTGCTGCGAGTATGGCTGCAGGCCGTCCTCTAAAATAGATACCGCTACGCCTTCAGCTGTGTGCAAATGCAACACGCATTTGGCATCATCACGCGCTTCATGAACAGCGCTGTGAATAGTAAAACCGGCAGGGTTAATGTCGTACTCGCTTTCCATCACTTTGTTGCCGTTAAGGTCAACTTTTACCAGGCTGGATGCAGTAACTTCATCAAACATTAAACCGTAAGGGTTAATTAAGAAATGATGGTCAGGCCCCGGTACACGAGCAGAAATGTGAGTAAAAATAAGATCGTCCCACCCATACATAGCAACCGCGCGGTAACACGCGGCAAGGTCAACGCGGGTTTGCCATTCTTCACTGCTTACCTTCGACTTTACTGAATCTGTCATAGCTTTACTCTTTTTATGTCTAAAATCATTTCATTGAAATTTGTCGATTTAGGCTTGTCAGCCCTTTTCTGAAGGCTCTTCATCTCAAGCGCTTCAATGAAACTTCCATTTACTTTCTCTTACCGCCTACATTACGCGCAGTAATTGCTATACACTGTCGGATATACGACATTGTAAGAAATTTGTTAAATGGAAAAATTTAAACCTGTTCTGACTAGCTCTACGTGGTTTAGCGCGATCCCTTCTTATTTACAGGAAGCCATGTTCGAAAAGATGCGCCTAAAACACTTGAAAGCCGGGCAGCAACTGCATGCCAAAGGTGAAGACGGTGTAGGTTTCTACGGGGTATGCGAAGGTCGATTAAGAGTTGTTACGGTAGGTGTAGATGGCCGCGAAATGCTATTTGCGTTACTTGGGCCCGGCACCTGGTTTGGCGAAATATCGATGTTTGACGACCTCCCCCGTACTCACGACAATTTCTGTGAGACAAACTCCACCGTGGCTATTATTCAAAAAAACGCGTTTAAGGCATTACTTGAGCAGTACCCAGAACTGTATCCGCATTTTACTCAACTTTTATGCACCCGAGTGCGCAGTGCGTTTCAGTTTATTGACTCAAGTGCGGGGCTTAGCCTTAAACACCAGCTGGTAAAAAGGCTATTGATGCTTACCACTAGCTATGGTCAGCATTTACCTAAAAACAACGCTATTACACTTACCCTTTCGCAGGAGTCTTTGGCGCAAATGATAAATAGCAGTAGGCAAACGGTTAATCAGCTTTTAGGTGAACTTCAACAAGAAGGCTTGGTTAAACGGCATTACGGGAAAATCACTATTCCCGAGCCAGATACTTTGTTTAGTCGTTACCAGTTTACTTGACCGAAAGAATTAGCTGTATCGCGCAAGAGTTTGTGGAGTATTATTAAAATCGTAGAAACGCAAAGAAAAGGACAGTTCGCATTGAAAATTTTATCTGCCAGCATAGTTTTGATTTTATTGGTTGGTTTTGTTTATCAGTCATATTCAAGCTATGTCGACTCCACCTCTTTTGACAAGCGTGGAGAAATGATAAACGTCGGTGGCTACAGTCTTTATGTCGAGGATTCTGGCACAGGAAAAGTTACCGTTATTTTTGATGCTGGTATGGGTGATGACTCATCAGTCTGGAACAAAGTAGCAGATGAAGTCTCACAGTTTTCTCGGGTCATTACCTATGATAGAGCTGGCCTTGGGTGGAGTGAAAAAAGCCCGCGCGAAAGAGACAGTAAAGTCATTGTCGCTGAACTTCACTCGGTTCTAGAAAAAAAAGATATTACCGGACCAATTATCCTTGTAGGCCATTCATTTGGCGGGGTAAACATGCAACGCTATGCCCTCACCTATCCCGAATATATAGCCGCTTTGGTGTTGGTAGACTCAGCCCATGAAGATCAGATAGATGAGATGCCTCAAACGAATTCTCTTCAAAAATACCTTTTTAAATTTGGAATGTGGGCAGCCCCTGTCGGTATTCCCAGATTGTATCTTTCCAACACTTATCCAGAAGAAAAAGCCAAAAAAAGTACAACCAAGCATCAATATACCAGCTTAGATGAAGCCGAATACTTTCCAATAAGCCTTAGTGAATTAAATGAATTAACGCCTAACTTTGGCAATTTGCCTTTGGTGGTTGTAGCTCGAAATAAAGCGTCTTCTGAAATCGATAAGACAAAAACCAGAGATTTGGTATGGGCGACTTTGCAGGAAAATATTGCCACTCGCTCTACCAATAGCACGATAATTTTTTCAGGTGAACCTCAGCATTCTATTCACAAAAGGCAACCAGAAATAGTTGTTGAAGCAATTCAAAAGTTAGCTGAAAAGCTTTAAGTAATACCAGAATTCCGCTGTGGAATGTCTTGTAGTTATTTTCCGAAAACTTAGTAATGATACAGTAGCCCTCTATTAATATTAGGTTGAGCTTAAGGTTTAACTTAGTTAGATATGGATTTGTACGTGACGCACTGTGTAGAGCAGTGCAACTTCGTTTCCGTCTCTAGGGTCTGCTTAAGACAAGGAGCAGACGGTCAATTCCTGTTCTCTGTGATTGATTTGGACACGCATCGCATCGGCAACACGCTCCGGTGCAGCCGCTAGCTAGGCTTTGGGGATATCACGGAAAGTCTCTTCCCCTTCAAAGCTTTCATCCACTCTGACACGAACCACTTGCCTTACTTGCATATCAATACCTTTAAAAGAGGTAGTAATAGTTTTATCTGTATATATTTCGAAAGCGGGATTAGAACGAAAATATAGCAAAATCGAATTATCCCCATCCTCCACATCAAGGTAAGGTATACCTCTAAGCTTTTCCCAAAATGATGACTCGACATAGCAACGATCTACTGAGAAACCACTCCTACTACCAAGTGAATCAATGGAATACGCCTTAGCGAAGGCTGTGTTCATTTGAAACTGTGATGGGTTATGTAAAAAATTTGTGTTAAGAAGAGCCCTTCCAAAATTACTAGTGTTATGTTCATCGTGCTGCAGCACGGAGTTGCCTGTAAATATTTCTGGCGAATATTGAACCCTTTCCCCTCCAGCAAGAACAGTTCGAAAACCATAACCATGCTTCCGCGTATAATCAACGAGATGCGCATGTAAGAAGAAAATATCGCGAAGGTAAAATATGATCTGCGCTGCATCAGCAAGGTCCGTACGATTTAGGTCTATCGTCCTAGCTATACCATCATTTATCACCAGAACCGTTTCGTATGGAATTGGCTCCACTCCAATCAGGTAAGGGTGTCCAGCCCTCTGATAGATAGCGCTCAGCAGGTTTAACACCCCGCCTTTTTGTAGATTGATTAAATCCCAGTGTCCAAGCTCCAAAGCAGAACCGAAACCGCAGACATCCATCCAACCAGAAATACAAGGTATTGGCTCAAGCTCTCCTTTCTCAGCTTTCCGCGCCCAAATCAAGGACTCTTGGTATTCTTTTTTATCTAGAGGCGTAACCAAAAATACTCCTACTCACTAGTTATTGAACCTTAAGCCTCAAGCACCGACACAACATTGTTGTGCCCGCGGGCTTTGACTCGTTGGCATTATCGATTACGGGCCGTGGCAATAGCTTTAGCCATCATCTCAACAGTGGACATTTCGTTATCATTTTTAAACCGAATATCTGGATTAAAGTCTCCATTTTCGATCATTCTTGCTTCAGCAAGATAAATCTTCTCATCCATATGGTTAAGATTAACATTTAGCCAATTGGACAGTTGTTGGAAATTATGAGCTATAAGATCACCTTGCTTTTCTTGCAGGTAGGTTTCTAGATTAATTGGATACCTTTTGTTCTCTGCTTCAATCAAAGCTTCATGCGCAGTTTTAAGTAATAACTGACCTGAATACCTAATTGGGAACTCCCAAAGCTCTTCTCTCAAATCGTAATCCTTCCTTGTTTTCTTACTGTGTGACCAATATTTAATCTCCAGAATCTCTAATCGTTTTTTAAATGTCTTTATGATGTCTGCTTCAACCAGTTCTTTTGTATCAAGCTTTAGCTCAGCAAAGGTTTTCAATTTTACATTTGTTTTTTCAGCGGCCTCATAAGCGCCTTTCTGGAATCCCGCCTCAGAAATGATAAAGGCTTTATCTGCGCCAATATCATCAGCAATAGTTCTTAAGCCAAGAACCTGAAGCTTATTAACTCTTTTCTTCCACTTCTTAGCCTCAACAATCCAAGTTAGGTCCTCACCCAAAAACTTGCTTTTAACCAACACGTCTATATCATGTGAAGTTCGGACGCCTTGAACGGTAACGTTCGTTTTGGCTGAAGCACCAATTGATTCAAAATAGGCACATATTTCTTCTTGAAATTGATACCAATCGGAACTTACATTCATGTACTAAATCCTCGGCCTGTTTACTACATGACACTAACATTTAAATGATGCAAAACTTAAGAGCCATATAAAGTCAATTGCTATTGACATAGTACAGCTTTACGGCGCCAAGTCATACACTTAGGCGTTCGCAAAACTGGTGAGTCAAAATAAAGCGACTTGATGCATTCAGCGACACTCTGAGCGGCAGTTATATGTACGTAGCCGTCTAATCACTGGCGTCGTCAGGCATCAATAGACAAGGAACGGACGTTCAGGCTTCTGACACTGGATTTCTGCCATTGGTCGGAAGCGGAAGTTTCGATAAAGTCTACAACCTGACTTAAGAACTATTAATCTTGCAAAAGCGGAGATCAATATTTTAGCTCAACCGACGGCAGAGATGGGTCGGCAAGAGCGCCTTTTGGGCCGCCACTTATCATTCAAAACCCAAGCTTTCTTGATGCTTCAACGATGAGGTTATTAATAAATGTCACGGACTCTACTTTCTCGCGCACCCTACCGTTGCTGGTAACGCCAAGTATTTTCTCTGTACCAGAGAGGTTTACTGAGTAGCACATACTTTTTACTGAAAGTACATATTCAGGACTATAACCAAACTGACCAAGCGATATGTAATTAAGTGTATTTTCTAATGTGGCAGTTAGTGAATGTGTGAACTCTCGTGCTGAATCCTGATTTTCTTCTGGCCATATATCATGACTCTCTCTCATTCTATCTATGGCATAGTCATCGACGTTAATCTTAGAGTATGCGATTTTCTCTAGTTCACTGAATGCGATGCTACTTTCAATTAGTGCATCTCGCACATTTTCGCTTTTTATATAATGCTCAGATTTCTTTAGGCGCTCTCTAATCTTAGGGAAGGGCACGCGATCAAACGAAGAGACTGTCTCCAAATCGACATCAATCTTTCTAGCATTAAGACTTAAAAACTCACGACAATTGTTGATAAATTTGGGGACGTCTATGCTAGATGGAATATTTCCATAGTGTTTGAAATTTACCCTTGCATTATTAAGCTCAAAAATCTGGGGCTTAAGATCAATTCCACAGTGATTTTTGTCGAGATTTTCTACTAGGGTGACAAATCCATCTTTCGATTTAACGTTGGCGTTTACGCGCTTGATTATTTCCCAAACAAGCATCTCAGCAGAATCCTGCAATAACGACACTGTTAATCCATGTGAAAAGGGATCAGAAGGAACATAACTCTCTACAGCTCTTTGGTATAGCAGCTTTGAAAGTATTATTGAGTTCATGACAAGATCCTTATTTAAGCCCAACGTTTCTGGTTTATAGCTAACTCTATACGGGCCTAACGTGATGAATCAGGGCGGCCTCTGTGCCGTCTCGTTGGATCCGTTTGTGATATAGACTCTTTGTAATCAGAGCTGTAGATACCCTTTATGACTGGAAACCCTTTTCTAATAATTGCATATCTTACAACTCCACCTATAGAAGGATCCAGTTCTGCAATATGCTGAATAGTGTTGTTTACCCCCTGAAGAATTTTCTTTGTGCAAATATTGTACGGCCCTTCGGAGTAACTCCATGGGTGATTTCTCACAATATCCTTGAGTTGTTGAGCAAAGTGAGTGTCGGCTCGGTGCTGCTCACCCCCAAGAGATATGTATTGAAAGTTGTTCTTTAGCAATAGAGGGGGCTGATTTACACCAGACCCGTGCAATGAAGCAGAAATAAATATTTCGTCTCGTGATATACCCCCAACGATAAGAGCAGCTCGCATAGATGGATGGTTAACATCTACGTCTGAAGCCAATACTCCTAGAAGTTGATTCCATGACAACTTGACTGACGCGTCAGTCTCATATCGTATATGTTCCGGAGATGAGTCGTGGTTAAGCGACGCCTTAAGAGACATTGTTGCTAAATCTGTTGCTTGGACAACACCAAATGGTATGGCATAAACATGATCTGTTAACGAAACAACTTTGTCCGTATTGTCTTCTACGCCTTCACTTGGATTGGGCGATTGTGGGTGTGTTCGCCTACCGTCCGCAACTAAGATGACACCATCCGGAACAATTAGTGCAATTCCGATTGTCAATTTATTCTCCTAACTGTACCTATTTCCACTATTCGCTCGTTGCTGACGCTAATTTTTCTTATTGCCAACTTCCGCTTCACGTATGTAGCCGTCTAATCACTGGCGTCGTCAGGCATCAATAGACAAGGAGCGGATCTTCAGCTTTTACACTTTAAACTTCCGAGTTGTGCCAATTGCAGACATTAAAGTTTGTCTTAACAACATGTACTTTCATGAGAACTAAAGGTTTTTAATCAGCTTTAAAAGCTGTTCTTCTGAAAGTGCCTCCCCAGGCTCACTTCCAACTTTTTTCTCAATCTCTTTGCCCTCTGAGCCACAATCATCCATCTTAACATTAAGTTGTGAATCAAATGGTCTTGAAGTCTCGTATTCAAACCGTACATTTTTCATTTGAGAAGTATTCATACCAGCAATAGCTTGAAGTGTTGGTATTTTTTCTTTACCCATTGAGAATGACATAGCAAGTTCTATTAAATGAGCAAGCTCTCTAACAGAGTTGAACAATTGTTCTGATGTTTTAAATGCATTGAATAATGGTTGCGGTGTATCTAGACAAAAGGACTCAGGTACAGTGACATAATCCCAATCAGCATTTCTAAATAGCACTCCCATATCTTTGGTTAGCGGCCCTAAAACAAATAAAATACTCAATGCATCCGAACATAAGTTCTTTGAAGTCCCGTTATTGATTTTGCAAAGCACTTTGTATAAAACGATTGAGTTTAGTTTTATCTCTCTTACGACAGCAGAGCTTACATTAGAAGCGAACTCCATATGATGGCCAAACAACTTGTCATGAAGTAACTTACTATCCTCTAACACGATAAATTTAGATTCAAATCCACTAACATACTTATTAAACTCTTCTAAATGTTTGTAATAATTTGCAAAATCATTTTGGGCTTGCGACTCTTGAATTTGTCTCAAGGTCAATTCTGAACGATGATTGGCAGTAACAAGTGCGACAGTTGGAAAAATTAGCGCTAATATTCCGAGAGGAACTTTATAAAATTCAATTAAGTTATTTATGCCAGAATATCCTGACTCATATTCCAAATCCGATGTTAGAAATATGTATAGAGCCGTAAAAATTGAAATGAGAAAAGGTATACCAATAGAAAGTTGGAATGAATAAAGTTTAAAGAGGCTTTTGTTATCCATAAC
>NZ_JAHHDX010000036.1:2266-2501 GCF_018619335.1 Alteromonas sp. ALT199 | reverse complement strand
GTTCTGAAATATTTAGCAAGGTTTCTGACGACTCGCCCAATAGCGTTACTCTTACGCCACCGCCGTTGCCGCTATCCCATTGGAAAGAGGGGCGGGCACGCACAAACGAGGGCATGTCTTCACGAATACCGTTTTTTATTTGACCCACACTTACCGACAGTTCTTCATTAAGCGTAATACCGCTTACGGCATGACCGGCGGTAAAATAAGTATAAACTTGTTTAATATGAAAACG
>NZ_JAHHDX010000036.1:0-2009 GCF_018619335.1 Alteromonas sp. ALT199 | reverse complement strand
CACTTCTTCAAGGGTGAAGTTCTGCGTTACATGGTAGTTAAGCCAAATGCGCTCTTGGTTATTATTACCTTCATCATCTGACGTTACCACTTGCATAGGCACTATGGTCGACGCCAGGATTAATAAAGCAATAACACAGGTTACGCCTTGATGCTTCAACATCCAGTTAAGTGCACGGCCATAGCCCTTGATATACGTGGGCGGTTTAGGCGCTTTTACTACCGGTATTTTTACTTTTGTTGAAAGCAAAGGAATGAGTGTTTTAGCGATAAAAAGCGACGCAAACAGAGATATACAGATAGCCACGGCTACATGCTCTAAGAAAATAGTAACGTCTATTTTTACCCCAATAATATTGGGTAAAAACACAATGGCCGTAGTGGCGGTACCGGCAATAACCGCAAGACTAACTTTGTTCACACCTATTTGTGTAGCCCGTTTAACATCACCTTCTTGTTGGCGCTCTTGGAATACGCTTTCGGTGATCACGACGGCATTATCTACCAGCATACCTACCGCCAGCATAAGTCCCATAAGGGATAAAATGTTAAGGGTATAGCCCAAAAGGTACATTACACCCAAGGCTATACAGATAGAAAACGGTACGGAAAGCACAACAATTAACGTGGTGGTAAGCTGACGCAAGAACAAGTACAGCACAATAACTGAAAGCAATGCGCCTAAAAGACCAGCATTTAACAAATCGCTTAGCGATGAGGTAACGCTTTTGGCAGTGTCGTCCATTACAAACAAACTAATGCCTGTAAACTCAGGGTCTTCTTTGGCTTTTTCGATAACTTTCATTACCGCGTCGGAAACTTCAACAAGATTGCTTCCAGATTCTCGGAATACGTTAAAACCTACCGCAAAGGTACGGTCTAAATGACGCCCTTCGTTACGTTGAGGAAGCTCGTAAGTTACGCTGGCAATATCAGCCAAGCGTACGCTGCGGGTAACCCACATGTTTTTAAAATCATTTACATCGGTAAATTCGCCAGTTGGGTTAACTAGAATTTTTTCACCATTGTTGTACATGTAGCCCGCGGTTAGCGAAAAATTTGCGTTTTGAAGTTGCTGTTCTAAACGAGTGCCGTCTATTTGGTAGGCCGCCATTTTCTTAGGGTCTAAGCGAATGGTAATTTGACGTTTCATGGTGCCGTATAGCTCAACTTTAGATACACCCTCTACACGCTCCAGCGGGCGCTTGAGGTTGCGCTCAAGCAAGTCGTAGGCACTCGATAAGTCGCGGTCACTCGACACGCGCAGCTGGAATATAGGCATGTCGTTAGTGTTAAATTTGTACACCATGATCCGCTCTATATCATCAGGAAGCTCGTGGCGAATAGCATCAATTTTTTCGCGGGCTTCAATGCTTTTGGCTTTAAGGTTTTCATCCCAGTCGAACTCCACAATGACCTCCGCCATATTGTCGTACGAGCGAGCTCTTAAACGCTTAATCCCCGACATGGTCGCAACTGCTTCTTCTACCGGGCGGGTGATCATGGTTTCAATTTCTACCGGCGTTGCATCAGGATAGGGGATTTGCACCACCATTTCAGGAATATCGATACCAGGGAACTTCTCTAAAGGAAGCAAGCGGCCAGATACAATGCCGAACAACAACATGGACAAAAAAAGCATTCCGATGGTAACAGGCTTATTCAGCGCAAAGCGTGCGAGCGAGGCGCCTATACCTGCAATTTTCGAATGCTGCGGCTGTGAAGCTATATCTGTCACGCGTTTATTTGATTCACTTGCTTGACGCTTTTCAGCTTTATTTTCAGCATGGTTTTCAGAACTGTTGTTCGGGGTTTGAGAAGGCGCACTCATAGTACACCTCCTTTCGACATAGCTTCTTCGTCACCAAAGCTCGCGCTTGTATTTGTGTTTACAGGCGCTTTTTGCTCAGTGTTTTTCTTAACGTCGAACAGGCTGTAAAGCACCGGCAGTAAGATTAGGGTAAGCAAACTTGCAAACAGAAGACCGTAAATAACGGTAATGGCCATGGG
>NZ_JAHHDX010000041.1 GCF_018619335.1 Alteromonas sp. ALT199 | reverse complement strand
AAAATTGTTTCCGCTTATTTATGTAATTTCATTTCAATTATATGCGTCAGATAAGCACTATCGCAGTTAAATATTCTAGTTTTATTTCACTTTAGGTAGACATCTAAATGTAACAAAATATGTAATTTGTGTATTTCTGAAATACACATTACATAACCCTCAAAATTGTGCTAACAATAAATGTGTCATGACGGCAAATAGCCTTTAAAAGGGCAAATAGCTTTTAAAAAGTACAAAGACCGTCAGACCCAGGGAACTATTCACACGAGAATAATTATGAAAAAAACAATTATCAGTACGGTAGTTGCGACCGCATTAGCAGGTTCTGCTTTTGGCGCGTTTGCTCTATCAAATCAAATTTCCGGCCACAGCGTTGAACAACAAAACGCAATTGAGGCTTCGTTCGACAAGAAAAATATTCTAGCAAACGCTATCCAAACCAGTAGTGATAGTGTTCGCGTTATTATCCAACTAAACGACGTACCAATGGCGCAATTTAGCGCAGTTAATCCTAGTGTTAGCAGTATGGCTGCGCACAAGGGTCAAAAGGTCAACTTTGAGTCAAATGCAGCGAAGGAATATAAATCATTCCTAGAAACACAACAGCAATCTGTTATTCAATCTATCAAAGCGTTTGATAAATCATTCAAAGCAGACCTTTCTTATACTGCGGCATTTAACGGATTTGCAGGTATCGTATCTAAAAGCGCGCTAGATAAGCTTTCAAGCCTGTCTACAGTTAAAGCGGTATACCCAGACGTTATCCATCACGCACAAATGGACGCAAGTTTGGACCTAATCGGTGCAGTTGAAACTTGGGAACAGTTTGGCGGTAAAGAAAGTGCTGGAGCTGGCATAAAAGTAGCTATTATAGATAGTGGTATTCGTCCAGAAAACCCACTATTTAGCGGTGAGAACTTTACTGCACCCGATTCTCTTCCAACTGATGATTACTGTTCAGAGGCCCCTGATTTTTGTAATGACAAGCTCATTGTGGCGCGTGCAGCAGACATCGTAGAAGGCTTCGCAGTTGTTGAAGAAGAATATGAAAGCCCGCTAGGCTTTAACGGTCACGGTACTCACGTTGCTGGTACTGCAGTAGGTAACTACGGCGTTATGGCTGAGCGCGACGGTGCTGAAGCAGAAATCTCAGGTGTTGCACCAGCGGCCTATTTGATGGTTTATAAAGGCCTTTACGCCACGCCTGCAAACCCTGCATCTTCAAGCGGTGCTTCATCTATGTTGCTTTCAATGCTCGAAGCAGCACTTACAGATGGCGCAGATGTTGTTAACAACTCTTGGGGCGGCGGCGCTGGCGGTAACCCTAACGGCTCTGTATACGAAGATGTACTTGAAGCCATGCACGATGCTGGCGTAGTTACTGTATTCGCTGCTGGTAACGACGGCCCGGGCGAAAGTACAATCGGGTGCCCTGGTTGCTCAGAAGACGTTATCACAGTTGCAAACACGACAACGGGTCGTTTGTTTGCAAATGAAGTGACTATCGAGGGTGATACCACTATCGGCGCTATCCCAGCACTTTATTCTGTGGGTAACCCTGCCATCGTATTTGATAGCCCAATTACTGCTCCAGTTGTTTATGCTAGTGAAGTCGATGCGGCAAACGTGGAAGGATGTGTTGCATTTGCTGAAGGCGCATTCGATGGTGCAATTGCACTTATCAGCCGTGGAACTTGCGGCTTTAAAGATAAAATTGAAAATGCGGAAGCGGCTGGCGCTGAAGCCGTGCTTATTCACAATGTAGATGGTCGTGGTGAAGCTCCAATCTTGATGGGCGGCCTTACCGACGCGCAAATGATTCCTTCGTTAATGCTCCCTGCTACGCCAGGTCAAGCGCTTGCTGCATTAGCGGAAAGTACTGATGAAGCATTAAACGTTACGATTGGCAGTGATATTGTTCGTGTAGTCTCAGACAGCCTTGCTGATATCATGAATGAAAGCAGCTCTCGTGGTCCAAACGGCGACCCTACGTTTCTTAAGCCAAATATTGCGGCACCTGGTACTCGTATTTTCTCGGGTGAATCTCCAGACGCTCCAGGACACGAAGGTGAAACCTTCTCATTTAAAGGTGGTACGTCAATGGCGTCACCACACGTAGCAGGCGCAGCGGCCCTACTTAAGCAAATGCATCCAGATTGGACTGCACAGCAAATTAAGAGTGCCCTTGTAACCTCTTCTATTCGCGACGTACTTAAAGAAGACGCTGCTACACAAGCAGACAACTTTGACATGGGTGCTGGTCGTCTAGATCTACCACGTGCAACAACTGTTGAGCTTACCTACAGTGACTTGAGCTTAGTAGACGGTAACTGCTACCTTAACTGTGAAATGTCTATCACAGTAACTAACACTAGTGACGAGGATGTGACTGTTGATGCAACGCTGATGTTTAACGACCCAGCTATTGAAGCGACCGTTACTCCACAAATGGCTACTCTTCCAGCAGGCGGTTCTGCTGAAATTATGGTTGCAGTAGACGTAACGACAGCGTCGACTGGTTCATGGTCTTTCGGTGGCATCAACTGGGCTGACACTGACGACACTACAACAGATTACTTTATTCCTGTTGCGGTTTACCCAATCAGCAGCGATGAACCATCTCTATTTGATAGTGACGTAAGCAATCAATTAGCAGCTGAAGGTGAGTTAGTTGTTACTGAAGCATTTGCTACTAACACTGATGTTACAGGTATGATTAGCATTTCTGGTGAAATTGATCACAAGTATGACATCAACCCGTCAACTATTTCAGCAGTTAAGAACGGTAACCAAGAGCCAGTAAGTTATGATGCCGATTCTGATACTATTTACTGGGAAGGAGCACTTAATACTGCGTCATTCTCAATGAATGCTGACACTTCAATTGGTGATATTCTTGAAGGCTTTGGCCTACCTCGTTACGTACCAATGGCTTCAATCGGTATTACACCACTAGAGTGCTCTGGAACGTGTGATGATGCTTCGATTGAAATCAGCTTACCACGTACCATTACGTACCTAGGTACTGAGTACACAACCATGCAGATTTCATCTAATGGTTTTGTTTCGTTAGGTACAAGCTCAGGCAACATCACTACTCCTTTTGCTGAAGTGCTTCCTAATCTTAGTGAACCTAATAACGTTGTTGCTCCATACTGGACTGACTTCGATTTAGCGGGTGGTGGCGCAGGCACGGGTAACCTGTATGCAGTAAGCCTAACAACAGGCCACTTTGTTGTTGAGTGGGAAAATGCACAGATTTGGGGTGAAGATGGTACAAGCTTTAACTTCCAACTTTGGTTTGAATACGAAACTGGCAACGTAAACTTTGTTTACGGTCCAATGGACACACCGGTGTACGCTACTGTTGTTGGTGCTGAAAACGAATCTGGTAGTGTTGGTACTACTTTCGCTTCACTGACTTCAGCTGGACTTCAAGGTACTCTGCCAGTAGAAGGTGACGAGTTTGTTCTTACCGCTAATGCCGGTGACGAAGTAACAATCAGCTACGCAGGTACTGTGGTTCCTTCAAGCGAGTACATGGATGACATGCTATTAGTTAACGAAGATGCGTCGGTAACGGCTAACATTCTTGCTAACGAAATGGATAGCACGATCATTAATACGTTTACTATGGAATCTCTTGCTGGAGACTTCCGTACGTTTACGCCAATTACTATTGATAAAGAGCCACTTGACCCGTCAACTGTTACAGTTACTACTGAAGCAGCAAACGGTACAGTGACAGTTAATGATGATGGTACGGTAACCTACGCACCAAATGCTGACTTCTTTGGTGAAGACTCATTTACCTACACGGTTCAAGTTGAAGGTTCAACTACAGAAGAAGGTGAAGTTGTAGAAGGTGACATCGTAGGCGAAGGCACTGTGACAGTTGCAGTTGCGGGCGTTCAGGATGCACCTGTACTTTCAATCTCTGCGCCATCTAGCGTCGATGAAGGTGAATCATTCACTGTAACTGCATCGGCAACTGACGCAGACGGTGATGATGTTACTATCACTATTGACGGTGTTGAAACAACCTCTTACACCGGTACTGCACCAAGTCACGAGCAAGCTAATCGTGTAACGGTACAAGTAACGGCAACTGACGGTATCGATACAACTACAGACAGCGTGACTATTACAGTTAACGATAAGTCTGGTGGTTCTATGGGCTGGATTGCATTACTTCTTGCGCCAGCTGTATACCTACGTAGACGCATGAAACGTTCATAACGTTTCCTTTAAATGTAAAAAAGGCCGCATTCGCGGCCTTTTTTAATCATCTTTTGAAAGTTGCTGTAAGTTCTGTGACATCCGTTTACTTGGCTGAACACCAAGTTCGCGAAACTTTTCAATCTGTCTCACTATATTCCCTCGCCCACTGGACAGTTTATTCATCGCTTGTTCGTAGCTTGCGTGAGCGGTATCCATAGACTTTCCTACTTTTTCCATATCAGTAACAAAACCTACAAACTTGTCGTATAACTTAGCGGCCTGTTCGGCAATGAGCTGTGCATTTTGGTTTTGGTACTCGTACTGCCATATATTATTGATGGTTCTAAGCGCAACAAGTAAATTTGTAGGGCTTACCAGCATGATATTGTGGTTAAGTGCCAAAGTGACTAAATCTGGCTCCTCTTCAACAGCTATTAGAAAAGCGGGCTCTATTGGAATGAAAAGCAACACATAATCTAGCGTCTTAATGCCCTTTAAATTTTGATAATCCTTTGCTCCAAGACCTTTTATGTGGCCTTTGATTGAGGCTACGTGTTGGCTTAAGAACTGTGCTCTTTCCAAATCATCTTCGCAATTGAAATATCGTTCATAAGCCGAAAGGCTTACTTTTGAATCTATGATCACGTCTTTATCGTTTGGTAAATGTACCACTACATCTGGCTGAAAGCGTCTTCCCAGTTCAGAGGTCGCAGACATTTGGGTTTCGAATTCGTGACCTTCGCGTAGGCCTGATTCTTTAAGAATACGTTCAAGAACCACTTCTCCCCAGTTACCTTGCTTTTTGTTATCACCTTTGAGCGCACTGGTTAGTGCGGCAGCTTCTTCCGTAATTCTCTGATTGAGCGCTTTTAAACTCAATATCTCTGTTTTAAGCGACGCTCGTTCCTGCCCTTCACGAATATGCTGCTCTGAAATTTGTCGTTTGAAACCATCTAACTCGTTTTTAAATGGAGCGAGTACGGCTTCAATATTGTTTTTCGTTTGCTGCGTGTAACGCTGCTGTTTTTCTTCAAATATACGGTTTGCTAAATTCTCAAACTGTGTTTGTAAGCGTTGTTCAGAGGCGTTCATAGCTTCAAGTTTATCTTCATGTGCAGCGTGAAGGGCTTGAATTCTCACTTGGTGCGCTTCGTTCTGTGCCTGCAGCTTCGCATTAGCTACACGTTCGCTGTTTAGTTCACTTTGCAACTGTTCACAATAGTGTGTTGCTTGAGATAATTGCTGTGAGTGCGTTTGATTTCGGATGAACGAATATAGTGCTAATACACAAACACTGATAAAGGCGATTAAAAAAGCAATAGGTTCGCTGGAAATGATAGTAGTTAACATAGTGCACATTCATACTGTTATTTTGTACAGCACTATAAACAAAATCGGTGAAATATACCAATTCGCTTAGATGTTAAACCCGTTAAAAGCGCTTCAATTACCTTTGGACTAAGCTAGCGAGCAGTTTCAACAAATAAAAACGGGCGCTTTCGCACCCGTATAATTAATTTGTTTGAGAAGCTTAAAAATTAATTTGAAAAATGAAGGTTAATTCTAACCTGCTTTAATCAACAATTTTTAGAGGCCTTAGTTCGACTCGTTATTTGGAAAGTGAAGCATCAAGCTCTTCAATTTTCGCTTTCCAAATGGCCGGGCCATTTTTGTGTGCGTTAGCACCCGTGCTGTCTACAGCAACCGTTACTGGCATATCTACTACGTCAAATTCGTAAATTGCTTCCATACCTAAATCTTCAAAAGCAACAACGCGAGATTTCTTGATGGCTTTTGATACAAGGTAAGCTGCACCACCAACTGCCATAAGGTAAACCGCCTTATGCTTGGCAATTGAGTCAACGGTAGCCGGTCCACGTTCTGCTTTACCAATCATGCCAATAAGGCCTGTTTGTTCGAGCATCATGTCTGTGAACTTATCCATACGTGTTGCCGTTGTTGGGCCTGCAGGGCCTACTACTTCGTCGCCTACAGCATCCACTGGACCTACGTAATATATAAAGCGATTGGTTAGGTCAACGCCTTCTGGAAGGCCTTCACCATTTTCCATCATGGTTTGAATGCGTTTGTGTGCGGCATCACGGCCAGTAAGCATTTTACCAGACAGTAATACCGTTTCGCCTACTTTCCACTCTTGAATGTCTTCTTTAGTTACTTCATCAAGATTAACGCGGCGGGTATTTTCACTCACTTCCCAGGTTACTTCTGGCCAGTCTTCTAGCTTAGGCGGCGTAAGTTCCGCAGGGCCTGAACCGTCTAGATAAAAGTGTGCATGTCGGGTCGCAGCGCAGTTTGGGATCATTGCTACAGGTTTAGATGCAGCATGTGTAGGCAAAGACATGATCTTAACGTCAACCACAGTTGTTAAACCGCCCAAACCTTGAGCACCGATACCTAGTTTATTAACTCGGTCAAAAATTTCTAAGCGAAGCTTTTCGTCAGTGGTTTGTGGGCCACGTTCGATAAGCTCTTGAATGTCTACTGGATCCATTAGGCTTTCTTTAGCAAGTACCGCTGCTTTTTCAGCTGTACCGCCAATACCTATACCTAGCATTCCAGGTGGACACCAGCCTGCACCCATGGTTGGCAATGTTTTTACAACCCAATCAGCAATATCGTCACTTGGGTTTAGCATAACCATTTTAGATTTATTTTCTGAACCGCCACCCTTGGCCGCGATCATCACTTCAATTTTTTCGCCCGCTACCATATCGATGTGAACAACAGACGGCGTATTATCTTTCGTGTTTTTACGCGCTCCGGCTGGGTCGGCAACGATAGACGCGCGAAGTGGGTTGTCAGGATTAAGATAAGCGCGACGTGTACCTTCATCAACCATTTCCTGAACGGTCATGTCAGTTTTATCCCAGGTAACACCCATACCAACCTTAACGAAACACGTTACAATACCTGTGTCTTGGCATAAAGGGCGCTTACCTTCGGCAGACATACGAGAGTTGATAAGAATTTGTGCCATCGCATCTTTAGCGGCTTGGCTCTTTTCTCTTTTATAAGCCTCTTCTACAGCTTTAACGTAGTCGAGTGGGTGATAATAAGAAATAAACTGCAGGGAATCTTCAATGCTGTCAATGAAGTCTTGTTGACGGATAACGGTCATGACATCCTCTTTTTATTTGGCTTTCGTGGTCTTAGCTAGCTAAAAAAGCGTATACTAGCGCATCTAAAGACATCGCACCATTTAAAACAATGTGCTTTGGGCTAATTCCAGTTATTTTTAAAAACTATGTGGATTTAACGCCGCTAGAACGCGCTAATTCCAAAAGAGTAAAGGTAGTTTCACGCTAAAGATAAGCAGCAACCACCTAAGATAAAAAGAAGTACAGAAAACACCTATGTCACACGCAGATACTATTCACGTTCATGTTTCCCGATTCACCCAAAATGCACTAGCCCATGAATTAGCGCTTAACTGTGATAAGGGTTCAGTCTTTAATACACTGTTTAAACAAATATCTGCGCTTCCCTACTCTATATTACTGGATACTTCAGGCTCTTCGAAGAGCGAAGGGCGATTCAATATTATGGCCTTTTCCCCCACTTCGGTTATCGAAGCAAAAGGTAAAACGGTGGAACTTCTAGATTTACACGCTTCAACACGGCAGCGGCTTACACTGCCTCCCTTCGAGGCGGTTCAAGAGCATTTGCACGCACGAATTTCAAATGTAGAAATACATGCCAATTTCGATACTGCCCACCTCCCCTTTATTGTTGGTGTATCAGGAATGGCTGGTTATGACACTGGGCGGTTTTACGAGACATTGCCCAGTATAGCTAAAGACGACTACACCACGCCTGATTTTGTTGTTGGTCTCTATTTGTGCTCACTTATTGAAGATACACAAACGGGCTACATTTATTATTGTACTGCCAATAACCAACCACTTAATCAGGTTTTCAATAACCCTGCTCACCACACGTCACCCGCTCATTTCAAGCTTACATCGCGCTTTGAATCGAATCTATCTAAGGGCGCTTATGAAGCTAGTTTAGCTAAAATACACGCTTATTTACGGGCTGGCGATTGCTATCAGGTAAACATGGCGCAGCGATTTAGCGCGGAATTTGAAGGAAGTATGTGGCAAGCCTATTGTGAGTTACGCAATCAAAATCAAGCGCCCTTTTCTGCCTATTACAATCTTCCACAGGGCTGTATTGCCTCTATTTCACCTGAACGATTCTTACGAGTAAAAAACGGCGTTGTGGAAACCAAGCCAATTAAGGGTACACGCCCGCGCTTTACCGATATTGAACAAGATAGAGAAAGTGCCCAAAGCCTGCTGTCTGCAGATAAAGATCGTGCTGAAAACCTTATGATTGTTGATCTACTTCGAAATGACATTTCAAAGCATTGTAAACCCCATACGGTTAAAGTACCGGCACTTTTTGCGCTTGAAAGTTACGAAGCCGTGCACCATTTAGTTAGTACGGTAACTGGTGAATTAAATGACACATCATCGCCTTTAGCGCTCTTAGCTTCTGCTTTTCCAGGGGGGTCTATCACAGGCGCGCCTAAGATACGCGCCATGGAAGTTATTGATGAACTAGAACCTCACCGTCGTCATATCTATTGTGGTAGTGTGTTTTATATGGGCTATCGTGAAGATATGGATTCAAGTATTTGTATACGAACGATTTTAGCAGAGAATAACAAATTACATTGCTGGGCAGGCGGTGGTATTGTGTTAGATTCAGTGCCAAGCGAGGAATATCAAGAAACCCTTGATAAGGTTTCTAAAATACTGCCTGTGCTAGAGACACTGAACTAAAAGTAGAGCTGTGAGCAAACGTAATTTGAAGATGAAATAAATGATTAGATTTTAAAAGGTTGCTATGACGAGAAACGATTTTCTATCACAATTTCACCACTTAAGGCTTGCACACACTGAGCCTGACTTCCCCTTGAGAAAAACGGGGAGGCCCGCGGCGGTGTTAATACCTTTGATAGATTATGGAAGTTCGCTACAGCTGCTGCTTACCGAGCGAGCACATCACCTTAAACATCACCCAGGCCAAATCAGTTTTCCCGGCGGCGCGGTTGATGAAACAGATAATTCATTTTTCGATGCCGCGCTTCGCGAGGCTGAGGAAGAAGTTGGCCTCCCCTCAAGCCACGTAGATGTAATTGGCATGCTGCCAAGATACCGAACTATCAGCGGCTACGAAATAGCCCCGGTCGTTGGCTTTGTAAACCCTGATTTCACCCCAACTATCGATAAGAACGAGGTAGAGAGCGCTTTTGAAGTGCCTTTAGCCCACGTGCTTGATAGAAAGAACCACTTGGTACACACCTCTCATCGCGATAATAAAGCTTTTCCTATCTACTTCATCCCTTGGCAGAACCGCATGATTTGGGGTGCAACCGCTGCTATGTTACGAAACTTGTCTCATCATATACATCCTTGATAATCAGAAACGGCGGCTAATGACTACAGCGCTATAAATTAAACTTTACAGCGTATTAGCAAAACTAATCCTGTTATTAGCTTTTCTGTATTGTGGTTTTCACGCAGTGGATGCATGATCTTAACATTACTTAGTTTTAATTTATGAAAGTTTATGATCAGTGTATTCGATATGTTCAGCGTGGGTATTGGCCCATCCAGTTCGCACACCGTAGGCCCTATGAAAGCTGGCGCCGAGTTCGTTACAGAGCTTTCTCAAGACACTGCGCTTTTTGACTCGGTTGATAGCATAAAAGTTGAGCTGTTTGGCTCCCTGGGTCAAACTGGCATCGGTCATGGAACTGGAAAGGCTGTAATCTTAGGTTTGTTGGGAGAAATACCCGACGTTGTAGATGTAGACACCATCGACAGTAAGTTAGAAGAAATACGTAACACTGAGGCATTGTGCCTGAACGGACAAAAGTTAGTGCGCTTCCCTAGCAAAAATGCCATTGTATTTCATCGCCGTAAAACATTGCCTAAACACGCCAACGCGCTCACATTTTACGCTTACTCGAAAGATGAATTGGTTAGAGAGCAAACCTATTACAGCATTGGTGGCGGCTTTATTATCAAAGATGAAGATTTTGACGCAACTAAGGCGCATGCCGCTAGCCTTCAAGCTTCTGTGCCCTTGCCTTTTAAAACCGCCGAAGAGCTTCTTTCCCTGTGTAAAAACAATGGACTAAGTATTAGCTCGCTTATGTTGCGTAATGAAGCGACTTTTAGACCAAAACACGAAGTAAAACAGCAGCTACATAGTATCTGGCTTGTTATGAAAGCGTGTATTCAGCGCGGTATTGAAAGCGAAGGAATACTACCTGGTGGCTTAAAAGTGGTTCGTCGTGCTCCTGGCCTATATCGTCGTTTGCAAACTGAACATACGAACGACCCTATGCAGACCATGGATTGGGTAAATTTATTTGCGCTGGCAGTAAACGAAGAAAACGCAGCGGGCGGACGGGTTGTCACTGCTCCAACTAACGGCGCAGCAGGTATCATCCCAGCTGTACTTCAGTACGTAGATAAATTCATTCGTCCTGTGGATGAAGAAGTAGCGAGTCGCTTTCTTCTTACCGCGGGAGCTATCGGCATTCTCTATAAAGAAAACGCGTCGATTTCTGGTGCCGAAGTGGGATGTCAGGGCGAAGTTGGTGTTGCTTGTTCAATGGCTGCCGGTGCGCTTGCAGAAATAATGGGGGGTACGGCTGCCTCAGTAGAAAATGCTGCCGAAATTGGTATGGAGCACAACCTTGGACTGACATGTGACCCCGTAGGTGGTCTTGTGCAGGTTCCATGCATTGAGCGTAATGCAATGGGCGCTATTAAAGCCATCAATGCTTCTCGTCTTGCGTTACGAGGGACAGGCGACCACAAGGTTTCATTAGATAAAGTCATCAAAACCATGCGCGATACGGGTAATGATATGAAGACTAAATATAAAGAAACGGCACGAGGCGGACTAGCTGTAAATATCATTGAGTGTTAATCGCAACCGTGTACTGAACAACAATTAAAATGCAAAAAAAGGGGCGACAGCCCCTTTTATAAATAATGCTCGCGTTTTGTAACGTTACTTTACTGGTAACGTTACACCTTTAAACATTTTTTCCACTTCTTCATTATTTTTCAGCATCATTGCCTTCTCAACCTTATCCTTAGTCAAATGCGGCGCAAAACGCTCAATGAAATCGTACATATAACTTCTAAGGAACGACCCTTTTCTGAAGCCTATCTTCGTAGTGCTGTAATCAAATAAGTGGCTCGCGTCTATTTTCACCAAGTCGTCGTCTAAATCTTCGTTTACCGCCATTGACGCAATTACTCCAATACCCACGCCAAGACGCACATAGGTTTTTATCACGTCGGCATCTGTGGCAGTGAAAACTATTTTTGGCGTTAGCCCTGCTCTCTCAAAGGCTTGATCCAATTCCGAGCGCCCTGTAAAACCAAAAACGTAAGTGACCAGTGGGTACTTCGCAATATCCGAAATATCTATAGTGCCTTTTTTCGAAAGCGGATGGTCTTTGTTAACGATCACGCTGCGATTCCAGTGATAACAGGGAAGCATAACTAAATCGTTATACAAGTGGAGGGCTTCAGTAGCGATAGCGAAATCTGCCTCACCTTTAGCGGCTAAGTCACTAATTTGAGAAGGCGTACCTTGGTGCATATGTAACGACACTTTGGGGTACTTGCTCATAAAACCTTGGATAACATCTGGCAATGCATAGCGAGCTTGTGTATGGGTAGTGGCTATATTCAATTTGCCTTGATCTGGAAGCGTGTGCTCTCTTGCAACCGCTTTAATGCTCTCTACTTTCGCAAGAATTTCACGCGCAATATTAATTACGTCGTTACCTGCGTCGGTTACATGGGTAAGGTGTTTACCGCTACGACCAAAAATCTGAACGCCTAACTCGTCTTCTAACATGCGTACTTGTTTGCTAATACCAGGCTGAGAGGTATACAAACTTTCTGCAGTTGCTGACACATTCAAATTATTATTGAGAACTTCTACGATATACCGTAGTTGCTGTAGCTTCATATTTTACACCGTTTTATGGGATAGACCGACACTTTACTCTCTCCGTTATAACCAAAACTACCTTTTTTTACTAGTTGCTATTACGAATTTGGCATTATAAAGTTGAATTTAATTCATTTTTTTACAAATTTACGCGTAATTTGCCCTTCATTGTCTAATCTCTTCTACAGTATGTTTAGGGTAAAAAGTCGCATGGCGTTCAATAGATAATGAGTAGCAGTAAACAAGTTGCATCCACAATCGATTTTTCTTCGGTATTAGCGGCCGCTGTACACGATATGAAAAACTCACTTTTTCTTCTAATCCAGTCTATTGAAACATTGAGCGACACCCTTTCACCACAAGATACCAAAGCTAGAGAACAAGTCGCGAGTGTTCATTATGAAGCATCAAGGCTTAATACCAACCTTGTTCAAATACTTTCGTTGTACAGAGCAGAACTAGAAAGCCTACCTATTACCGTTGACGAAAGTTTTATAAAGGATTTAGTAGAAGATGTTGTGGGTTCGAACGCTTTGTACGTATCTCAAAAGAATATTGAAATTAGCGTTGATATTGAAGAGAACCTTAGTTGGTATTTAGATAACGAACTAATTTATTTACTTTTGAATGACGTGATCATAAACGCGATGCGTTATGGTACATCGAAAATACTCGTTTCGGCTCAT
>NZ_JAHHDX010000173.1 GCF_018619335.1 Alteromonas sp. ALT199 | reverse complement strand
ACACTGTATAGTTTACATATGTAAAATTAAAGGTGAGGTATGCCTGTTTTTAATCCCAGCCGCTTTCTTTTTGGAGTTTTATTTATGACATCTTTCTGTGGTTCTTCAAGTACGTTTGCTGCAAACGCATCAAAAACCGAGAAATTCACTAATACCCATATTGAATACAAAATGACATGGCGAGATATGTGGAAAGTAACCAAGGCGTATCTTCGTGATAATAGAGACGCCGCAGTGCCATCATTTGATATTCCAGTATCGGAGCTCACGCCGCAAATGCTTGAAGCAATAACAGAAGATAGCGTGATAAAACTTGGCCACTCCACTACCCTATTAAAACTATCCGAGCGCTATCTATTGATCGATCCTGTTTTTAGTGAGCGTGCTTCACCCGTTCAATGGATAGGCCCCAAACGCTTCCATAAAACGCCTATTTCACTTGAAGCTTTGCCTAATTTAGATGCCGTTATTATAAGTCACGATCACTACGACCATTTAGATAAAGGCAGTATCGATATACTAAAACATAAGGTCGACGTTTTCATCACACCGCTTAAAGTAGGAAATCATTTACGCGAATGGGGTGTCGATGCTCAAAAAATTGTAGAGCTTAATTGGTGGCAAAGTACAAAAGTAGGCGGCATTGAAATAGTGGCTACGCCTTCTCAGCACTTTTCGGGACGTGGTTTGTTTGATAAAAATGAAACCCTTTGGGCAAGCTGGGTTCTCAAGTCATCAAATACCAGGGTATTTTATAGCGGTGATTCGGGTTATTTCGACGGCTTTAAAGCAATAGGAGAAACGTACGGCCCGTTTGACTTGTCGATGATTGAAACCGGCGCCTATAACGAACTTTGGTCTGACATTCACATGCTTCCACATGAAAGCCTACAAGCGCATATTGATGTTAAAGCCAATGTGATGATGCCTGTGCACAACAGTACCTTTGATTTAGCGCTGCACAATTGGAATGAGCCTTTATCTAGAATTACAGACCTTACAGGTGCTAAGGGAATCCCCACCAGCATTCCAGTTTTCGGCGAAATAGTGCCTGTTAAACATGCAGGAGAAGCACCTAACAAGTTGTGGTGGCTTGACAACAGATAAAAGGTAACGACGATTTAGAAGCTTTTTTTACTACTCGCTTAACTTTATGTTTTACTATACATTTATGCTTACATTGTATAATTAGCACTCACACATTCTGTGAGCTACAATTACGCCATGTGACTTTTACTCTCGGTAAACTTCACTGTGAATCGCTTTACATGTAAGCGCATGCGATTTTTAGCAAAACACTAATTTCTCAAGTTAAGGGGATAACTGCCAGTAATGAAGCTATCTAGTCGAACTAATTTGGGTATTGTCGCCCTCTTGTTTTTAGCATTTACTGCATTATCTGTAGCCGAATTGCATGGATTACAATCGAAGACGTCTGAGGCGGTAGCGCTACAAGCTGAAAAAAGCGCGGTAATTTATAAAAAAGCGGTTAGTCAACTTACCTCTTTGTCCGGTCAGGCAGAGGAGATAATACTTAGTACTTTGCTGGAAAGTGCAATAGCGCAACCCTATATCTCAACGGCTGCTATTATTGACGCAAACGGTAATGAAGTGGCTAAAAAAGGTGCAGCAACTAATAGCATTCTACCGTCATGGTATTCGCTGATAGACTCAAACCCTAATTTCGATAAGCAGGTATCTTTAGGTAATAGTGAGAACAAGCTCGTACTCACGTCAAATAAGCAAAAGAGTGCCTCTGATTTTATTGCCGTTTTAATTAAAAACATCGCGACATTTTTAGTTCTAGTGGTGCTTGCTTCAATTCTCGTAGTTTTCGTAAATCGACAAATAAAACGCCCTGTCGACGATACCGTTAAAAAGCTCAACGAAATTGGCAGTCATAATTTTACCTCCCCTGAACTTACTACGTCTAGCGAAGAATTTTCTCCTCTTGCAGAAGCCGCAAACTCCCTTGCAACCACGTTGGCTTCAAAGTTCGATGAGCTTAAACGTCAATCTGAGCTATTCAAAAAAGAAGCCAGCAAAGATTCACTTACTATGTTGGCCAACAGAGGCGCTTTCGAACGCCATATGCGCGCCCTATTGAACGAGAACGCGACCTCACAAGAAAAAGAACTCATTATTGTAAGGCTAGCCCAACTTGGCAATATTAATACCAAATTAGGTATGGTGCCTGGCGACAGCTATGTAAAAGCGATTGCAAATATACTTGTTGAAGAAACTAAAAATAACAACAACATTCGCTTTGTATTTAGACTATCTGGCGGAGATTTTGCGCTAATTAGTGAAGCAATGGAGAGTGCTACCCGAGAACTTATCCTGACGAACATTGCAACACAATGTGCTAACGTCTCTCCTTTAAGGGATGGCACGAAAGCAACCTACATGGGTATAACCCGCTTTGTAGGCAGTATGACAATGCAGCAAATAATGGAAAGTGTGGATAGCGCACTTATCGCTGCAATGAAAACACAAAACGGATGGCAATTGGCATCAGAAATATCGAGAGTTCACAGTAATACCCAATGGCGTGAACGACTCAACTATATTGTGTCACAACAGTATGCCGATATTATGATTCAGCCGGTAATGAGCATAGACCAAAATATACCCGCTTACTATGAAACATCAGGCCGATTTAAGGACAAGGATACAAACGACGTTATTCCTATGGGTCAGCTTATTCCGGCTTCTGAGCGACTTGACCTTATTCCGCAGGTAGACAAGCTTGTTACCACTATTGTACTGAAAAAGTTAGAGGTAACCTCCCAACAGGTTGCGGTAAACTTAAGCATAGCGTCAATTGCGAATGCTGAATTCAGAGACTGGTTGGTAAAAGAAATTTCGAAGCGAAAAACGTTAAGCACAAGGCTTTATTTCGAAATTGAAGATGCTGCGTTAATTCAGCAAAGGGAGGCTGCAGAGTCGCTATGCCGTCAGTTAATCCACCTTGGCTGCAAAATAACCATTGAGCGTTTTGGCGATAACTTTGCCTCACTCTCTGGTCTTCGTGCGATACAACCGCAGTTTGTTAAACTATCCGGTAGATTGACGCAAGGTATTCATACTAATAAAGACAACCAATTGTTTGTGTCGAGCCTTGTTAGTATAGCGAAAAGCCTAAACATAAAAATTATCGCGGAAATGGTGGAAAACGAAGCAGAATCAGTGGCATTGAACAAGTTAGGTGTAGATCATCAGCAAGGCTACTATTTTGCGAAACCTGCACTTTGGAACGTGTATTAACGTTGAAATACGTGAGCGATATGGGCGGGTTTTATACTTCACATACGTTTTGGTGTTACTAAAGAATTCAGACAAGAGGCGATTTAGCGCCTCTTTAGTAAAGTTATTGTTGCTTCTTAAGAAAATCCTCAATAGCGTTTGCACTAATGGGTTTTGAGTACAGGAAACCTTGTACAAATTCTACGTTTAACGATTTACAGTAGTTCGACTGACTTTTCGTTTCTACCCCTTCCACAACTATCTTTAAATCAAGTTTGTGGCCTACGTTAACAATGGCTTCCATTAATGCGCTATCGTAAGCATGCTCTGGGGCGCCCTTTAAAAAGGAGCGATCAATTTTTAAATGGCTCACCGGAAATTGTTTCAAATAACTCAGCGAGGAGTACCCAGTGCCAAAATCATCAATCGATATCTCTACCCCTAAATCTCGCTGTGCACGAAGATTTTCCAGAAGTGTTGTATCTGACTTGATTAATACGTTCTCTGTAAGTTCAAGGCCAATATCTTCAGGCGACAACCCATATTGGTTTCGCAAAGCTGTTAAACGCTCAAAGTAGACACTCTTTTCTAGCTCTTTGCCTGATACGTTTATATCGATACGCACTTCCAAGCCTGTTCGTTTCCATGCTTGAGATTGCTGACACGCTTTATCTAACACCCAACTCCCTATGTCATCTATAAGCTCACTGCGCTCTGCTATAGGTATGAATACGTTTGGCGGCACGGCCCGTGTTTCATCTTTTGGGCACCATCTTAGCAATGCTTCACAAGACGCAATTTTTCCTGTTTTTACATCTATTTGAGGTTGATATACTAGCTCAAATTCGTTGTTTTTTATTGATTCGCGCAAGTAAGCTGCAATGCTTCTTTGTTCGCGAAGACGCTGACTTAACGCATTTGTGAAAAAGTGATAGCGGTTGCGCCCTTCCGCTTTCGCTTGGTACATAGCGGCGTCTGCGTGCTTTAATAAATCGTCTATGACATTACCGTCCCTTGGGTACATACTAATGCCAATACTCGATGTAATATGAACATTTTCAGAATTAAGCGCAAAACTCTCTTTAAAACAGTCGGAAAACATTTTTGCGATTTCTTCACACTTGTTTTCGCACGTTACATGGTTGGCAACATAAACAAATTCATCGCCACCAAATCTAGCTAACACCCCATTAGTGCTGTCCGTGCAAGTAGCTAAACGCTTTGCTACCGACTTAAGAAGTTCATCGCCCCAAGTATGTCCTAAGGTATCATTCACTTCTTTGAACAAATCTAGGTCAATAAAGAACAGAGCAAAGCCTGATTTAGAGGAGGTCGCATTGTCGATGGCTGTAGTTAAAAATTGCTCTAGTATGCGTCTATTGGGTAAATTCGTTAGCAAATCAGTAGACGCCATTCGCTCTAGCTCTTTACGAATCTCGTGCTGCTCGCTTAAGTCAATATCGACACAGTACATTTCGGGTGAGTCCGTACCCTGCTTTAACATTACGTGCGATGAAAAAACATGAATAGGTTGACCACCTTTTTTTTTCAACACTAGTTCATTGGAGGGAATGGGCTCACCGAAATCGATCCAACGCTGATGGAATTCAATAACGTCATCTCTCATAAAGCTAGGAATTATTAGGTCCTCAAGCTTCTGACCTAATGCTTCGCTCTCGTTGTAGCCGTACATATCCTCGCTGGATTTATTCCAATAAATCACGTTTCGCTGCTTATCATACCCCTGTACCGATACTTTTGGTAAAGCACTAATAAGCTGCAGGAACCGCCTCTCGGCTGTACCATGTTGTGCAAACAACAAGGGCTCTTGATGTTTCTGTAGGCTCATTGTACTCCCGCGCATACTACTGGGTTGAAAGCATTTAAAAAAGACAGTTAGCTCTACATCATTGTAGTCTAAAATAAGAAACTACAAGAAGTTAAAAGACGAAATACACTAAAACCGCTATAACCGTACGGGATTGACCAATAGCATTTGTTTCACACGCGTTAGAGAGACTATTTGGATGTTTCAAAAAATGAAATTTGATTGAAATAAAATGGTGCGTCTACCCTGATTCGAACAGGGGACCTCTACCATGTCAAGGTAGCGCTCTAACCAACTGAGCTATAGACGCATGTAGAACTGTGTTGCACCTTTGAGGTGGGCGAATGCCGGACAACGGCGCGTATAATACTTAGCATAGACGCCACCTGCAAGAAAAACTTATTAAAAGAAGGTTCAAGTGACTAATTTGACAGCAATTAGCCATTTACTTAACGATTAGCTGTTCCATTTTATATCATGTTAAATGGAAGTGGCTTGATAGCGTCCACTAAGGTTCCGTCCTTTACAGCACGCATAAAGTATTCACCCAGCCTGTCGGTTTCCTTCAATACCGTTTGCCAGTATTTAATGCGCGTGTCTGCATCGAGCACTTCAAAATCTTTTCTGTCTGGAATTTTGCTGTAAGGCAAGTTCGCTACGAAGGATGCTGAAGGTACTAACATCACCACATTATCGTAGCTTGAACTATGGGGTACCCTGCCCTTTAAACCTTTATCGAACCAGCCAGGTATCGGCTTATCATAAAAATGTGGATACAGCACTAAGCCGTCATCAGGTCCAAACGACAGGTCAAAGTGGTAGTCGATAATACCGCCGTCGCGATACATACCTACAGGTGCACCTTCAATTTCCGGAACGCCTTCAATCACAATAGGAATAGAACCCGATGCAAGTAGTGCTGTGTGTATATTTCCCTGTGTTAGATCATGGTATTTCGTAGGAAGCTGATATGGGTCGTTAATAGAAAAGTCCGTATTCGGGGTAGAAAAAACATAGCGGGTGTATAAGCGCGACAAATTTTTGCGATTTACAGTGTTAGCCGCTGCGCTCATGGCTAAGCCCGAAAGCTGCCTGAATTTACTTTCAAAACGGGTCGCCCCTAAACACTTCGCAACAATAAGATGGGCCTTGAAACGGGAGTTGGACAGCACTTCTTGCTTGCCTGCCTCGTTTACCATTTCGGTCAACAAGTCTTCGGCTTTAGCTGTAATTTCTCGAGGCGTTGGCTTGTTACTGCTATAAGTAGTGGTTGAATATGATGAAGCTAAGCGGTTTATGGCAGCTAATGGGTCGTTTTGAACAGCGCAAATTGCACGAAACGCTCCTGCAGATGAACCTATAACATGTATTTGATGCTCAACGTTGGCAAACCATTCGGGAAATAGCACGCGGTCTAAGCCCGCAAGTGAAAACCACTTAGGGCCGCCAGATGCCCCTAAAAAATACCTGAACAACTCTGGTGTGAACCCGTTCTTCATTATGGTTTCACGTGCTTTTTTACCTGCGTATATGTCTAGGGGTGCCACTCAATTTCCTTGCTAATTTTTTAAATGAAGCTTTAGTACAAACAATGATTAATAGCGATTGTTGAATTTTTATAAGGTAACAAGGCATGGTGAATAAACGCCAAAGCTGTACCATTTGATTTGTTCAGAGGAATTTAACAGTTAAGGGGGTAAAAGTAACCTTTATGGCGAGAAGCACACGCCTGCTCAGACCAGAGCTACTAACGACTTCACCCGAATTTTAAGGCCTGAGCGCATCTATCACTTTTAGAAATATTTGGTACTCATCATCAGTGATATTTTCCAGTCGCTTATTCTGCCAGCAAACGATTTTAGGTAATAAAGCTCGGTAAATTGCCTTTCCTTCCATCGACAGTGAAATGAGGGTAGCGCGCTTGTCATCTTCACAGGAACGCTTATGGATAGCGTCTCGTTTCACCAGGCGCTCTAGCGCTCGTGATACTTGAACCTTATCAAGACGCGTTGCTGCAGCGAGTTCTTTTGCGGTTAGCGGCGATTTTGACGAACTATCTTCGGTCGCTCCTAACGTAGCTAGAATACGCCACTCTGGCACGGTAAGCTTATACTCAGCATATTCGTTTGCAAGCGACTCACTTAGATCACTTGCTAGCATAGCAACCTTATAGGCAAGCATGTCTTCTAGCTTCATGTACTAGGTCCTTGTTACTACGTTTACTATCAGTTTTTTAATCGTGTTGCTGTGCTTAACTCCTTGTATGCGTAACGCTTCAACTACCAAGGGCTATTGTCTGCAGCCAGCACACGAATGTTCTATGTCGTTTTATTTAAGCCATGCACTATCAGCACAACAAGTAGCATGCTTTACGGCTACACAATAAAAATGCTCTTGCTTTAGAATATCACCAAGAGTGTAAAGCTAGCGTACCAATAAATGCTCTGGTTCTATGTCACCTGCCTAGCCCTTAACATTGATTTACATTCCATTTACCTCTAGCCTAAACCACATAGTTTCATTTGTAACTACTTTGTTCATCAGATGTCGAACTGAGCTTAAAACTGTGACCGCTTAAAAGAGGGTATATGGATAACTTGTCTTATTTAACAGGCTTTAACAACGAGCACGAAACTGAAGCACTGCCGGGCGCGCTTCCTAGAGGTCAGTTCAGCCCACAGAAAGTGAATTACAAGCTGTATGCTGAACAGTTTAGCAGCACTGCATTTACCGCTCCCCGAGCAGAAAATCGTCGTAGCTGGACTTATCGCCTACGTCCGTCTATTGCTATGGGTGACTTTCATAAAATTGACAATGGTTTAGTAAGAACGGCCCCAGATACTGATGTTTATTGCCCTCCCAATGTACTTAGATGGGACCCAGTTCCCCTCCCTGAAAAAGACATTGATTTTGTAGACTCGCTTGTCACCATTGCAACAAATGGCGACGCTAAGGCACAAGTTGGTATGGGCATACACTGCTACAGTGCCAATGCAAACATGCAGAACCGTGTCTTTTATTCGTCTGACGGTGAAATGCTGATTGTCCCCCAGCTCGGCGATATGCTTATTACTACTGAATTTGGAAAGCTCAATTTATCAGTAGGCGAAATAGCAGTTATCCCTCGAGGCGTCCGTTTTGCAGTAACCCCTATTAGCGGGCCAATTCGAGGATATATATGTGAAAACTATGGTCACCCGCTTGTGCTGCCGGAGCGCGGTCCTGTTGGCGCGAATGGTTATGCTAACCAGCGTGACTTTTGCTACCCCACGGCTTGGTTTGAAGACAACGAAACACCCCACATAATGGTAAACAAATTCTGCGGAAACTTGTTTGAAGCAAAGCTGGATCATTCGCCTTTTGATGTGGTGGCCTGGGTGGGTAACTCTGCCCCTTACAAGTACGACCTGTCTCGTTTTAATGTGATGAACACCGTAAGTTTTGACCATCCTGACCCGTCTATTTTCACCGTACTTACCTCACCGTCTGAATTAGAGGGTACAGCCAACGTGGACTTCGTAATTTTCCCGCCGCGGTGGATGGTTGCCGAAAATACCTTTCGCCCTCCGTACTACCACAGAAATATTATGAGCGAGTTTATGGGGCTTATTGAGGGAATGTACGATGCCAAAGAGCATGGGTTTGTACCGGGCGGCATGAGCCTTCATAATTGCATGACCCCCCATGGACCAGAAGCCGAAGTCTTTGAAAAAGCGTCTAACGCTGAACTAGCGCCACAGCATTACGAAAACACGCTGGCATTTATGTTTGAGTCTCGTTATGCCATTGCACCCACTGAATTTGCTTTAAACAGCGACATTCGTCAACAGCACTATCTAGCGTGCTGGAAAGGCCTCAAAAAGTATTACAATGGCGAAAAGTAAGCGGTGCGAGGTTGGCAACAATATTCATACTGATATCTGTACTTGCGGTTGTATTGATTTGTGAACACTAGAAACACCTACCAACATTGTTTAATAGCACTATATTTCAGAAGCTTAGGGTAAGTTTAACTGCCCTATTTTACCTTAGTGTTCACAAGTGAAAACTAAACGTTACAGCTTTTCTTTCCATCAGAAAAATACACAAACCCGCCGCCTATTGCTTGCTTTTTCACTGCTCCATTACAATTAAGCAACAATTATAAAATATGATTTACGTTGAGGATGTATCGCTATGGCTGATTTATTTGAAAACCCTATTGGTTTGGATGGGTTTGAATTTTTAGAATTCACTGCGCCGGAAAAAGGCATGCTGGAGCCTATCTTTGAAGCGATGGGCTTTACCCTTGTTGCACGTCACAAATCTAAAGATGTTGAGCTATGGCGTCAGGGCGACATCAACCTGTTGAGTAACTACGAAAAAAACTGCCATGCTGATTATTATGCTGAAGAGCACGGCCCATCAGCATGTGGCATGGCTTTTCGTGTAAAAGACTCACAGCACGCTTACAAAGAAGTACTTGCTCGCGGTGCCCAGCCTATGGACACACACACAGGTCCAATGGAATTGAAACTTCCTGCAATCAAAGGCATTGGCGGCGCCATGTTGTATCTTATAGACCGCTACGAAGGCGAGAACACCATTTATGACATCGACTTCAACTGGATTGAAGGTGTTGACCGCCATCCGCAAGGGTGTGGTTTCCATACGCTTGATCACCTTACACATAACGTATATCGCGGGCGCATGAATTTTTGGGCAGGATTCTACGAAAAGCTATTTAACTTCAGAGAAATCCGTTATTTCGATATTAAAGGCGAATACACTGGCCTGTTATCGAAAGCGATGACAGCGCCAGACGGTAAAATTCGTATACCGTTAAATGAAGAAGCCGTTGGCGGAGGCGGCCAAATTGAAGAATTTTTGATGAAGTACAACGGTGAGGGTATTCAGCATATTGCTTTTGCCTGTGACGATTTGGTCGCGTGCTTAGATAAACTCAAAGCAAAAGGCATGAAGTTTATGACGCCTCCGCCAAATACGTATTATCAAATGCTTGAAGAGCGTCTTCCGGGTCACGGCGAAAACGTAGATGAGCTTCAAAAGCGTGGTATTTTACTTGATGGTACTACTGAGAATGGTGAACCTCGCTTATTGCTTCAGATTTTCTCTGAAACGGTATTCGGTCCAGTATTCTTTGAATTTATTCAACGCAAGCAAGATGAAGGTTTCGGAGAGGGCAACTTCAAAGCGCTATTTGAATCGATTGAGCGGGATCAAGTTAACCGTGGCGCATTAAATAAGTAAGCACTCAAGCAAACTATCAATGAAGGCAGCGAGTACCCATTACGTGGCCCCTACACGCTGCCTTTATTGCTTTTTCGTGACTTACCCTAAATAGCATTGATATCTATTTTAACGATTAGTCTTGCCCTTTTTCATATAGCGCGCATGCTGCACCGCTTGGGTCGACAATAACACAGAAGCTATCTTTTCCATGATGTCGTATGTCACCCGCCTGCTTTCCGCCCTTTAACGTTACTTCTTTCAAAGCAGCTTCAAGATTTTCTACGGTAAAGTAATTTATCCACCCGCTTGGATAGTGCGCATTTACGCCACGCTTATGGCAAATACCACCCACTGGCGTACCGTTACCCTTCATCATGACATAATCGCTATAGTCCCCCATATCTATGGGTTCTTTCTTCCAACCCATTACAGCCTCATAAAAGCTGACAAGTTCATCCGCATTTTCTACGGTAATATCGCACCATGAAGAATCTGACATTATCTTTCTCTCTTTTTCGTAAAGGTAATAAGTAAGGGCTCTTTATTGCGTTAACGCTTGGACATTAGTTAGGAGCTACGCGACCTTTTCACACCAAGTAAAAACTTGATGAGTAATGTTACAACTATCGACTGTAATGCCATGCGTAATATTTGTTAACTAATAGATCATTCCAATTTACTAGTAGTTAAAAACAAAATACTTCACGAACTATGATCT
>NZ_JAHHDX010000043.1:97948-112994 GCF_018619335.1 Alteromonas sp. ALT199 | reverse complement strand
GGGCTCCAAAACCGACAAGTTGCAAATGATAATTATTATTAATAATATAACCTGAAATTAATTTCTTAAGCCGCTATGTGTAAAACACGAATACTCATTATTGAAGATGATGCCACGTTAAGTGAACAAATCTCGCATCTGTTGCAGTCTCGAGGGTTTGACACTCGCTACGAAAGCGACGGTAATGCGGGGTTACAAGCTGCGCTTGAGGAAAATTTTGACCTTGTGTTACTCGATATACGCCTCCCTTCATTAAACGGCTTGTCGCTACTAAACCAATTAAGACAAGTAAAGCAAACCCTGGTGATGATGATCACGGCGTCAGGTGCCGAACAAGAAAGAATTGAAGGCTACCGTAAGGGAGCAGACGACTACTTACCCAAGCCCTTCAATTTTACTGAAATGATGCTTCGTATTGACGCACTGCTTCGACGCAGCAAGACGCTAAATAACTCAGGTACTCAAAAGTCAGAAATGATTGTTGATGTCCTTTATTTAAACCGTATTCAGCAAGTGACTAAATACCAAGCTAAGTTGCTCGAGTTTACGCCAATACAATTTAAGCTTCTGTGGATGCTTGTAGAAAACAGAGACGAAACCTTGAGCAAAGCATTTCTTTATCACAGCGTGCTCAACAAACCTTTTTCTAGATATGACCGAAGCCTAGATATGCACCTTTCTAGAGTGCGCAAAAAATTGGTTGAAACGGGTATGCCCCCTGAGCGCCTTGCCACTGTTCATGGCCAGGGATACCGATTTTCGTGAAAAATAAACTCCTTTGGCGACTATGCGCTTTTATTGCCGTGGGAACGGTTGTGCTATTTTGGGCTATCGCATGGCTCACTAACCACACCGAAACCAGCATGAGCTTTTTAAACAAAGTGCACCAGGAAACCCTTTATTCTTATGGCAAAAAAGCGGAGGAAATCTATTTAGAAAAGGGAGAACAAGCGTTAGCCGCTTTCTTGAAAGAAATAAGGGACAAAGAAAATACCTGGCTTGCTGTGGTCAATTCGCAAATGACTACATTCGCTGACACCAAAATGTTAGACGAGTTTATCGACAGGTTTCAAATAGGCCGCAGCCCCGAATGGAAAGTACATTTGTACTTCTCAGAAAACCCTGTGATGGAAGTACCTTTTGTAGACGACAACACGCATTTTTTAATTCAGCTTCCTCAGCGAATGCGCCCAGGTTCCTTATTACTTGCAACGCGCTTAACGCTTCAAATTGCATTGCCATTGGTTATATTAAGCCTATTGAGTTTTATGCTTTATCGACATGTTATGACACCACTTAAGCAGTTAGAAAGGGCAACAAAAGACTTCGCTAACGGTAACTTAGAAGCCCGTGCAATGGCTACGATGCCAGAGCGAAATGATGAACTTACTACACTTGCTCAAACCTTCGACAAAATGGCCCAAAGAACGAGCAGTCTAATTTATAACCAAAGAAGTTTACTTGCAGACCTTTCTCACGAGCTTCGCACACCTCTTGCCCGTATCGATATGGCGATAGACTTTGTGGAGCAAGACATTAATCGTAAAAAAGCCCTTTCACGCCTGCGCTATGAAGCCAAGACAATGAGGGAACTTGTAGAAGATACGCTTACGTTTGCGTGGCTAAATACAGAGTCGCCTCAATTAAACAGCGATGATTTTGACCTTGTAGAACTTATCAACGTTATTTGTGAAGATGCGCGCTTTGAGTATCCTGACAGAACCTTAACTGTAGAAACACCTGAATGTGCGAGTATAGAAAAAAGCAGTCAGCTTGCTTTAGGGCAGGCATTAGAGAATATTATTCGCAATGCTTTGCGTCATACTCCGCAGAAAAGCAAAGTTAGTTTAACGTTAGTTAGCGATAACCATAACTACATTATTACTGTAACTGACGAAGGAGTGGGCGTACCTGATTCAATGTTGGACTCCATATTTGAGCCTTTTTTCAGGGTTGATAAAGCGCGTTCAAGCAAGACCTACGTACATTCTTCAAAACGTTCTGGGTTCGGACTAGGCCTTGCGCTGGCGAAGCGTCAGGTTGCAGCGGTCGGTGGCGAGATTTCAGCGAAAAATCGCGTTCACAACAACGACATTGCAACTAGCGCAAGGACTCATTCAAAGGGGACTAGCGAAAAGAAGCAGGGTGGGCTAATAGTTACCATCACCCTGACTAAGCTTTCTAATGCTGCTTTCGCAAATTGACTAGCCGTCGAACGCCTAGCAAAGTGCCGGTATAAACCAAAATACAGCAAAGTAAACTAACTAGACCTGCAATGGTCTGCCCTACAAAGCCAAAGTATTCTCCAGTATGCAAAAATCGAGAAGTACCCCACGCCTGACTCCCTTTAGGCCAATCCGTTTTACGTAGGACTTTAGCGATTTCACCAGTACCCGTGTCGAAATACAGGGAATATGCTAGCTCTTGGCGGTGCCCAATACTCTTATCAATATAAAATCGCGCAATCCCCTCGCTTTTACCAATTTCCATCCACATTGAGTACCAATCCTGATACCCGTTTTCATTGGCGTGTTGCTGCGCATCGGCAAAGAGCGTATTGTAGTTGATAATGTCGGCGTCTAACGTTTCGGGCATCGCCTTTTTTTCGCGAGCAGGTACTTGTTCACCATACATTCCATACAGTGCTTTATTAGCCCATTCAAAATAAAACAGCGTAGCTGTCATTCCAATCACAAGTAAAAAAGGCAGTGACCATATACCAAAAACAAAGTGCCAATGACGACGACGATGTTGTTTATTAGTGTATCGCTGCCGTAATAACATTTGCTGTTTTAAAGACTTTTTCGATATGTGTTTCGGAAACCAAATAATGACACCCGATAACAACAAAAAAATAAAAATAAGATTGCTATAGGCCGTTATGGTTTTGCCAATTAATTTGTAATCGCCTTCCATTAAGAGATATCGATGGAGGTCAGTGATGAAATGAAATACTTCTTCAACAACCCCTTCTCCCTCTCTTAATATGTTTCCGGTATAGGGGTGAATAAGATAGCTATGCTTGCCCGCCCACGCCGGAATGGCCGCTCCTTCACTATTTACCCATCGAACGAAAATATGCGCTTCGTCAGGGTGCTTTTCGCGAAGTATTGATACAACTTGGTCAGTCGAAATTACCGACTTTTCAATATCAACGGTTTGCGCATAAGCCATTTCACTTAGCTCTTTAAACTGGCGCTCATACGTTAGCAATACCCCAGTAAAAGCCATAATGAAAACGACAATACTGGCCAATAAGCCAGCAAAGAGGTGGGTCCAAAAGACCCACCTTTTAAACGTGGAAAAGTTCATGTAATAGCGTTACTTAGAAGTCGTAAGTCACTGACAAACGAATATCACGCCCAACTTCTTGTGGGCCAACAACGCTAGGGAATACTTCGCTGTAATCACCCACACTTGAATGGTCGATATAGGCTTCATCGAACAGGTTAGTAACAGCAAGGTTGACGCTAAGGTCATTCGTTACTTCCCATTCGCCATAAATATCCACTAGGGTGTAGTCTGCTTTGTTAAGTGAATAAAGCGAGTCTGTCCAGCCATTTTCCAACGCCTGATGAAGGGTATCTATGTTGATGTCGTCAACCATAGTAATGTTAAAGCCAATGCTGATGTCTGCGGTTACTGAGTAATCTGCACCAAGCACCCAGGTATCGCCGCGGCTATTACCTAAGCCAACAAATTCGTACCCGTTTATATCAATGCTGTTATAAGGCACGCTGTATAGACCTTCACGAGGCATCAACTCAACGTCTACGCTTGAAAACCCAAAGTACACATCAACAGAATCCCAGCGATACGCAAGGTTAAACTCTACGCCAGATGATTCTAGGTCGCCGATATTATTAAATACCGAGTTACCTTGATAACCGCTAAACAGCACATCATCAATGGTAGATTCATAAGCGCTAAGGCGTGCATTAAGATTATTAGCACTGTATTCGATTGATGCTTCGATATTGGTGACTGTTTCAGGCACAACGTCGCTACCAACAACAGGAATGTCTTCACCATCGTATAAGTACTCATCTAGCGTGAAACCATCACCAATTTGCTTGCCACGAGCCGCTTCTGCGTAGCCAAGGCCAAGGGTCCAAGCTTCGGTAAGCTGATACTCAAGACCTACGTTAAAGCTGAGCTCATCATCGTCTAGTCCAGATGGCTCATCGGTAACTGGTGTGCCGTAATAGTCATCAATAAGAATTTCTTGCTGGAAGTCAAAATTGTCATAACGAACGCCATAACTTAATAACAATTCTGGCGTGATGTTGCTATGAGCCTGAGCATAGATACCTAATACGCTACCTTCTTCTGCATTTTGAACAGGGCCTGTACCAGGGCCGCTCTCAACTTCATCTTTGCGATAATCGATACCATAGGTAAATACATGATTGGTAACGTCGCTGGTATTTCTAATATCAAACCCATAGGTGTCAATCTCAGACAGCCAGTCAAAACGACCGCCACGGAATGACGATGAAGTTTGATATGCTGTAGCTTCTAAAAACACCATCGCACTGTGGTCAAAACGGTAGTTCGCAACATAGGTGTCGCGCTCTGCTTCACTAGGGTAAAGCGGAGCACCTTCCAGTACTACCCAGTTTGGTCTTGCCGAGAATTCACCCTCTTCATCGCGCTGCTCTGCACTTATCGAAAGATACTGATTATCAGCAATGTAGCCACTTGCTTTGAGGAACATGAGATCTTGATCTGCGGCAGTACCTAATACTTCGTTGCCATCGCCGTCTTCAAAGTTATCTCTATCTACCGTGCTGTAGTAACCCAATAAGCCCCAAGAATCATTTAACTTCCCATAAAGGCTGCCGCTATATCGGGTACCATCGTTTGAGAAATAACTCGCCTTTACTCGACCGCCAAATTGCTCGTCGTCTTTTAATAAATCCTGTGCATCTTTGGTCTTAAAGCGAATTGAACCGCCTATAGCACCTGGGCCGCTTGTCGCTTCGCCGGCACCAGCCTGCACATCAATTTGCTTTAAAAGATCAGGGTCTAAAGTAACGCGACCAATGTGGTGAAATAGCGTTGAGGTTTGCTGTGCGCCATCTACGGTTACATTCAAGTAGGCGTCTTCTAGACCGCGGATAAAGATTTTTTGTGCAACACCCACTGAACCGCCAACACTGACTGACGGCGACTCTCTAAAAATATCCGCTAAGTCGTTTGCCTGAAACTGGTCGATATCTTCAGCAGTAATGCTTAAGTTAGTTGATGCGCCTACCACAGCAACTCGCTCTATAGACTTGGCTTCTTCATTTTGGTTTTCTAAGGATTGCGCGAATACTACTGGGCTGGACAGCGTGCACACTGCACCAGCTAAGACTAACTTTTTCAAGGGTGACTCCATTTGACAATCAACAATTACAAATAAGAAACATTCTCATTAAGTTTTATCTAAATGGATAGCACTTTTACAATTGTTACACTTCGTCAGTTTTTCGCCGTCAAAGACTCCTGCTCATCGTTGTAACGCACTTTTTGGCCCGCACGTAAACGTTCTGCACCTCTCACAACAACCGAACGCTTCGGATTTACATCACCAAACACTTCAATTCTATCGCCCATGCCCACTCCTGTTGTCACCTTAACTTGCTCAGCTTCATTATTTTCGTTTAGCTGATAGATATAGGTGCCCGACTTTCTTAGTACCAGAGCGTCGCGAGGTATGGTGACACCGTCATGAGTATCACTGCTAGGCAAGGCTACGCGTACTGCACTACCTATAGGGAAGTCGCCAGGACTAATAGCAATTCTTAACTCCATCATGCGCGAGGCGCTGTTACCCACGGGCACAATAGCGCGAATAGACTCTTGCACTTGATGTGCCTTGTTGTGAACACTTACGCTCATACCATTTTCAATATACGCAAGTACGTTTAGCGGAGCCCGTACTTGTACTTCAACACTATCAGGGTTTACCACGCGAAGTAGGGTTTGCCCTACTCCCGTGTATTCGCCCGGCGACTGTAATCTATCAACCACCAATGCGGTAAAAGGCGCGCGTACATTACTTTGCTCTATTTGATACTCGGTGAATTCTAAATCCAGCTTGGCTTGCGCTAATTCTTGTTTGGCATTCTCTAAGTCAGCTACTACTTCCTCTAGCTCACCTCTAGACGTATTTTGGCTAGCCTGTAAGTTCTTATAGCGCGCGAGCCGCTTAGTAAATAGTTCAACCTGCGACCGCCATCTGGCGATATTTGAGGTATTTTGGCTACGGGTGATACGTAAGCGGGTATCGTCTACTTTAACTAAAGGCTCCCCGGCTTTTACCACATCCCCTACATCCGCCATCCATGTGATCCTGCCATTAACTTCAGAGGCGAGGTTTGCATCGGTGACGCTCAATACTGTTCCAGGAACCCAGGTTAACTGAGAAATCGCTTGCTCTCTGGCTTTATCAATTTGAACCAGTACCGGCGGGGGTTGATTGTTATCCTGTGCTTGTGCGCTCAACGATACACTGCTTGCAAATAAGGTAAACAAACCAAAGGTAAGCAAGCTAAAGGCACAAAAACTAAGGGCGGGAGTGGAAGTCATGGCTTTCATGGTTGTCTTTTCCTTACACATGGTCGTTGTATTTACTTTGTTTTACAGTGGATGATATCGTTGACGAAGCGCCAGTGCGCTGCATTCCTTCTGCTAATGGTTTGAGCATTTTTACCGCTGACTTAGATGCCGTCATACGCAATAAAGTAGGCAGGAATAGTAAGGTAAATATGGTACTTACCGTCATTCCTCCCACAATGACAGCCGCTAGACCTCGATAGATGACACTGCCTGCTCCAGGTAATAAGAGCAGGGGCAGCATGCCAAATATTGAGGTCAGCGTGCTCATAAAAATAGGCCGTAAACGCAGCTTGATGGCTTGTTCTACCGCGTCATCACGGGTTAGCCCTTCTTGCTCGCCTAGGCGAGTCTGATGCACAAGTAAAATGGCATTGTTTACTACAAGCCCGAGCATAATTATGAAGCCAATCATGGTTAACAGGTCCATGGGCTGAAAGGTAAAGATGTTCATGATACGAATAGCAATTACGCCGCCTACTGTGGCAAGCGGAATTGAAAGGACTACCAACACACTATCTTTTAACGACTTAAACAAACCCGCCATTAAAAGCAGTAGCAACACCATGGCGAAAAGAAAGTTGTCAGCCATTGAGGCAATAGCGCCTTTTAAGCTATCCGCGCTGCCACCATAATTGATAGCGCCATCGGTAGGCATCATGGCCATAATGGTGGGCTCGACCTCAGAGGTAATCACTTTCATGGCCTCTTCTAAACTCATGCCCTCTGGCGGATTTACGTTTAGCGTAAGGGTCCTTCGACCATCAATACGCTGGATACGGCTTGGCCCTACAGCCCTTTCAATACCTACAAGTTCACCTAATTGCACCACCTCGCCCGATGGAGTCATAACCGGAGTGCTGTTCAAGTCTTCTGGTGTAAACCAAGGTGCAGAGCGAAAGATAATATTCATGCGTTTAGTACCATCGAAGTACTCCCCCACATACATGCCATCACCCATGGCGCGTACCAAGTTGCCCATACTGCCTCGGTTTAACCCCACTTCCATCATTCGGCTGTCATTCGGGTAAAAGCGAAGCTCTGGTTCAGCTTGCTCCAGAGGAGGGTTCGAACGTGCATTGGCGTTAGGGAAAACTTCTCTTAATTTGTCCAAACCCGCCTGTGCAGCAAAACCTAGCATGGCCTGGTCGGTGCCTTGAAGATGAATGTCGATTGACCGACCGTTTCCAAAGCCACCAAACAAATTACCTTGCTGCGAAAAGGTTTGTGTATCCGGTAAGTCTTTTAGGATTTCATCGCGTACAATGGCTTCGAGCTCTTTGACCTTAGACTGATCTTTAGCGCGCACTCCCAAATTTCCGCCATTCGGCCACGTAATAATGTAGTAGTTTTTAAGCGCAGGCTGCTTTTCTCCGTCCATATAGGGCTGCAATCGCTCTACTATAATTGGCATCACCTCTTCGCTAATAAAGTTTTCACTGGCGCCAGCAGGCAAACTTAAGAAGGCGTCAACGGCATCGCGTTTTACAGGCGGTAAATAATCCATGGAAGGCATAAGCAGAACACTACCTGTAATAGGTATGCCCATGAGCGTTATTACTAATACAAGGCGGCGAAGCGGCGTGCTTGATAGTGACATGATAGCGCGGGTTATCTTAGCCCATACCCGCTGTAAGCTATCGGCTGGCATGTTGCCATTAAGGTATCTAGCGGCAACAACAGGTAATACCGTTACCGCAACTACTAGCGACGTACATACTGCAATGGCGATGGTAAGTGCAAGATCAGCAAACAATTGCCCTTCAACATCTTCTAAAAACATGACGGGAATAAAAATGGCAACGGTGGTCGCTGTTGACGCCATGAGGGCACCAAAAACTTCTTTCGTTCCCCGATGGGCACAATTTTCCATGTGCGCTTGTGAATTTGGGTTGTTATTTCCGGTTTCGGCTTCTGCGCTCTTGCGCGTTCTTACTATATTTTCCAACACGACAATAGCGGCATCTAGCACCATACCTACCGCAAAGGCGAGTCCAGCCAATGAAATGATGTTGAGCGAGCGTCCGGTAAGCTGAAGCACCACAAAAGTGCTAAGTAGTGAGATAGGAATGGCCAATGCCACAATGAGAGTTGCCCGTAGCTGGCGCATAAAGAGCCAGAGCACGGCAATAGCTAGCAACACACCAATAAATAAATTGCTGGTGACTAGCTGTACCGCTCTATAAATAAATACTGAAGCATCGAAGCTTTGCGCCATCACAAGCTGCTCGGGGGCCAAGTCCTGTTCATTTATTTGCGCGACTTTCGCTTTTACGGCTTCTAAGGTAGCTAAAACATTGGCGTTGTTTTGTCTGTCCACACGAATAGAAATGGCTGGGTTACCGTTTTGCACACTGTAGTTAGCGCCGTCGGCACGGGTAATTTTAATATCGGCAATATCATTTAAAGTGATAGGGCTGCCATCTCGCCATTCAAGAATCATTTCACCCATTTGCGTAGGCTCGTAACGACCCTCAAAGCGAAGTGTGTAACGTCTTCTACCTACATCAACGAAGCCGCCTGAAACATCATTCGCACGACCCAACTCGTTAGCTACTGCTGTTAAATCAATACCTAACTGGGCTGCTTTAAACGGGTCGAAAACAATTTGAAATTCTTCCACGCCGCCAACCCCGCTTTCCATACGCGCTCTGGCAACCCCCGGAATAGCCTCAAGCTGAGGTTTTATTACATCGGTAAAAAAAGTCACGTAGGTATTAATTTCATTCGGGTTGCCCGGCAGGCGCTGCAGAAAAAAGTAGGTCAATGCAGGGGCATCTCCCCCGCTTCCAGCAAGCATAATATTGGGCGAAAGGGCGTCGCGAGGTAGTGGCGGCACACGGTTCATGCGGCTAATCACTTCAATCAGCGTCTTCTGCATGTCTGTATCTAAACCAAACTCTAGGTTAATCCACGCGTTGCCTTGGTTTGCCCATGCATTCATCGACTCTAGGCCTGGAATGCCCTGTAGCACTTCCTCTTGAGGTTCAATTATTTCCGACTCAATTTCTTGGGGCGACGCCGCGCGCCAAGAGGTCTGGATGTTGATATTCGGTCGTTCAATATCAGGAAACAGCTGAACAGGTAAATTAAACAGGCTATATAGGCCCAAAAATACCAATAACGTTATTCCGATTCCTACCCCGGTCGCGTTTTTTATTGCTTGCTTAGTGATGTCCATAATATGGCACTTATGCTTTTTATTGTTCGATTTACTATAGGTCGCAGCAATGACAGAAAAAGTTTAAAGCCATGACAGTTAGATTTTTGGCGATTATTAACATTTTGTTTAAAAATCATTTAAAAAACGTTATTTATCGCAGATAAGTGGACCTGAAAAGTACGCTATTTGTCCGCACTGGACATATTTAGTTACACCCACTTTTAGTTATGCATAGCGGTTTGAAGGGAGAGTGAGCGCACCTAAGCTTTAAAAAGGTGTAATCGGCTAAACGCTAAATTAACGAATGCTAAGCAAAGAAAGAGAAAGGTTAATGCAAGAACGGCTGTAAAATTGGGGCGTCGTTAATCTTTAATAATTGATAAAAAATTTAAAGCAAAAAAAAGCCGCTCTAAGAGCGGCTTTCTTCAAATACGTCAGCGATTACGCTTCAGCAATGATGATCACTTTAATTGAAGTGATAACGTCAGAGTGAAGTTGTAAGTCGATGTCATACTCACCAGTCTCACGAAGAGTACCAGTAGGTAGTTTAACTTCTGCTTTTTGTACTTCAACGCCAGCTGCAGTGATTGCATCAGCGATGTCACGAGTACCAACAGAGCCAAATAGTTTACCTTCGTCACCAGCAGGAGCTGCGATTGTAACTTCAGCAAGCTCAGCAACTTTTTCAGCGCGTGCGTTAGCAGCAGCTAGTTGCTCAGCAATTTTCGCTTCAAGTTCAGCACGACGTGCTTCAAACTTTTCAACGTTGTCTTTAGTTGCAGGAACCGCTTTACCCTGTGGGAAAAGGAAGTTACGAGCGTAACCAGACTTAACAGTCACTTGGTCGCCCAGGCCGCCAAGGTTGGCGATTTTATCTAGTAGGATGATATTCATCTTAGCTAACCCTTATATTCGCCAAATTACTTGTGTGAATCAGTGTACGGAAGCAACGCAAGAAAACGTGCGCGCTTGATCGCAGAAGACAGCTGACGCTGATATTTTGCGCTTGTACCAGTAATACGGCTAGGGACAATTTTACCGCTCTCAGTAATGTAGTTCTTAAGAGTAGCGATATCTTTGTAATCAATCTCAGTCACACCTTCTGCAGTGAAACGGCAGAACTTACGACGTCTGAAAAAACGAGCCATGGGTGATCTCCTTAAGCGTTGTCTTCAGTGGTTTCAGTTTTCTTTTCCGCGCGATCTTGGCGAGGAGCAGAATCGTCACGACGCTCACGACGTGGCTCTTCTTTCATCATTGGAGAAGGCTCAGTCACAGCAGTCTTAGTGCGCATAACCATGTTACGTAGGATCACGTCGTTGAAACGGAAAGCATTTTCCAGTTCATCAACAGCTTCTGCAGACGCTTCAGCATTGATTAGTACGTAGTGGGCTTTGTGCAGCTTTTCAATTGGGTAAGCCAGTTGACGACGGCCCCAATCTTCTAAACGATGAATCTGACCACCGTCTTGCTTTAGGATAGTAGTATAACGCTCGATCATACCAGGTACTTGTTCACTCTGATCAGGGTGAACCATAAATACGATTTCGTAATGACGCATTATAGCTCCTTACGGTTGTAGCCTCGACAGTACAGCCGACTGTATGGAGACAAGGAACGAATTGGGATGGCTGTAAGGGCGCGCATTATACGCACACAAACATCGTTGCACAAGCATTAATCAACTTTGGCTAGTATTTTGCGCTTATCTTTATTGAAAGAGCTCGTATTGACAGCGCTCGTATCAATAGCGTTTCGCGGTTAATGCGAAACGCTTTCGTATGGAATAGAGGAAACACGGGTTAAAGGAAAGCGGAGGGTGAATTCGGTGCCGTTAAAATCAGAAGACACACTCAGGGAACCTTGATGTGCCTTTGCAATTTCTGATGCAATAAATAACCCTAAGCCTAACCCTTCGTTTTTTGCACTGCTTTCTTTACGCCAGAAAGGTTGAAAAAGACGTTTCTTAGACTCATCAGATATTGGTGTACCGCTATTGCGCACGCTGAGAATGAAATCGTTTCGGTTGGTGATAACTTTTACATATACGGGATACGCTTGATCGCCGTGAACCAGCGCGTTTTTCAATAAGTTAGATAGAAGCTGACATACCCGCTTTTCGTCACAGATTAACTGCTCGGTAATATCGATATGCGTTCTGATAGTGCAATTAGGGTAAGCAGTAGCTAGCTCTTCAGCAGTATAATTGAGCTGTTGCGTTAAACTCGTGGCCTCTGCCATTTTCACAGGTAAGCCTTCGCCCATTCGGCTATGAGTAAAGTCCATAGCATCTTCAATTAAACGCGTCATCCTCTGCACACTATTTTTCATCCTCGATACAGCTTTAAATACAGGTACCTGAACAGTACTGGCTATTTGACTGTCTTTTATTATGTCGTCAAGAAAGCTAATACCGATTTGAATGGAAGATAAAGGGGTTCGAATATCGTGGCCTAAAATAGCGATATATTGTTCTTGTAGGCGGGCAATATTTCTTGCATCGGTTAGTTGCGTCTTTGAGCGCTCCATCTGGTCTTTTAATAGAATTTGACTAGAAATAAGTTTAGCGAAAGCACTAATTTGCCCGTGAACAACCTCGCTGCGTAACTCTCTGGGCTCTGGATCTAGCCCGCAAAGCGTTCCAAAAAATTCACCGTTTGCATCGTAGATAGGATAAGAGAAGTAACTCTCAAAGCCATACATAATAGGAATTGGGTTATCACAGTACTCACTGTCAGCAGATGCGTGATTGATGACTACCTGCTTTTTGCTTGCCCTTACGGTTCTACAAAAAGTGGTTTCAATCTCTAAATGATCGCCAGGCGTTAAACCAAATTCTGCATTGTCCAATACCGCACACATCGTCCATGCTTCTTCGGTAACTCTAGCAACACAAATGAAACGCAAGTCTAAGCTACTGGCCAATATCTGCATTATATGAGGGATTGCTTCGATTGCATTAATAGCTTGGAAGTCTTTTTGAAAGGTTTCGGTCATTTGCAGCCCTATACGCCTTTTTTAGCGTGAAGATATGTTTAACTTTGTTTGAAACGTCCCTTCGCCACCTAGGCTCGTGGGTGCGATACTAGCGAAATGAAATGCTGCAAGAAAAACGGCAAAAGCGCTATTCAGCAAACGTCTGTAAATTACACTTTAGTATGATACGCCAACCTACCAACAAAATTAACCTAAACATTAAACAAAATACTGTTTATTTATACAGCTAAATACTGTACAGTTTTTATGTTTTTAATGAATAGGGGACCTACCATGGCCATTACCACACAGTATGTTGTTACGCACAAAGGGGTAGAAAAATTGGTAACTACCGACAAAAAAAATGCAGACCAGTACGATAAAATGCTTGATGCAGCTGACAACCTTGCTGACTACATTCATGCAAAAGGTATCAAGCTAGACGATAGCGTAGTGGAGGAACTAACCATTATGCTGTCGAAAAACAAAGATAAAATCAGCAAAATCTTTAAAGGCGCTACAGCAGAAAGCGTATTGGAAGACGAAAGCGCAGAAGTCGTAAAGCTAAAAGCTAACGGCTAATTATTTAAGCTTATCCCGTCCTTTACGTCGTTATGATGAACAATCAGTACGAGCAACAGCGGTTTTGAACTGATGAGATCTGATAACATAGCTGTGTAAAGAAATGTTATTTGATAACATTACTTTAAAGCGGTTATTCGTGTTTCACTCGATTTATAGCTGGGTGAACAGATGTGCCGCTTTTGCTAATGTGAACATAAGACGTAAACACAGGTCGGGCATAGCGTGAGTATAATTAATAAAAACAATGGCACTCAATCCCAGTACAACGCAGTGATTGAAGAGTGCAACACAGCGATTGAAGTAAGCAATTTACAGTTTTCGTACATCAAAGAAAGTGCACCCGTCATAGATATTAAAGCGTGGCAGGTTGCTCAAGGAGAACATGTTTTTCTTTCAGGTCCTTCGGGGAGCGGAAAGAGCACACTGCTTAATTTACTGTGCGGTACGCTGACCCCAACTCACGGCGAAATAACTTTGTTATCGCAGCCTTTCTCTTCCTTATCAAACCGGCAGCGAGACAAGTTTAGAGCACGCAATATCGGCGTTGTTTTTCAACAGTTCAATCTTATTCCCTACCTTTCTGTAGCACAGAACATTAATGCGGCTGTGTACTTTGCGAATGCTAACGCTAGCAAAAAAGCAGAAGACGCAAAACTTCGTCATTTACTTGATAAGCTACAACTTCCCTCCCACGTGCTACATGCAAAAGCTGATGCGTTAAGTATTGGTCAGCAGCAGCGCGTAGCCATAGCAAGAGCGCTTGTTAACGACCCACAATTATTAATTGTCGATGAACCTACCTCTGCACTAGATACCGATGCCAGAGATAGCTTTATGTCGCTGCTAAAAGACGTTGCAGCCGATAGCACTATGATTTTTGTCAGCCATGATAAAGCGATGGAGAGTTACTTCGACCGCCACTGTAGCATTGATGAACTAGCCCAAAGTGAACACCCCAATATGGCTTCGTTCGGTGCTAACAATCAAGTACAGGAGCGTAAGTAATGCTAAGCACTATTGCTATTGAAAGCTTAAAGCGCAGGAAAACAACGGCAATACTCACGCTGTTAAGTATTACCATCAGCATCAGTTTGCTTTTGTGTGTTGATATTATTCGAAGCCAAGTAAAAACCAGCTTCACGCGCACCGTATCTGGTGTCGACCTTATTGTTGGCGCACCAAGTGGACAGCTTAATCTGCTATTGTCGTCGGTATTTAATATAGGTACTCCTACTAAAGGCATAGAATATAAGAGTATTGCGTCACTTAAATCTCACAAGCAGGTGTCGTGGCTTATCCCACTCTCTTTAGGTGATACCCATAGAGGTTTTAGGGTAGTAGGTACAACCAATAGCTTTTTTGACCACTTTAAATACGGTGACATGCAGTCCTACAGCTATCTGATGGAGCGACATTTACACAGCCGCTTTCTACGGTAGTGGGTGCCGATATAGCCGAAACATTGGGATACGAAGTGGGTGATAAAATTATTATTTCCCACGGTTTAGGTAGCGTTTCGTTTAACAACCATGATGATCACCCTTTTACTATCTCAGGTGTTTTAAAGAAAACAGGTACACCCGTAGATAAAGCTGTGTATGTAACCTTGCAGGGGCTTGAAGAAGCCCATGCAGGGCCAAAGCATTCGCCTACGTCGATGTTGGCGCCTACCCCTAATAATACAGTAAGCCGCGAAGCACATGAGCATGAGCATGAGCA
>NZ_JAHHDX010000043.1:0-97843 GCF_018619335.1 Alteromonas sp. ALT199 | reverse complement strand
GAGCATGAGCATGAGCATGACAAGCATACCGATGAACATAATGCTTACAATAGCGAAGCTTTTGCTCCCGAGTCAGTATCTGTTGTGATGCTTGGGCTTAAACATCGGGTAACTGCTCTGCAGCTGCAGTATCAAATTAACCAAAGTAAAAAAGAGCCGTTAATGGCTATACTACCGGGCATGGCGCTCGCTGAGCTCTGGCAGATTATGGGAAATGTAGAGTCGTTACTGCTTGGTCTTTCCGGTCTTATCGTTATCTGCGCGCTAATTGGGCTAGCTACCATGCTACTTGCAACTATGCGTGAGCGTTACCAAGAAATAGCTGTTTTACGCACTATTGGAGCTGGGCCATTCACCCTACTACTACTTATTCAGATTGAAGCTATGCTGCTTACAATTTTTAGTGCCGCGCTCAGTTTAGGCTTAGTCGCTGGGTTAATGAGCGCATTAAAACCTTGGTTGAGCAGTACCTACGGTTTGTTTTTAAGTAGCCCACTGTTCGGGCAAAGCAGCGCCATAATTATTTTGCTGATACTTGGATGCACCTATTTAGTTTCTCTATTCCCAGCCGTTGTTGCCTATAAACGCGGCCTACATGCCGGACTCAATACGAACTAGTCGAAGATTACACGGGGGGAGAGGTCTACTCTCCCTCCTGTTTGTCTGTACTGAAGCGCAAGATAAGCTCGTGAACCTGATTCACTGTAGTGCGTAAATCGTGGCTCGCTGCTAGCGATGCCTCTGAGGAACGCTGAGTTTCAGAAGCGCCATCAGCCACTTCTACCAACTGTTGATTAATATGTTCTGCCACAGTGCTTTGTTCTTCCACGGCCGACGACATTTCAATCGTAGCATCAGCAATACCTTTTACTGCGTTATTAATTTCAAACAATGCCCCTCTGGTTTCTTCAACAATTGCACTACCGTGCTCTGCGGAAGTTAACCCTTCTGTTGATACCCGTACCGCACGGTCGGAACGCTCAGCCAATTCATTGATGATATTGTGAATTTTATCGGTAGACTCGCGGGTTTTTGAAGCTAGGGTACGTACCTCATCAGCAACAACCGCGAAGCCCCTTCCTTGCTCACCTGCCCTTGCCGCTTCAATCGCCGCGTTAAGTGCTAGCAGGTTAGTTTGCTCGGCAATGGTCGAAATAATGTTAGCCGCTTCACCTATATCGCTTGTTGACTGAGCCAACTCAGTTACCGTAGTCGAAATTGATTCTACCGCTTCGCGCAATGCAACAATTGCCTGCATTGCCTGTTCCGCTTTTTGGTTACCTGTTTCTACATTATACGCAGCAGTTTTTGCACTCTTTGCATTGCTTTCAACACGTTCAGCAACTTCTTGAATAGCCTGGCTCATTTGGGTCACTGCTGACGCTATTTGCTGGGTGGCTTGATTTTGCTGAACAACCGCTGCACTTGTACTTTCAGCTTGTTGATGTGTTGTGTTAGCTATGTTTTCAAGACCCTTTGAAGCGTCTTTTATTCGAGTCAATGCGGTGCGATTTCTGGCAAGTTCACAGCCTAGCGCGAGTTTAGCTTGGCTTACATGAGGCGGATCAGGAAAATAGGTTTGTGACACCGTTTCATTTGCGTAGCTTTCTGGGCTAAGCGCAAGTAATCCGTGCCAATCTTTTTTGGCTTTAGTTTGTTGAGTCACCATCAAAATAGCAGCACCAAGTAGCGCTATGCCAGCGGCACCTAGGCCATGTGTGAACGCCAAGGTTATAATCATTAGCGCACTTAGTACTAATGATGGCGCTAGATGCGAAAGCAATTGTATAAAACGAACCGCTGGCGATACAGGCGATTTGCCTTCTCTTATTCTTTCATAAACCCTTGTAGCTCGGGCAATTTCATCATTTAACGCAGGCACGCGAACAGACTCATACCCAACGACTGTCTTGCCCTCGTAAACAGGTGTAACAAACGCCGATACCCAGTAGTGATCGCCATTTTTTCTTCTGTTTTTAACCAGCCCCAGCCAACTTTGTCCAGATTCTAGCGTTCTCCACATTTCCTTAAAAACAGGCACTGGCATATCGGGGTGACGAATCAAGTTATGGTTTTTTCCTATTAATTCTTCGCGGGTATAACCACTCGCTTCCACAAACTCACTGTTGCAATGTTGAATAACGCCACGCTTGTCGGTTGATGAAATAAGGCGGTGATGAGGGGGGAATTTATACTCTTTTTGAGTGACAGGCTGATTATTTCTCATTGAATACTTTCTCCATTTTGCAAAGCGTTCGTCCTTTAAGCATAGAGACTTTGCTTTCTCATAAGACTAGAACATAAACAGTTACTGTCTAGTTTAAGCAGAGAATAAGAGAATATATAATTTATCAGTAAGTTAAGAAAGCAGTTTATACTTTAGGCTAATGGCAATACGACAGACACTTTTGTACCTCTGCCTTCAGCACTGACAATATCAATCCTACCATTATGCTCCTCGACAATGGTCATAGAAATTGACATACCCAGTCCAGTGCCCTCACCTGGTGGTTTGGTAGTAAAAAACGGGGTGAACACTTTACTAAGCGTTTCTTTTGACATGCCCATGCCTTCATCTTCAACAACAAGAGAGACACTGTCCTCTTCCTTCTTTACTCTTAGCGTTATGCCTTTCCCTTCAGGCGTGGCATATATCGCATTGGTTAAGAAGTTTACTAGTACTTGCTGAATCTGCCCCGAATTCCCGTTAAAAAAGGCATCTTCGTCTGGAATTTCAAAAAGCACCGTATTGCGATACCGATGTAAATTGTTAGTCAGCTTAATGGCCGTATTCATGGCGTCGATAGCACTGATTTTAGAATGCTTACCCGAACCTGGATAAGAAAAGCTTCTTAATGCTTTCACGATTTCGATAATTCGCTCAATACCTTCATGAGACTCGTCGAACATTTCCGCAATTTCTGCTGCACTCTCTTTAAGAGAAAAGCGGTTCTCTAATGCTAGAAAATGCGCTTCTATTTCCCCACCAGCTTGCTGACACAGGTTACCTATTTCCTCAAGTGCACGTTGATAATCATTAAAGATATCTTTTGCAACGACAGTATTGCTTCGCACGTAGCCAATAGGGTTATTAATTTCATGGGCGATACCAGCAGCCAGTTGACCTAACATGGCCATTTTATCTGCACTGACCAATCTCTCTTCGAGAAAGTCACGATCTTTTTTTATGTTACTCAATTCTAGTTGTCTGGTATTTAATTCACTTTTCTTGTTGTGATACCGAGAAGTGATATCGAGGTAGTGTTTTGTAGTGTCTAAAACGTAAAGCGTTTCTTCTTCTAGGTTATCGTCTTTCGTCAACAATACTAGCCACGTATATTCCCCCTTCGACATCTCATGCATAAAGTGAAGTAAGCGAGATTCTTTATCTATTTCAGGCTGCATTACCGCACTAACACACCAATGGGAATAGCTTTCTCGTAAATCTAATGGCGTTTCTTGTTGGATAAATTGCGCTAAAGTGTGAGACGTTATCCAGCCCTGCCCCTGAACCAACACACTGTCATCGTTGCCAATAATGAGTTCGCCATCTTTTACGGTAAAGGCTTTACCACAAAAAGCACCGCTAAATTCTACTGCCGATTCAAGCGCCGAAAATATGTAACTGTCTCCCGATGTCGCCTGAGTAAGTTGGGAGGCTGTTCGGTTGAGGTAAAGAAGCTCCCTCTCTCTTTTTTTAGAATCATTGAGCGCTGTTCGTAATGCCTGATTGGCAAGGTAAGCATCTTGGGAATAGGTTTCTAGAAAAGATTCAGCGTTTTTACGTGCAATCTTTTGACGTTTAAGCTGGCGCTCTAGTGAATTGACGCGGGCTTCAAGCGCACGAATACGTTCGTTTTCGGTGGAATAGGATGTTTCACTCACCTAATAGCTCCCCAATGTGCGTGCCTCTCGTTTTTTAATAGCTCACGTTTTTATCTATGCTTCACCACTTGATAGTCTTAAGCTGTCAGGCGATCAAGAAGCATCATTACACGCTCACTCGCCTGCTCCATTTCTATCAGTTTAGCATCTGCCTCTGCATTGTTACCTGCTTGTTTGGCACGTATAGCTTCGACACCACTACTATGCACTTTTGCGTGAGGCGCATCAATCTCTCTGAAGGCTGTCGTCTGACCGATAGGGTTAGTTGCATTTTCACTATACCATTGTCCTAAACGACAGCTAACGTGGTCGCTAAAGTCAGCTGCTGATTTATTACTGAAGCCACAGAGCACTTCATAGACCCCAGATTTCCACACAACATGATCCAACTTCACAGTTTGGATAAAGGTAGCCATTGCGCCTTCACTAATGGTGTTCTTCATGCTGTCGCAATGTTGCACCATAGTTTCGTAACTACTGTTAAGCTGGTTAATACCTGTTTCTAACTGTTCATTGTTACCGCGCAGTTCATTAACGCCTGACACCGCTTTTGATGTTGATTGGATAATGCCGTTTACAAGCTCTGATACTTCTGTTGCTGATTTATTAGTTTCTGTTGCCAGCGCTCTTACCTCGTCAGCTACAACACTAAAGCCCCGTCCAGCATCACCAGCACGAGCTGCTTCAATAGCAGCGTTCAGGGCCAGTAGATTGGTTTGATCAGAGATACTGGTAATAGTTGTTACAAACTTATTGATATTATCAGCGGTTGTCGATAGACCTGAGATACGTTCGCTCATACTGCCCATCTGAAGGTTTAGCCCGCTCATGTCCGAAACGATTTTGCTAAGCGTAGTCGCCGACTCGCTAAACAAATCGTTTATATCAACAATAGACTGACTTTCGGCGTTGATACATTCGTAAGAACGTAAAACCGTCTCACGAACACCCTCAACTTGTGACAGTGAATCAACTAAACATTTAACCACTGTGGAATTGGCCGATGAAACTTCTTTGTCGTGCGCAGTCTCTAAAGCCGTAGTCAACTCTGTATTTTCAGCTTCAAGCAAGGACACCCTATCTAACGTTTCTTGAAGCCGTTTTTCTAATAGCTGGACTTGCGCTTCTTTTTCTTCGAATCTACTGCGTGATACAAACATGTGTAGTTACCAATCTTTCATTGAATTACTTTATTCAGAATAACAGAATGTAGTACTTTTTAACTATTAGTCCGAAGTAGCGTTATTATTCGTTTATCGGCAGAAACTTCTAAATCTGAGGAGTTTAATTAAACTATTAGCCCTGTTTTTAATGGGCGGGTAGCAAATGAGTAGGCAGGGGAGCACGACGGGCACTTTTCTTAGGACCATACCACGTTGATAGGTAATCTAATATCAAGGGTTCTGCTTCACCTAGTGGCCATAGCTTCTGCGTTTCTTGCATCCACCGGATAGTCTCAAGCCATCGTTCACGGCTCATGGCATTTTGGGTAATAAGAGTCGGAGAATGGCACGCACTACAGTGTGCAAGCACTAAATTAAAGCCTTCTGCCTTAACGAGCCCAGATTGCGGATCAAGAGCGGGTTGCACATGCTCTTTTATCTGGCTTGTATTGCTCGTCGGCTTTTTGGTTTTGTAGTCGGCTACTGCAAATGGTAAATAAAGAAGCCCTATCAAAGCGATAACTCGAATTGTTAAATTATCCATATTACCGCCTTTTCTGTCCGTTAACGTAAATAAAACTTGGCATTGTCTAACTTACACAACACGCACAGCGATACGATGACAGGCATTATTTAAATAGCCTTTTGGATTCCATCCCGGCAAAACCATTGGCTGAGATTTCCCATATTCATCTTGTGCTCTCGCCCACACCTCGTAATAGCCTTGCTGGGGGAAATTTACTTGTGTACTAAATTGCTGCCACGCATGTCTATTAGCCGGCGCGCTCAACTGAGCAAGCTGCCATGTTTGCCCAAAATCTATAGAGGTAAACACTTTAGCAATTTTGCCCTCACCACTCCATGCATGACCACGTATATCGAGCTCTTTGGCTAAGGCGTGATCGCTGCCTGATTTGGGAAACGTGATTAGTGATTTAACCGGCATGGCTTCAATAATACACATGTCTTCATTGGCAACTTTCGCTCCTGGCGCAACAGGTTTACAAGGAACTCGATAGGCTTTTCCTAACATTTTCGCGCCGTCGTGTACGCGATCTCTAACCACTATTTTCTTAAGCCATTTTCCTGACGTCGATGCAGGCCAGCCACCAAATACCAGTCGTAGTGGGTAGCCATTCATCAAAGGAAGCGGTTCATCATTCATTGCCCATGCAATTAACGACTCATCTTCCATCGCTTTATCAATAGGCACGCCTCGTGAAATAGCTGCCTTTCCCGGCGTTCGACTTAAATGCTGATCGTCACCATAATAGCCAAGGTAAACCGCATCGTCCTTTACACCCACCGCTTTTAGTACATCTTTTAACCTTACCCCAGTCCAGCGTGGACAGCCTACCGCTCCCGTCGTCCATTGGTTACCTGTGGCTGCCGGTGAGAACTCGGCCCGCCCGTTGCCACCACACTCTAGTGTTAGCTGATAGGTATAATGCTTAAATTGAGTTTTAAGCTCTTCAAGGGTAAAGGTCTTGGACTGTGCTGCTGACTCCCCTTCTATGGTAAGGGTCCAGCTATTCGCATCTGGCGCTTGCGGTGGAATACCGTTGTTTCTTACGAAAAAACGCGAGGCGGGTGTCACCGCATCGTCCAATAAGTGGGCGGGAGTCTCTGCGTTTAATGGTCTGTCATTGAGTATGGTTAAGCCATCTTTTCCTTTTATAGAAAAAGAGGTATCGGACTGAGCAAATGCTGCAGGAATTAGCCCTGCCGGCATAAATTGCCCATACACCACTTCGGCGCCCAGCAACAAAGATAGCGATTTCAACCCTTTGATAAAGCCTCGGCGTGTAAGCCTATCACTAGTTCTTTGAAAAACCTGCTCATCGGCTTTTACAGGGTCTTTGGCATAAAGTTCGTGAAGACCATGTTTTTTCACTTAGACTACCTCATCAGTATTAACGGTTTGTGTTAAAAAATCGCCGCCGCAAAACGAAGAATCACCGTCACATTGCATATAAAAAGCCTAGAATAAGCAGCGCAATCCATAGGGTTTCAACGACTATCATGATAATGGGTAGCACACCCACTTCGGCGAGTTTTCCAAGGTTTGACTTCATGCCAATAGCAGTGATGGAAACGACCAAAAAGAAACGAGAGATCTGCGTACCTGTATCAATCACGAAATCAGGTAAAGTCACAAAACTATTGAGCAGCATTAGTGCAATAAAGCCAATTAAGAAAAGTGGCATTTTAGGGACTTCAGCGTTTTCTGCTTGGCTCTTTGCTTTATAGAAATGCTTGATAACCATCATCATAATAAGCACCACCGGCATTAGCATAGCAACGCGAACCAACTTGGTAAGGGTCGCCATGTCACCCGCGCTTTCTGACACCGAGTAGCCTGCACCTACCACCTGCGCCACGTCGTGAATTGTGCCGCCTAGAAAGATACCAGCTTCGGTATCCGTCATACCTAACTGCCCCGCTATTATGGGATAAAGCACCATGGCAATAGTAGACATGGCCGTTACACCTATAACGGTAAGTAGCGTATCTCGCTCGTGGTTTTCACCTTTAGGCAGTATGGTAGATATAGCTAGTGCGGCAGAGGCACCGCAAATTGCAACAGAACCACCGGTAAGCGCGCCAAAGCGCTTTTGAAGACCCAGTATTTTTGCCAGCCCTACACCTAAAACAATGGTAGTAAATATAGCGCCAGCGAGCATGAGCGCCGTTTGCCAACCAAGAACCGCTAAGTCGCCTAGTGCTATTCTTAAACCAAGTAAAACGACGCCTGCGCGAAGCAAGGTGCTTGCGGTAAAGTCGATACCGCAAGCGCATGGCGTATCGTTTTGATAAAGAAACGATACCGCCATGCCTAACAATAATGCGAACAACATAGCAGGGGCATTGTAGTGCTCACTTAAAAACAAAGCGGCCATGCCTGTGATGGAAGCAATACCCAGCCCGGGCCAAATGTTTTTGCACTTTACGGCTATGTCATTCATGGTATTAACGCTCTGATGCAACCAATGCCACAAGCACTACGCGTTTGCGGTCACCAGAGTATGGGCGACGACCATGCATTGCGCGATAGTTATCTACAATAGCCACGTCACCGTCTTGCCACTCTAAATCGAAAGTAAAGTCTTCTGAAAGCTCAGCTACACGCTCTAAGCCTTCTTTCGGAATAGCGCTACCGTCACCAAAAGTGATCGCTGATGAAGGGTTTTCGCGAACGCCTTTCCAGCCCATATAGGCAGCAATAAGCTGGTTGTAAAATACTTCTGCTCCGTCATCAAGCTCGATAACGGCGGGAAGCACAGGCGTTACCGCTTTTAAGCTACCATCTTCTAACCACTCCCAGCTGTAACCTAGTTCTTTGAGCTTAGCTTCACCTTCTTCCACTGATTCAACACTTAACGTACTTTTCCAGCTGCGTCCTTGGCCAGAGTTTGCGTCGTTAGCTGCAGGCATAGTGGTCGTGTACTTAAGACCTTTTTCTTTAAAGTCGCGCGCTAATTCAGGGTTTTCTGTTTTTAGTGCTTCAAACAATTTGTCTGAACGACACAGCGGCGTAGCACCGCCTTCATCTGCTGCGGTTTTGCAAAAGAAGAAAAGCTTACTTGGAGAAATAGGTGTTTGCGCCATTTCGTGATGTAGAAAAATCTCCACATCTTTGGGCGCTTCGTTAGCGGTAAATACACGTTCGGTATAATTGATACGGACCGCGTTAGATAACGACTCTTGATAAGTAAAGTTAGCGTAGCCGAAGCCTGCTGAAAAAACGTCAAAGGTCTCTGCTGAATCTAGAGGAAACCCTCTAAACAACAGCGCACCAGATTTAGCAAGCTTTGCTTCAAGTTCTACTTGGTTCGCTTTAACAAAGGCAACTGTTTCTTCTACAGTGGAACAGCTTCCATTGTTCACGACTATCTCAGGGAACACGCCGCCGTTGTAATTGTGCTGAGTAGGTACGCTTGCGTACGCTACCGCAGAGCTGTCATTGACGTTTTTCATAGTTAACTCCTAGTCGTAAATGGGGTGAAAACGATTAAAGGCAGCTTCACAGAAGTGGCCCGGATCGTTAAATCGACGATTCATGTTCAATGCTGAAATAGCCTGCATTTCACTTTCACTAAGTGAGAAATCGAAAAGCGCCAAGTTCTCTTTCATACGTTCTACTTTTGACGTTTTCGGAATAATGGCGTTACCGCGCTGAATGCCCCAACGCAATACAATTTGTGCTGGCGTCTTACCGTGGGCTTGTGCCGCAGCTTTCACTACTTCTTGCTGAAGCACAGATTCTGTTTTATCTGCCATTTCAAGCTCTAGGTAAGAAAGTGCACCTAATGGCGAGAACGCGGTAACGTTTAAGCCATAGTCTTTTGCTAAACGAATTAAACGTTCTTGCGTTAGGTACGGATGAGATTCAATTTGAAGCATAGCTGGCTTAATACGCGCATAGCTCATTAAGTCGTTTAGCAAGCCGGTATTGTAGTTACACACACCGATTTGTTTTGTCTTACCGCTATCTGCTAGCGCTTCCATGGCTTCCCATGTTTTGTGAAGCGGCACAGGAGCAAGCTCCATTTTAGGTTCAGCCGCGTCCGTATCGTAAAACCATTCAGGCGGATATCTCGTTTCAATGGGCACGAACTTCTGCGCGATAGGGAAATGAATAAGGTACAAGTCTAGGTAATCGAGCTGTAAATCAGACAGCGTTTTTTCAAGCGCCAGCGCTACATGCTCTGGAGCGTGAAAGGTGTTCCAAAGCTTCGACGTTACCCACAGCTCTTCTCTGGTACACAAGCCTTCATCAATAGCGCGCTTTATCCCTTCGCCCACTTCTTTTTCGTTACCATAGTCTGCTGCGCAGTCTAGGTGGCGATAGCCAGCCTTAATTGCTTGGTATGTTGTTTCGGCGCAAATGGCGGTATCTACTTTCCAAAAGCCAAAACCTACCTCAGGTATCTTATTCATCGTTTCATTCACCTTAGAATTTGTTGCATTAAGCTAATTAGTTTTACTTTAACAGTATGCTCTTGTATAACTTCAGCTTCAAACTTTAGTCTTGTATAAGACATAAGTTATTACACAGACATTGCGATGTCAACAAAGTGTTAACAAACTAAATAAAAAGATGTTACTTGGTGTTCAGTGGCTGGGTTGCATAAACGCTATACACCCGCCAGTTTTGGGGGCGGGCATTTATGATATATAGATTTCTAGATGGATGTCTGCGGCATCGGCAACAGACACGAGCTATAATTTTCTAAAATAAATAGGCAGATAGAAAGTAGACAAGGGGTGGCGGAGCCTGGGCATCAAACCTTAGCCTCGATAACGTTGCTTAGCAATAATTAACCGAGTAGGTAGCGTAGCAAAAGGTGGGGTGAAGTAGATTAATCAAGCTCTACTTGGTAATGGTAGTGATCGGTTCTGCACTTACTTTCGCGATACTCTATTAACTTGCCATCAATGGATTCTGTGACACGAGTGACCATAAGTAAAGGTGTGCCCTTCTCAATTCCTAAGCTTTTCGCATCACTCTTTGATGCAAGAACAGCTTTAATACTGTCACGGGTTTTGAACACGGTTTGGTTATAATCGGTTTGATAAAAGTGATACAGAGTGTGGGGAATGTCTTCTCGTTTGTCTAACTCAGGAAACATTTTGAAAGGCAAAAATATGGTTTCGAGCATACAGAACTCGTTTTCTAGTATGCGCCTGCGTTTAAGCTTTATGGTTTTATCTTTTGCCATTAGTGCAAGTGCTTGTTGAACCGTTTCATTCGGCTCTACCAGCTCTTTACTAATTAGCTCTGCTTTAGGTAAATCGGCGCCCTTACCGTCGGCTTGTAACGGAAAAAAACGAAATAAAGCGTCTTGAGCAGTATGTTCAGAAACGAATGTACCCACGCCTTGCCTGCGGGTTACAATTTTAGTATCGGTAAGCAGTGTTAATGCTTTGCGAACTGTTCCCTGGCTCACTTTGAATTCGTCTGCAAGTTTAAACTCACTAGGCAGCATTTCACCGGGTTGCCAGCGACGCTCGACAATAAGCTGCTTGATGTATTCCGCCACCTGTTGATACAAAGGCTGAAAGGCAAGACTTGGACCGCTGAGTTTGTGATCGAATTGAGATGAAGACATGAACCCTAACCTAAACGCTTAATTATTGTTTTTATATCATACACAAGAGTTATAGCGCATTTTTGATTTAAATCACATACATCATAGGAATAACATACATGCTTTTGGAAACACTACTCCCCATGTTCGCTCTTTTAGGTCTTGCGACGCTTTTGCAAACCTTGAGTGGGTTTGGCTTTGGACTTATGGTGGTGTCTAGCTTTACTTTGTTTGGTATCTTACCCCTCACTGCAACCACCTTCATGGTGAGCTTTTTAAGCCTTTTCAACTCTGTAAGTTTAGTAGTAAGAAACACCGAGCAAATAAACAAGCGTGCGTTTACTATTTTGCTTCTTAGCGGTATTCCTTTCATGGGCGTAGGTTATGCGCTGTTAGAGTATTTATCTGTTGGCATGGCAACGTGGTTGAACCTACTGCTTGGCGTGGCAATCTTAAGCTGCTGTGGTCTTTTGCTTGTTAAGAGGAAACGTGCGCAGCCATCAGGTCGCGCCTATGGTTTCACTATCGCAGGTGCTTTAGGCGGATTGCTGGGAGGGCTCTTCTCTACATTCGGTCCTCCAGTCGTATTTCAGTGTTATAGACAGGCTTGGCCAATCAATGAAATTAGAATCACACTATTGGCCGTGTTTAGCGTTACTTCACTCATACGCCTCGCGATAATACCCTTTGGCACTTTACCTTCTAAAGACGTTTTCATCTCTGCGATCCTTGCTATACCCGTAATCCTTGTTTTCACTCGAGTTGGGCGAATACTCGCGGTTCGCGTGCCAGCCGCATCAGTTAGGCTGCTAGCCTTGACCATGCTCGCATTAAGTGGCGTAACACTTATTATAAAAAATATTAGTTTCTAACACGTCGCCCTATTATTACTCATACCTGAAATAGCATTGTTGAGTTCTAGCAAATCATTCGAACGCCATTAGATGCTTGATCACTTAACATCGATCTAAATTTTCATAATTTTCTAATTGCAGATTGACACCCAAGTTACATTTCATTAACTTATGTCTTATATAAGACATCAAGGGTAATGTAAAAATGAGTAATGCATTTTGTGTAACTGAACCAGACTGGAACGATATTGAAGCTGCTGACATCACTGAGCAGCCCTTTTTGTCTGACGATAAAACACTCATCGTCCCTACGCAATATGGCGAGTTGAGTTTAACTATCAGCCAGTTTGGTCTACGTATTCAAAGTGACGCAAACGCCACTGATAATTTCGGTATGCTTACTCAAGCACCCGATAAGCAATCGCTAGTGCTTTCAGGTGACAAATCACACAGCACCCTTGCCGCTGGCGATTATCGTTTAGAAATTTTTGCTTCTCCTCTACATGTTAAGTTGTACAAAGATGACGTGCTTGTTCAACAAAGCGCCACCGACGGTCACTTTGTGCGTCAGCATCGTTTACCACCCTTTGCTAAAACAGACAGCGGCTGGTTAGTGAGCCTAGAGCTTGGCTATGATGAGTCTGTTTATGGTCTTGGCGAGAAATGGGGCAAGCTTGATAAACGTGGTCAGCTTATTCGTTCGTACAATCACGACGCCCTTGGCGTAAACGCGGAGAAGTCATACAAAAATACTCCGTATGCGTGGAGCCCAGAAGGTTGGAACCTTTTTGTACATACTCCAGCGCCTGTGACTCATGGCGTGGGATATGCGCTCTGGTCACAGCGAGCGTATGTATGTTTAGTAGAAGATAATCTACTCGACATGTTTTTATTTCATCAAGACTCACCTGCGAAAAGCATTAAAACCTATAGCGAACTAACAGGTTTTGCCCCTACACCGCCTACGTGGAGTTTGGGCGTCATTCTTTCTAAAGCTTATTATAAAGATGCGGATGAACTGCTCGCCGTCGCCCGGGAAGTACGCGAAAAGAATATGCCTTGCGATGTTATTACTCTTGATGGTCGTGCTTGGCAAGATACTGATACACGCTTTGCTTTTGAGTGGGACCCCAAGCGCTACGAAGACCCCCAGCCGGTTATTGATGAGCTCAAGGCGTTAGGTTTTAAGATCTGTGTATGGGAATACCCCATGATTTCAGTGAAAAACCCTCTTTATAAAAAAGCTGCAGAAAAAGGCTGGCTGATAAAAGATAAGCGCACTGGCGAAGCGTATCGCTATGAGTGGGATTTAAGCCCATTTGGTGAAGTGCTTACACCACTGCCAGATTCAGGTATTTTAGACTTTACCAACCCAGAAGCTTATGAGTTTTGGAAAACCTCGCACAAACCTCTATTTGACCTTGGCGTAGACATGATCAAGGCTGACTTTGGCGAGCAACTAGAAGACGACAATATGCTGTCGTACAGCGGTGATTCAGGCAATCGCCTGCACAACGTTTACAGCATGCTCTACAACCGCTGCGTTTATGAGGCAGCTGAGGCTTACTGCAAAACTGGTCCATTCTTATTCAGTCGTTCAGCTTGGACAGGAAGCCAGCGCTATCCATCACAATGGGGCGGCGACCCGCAAGCCGATTGGCACGGCCTCGCGGCAAGTATTCGTGGCAGCTTATCTTGGGGTATGTCAGGCGGGCCTTTCTTTGCCACAGATATCGGCGGTTTTTACAAAGATACTCGCGATGCCGAGCTATATGTACGATGGGCGCAAGCGTCAGTATTTAGCGCCCACATGCGACTACACGGTATAGGTCCTCGCGAACCCTGGTCTTATGGCGATGAAGCTTCAGATGCAGTTTTTAACGCATTAAAGCTGCGCTACAAGCTTATTCCCTACTTAAAAGAAACCGCAGAAAAAGCATCTCATACGGGTCTGCCTGTCCAGCGAGCCATGGCGCTAGCATTTCCTGACCAGCCGGTTTCTCACGCTTTTGAACAACAATTTATGTGTGGCGATGACTTGCTCGTTGTGCCTTGTGTAGTGCCAGGCGGTAAAATTAAATACTACTTACCTAAGGGCGAGTGGGTGCGCTTCGGTACCGATGAAGTGATACAGGGTGAGCAATACAAAGAAGAAACTCTGGCACTTAATGATGTTGCCGTGTTCATCCAAAAAGGCAGCAGCATTGTGTTAGGCCCAGATGTTCAACATACCGATATGGATATGTCGAACACGACACATTGGCCAGCGTAGCGCATAGGAGCAGTTCATGGATATCACCCTTACCCTACTAACATGCATGGCATTTATGGCACTAGTTGCTGTTATCTCTTACATGAAAACTAAAGGGGAAGTAAACACGCAAGACGGTTACTTCCTTGCAGGAAGAGGGCTAACCGGTACTTTTATTGCTGGGTCCATGATCCTTACCAACCTCTCTGCAGAGCAGCTTATTGGCTTAAACGGCTCTGCCTTCGGCTATAATCTTAGTGCTATGGCATGGGAAGTTACCGCAGGTATCTCTACCATTATTATGGCGCTAATTTTCTTGCCGCGTTACTTAGCGGGCGCTTTCTCCACCTTGCCAGAGTTTTTACGGGACCGCTTCGACGATAGCGTGCGAAGAATGACTGTAGTCTTGTTTATGGTGGGCTACTCGTTAGTGACTATTCCCTCGGTGCTTTACTCAGGTTCAATTGCCGTTTTGCGCCTGTTCGATGTGCCAGCTCTTTTCAGCGTAAGTTACGAAGTTGGCCTAGTAATGACCATTGTAATTGTAGGCACCATAGGCGCGCTTTACGCTATTTTCGGTGGCTTAAAGGCAGTGGCCGTGTCAGATACCATTAACGGTGTAGGTCTTTTAATTGTGGGCTTATTAGTCCCTATACTTGGTTTAATTGCTTTGGGCGACGGAAGCTTTAGCGACGGTCTTTCGACTATTGCGACAACGGAAACCGAAAAGCTCAATGCCATAGGTGGCGCAGACGATCCGGTCCCTTTTGGCACTATTTTTACAGGTATGATATTGGCTAACCTGTTTTATTGGGGCACAAACCAATACGTAATTCAACGCACGCTTGGGGCTAAAAACTTGGTTGAAGGTCAAAAAGGTGTGTTGTTCTCAGGCTACTTTAAAGTGCTTGTGCCCTTTATGATGATGCTACCTGGCGTTATTGCTTATCATCTATACCAAGATGAAAACCTTCAAACTATCGACCTCGCCTACCCGCATTTGGTTAAAGACGTACTGCCACAGTATTTATCAGGTTTCTTCTTAGCCGTATTGCTTGGAGCGGTGTTTAGCTCTTTTAATTCACTGCTTAACAGTGCTGCCACACTTTTTTGCTTAGACGTTTATAAGCCCTTTAAGAAAGATAAAGTGAGTGACGAAAAGCTAATTCGCGTCGCTAAAATTACCAGTATTGTAATTGCCGTACTTTCTTTCATCACTGCGCCGCTTCTTATGTTTGCACCTGAGGGATTGTGGCAAATCATCCGTATATTCACTGGGTTCTACAATATTCCTGTTATCACCATTGTGCTAGTTGGTTTGTTCACCAAAAGGGTGCCTGCCCTCGCCGCAAAAGTGGCTATTATTTTCCACGTCATCGCTTACGGGCTATTAAAGTTTGTGTGGGAAGTAGATATTAATTTCATCCACATTTATGCCATCTTATTCGCTATAGAACTGGCCATTATGTTAACTATAGGCAAGCTCTATCCAATGGCGACGCCATGGCACTTTACACCGAAGGCCGAAGTTAATATGACTCCGTGGCGCTATGCTATACCTTGCGCTATTGTGCTGATTGGCCTTATCTCTACACTCTACCTGATGTTCTCCCCTGTCGGCTTTGTAGGCGGTATTAGTAACGTCTTTATACCTGCGCTTATTGGATTATGGGTGACATGTTTTATCGCAATTGGGCTAAGCCTTAAATGGTGGCGCGTAAAATACGAGCAAGGCCTAAAGCGCCTTGCCTCCCAACCGGCTTAGACCGAACGCTTTGCTTCTGTATAGAAAAAACACAAAAAAATTAACATAACGTTTGCAAACAGCTTAACAATTGTTTAACTTAATCACTCTTATATAAGACATCAGACGAAAGATATCTTTTATAAAGACTGGTAATGAAAAATGCATAGTGCGGCATTTTAGATGATGCACCTTGTGTAGCTAAAAAAATAAAAAAACCAAACACCGTCTACTTACAACGGTTGATATACACGAAAAATGTTGGCCATTGTTAGTTAGAGCGAGATAAGCGAAATACCCTGGAGAACAACATGAATACAAAAAGATCGATCATCAGTAAGGCGGTAACCCTTGCTATGACATCTGGCTTGCTACTTAACGCAAATGCCTATGCGCAAGATGCAGAGACTGAACAAACCGAAGCAGCTAAAGACGATAAGTCATTCGAGCAGATTGTCGTAACTTCACAAAAACGTGTACAAAGTATTAGCGATGTTCCTGTAGCAGTATCAGTATTACGCGGCGACCAGATAGAGTCGGCTTTTGCAAATAATGTTGAGAATCTTCAGGCTCTCGTCCCATCGGTAAGCTTCCGCAAAGGTACCACAACCCGTAACTCTGCATTAACGGTTCGAGGTATTGGAACAATTTCATTTAGTATCGCTGCCGAGCCAAGTGTCGCGACTGTGGTAGATGGCGTTGTATTAGGCCGCTCCGGACAGGCTTTTGCCGACCTTTACGATGTTGACCGCATTGAAGTGCTGCGCGGTCCCCAAGGTACACTTTTTGGTAAGAATGCTTCAGCCGGTGTGGTAAACATCACTACAAAAGACCCTTCTCAAGAGCTAACGGGTAGCCTTTCTACCGAATTCTACCAAGACAACGAATATCGTTTAAAAGGTACGGTGAGCGGTGGTTTAACAGACGACCTGTCAGCGAGCTTGACCGTCTTTCAAGGTAAATTCGACGGTTATATCGACAACGTTTATAACAACGAGACGGTAAACGGTTACGACCGTGAAGGCGCGCGAGCTGTTGTGCTTTACGAACCAACCAACGATTTAAAAGTTAAGTTTATTAGTGAATTTTACAGTGCTGATGACGACTGTTGTGCAGATTTAGAAGGCGTATCAAGTGGTCGAAATCCAGATTCACCTGCAGCACCGAACAGCGCAACCATTGCTGATGGTATTGATCTAGAACAGCGTCAAATTGACCATGACTTTGAGTCTCGTACTATTGACGACCACTCAGCCTTCTCTGTGCAAGTTGATAAAACCGTAGGCGATTATACTTTTACTTCAATCACTGCCCAGCGCTCGTGGGAAAATACTGAGTTCCGCGAAGGTGACTTCACCTCAATTGCTGGTGACAGCGATCAGCCTGTGTTTGGCGTACCATTCCAACTACACGATGTGGGTGAACAGGAGTGGAGTCAGTTTTCTCAAGAGTTCCGTGTTGCTTCTAACCTAGCAGGCCCATTTAACTTCCTTGCTGGTATGTTCTACTGGAACATGGACTCAGAGCGTAACTTCACCCGCGATGCAAGCTGCCAAAACAACAGTGGCCAGCTAGATCAGGCACTATCTTTTTACGCAGAAAATAATTTGTCAGGAGACGACCTAACCAACGCACTATCAGACCTTGATGCCTATGCCAATTCATTAGGCGTATCGTGCAATGCAAACGATATCGTTTCTGCCACTGCATTTATGAGCACCGAGTTTAATAACTGGGCGGTATATGGCGATGGTACTTACGATTTAAGCGATGATATGCGCCTTATCTTCGGCCTTCGCTATACCGATGATGAAGTGTCGTATAAGCATCGTCGCATTAGCAACGATGAATATGGACGTCGTGGTGTTGGTGTACGCCCAGCTACCGAAAATACTGATGCCGAAGGTGTGGTAGATGAAACCAATCTGTCTGGTCGTGTAGGCCTACAGTACGATCTTGACAAAAATCAGATGGTTTATGCAACCTACTCACAAGGCTACAAAGGCCCGGGTTTCAATGTTTACTATAACTTTAACCCAGCGAATGACGGTCGACCTATTGGCGCCGAAGAATCTGACGCTTTCGAGATAGGCTACAAGTACGCAAGCCGCGACCTACTATTAAACGTTGCTTTGTTTAGTACCGACATTGAAGGATTCCAAGCGAATAACTTCGACTGTTCTGACGGTGCATGTATTACCCGTCTTACTAATGCCGGTGATGTTACAACGCAAGGTATTGAGCTTGACATGATGTGGAACGCAACCGACAACCTAACGTTAATCGGTGGTGCCGCATACACCAAAGCAGAAATCGATGAGTTCAACTGTCCTGAAGAAGCGACATGTACCGACCGTTCAGGTCTTGATGTTCCTTTCTCACCTGACATGAAATACTCGCTAACCGCTGAATACTTTATGGAAACAGAGCACGGTTTCGATGTTTACTACAACGCGTCGTATATTTACACCGACGAGCAGTACTCTGACTTACCGGGCAACACAGGTGAATTTAACCCTCACTCATTGTTACCTGACTACAGCATGCTTAACGCAAGCGTGAGTTTCTCATTCAAAGACGATGCATTCCGCGTATCTTTGATTGCTAAAAACTTGCTTGATGAAAGCTATGCAACGACGTATAGCGGCGATAACTTCCGTTATCAAATCCCTCGCGACGCAGACCGTTACTACGGCATAGCCTTCAAGGCACAATTCTAAATTCCTAAAACGTGTGTGTTAAAAGGGGCGTATATTCGCCCCTCTTTTTTGATTGCGTTAGTGCGAGCGCTTAGGTAGTAAGAAGCATAATAAACTAACGGCTTTTTGTATTTGTAGCGTACTAATTTAACTCAACGTGCTCATGATGGTGAGAATGGGCATGCAAATGATCATTCTCATCACGGCATGGCTCTCCCGGTAGTTCAAACTCTACGGTTGTATGTGCAAGCGTAAATGGCGCAAGACGTCTATGCACCTCAGCTTTTAACTGACGTAACTTTTCATTGTCGATAGAACAATTAATGACGATATGAGCGGTCAGCACATGTTGTTCACCATCCAAAGACCAAAAGTGTAAATGGTGAAGTTCTTCAACATGCTCCATAGACAGCAACGCTCGGCTAATAGCCTTTTGTGTAGAAACATCGGGCACACCTTGTAAGAACAAGGACATTGTCTGCACAACGTATCTCACTACGTTTATCAATATAAAAAGGGTAAAACCTATCGATAATATTGGGTCGAGTATAGGCCACTCTACAAAATGAAGTACAATGGCAACAACAAGCACCGCCACCCACCCCATCGCATCTTCAATTAAGTGCCAGTTAAGCACTTTCTCATTCATTGTATGGCCGCCATGAAGTTTATAGGCCGCGAAGCCGTTTACCATAATTCCCAATATAGCAAGCCCTATCATGCCTTCTGTTACAGGCATCTCTGGGTTGTAGAGACGGGGAATTGCCTCAGACATCACCCAAATTGAACCAAGCACTAAAATGAGACCGTTAATCATCGCTCCCATTAAACTTAGCCGTTTAAAGCCATAGGTATACTTTTCGGTGGAGGCTTTATGGCCTAGTTTACTCAAGTACCAGGCTAACCCAATTGAGAGGGAATCACCTAGGTCATGAACAGCGTCTGCCATTATGGCCACACTATTAGTAAGCCAACCACCTATAAATTCAATAATGGTGAAGATAAAGTTAAGCCAAAAAGCCCATCCGATACGCGCGGAATCTTCCCCAGAGGACGTCATATCAGCATGATGATGGTGGTGATTATGCATGGGCTATGCTCATTTTGATCTTTAGGGAAAGCTTATCGTGAAGTATGATGCGGTGCGAGCAAAATAATGAGAACACCTTATTAACAACCATGTCTTTTCATTTGTAAATGCTGAGTGAATCGTCAAATCCATCATTTTAAAAACATTAATTAAATACATTTAAACCATTGATTAAAATAATTTTTATAAAATACCCGCGATAAATAATCATTCTACTAAATGTTAATTTTTTGAGAACAGTATTGATCTTTACGTGTCAGTGGCTTAATGTAATGTAAGCGCTTTCAAACAGCCATTTTTATTTGAACTATTTTGTAAGCGCTTACACAAGCTTTTTACGTGGTATTTGCCACAACATAAAAACCCAATTTCTTTTGATCAGGGCTGAAAACAATGACTAAAAAAGCATCTCAACTCTCGCGGATAGCAGCCGCGATCTCAGTCACAACCCTATTTGGCTGTGGAGGTGGAGCAACAACCTCTACGGATATCGACGTTGTTGACGCAACGGTTCCCGTTACCGACTGGGAGCTTGTTTGGAGCGACGAGTTCGATGGAACCAGTATTGACGATGATAACTGGACCCACGAAGTAAACTGCGACGGTGGCGGTAACAATGAGGCCCAATGCTATACAGACAGTGAAGACAACTCATTTGTGTCTGATGGAAGCCTAAAAATTGTTGCGCTGCCTGCCGAAGAAGGTGCACCTAAACCCTATACGTCAGCCCGATTAATTACTCAGTACAAAGCCGATTTCAAATACGGTCGTTTTGAAATGCGCGCTAAGCTACCAGAAGGTCAAGGTAGCTGGCCTGCATTTTGGATGATGCCTACTGATTCTGTATATGGCGGTTGGCCTCGCTCTGGTGAAATCGACATTATGGAAGCGGTAAACCTGAAAGCAGCAGACGCAGAAGGTAACCCTGAAAACCACATTTATGGCACCCTTCACTATGGTCAAGAATGGCCAAACAATGATAGTTCTGGTCAAGCTTATTCTCTTCCCGATGGTGCCAACCCGGCTGATGATTTCCATACCTACGCCATAGAATGGCAGGAAGGTGAAATTCGCTGGTACATGGACGGCTATTTGTACGCTACTCAGCGTCGTTCTGAAGTGCGCTATAACGCAAACGGTGATGCAACAGGTCTTTCACATCGCGGATGGTATACCGAGTACTTCGACCAAATTACCGGTGAACTTGAAACCCAATGGAATAATGCCCCTTACGATCAAGAGTTTTTCATGATCCTTAACTTCGCTGTGGGCGGAAGCTGGCCTGAAGCAGTTAACGAAACAGGTATAGATGCTGATGCTTTCGTAGACGGTCAAACTTTCGAAATTGACTACGTGCGCGTTTATGAGTGTGCGTCAAACCCCGAAACAGGTAAAGGTTGTGAAACGGTGCGCCCTGGTTACGACAGTGTAGATGATGCATTAGTTGAAGGCGCAGCTCCCATCCCGTCACCGCCTTCTACCGGCATTCCACAAGACTTGACTATTTTTGGTGGTACGCCCAACCCAAACTGGGCAGCGTGGGATTGCTGTGGTGGCTCTACCCCAGCGCTAGTTGAAGATGCGGGACAAGGCCAAGTTTATGAATTTACCTTTGGCGCAGAGCCTACGGTAGTCGGTTTTATCAGCCGCGATGCGTTTCTTACTGACCCAGAAGGTGAAGCCTCTCCATTTGATGCATCTCCCCTTGAAGGCATTGGTAGCTTAAAATTTGATTTAAAACTTGTTTCTGCACCTAATAACGCTGAAGCAAACTGGAACCTGAAAGTTGAAAGTACAGAAGCAACCACTGATGCATCTTTCTCACTGATGAGCGGCTACGTTGGCCCATCAGAGACTGCACCTGCTACACCGCAAGTGGGCGTATGGGAAAGCTATCAATTTCCTATCAGTATGCTCGCTGAAGCAGAGCTAGATACTAGTGCCATTGATACCATCATGATTTTCCCTGACTGGGGTGCTGGTGAAGGTGCCGTTTACCAAATTACTAATGTAGAGATTTCACAGGATGGTGCGGTCGCATACCCTGAGCTAACTATTTTTGAAGATGGTCAAAACCCTGACTGGCCTATGTGGGACTGCTGTGGTGGTTCAACGCCTACTGAAGAAATGGATGACGAAGAGCACGGCTTGACGGCGGAATTCCGTATTGGCGCAGAACCAACCGTAATGGGCTTTAATACTCGTTCTGCTGTTGGTGGTGGTGATACCCCATTTGATGCCACAGCCCTAACTGACGGTGGTTTACTACAGTTTGAAATGCGTGTGTTAAGCACTCCAAACAACCCAGATTCAACATGGCTATTTAAAGTTGAGTCTAACGATGCATCAACTGCTGTAGAACTTTCGCTGGCAGACAGTGTTGAAGGTCAAGCTCCTGTTGAAGGTGAGTGGCAGACATATACGTTCCCTATTTCAGATTTGCAGGCCCGTGGTTTAGATGTTAGCGCCATTGACGTCATCATGGTGTTCCCTGCTTGGAGCACTGGTGAAGGCGCCGTGTATCGACTGGACAACGTAAAAATATATCACCCGGACAGTGGTCAAGACGCGCCTTCAGCGTCTGGTATTACCTTGTTTGCAGACACTGCGGCAGATCAGTGGAGTATTTGGGATTGCTGCGGTGGCTCAACCCCAACAGAAGAAGTAGATGATGCCGACCACGGCACTGTAGCTGAGTTCCGAATTGGCGCAACGCCAACGGTAATGGGCATCATTGCTGATGATGGTCACTCTTACGATGCGTCAGCACTACTAACTGATGGTGCAGTGCGATTCGAAATGAAAGTAAGCGCTTTGCCTAACAATGCCTCAGCGCCCTGGTTATTCAAAATTGAATCTATAGACGTGTCATCAGCGGTAGAACTACCCATTTCAGATAGCCTTGAAGGTTCAGACCCGGTTGAAGGCGAATGGCAGACCTATACCTTTCCGCTACAGACTCTTTACGATGCGGGCTTAGATATCAGCGCAATTAACGTCATCATGATGTTCCCGGCTTGGGGTTCAGGTGAAGGCGCAGTGTACCGCATTGATAATGTTGAAATTGCAGCGCAATAACAAAGCATGTGTTGCCTAAGCGGTGCTTAGGCAACATACAAAATTGATAAGAATTAGTAGGGCAATTATGAAAAACACATCTTTTAAAAAGACCCAGCTTGCCACATCAATGGCTTTGTTGATGGGCTCTTCTCTTGTGCTACCCACATACGCTCAAGAAGCAGAAACAGCAACGCCAGCAGAAGGCGAAGTAGAAGTTATTCAAGTTAGCGGTATTCGCGGCAGTATGATCCGCTCAATGGACTTAAAGCGCAGTTCAAGTGGTGTAGTAGACGCCATATCAGCTGAAGAGCTAGGCAAATTTCCTGATACAAACCTAGCCGAAGCACTGCAACGCATTACCGGTGTAACCATTAGCCGTAATAACGGTGAAGGTAGCCAAATTACTGTTCGTGGTTTTGGTCCTGAGTTCAACCTGGTAACCCTAAACGGTCGCCAAATGCCGGGGACCGGTTTTACCCGTTCGTTTGACCTTGCCAACCTTTCATCTGAAGGCGTAAGCACGCTAGAGCTTCAAAAAACTGCCCGTGCCGAAAACCCGAGTGGCGGTTTAGGTGCTACGGTAAATATCATTACCATGAAGCCGCTTGCCCAGTCAGGGCAAAACGCTACTATTTCGGTGAAAGGTATTTACGATACGTCTAATGAAGCTGGTGACGATGTAACCCCAGAAATCGCAGGTGTTTACACCAATACCTTTGCGGACGACATGTTCGGGTTCGGCGTTTCATTCTCTCACCAAGAGCGTGATTTCCAACAACAAGCCGCTAGCATCCAAGGTTGGGTACTTCAAGAGAATGACGACCTTCCTCAAAATATAGACCCAAGCAATGTTGTCGATAACCGTACGAATATTACGGATGCTGCATTCTTCCCAAGAGACATGAACTACGGCATTAATGATGTACAGCGTGAACGTTCAAATGGTCAAGTTACCTTCCAGTTCCGCCCTGTAGATGAGTTCACCGCGACCATAGACTACACCGCGTCTCGTGCAACAACAGGTACTAACACTGTGGGCTGGGGTATATGGAATAACTTTGGCGCTAACATCAATGCCTACGAGCTTGATGAGAACGGCACAGCTGTTTATGCAGATATCAGCGGCGATGACGGCTCGTTTACCGCAAGCCGCAATACCACTCGCGTTGACGCACGCTCACTGGGCGTAAACTTAGACTGGATGGTAAATGACGATTGGCATTTCCGTTTGGATTACCATGACTCTTACAACAAAACCGACAATGGTTATGACGAAGGGTTGGGTAGCGCTGGGCAGATCATTCTTGGTTCAAATCAGTTAGAGTCTAAAGTTTATGACTACCGTGAAGGTGAAATCCCTCAAGTCTATGTAAACTGGAATAACGGTACTAATGAAATTATGCCGGGTGAAATAGACTCTAACTTTAGCCAGTTTATCTATTCGCCAGGACGTTCTGACATTGAGCAGCTGCAGTTAGACGGGACCTGGTATAACTCAGCGTGGGACATCCCGCTAGTCAAAATTGATTTCGGTGTGGCTCGCACAGAACAGTCTCTATCTGGCTTCACTGCTTGGAGCGGACTACGTGGTGGACCTGGCTTTAGCCCGTCGTTCACTGAAATCTTCCCAGACAGTATGTTTGTTCGCAACGACACCTCAGGCTTCTTAGACGCCTTTGACGGCGGCGGTGCAAGTATGAACCCAGGCTATTACTACACCTTTGACTTTGATGAAGCCATTGCCCGTCAGCTTCAATTCATCACTGCCGACGTTGTGGGTGAAAGCAATGCGTATTCTATTGACCCATATTTCAGCGGCGATCCTTCGGTAAGCAATGTAGAAGAGACCACCGACTCTATATACGTGCAGACCGAGTGGGATTTTGAAGTTAGCGATTACTATGTTCAGGTTAACGCTGGCCTTCGCTACGAAGAAACTGAGGTACCTAGCACAGCTGAAGTTCGTGTTCCTATTCAGGTGAATTGGGTTTCTGCTGGTGAGTGGATCACTGTTTTCCAAGAGGGCGTTGAAGAGCAGGACTTTACCGGTAAGTATGATGTTCTGCTTCCAATGTTCGACGTGAAAGTCGATGTGACGGACGATATTGTAGCCCGCTTCTCATGGGGTAAATCGATTACTCGTGCACCTATCGGCTTTTTGCAAGGCGGACGTTCGTTTAGCGGAAGCCCTAAAATTGGTTCTAGAACCGTGTCTGAAGGCAGTACCGACCTTAAGCCTTATGAGTCAACTAACTTAGATCTATCTTTCGAGTGGTACTACGACGAAGCAAGCTATGCGTCAGTCGGCCTCTTCAGAAAGTCGGTTAAAAACTACATCGATACGCAAGGTGCACTTGAAACCTTTGACGGTCTGAACGACATTTATCAAGGGCCAAGATGGCAAGAAGCGGTATCAGCGCTTCAAGCAGAAGGTATTCAAGCCACTGACAGCAACATTTACGATTACTTCTTGTCGGCAGGTTACGCCAACGCTGAAGGCGTAGTTGAGCCGAATTCAGACGACCCGCTTATCGAGTGGAACGTGGTGAAGCCTCGTAATCTTAGTGACTCTAGAACAGTTGAAGGTATCGAGCTTGCTGTTCAACATACGTTTGGTGAAACAGGCTTTGGTTTTGGCGCTAACGCAACGCTTGTTGACGGTGATGTAAAATATGACCCGTACGACCTTGAACAGCAAAACCCGCTAGTAGGTATCAGTGATTCTGCCAACTTCCAGGTGTTCTACGAAAAAGAAGGCCTGTCAGTTAAAGTAACCTACGCATGGCGTTCAGATTATCTTGTTGGTATTGGTCAAGCGCAGGGCTCGGCGGATAACCCAGCCACTCAGTTCGACACCTTTGGTCAGGTTGACGCCAGCATCAATTACGATGTTAATGAGCACCTAACGGTATTCCTAGAAGGTGTAAACATCAACGACGAAACCGAGCGTGGTTACGGCCGATTTGAAGAGCAGTTCTTATTTGCTCGCCAATACGGCCCTCGCTATACGCTAGGTGCTAGATATACTTTTTAATCCGTATATCTAATTAAGTTGAAAGGCTACAACATCGTTGTGGCCTTTTTTGTTGAATACTCGCTAGAACTTTGTGTATTATCAGTGCCGCTAGCAAATTTAGCGAATAATTAAAATAATAAATTTACGGATTAGTAAAGCACTTCATGGAAGGAATTAAACGTTTCCTTGTAGTTTCCATATTTGTTTTGTCGCAGCTTTTTTCTTTTGCTAGCGCCCAGACACTAATAGAAGCCGCATCACAACACCCAACATGGCTATCATTGTTGCATTATGAGAAGCCACTAGTTGGTACAGCATCTTCAGCCATAAAATCAGCGAATTTTTTCTATTCAAAAAAAGGCTCAATTGATGCTCATGCTGAATTAAAAGCCACCCTTTACGCCTTTCAAAACTCTCCAAGTGAGCAATGTAAGTTCCCAGCTAGATCATTGTTTATCTCTAAGTACGTTCAACCACTAGCTAAAGTAAAATGTGCGCAATTCGATACCTTCTTATCGAACATCAATGCAACTGACATGAGCTTAATATACGCGTCCGGATATCTAGGAAATCCAGCCAGCATGTATGGTCATGTATTTTTGAAGTTTAATAATACTGAGCAAAGTGAACTACTAGATAATACATATAATTACGGTGCCCGTTATCCTGAAAACGAACACCCTATTGCTTATATTTTTAACGGTATATTTGGCGGGTATGATGGCTATTTTGCGAACCAGAAATACCATCATCAAACACTAACTTATACTGAAAGTGAGCTTAGAGATTTGTGGGAATATTCTCTTTCGCTAAGTACTAGAGAAATTACATTTTTATTAGCGCATCTTTGGGAACTAGAGCAAGTCCCAATGACCTATTATTTCTTCAAACAGAATTGTGCGTATCAAATTGCTAAGCTTCTCACCATTGCTACCAATCGATCTTATTTGCCAAAGACTAAGCCATGGGTAATGCCATTCGACATTGTCACCACAATTAAAGAAAACCATCCTAGCCTTATTAAATCGGTTAAATACCACCCGTCTAGGCAAGAGGCACTGTATACACGGTTCGCACAGTTAACTAACAAAGAGCAGGCGGCACTGACAGAAGCATTAAAAGCTGATGAAATTTCACTTTACTCACTTACAGAAATACTTGCTCCTCTAAACGAAGAGCAAAAAAAGCGTGTTATAGATACAGCATTCGACTACTTTTCATATTTTACACAAACGCAAGATGACGATGAACTTTCCGCTTCACAACGAAAAAGGAAAGTGTTTGTAGATTCACGCTTTAGATTATCTCCAGGAAAAAGCAATTTTTCTCCGATAGAACTTACGCCACCTCACGATGCTCAAGATACAACGCTTATACAAATGGGAGTAGTTCACAATAACAGCTCAGGTACCCGGGCCAGTGTAAGGTTTAGAGCAAATTATTATGATTTACTTACGATTAATCCAGCGCGAATACCATTTTCGGAACTCTCAACTTTTGATGTGAAATTATATGTCGATGGCGAAGCTCGGATTAATCTTACTGAGCTAACCGCTCTACGCATAACTAACTTGAATGCGGCCACTACTGGTCTTCCTGGCGACAACAAATTGGCGTGGAAACTAGCGACAGGTTACCGTGAATTGTCTTCAAAAAACGATGACGGTTCTTTGTATATTGACGGGCTTGTCGGTAAGAGCTATTCACCTAGAACAGGTGTTGCACTATATGGCGGTTTCTCTACAACCGCTTTAAGTAAGAACAACCTTGGCGGCTACCTAGCGGTAGGGGCTGAGTTTGGTGGCGTTACTCATATTTCGCCACAATATGCTATGTCCTTTAGCGTGGGACATCAGAGGTATGTCAATGCACCTGACCAGAAGCGCACCTACGCAATGTGGGAGCAACGCTTTTTTAACAATCAACAATTTGATGTCAGGGCATTGTTACGCTATGACGAAGAGTTCGAATATTCGGTTTCTTTGTCACACTATTTTTAATAAAACAATAAAACCAAAACGGAGTTTTAAAAATGAGAAAGATTGTATCTATTGCACTAGCAGTTGCAGCACTATCTTCAAATGCTTTTGCGCAAGACAATGTAGAAGGCGTAAACCCTTGGAAACACTGTGGTATTGGCGCGGCAATTTTTGATGACAACGGCACAGCTGCTGCACTTTCTAACGTCATATGGGACCTTGGTACTACAGCTATTTCTTCTAAGGTATCTTCTGAAGATTCTTGTAACGGAAAGCGCACTAAAGTTGCGATGTTTATTCAAGACAACTTTGACGCGGTTCTTGAGCAAACTGCAATGGGTGAAGGCGAGCACGTAAATGCAATGCTGGAAATCCTAGAAGTGAATGAAGAGAGTAAAGCTGATGTTGTAGCTGCGATCCGCACTTCTGTTGATGCACAGACACAGCCAGAAGCATACTACAACGCAGTTATTGCTGCGATTTAATAGCTATAAAACAAACGTCGCCAGTGTTTAAACTAGCGACGTTCATCAAATATTAGTATTGACGCCTAAACTTCCGTCAGTTCTGACAGCTTATACTCGCTGATTTTGCTGCACTTGGCGTAAACTGAATATCTGCCACACTCACACTCGCCTTACCTGAGCTGCCTAGTTCAAACGGTACGACAAGACCAGTGAAGTCAATGCCCTCGTCAACAAAGCACTGCAGGTCAATGCTCACGTTTGTCCATGTATCAGCAGGCATTGCTTTAAGCTGCTCGCTAATATCAATCTGCGTTGAACAGCTGCCCGCAGCATCCCCTTCGCCCTCACAGTTCATGCCCACGGTAACAGGCGCATTAATATCTGAGTGACGGCTAACGTTAAAGCTTAACGCACCGTCATTAAGTAGCTGTGCGCTTAAATCTTCGCGGAAGAAGCTCTTGCTCGCAAAACGCATTGCTGCAAATTCAGAACCATCAAAGGTAACTTTTCGCGCATCTTCTTGCACTACTTTATCCACAGTGCGGTAGGACAGCGCACCAACGGTGTGAGTGCTTGCGTTCACTGGTAGGGTTTCATCACCTGAATACAGCCATAGTACCCACGGTAACTGCACGGCACCATTTAGAATTTCCATCGGCTTGTTGCTGTCAGTGCTCACCTTGATTTCAGTGTTTAACGTATCGCTTAATACATTCTCATCGCTAAAAGTTAAACCAAAACCATAAGGTAAGAGCGGCTCGTAACTCTCATCGCCTTTGTTAACAATCTGCTGAGGCTCTGACGGCCAAGAGAAAGATAGCTTTCCTTTAAAGTCTTGCTCACCAAACAGCACGTCCGCTACCGCAGCACCTTCGGAGCCCGGCAACCAAGCAGCAACAAAAGCGTCAGACGCATTGAGCTCAGCATTTACCCACATTGGGCGACCGCTGATAAATACAGATACTACTGGAATACCTTGCGACTTCAGCTTTTCAAGTAGCGCTAAGTCTTTCTTATTGCCGTACTGATAGATAAGCGTTTCTCTATCGCCGTGGCCTTCTGCGTAAGGTTCTTCACCGAACACGACAATGGCAACATCTGGCTTAGTTTCAAAATCGCCCTCAACAGAAAGCTGAACCTTACCACCTGCATTTTCGACATGCTCTTTGATACCGTCGTATATAGAGCTACCTCCAGGAAAGTCGTCATTAGTATTATTGGTGCCTTGCCACGTAATACTCCAGCCACCGGACTGCTTGCCAATATTGTCGGCTCCATCACCGGCCACTAATATGCTTTTATTTGCAGAAAGAGGCAGAGTTTTATCTTTGTTTTTCAGCAGTACAAGTGACTCACGTACCGCTTGCGCTGCTACTTCACGATGTTCAGCTTTGCCAATTAATGAACGGTTACCTGAAAGTGGTCGATTTGCTGGGCTAGGCTTATCGAAAAGGCCCGCTCGTACTTTCACACGAAGAATGCGGCTCACTGCATCATCGATACGCGTCATCGCGATAGTGCCATCTTTTACTTGAGCGAGGGTGTTGTCATACAGTACCTTCCAATCATTAGGTACCATGAAAATATCCAGACCCGCGTTGATAGCTTGCGCGCAGTCTTCATTATTACAGTCTTTAACCTGCCCGTGGCCGTTCCAATCGCCTACTACGAAGCCGTCAAAACCCATTTGGTCTTTAAGTACATCATTTAGTAAATACTTGTGACCGTGCAATTTATCGCCGTTCCAGCTGTTGAACGACGCCATGACAGACTGCGCACCAGCGGTCAATCCGCCTACATAACCTTGGGCATGTATATCGAACAGCTCTTGTTCGCTAGCTACGTTGTCACCTTGGTCGTCTCCACCTACGGTACCACCGTCACCTACAAAGTGTTTTACTGTGCTGATTACACGCTGATCGCTTAAGAAGTCTTTGTCAGCCGCGCCTTGAAGACCTTTAACCACCGAAGCGGCATATTCTCTTACAATCGCTGGATCTTCAGAGTAGCTCTCATAGGTTCTACCCCAACGGTCGTCACGTACCACAGCAACTGTTGGCGCAAATACCCAATCAATGCCCGTCGCCATCACTTCTTTCGCTGTAATGTGAGCTATTTTCTCTACTAGCTCAGGGTTGTTTGCCGCACCTAAACCTATGTTATGGGGAAATAGAGTCGCCCCGATAACGTTGTTATGACCGTGAACGGCATCTGTTCCCCACATTGTCGGGATTGTCGAGCCATCGATGCTGTCGTCAACGGAAGCTTGATAGAGCTTTTCGGCAAGTTCCACCCAATCTTCGGGAGTTGCATGCTTGTCATTATTCGGGAACGCGCCACCACCATTGAGGTAAGAGCCAAATCCATACTTACGCATGTCTTCAACAGTAATATTGCGAATTTCAGGTTGAATCATTTGCGCAATTTTCTGTTCAAGCGTCATGGTAGATAAAATATCTTCTACCTTTTTTTCTACCGCAGGGTCTGTCTTTACTTCGATATCTAGCTTAGGCCATATCTCACTGGCTTTATTCGTTTTTTCTACGGCACTGTTAACTGAAGAAGCGTCTTCATCGGATGCACAAGCGCTAACTAAGACACTGACCAATGCACCTGCAACAACCTTCGCGATTAGACTTTTTCGCATTATTAATCCTCGTTACTTTTCAGTGGTTTGAAATTTAGATACGCGACTGCCTACAAGGCCATAATAAGCGATGTAAAGATAGCACGAAGCGGGTAATAGGAATGAAAGCGTAACCCCAATCGAGTCGGCCAGCATACCTTGAAAGAGTGGAACGATAGCACCGCCCACTATAGCCAGGCACAAAATACCTGAACCTTGCGGCGTGTCCTTACCTAGTTGCTGTAGTGCAAGACTGAAAATGGTAGGGAACATAATTGAGTTAAATAAACCTACGCCTAATATACTCCAAAGTGCTAAGTCACCCGTACTTGAAAGCGATAGCAAAATAAGACCAATTGCTATACAAGCATTAAAGGCCAATACATAACCACCAGAGATTTTTTGCATGACTACAGCACCGATAAAGCGCCCTACCATGGCTCCACCCCAGTAATACGCCAGCAGTTTTGCCGCGCCAGCTTCAGTTAGGCCGCCCACCGCAGGGCTGGCCAAGTAGTTAACTAGCATACTACCAATGGCAACTTCAGCACCTACGTACATAAATATACCCACCGCACCTAATACAAGGTGTTTGTGGTGCCATGCGCCGCCTTTAAATACACCTGCACTTGCGCCTGTGTGATTAAGCTTAGGTAGCTTTAGATACATAAAAATTAGCGCAAGTAGCAGTAACGATGCCGCTAGTATTAAGTATGGTACCTGCACGTCTGAGGCGCTCGGCGTGCCGCCACCGTGCTCACCTGTGGCGCCATAAATAAGGTAAGAGCCAAAGAATGGCGCTACAGTGGTACCAAAAGCGTTAAACGCTTGAGTCATAGTAAGCCGTGACGACGCCGTTTTAGGGTCGCCAAGGGCTGTTACGTAAGGATTAGCCGATACTTGCAGTACAGTTATTCCAGAAGCTAAAACGAAAAGCGCTAAGAGAAAGATTCCATATATCTGGCTTGAAGCAGCTGGGAAAAATAGCAAGCACCCTACACATGCTATCGCTAAGCCAAGCACAATGCCTTTTTGATAACCAATGCGCGACACAACCATACCTGCTGGTAACGATACGATGAAGTAAGCGCTAAAGAAGCAGAATTGAACCAACATTGCTTGGGTAAAGCTAAGGTTAAAAGCCCCTTTTAGGTAGGGAATAAGAATGTCGTTCAGACAGGTAATAAACCCCCACATGAAAAACAACGTGGTAAGTGAGATTAACGCAAAACGGTAACCACCGTTTGCCCCTTGCTCTTGGGCGGATGAAATATTCGGCTGCACTGGTGTGTCCACAAGTAACCTCTGTTGCTATTTTTCGAATTAATGATAAATTTACATTTGAAAGCGCTTACATGTTACTACGAAATATTTTGTAAGCGCTTACATTGAGTAGATATTACATGAAGCGTTATCGAATTCAATGTAAATATGATGTTATTTGCTTAGCGATTAGCAAAGCAAATATGACGAAATTGTTATTGCTAGGACATTTTTACGATGAAAGACATTAACCTTCCATCCAATTCTATGATGCTTTCTAGAGACTTTCTGTTTGGTGTAGCAACATCAAGCTTTCAAATAGAAGGTGACAGAAAAGGAAGGTTGGACTGCATTTGGGACGCCTTCTGTGAAAAAAGCGGAGCTATTTCAGATGCAACTAACGGTGATGTAGCTTGCGATCACGTTGCGCTTTGGAAGGAAGATGTAGCGCTTATCGATACATTGGGTGTAGATGCCTATCGACTGTCTATCTCTTGGCCTCGCGTCATGTTGCAAGACGGCACCGTTAATGAAGTCGGTATGCAATTTTACGTCAACCTAGTTAACGAAGTCGTTAAACGCGGCATGAAAGTGTTCGTTACACTTTATCACTGGGATTTACCGCAGTATCTTGAAGACAATGGCGGCTGGTTAAACCGCGATACCGCCTACGCATTTGAAAAATACGCAGAAGCTGTGGCAAAAGCATTGGGCGAGAAAGTTTATTCTTACGCTACGTTAAACGAGCCATTTTGCTCTGCTTATTTAGGCTATGAAGCCGGTATACATGCGCCTGGAAAAACAGGCATGGGCAACGGGCGTAAAGCAGCGCATCACCTGCTGCTTGCACATGGGTTAGCATTAAAAGTAATCAACCACCACTGCCCGAATAGCCAAAACGGTATTGTGCTTAACTTTAGCAATTGCCATACAACAACGAATTCTAGCGAAGATAATCGCGCTGCTGAGCTGGCCGACGACTACCATAATCAGTGGTATTTAAAGCCGATTATAGAAGGCAAATACCCTGACGTTATCGACATGCTCGATAATAGTAGTAAACCAGAAATACTTGAGGGTGATATGGATATTATTTCTCAACCTATCGATTATTTGGGTATTAATTTTTACACCCGCACCCTGTATCAAAGTGATGGTAACGGTTGGTTCGAGATTGTTCCACCAGTAACAAACAAGCTAACCGCTATGGGCTGGGAAATTACCCCTGATGCATTTACCGAACTGCTGGTTGATCTCAACGAGCGCTATGACTTACCGCCCATTTACATTACAGAAAACGGTGCGGCAATGGACGATGTCCTTAATAACGGTGAAGTTTTAGATGATACGCGTACGGCTTATTTTCACACTCACTTAAATGCCGTAAACCAAGCTATGGAAAAGGGCGTGGACATTCGCGGGTATTTTGCATGGAGCCTGATGGACAACTTTGAGTGGGCGCTGGGTTATTCAAAGCGTTTCGGTATTGTTTATGTTGACTACGAAACACAAAAACGCACCTTAAAACAAAGTGCTTTAGCATATTCAAAACTGGTGAAGAGTCGTATAAATGGGTACATTAGCGGTACTAAATAAGGACAATTACTAGAAACCGTATGGCAACAATTTACCAAGTATCAGAAGCAGCTGGTGTATCGCTGGCTACCGTCTCTCGCGTTATGAATGGAAACGCGAAAGTAAGCGAACGCACCCGTAAAAAAGTAGAGGACGCTATGGCATCGCTGGGTTATCAGCCCAACGCCATTGCCCAATCTCTGGCATCAAACCGCACCAACAGCGTAGGTTTGCTGGTTTCCGAGTTGCATGGTTCATACTTTGGTGACTTGATGAGCACGGTTGAGCATGTGCTAAAAGAAAACGGTAAACATGTAATTATCACAGCGGGTCACGTTGATGAAGAGCGTGAACACGAAGCCATAGAATTCTTGAAAAGCCGCCGTTGTGATGCGCTTATCTTACACGCTGAGGCCGTATCTGACGACTACTTGAAAAAGCTCGTCGAGAGTAAAGTTCCGGTTGTAGTGATAAACCGGAAAGTAGACGAGCTTGATCAAAATTGCTTTGTTGTAGACAACGTAAAAGGCGGTTACTTAGCAACAAAAGCGGCCATTGACGCAGGTCATACTAAAATTGCTTACATTAGCGGTCCGCTATTTAAAAAAGATGCGAGCGACCGTCTTGCAGGTCACAAGAAAGCTCTTGAAGAAGCCGGGCTCACATTTGACAACAAAAGCTTGTTCGAAGGTGACTTCCATGAGTCTACGGGGCAGGAAGGGATGCAGCACCTTCAAGCGACCTTCCCAGACTTCACCGCGCTTGTGTGCGCAAACGATGAAATGGCCTCTGGCGCAATGACGGCGGCACGAGAAGCTGGGTTTGATATCCCAAATCAGCTTTCCATTGTTGGTTTCGATAACGTGCTATTTTCGCGCTATCTCTATCCTAAACTAACAACAATTAATAACCCTATTCACGCTATGGGAGAAATGGCCGCTTATTGGGTACTTGAACATGTTTATGACATTAAAAGTCCTATCCCAATTGAGCACTTATTTGTTCCAGAAGTTGTTGATAGGGACACATTAGGCAACTTATAAAATGAATAAAGCCCTGTCTCCTTCGCTATACTACACGCTCATTGTTTCCCTTGGTGGGTTCATATTTGGTTTTGATGCCAGCGTAATAGCCGGAGCCAATGGCTTTATTGACGCAGAGTTTAACCTAAGTGATTGGCAGCAAGGTTTTGTAGTCAGCTCACCCACGTTGGGCGCACTTGTTGCCATGCTTTTTGCGGGCGGCATAAGCGATGCTATCGGCAGACGAAAAGCCCTCATTCTTGTCGCTTTCCTGTATTTACTTTCATCCATAGGCTCTGCCCTCGCCCCTAATTTCGAACTGCTAGTGCTTGCTCGGTTTATTGGCGGCATAGCATTTTGCTCGCTAATCATTGCCCCACTATATATTTCAGAGATTAGCTCACCACAAAACCGTGGAAAAATGGTATCGGTGAATCAACTCAACATTGTGTTTGGTTTCGCCCTGTCCTATTTCACTAACTACTACTTGCTGCAGCTTAGCGGCAGTGGAGCAGCTTGGGTTACCGATTGGGGTTTAGACGCTCATCTATGGCGCTACATGCTAGGTCTTGAAGTCATTCCAGCCGCACTGTGGTTTGGCCTGCTATTTACTATCCCACGCAGCCCTCGATGGTTGGTATTAAAAGGTAGGCAAGAAGAAGCAGAGCAGGTGATAAACCGCCTTTTCGATAAGACGCAAGCCCATGCCTTGGTTAAGGATATTGCATCTTCGCTTAATGAGAAGTCTTGGTCACTACGTGAGCGCCTTGGCTTTTTAAAAGCCAAAGCTATGCGTTTTCCTTTGATGGTGGGAATCATTATTGCCATTGCACAGCAAATTACCGGCATCAACGTTATCTTTTTCTATGCACCCACTATTTTTGAACAAAGCGGTGTAGGTACCAACGCCGCTTTCATGCAGGCGGTTTGGATTGGCGTGGTGAATGTGGCTTTCACTGTAGTGGCTATGCTGACAATTGATAAGTGGGGCAGAAAGCCCTTGCTGTTAATAGGTCTCTCTGGGGTAGTGATAAGTATGGCTATATGCACCTATGGGTTTAAACAAGCCACATACCAAGTCCAGCAAGCTGCCGTTAGTACTATCCAACAAGAGACGCCCAGTGTAGCAAGTAAATTAGAGCCTCTAACAAACGATGTGTATTATTCGGACGTGGAGTTTAAACGGGCACTTAACACCGTTCTATCAAGTGAAGAGTTTGATACCTACCAGCAGCCATTGCTTACTAGTAGTATAAATATGAACGCGCCCTTGGTGCTCTTTGGCATAATTGCGTTTGTCGCCTCTTTTGCTATGTCTTTAGGCCCTGTGATGTGGGCAATGCTTGCCGAGATTTTCCCTAATCAAACTCGCGGTTTAGCTATTTCTTTGGTGGGCGTCATTAACTCATTAACCAGCTTTCTCGTTCAAATTATCTTTCCTTGGGAATTAGCAAACTTAGGCGCAGCCACAACATTTGCCATTTACGGCAGTTTTGCATTAATCAGCTTAATTTTGGTTGCTAAGCTCTTTCCTGAAACTAAGGGAAGAAGCTTAGAAGACATTACAAGAAACTTTGAACACGATGCTATGAAGTAGCACACTTTGTGTGCAACAAGGTTTTAGTATTTGCTTCGCTTAGTTGAAGGTGCGTTTTTACATTAAGTGCGTCTGGTGTTGTGTGGGATGCAACTAAAATCAATGTAGTAGCAGAAAGACTATTTAGTACCTCGCTCACCTTTTGTTGTGTGTAAGAATCCAACCCTTCAAAAGGCTCATCTACGGCAAGAACTGGTGGTTTTGCTAATATTGCGCGAGCTAATGCCAAACGTTTTTGCTCTCCACCAGATAGAGGTCTTCCAGCTTTACCTACCCAGTTCGTTAAGGGCAAAATCTCTTTCAACCCAAGCTGAGTCAACAATTCACTCATGTCATGTTGTGAAATATTGTTACCTGCAGGATCTAGGTTTAACGACACACTGCCCGACAATACAATAGGCTCCTGCTCTACATAGCGCCAGTTTGTCACCATGCCCTCTGGCATGCTTACCCCATCTATTTCACGCTGCCCTGTTGCTGGCAATAATCCAATAATTGACTGTAGTAACGATGACTTACCGCATCCTGATGCTCCCGAAATACAAACAGTACCCTTCGCCGGTAGCGACGCATTAACCATACTTGCATGACGACCCTTAGCCGAATACTGAATCAAACTAAGTGAATGTTTTATCTCTCTATCACGGTATTGCTTAATTGGCGTAGCGTTTAGTTTTTTGAGGACACCGACGCTTTGTTTGTACTGCGCAAATTTACTTACACTTAAAAAGCCAGTACTTGCCCAGTCTGGTGCCGCTAATAAGACCATAGGTACAATTATAGCGACAGGCGCAAATACAAAAGCCGAGGTCACGGGTAAAACACCGGACATAACTAAAGTAACAAATAAAAACGCTATACCCTGAAACCACCACGCTGCACTTTGTGCCTTAGCTTTTTGCGCGAGTTGATAGCGCCATACCTGGTTAGCACTCGGTATTTTGTTGCTCTTGGGGTTTGATGCTGCAGCGTCACTTTGAACCATCGATTTGTCGAGGTGCCAAATGGCACTGCGATTGAAAAAGTCGGCAGATTGCTGACGAAACTGCTTGTTTGCTTTATTGGCCTCGTTCGCAATAGTTAATGCGCCCAAGCCCTGCACTACCACAGCAGCTAACCAGGTAACAAACAGTGCCACTATAAAAAATGTTCCAGGGAGGGCGAAGTACATTGCCGTAACGCACAAGCCTGAGAATATAAATATCACGCTTGATAAAGGTGCAACCCATGCAATCCATTTACCCGCCAGCTCCTCGGTATGCTGAGCTAATGCTTCCGTGGTGTACGCCTTATCAGCAATTTGATTGTTTTCTAGCTGGCGAAAAACGAGCAAACGCTCTTTTGCAATACGTGCTAGCAAGTCGTTGTGTCCAACCCACATACTGGCATAACCTGACGCTATACGAAGAAGGGCCAATACACGAATAACCACAGCAGGTATTACATAGTTAAAACCCAATGGGGCAATAGCACTAATCGCGATAAACCACGAAGAAATAACAAGAATACTAACCCCTGCTATGCCGTGTAAAAGAGCAAGTAGTATAGTTAGATAAGCGGGTTTATCGTTACTCAAAACTTACGCTCCTTTTCTGATAGGCCGCCTTTTTTATTTACAATACTATTTACTACTTTCACTACACTAACTGCATTGCTATTGCTGCTGCCTACGTCACAATCACCTTTTTCATCACCCGATCTGCTTTTTTCATGGCTTATCGACGCTTTTTTCTCAATCGACCAAAACTGATTAAACCAATTACTTGGCAATGCTTTATGAGAGGCCCATATCAACGTTTTGCTCTCGCCTAAACGCTTAATCAACTGAGCTAGCCTATTATGTTGCTCATCGGGTAAATGCGCAGTTGGCTCGTCGAGAAGCCAGATACTTTCGTCACGCAATAGCGCTCTTGCCAGTGACAATCGTTGTGCTTCACCGCCAGAAAGTTGAGGGTAGTCTGTCATTACCGTATCAAGCCCGTAGGGCAATAGTGCTAGCCAGGTTTCAAGCTCAACATTTTGAAGAGCTTTAACTAAGGTGTCGTCAGAATAATTATCGTTAAGGCATAAGTTTTCTCGCACTGTACCTGGCGTAATAACAGGGTGCTGCGTGATCCACACTACTGACTGTTCGAATTTATGAGTTGCCGGCCTTTGACCGCTAAGCGCTTCTAGCAATAAGGTTTTCCCCGCTCCAGATTTCCCACTAAGGAGCACCTTATCGCCTTTTGAAATTTTCAAGGAGCTAGCATTTAGTAAGGCAGGTTGTACGTGCCCTCCATTAATTGAAGCAGGGTCACGCAAGTCGAACACGTTGAAGTTAGATGCATCTAGCAACCGTGACATTTCCTCAGGGTTATCGGCGCTTTGAGCATGAGATTGTAGTAGAACCGTATTGGGCACGTTTGAGTACAAGGGAGCCAGTTCTTCTTGCGCTGCTTCAGCCTGTGCTTTTTGATGATATATCTGCCCAAGTTTTCTCATTTCACTTAGTAGTAAAGGTACGGTAAGTAAAACCCATAAGCCTTGCTGCAAGGTTATAGAAGGCCCAATTTCAAGCTCACCAAGTAGCGAAAACCCAATAAATACCGCAACCAACGCCACAGCAAGCGTGGCAAAAAAGTCGAGTACGCTATTAGATAAAAACGCGACACTGACCACGCGCATGGTACGGGTATTTAAGTTTTCACTCGCTTCTTTTAGCAGAACTGTCTGTCTTTGGTGTGCCTGAAAATTTGCCAGCATAGGTAGCGCCGCTAAACGGTCTGTAAACAAGCTTCCTAGCCTTTCAAGAGCAACAAAATGTTTACGATGCAGTGCAGCCGCACCTTTTCCCACAATAATCATGAAAAGCGGTACAACAGGAAGTGTGATAAGTAACCCAAAACCAATTACCGGATTGACATAAAAAATTACGGTTAATGCTAATAAAGGCACTACAACGGCTATTGTTTGCTGAACACGATATTCCAATGCCCAATCTGTAAAAGCTTGTAGATGCTGTAACCATAGCGTTTGCCAATAATAAACTGAGTGCTGTCGAACCAAGGCATGTTGGCGGGAAACAAACACCTTACTTAACTTTTGCTCCAGCTTGTTGAGCACCGAGCCTTTCGCTTGGCACGACAAGCGATTCGCTACGCCTTGAAGCACCCAGGTTATTCCCAAGCAAACAGATAAGCCCGCTACATCACTTTGTAACGCGGGTGTTTTATTCACCACCCAGTCTTGTGCAATGTTAGAAAAGTAGTAAAAGCCAATAATTAAAGAAAAAAGCGACAAACACTTAACTACGACTTGTGACATAAGAGAACGGCGCAAGCCAAGCGTGTGCGCGCTATCCATATCCTTACACCACTGAGTAAGTGTTTGCCTGTTGGGAACCTTTTCTTTAATCACTGTTCGTTTCTATCTTTTTCGTTGTTTCATTTCTTTTTCACCCTCTTCGAAGGGGTGGTGGGCTGGCCGCAAAGCCTCCGTGGACGGGTTCACGGCGTGTTCTTGCAGCCAGCCTACTTCCACTTCTACTCTTGGTCTTCCGGTCTATCCATATTTTCTGTAGCTTCTAACCACATTGCGTTGATAATGCCGAAAGAGCACGCCAGTAAAACACCTAAAATCCAAGCAAAATACCACATAACACTCTCCTTAATAGATCGTATGAGATTGGTCGAGATCATCGCTTTTAATGCGACCGCGCATTACGTAAAAACTGTATGCTGTGTAGCTTAAGATAATAGGAACAAAGATACAGGCCACAATAAACATAACGTTTAGCGTTAGGTGACTAGACGTTGCGTCCCATACAGTCAGGCTCGCTTCTGGCATGGTGATGCTCGGCATAAGGAATGGGAACATTGAAAAGCCAGCAGTGAGAATTACGCCAGTAATAAACAGTGCACTTGATACAAACGCCATACCCGCGTTGCCTTTTTTAGAGAAGAAAGCACAGGCAAGGCCCGCGGCAATACCTAAAACAGGAGCAATCATCATGAAGGGGTATTGGCTGTAGTTGCTCATCCAGCCGCCTGCTTCAATCGCAACTTCTTTCTTAAGCGGATTTGACGTGGCAATAGTATCTACTGCGGATGTAATGACAAAACCATCAAGCCCAAATGCCACCCAAAAACCTGCAATAACAAACAGTGCTACACCTACTAAGCTAAGCACTACCGATACCGCTCGAGCGCGAACCTCAATAAAACCGTCGGTTTTCATTTGAAGCCATGTCGCTCCGTGATTTAACAAAATCGCTACTGACAATACGCCACTTACTAAGGCAAAAGGCGTTAGCAGACCAAAGAACGACCCTGAGTAAGTTGATTTCAGGGTGCTGTCTAGCTCGAAAGGTACGCCTAATAATAAATTACCGAACGCTACACCAAAGATAAGCGCAGGAATGATACCGCCCGCGAACAGGGCCCAGTCCCAAGCTTTGCGCCACTGCGGGTTAGGCAATTTGCTGCGATAATCAAACCCAATTGGACGCATCCATAAAGCAATTAGCGTTAACGCTAAAGCAAGGTAAAAACCTGAAAACGCCGTAGCATAAATCATCGGCCAAGCAGCAAAGATTGCACCACCAGCGGTAATGAACCACACCTGATTACCGTCCCAATGTGGTCCAATAGTGTTTATCATTACACGACGTTCTTTATCATTCTTGCCGATAAGGGTAAGCAATGCACCCACACCTAAATCGAAGCCATCAGTCACGGCGAAACCAATGAGCAGAACGCCAACTAGGCCCCACCAGATAACTCTTAATAGTTCGTAATCAATCATGCTTTTGCTCCCTGGTTATCAAGGTCGATTAAATCAAGCTCACTTTCATGCTGCTTATCCTCAGGTGGGACTGGACCTTTTTTCGCAAACTTTTTCATTAAGTAAAAAGCAACAATAAACATAACTGTATAAAAAACGGTGTACGCCACGATAGTGGTTACCACATCGCTAATAGCTAAGTTAGACACAGAGGTATGCACCGGCAGTACTTCTGCGATAGACCAAGGCTGACGACCATACTCGGCAACGAACCAGCCCGCTTCACAGGCAATCCAAGGCAATGGTAAACCATAGAGCGCGCCTTTTAGCAGCCAGCGAGGCTGAGTAATTTTATGTTTTGTGCTGTAGTAGAAAGCACATAAGAATAGGGCAAGCATAATAAAGCCTGCAGCAACCATGATGCGGAAGCTCCAAAATAGCGGCGCCACAGGAGGAATACTGTAGTCAACAGCTTGTTGAACGGCAGTATCTGAAGGGTTAGAAACGTTATCTGTAAAAGGCTCTAGCAGCATAGCGTAACCTAGGCTGTCTTTATTCGCTTCGAAGGCAGCGCGCTGCTCTGCTGTAGCGGTGCCGTTTCTTACGTCATCAAGCACTTCATAGGCTTTAATGCCGTTTAGAATACGCTCGCGATTTTCCTCTTTTAAATCTTTAATTCCTTTCACTTCTTCAGTAAACGAACGGGTAGCAATAATGCCCATCGCCCACGGAATTTGAAGTGCGTATTCGGTTTCTTCTTTTTCGTCGTTAGGGATACCGAAAACGGTAAACGGTGCGGGAGCTGGGTGAGTTTCGTATTCAGCCTCGACAGCAGCCAGCTTCACTTTTTGTACGTCACCAAGCTCGTAGCCACTTTCATCACCCAACACAATAACTGATAAGGTCGCCGCTAAACCAAAGCTCGCGGCTATAGCGAATGAACGACGTGCAAAAGCGATGTGCTTGTGTTTAAGCAGGTAGTAGCTTGAAATGGCCAGCACGAACATAGCGCCGGTAACGTAACCTGCAGATACAGTGTGAACAAACTTAACCTGTGCAACCGGGTTGAAAACAACTTCAGCAAAGCTGGTCATTTCCATACGCATGGCTTCAAAGTTAAATTCAGCGCCTACTGGGTATTGCATCCAGCCGTTGGCAATCAAGATCCACAGCGCAGAAAAGTTAGAACCGATAGCGACTAACCAGGTAGCCATAAGGTGTTTAACCTTAGACATTTTGTCCCAGCCAAAGAAGAACAAACCTACGAATGTCGATTCTAAGAAGAACGCCATCAATCCTTCAATAGCCAGTGGTGCCCCAAAGATATCGCCCACATAGTGAGAATAGTAAGACCAGTTCATACCGAACTGGAACTCCATAGTTAAGCCTGTAGCTACACCAATGGCAAAGTTAATTCCAAACAGCTTGCCCCAAAACTGAGTCATTTGCTTGTATATTTCTTTACCTGTCATTACGTAAACGGATTCCATAATGGCAAGTAAAAAGCTAAGCCCTAACGTTAGGGGTACAAAAATAAAGTGGAACATTGCAGTTGATGCAAATTGCCACCGCGATAGTTCTATTAACGTATCGCTCATGGGTTATCTCCCTTTTCTCTCGTGTGCGCGGCAAGCGCCTGAAGTAAATTAACTTTTTGGTATTCAGCGAATATTTACTGAATTCTCTGTATTGCTAGAGCACGGTTTATGCCACTCGCCAAACTATTAGCTTTTAAAAGCGGAGTATTTTTGAGAAGGCTATTTTCGTACACTGCAGAAGAATTATTCCACGGTAGAGAATCGAGCACTTTGATCCATCGCAAGAGTTTCATATGACAGCTGCGTCATTTTTGTCAATTTACCGACAAAAATGACACAACATATGGCGAGTAGCTTTGGGAGGAAAAGTGTTTTTGTTGGCAGATGAAGCCAATAACTATTGAGGCTTGTAGCTAAGCGTAAAAGCTCCGCGTAAGTCACCAAGATTAAACCCCGTAGCTTCGTCATTAGGATAGTGTTTTGTAATAACCTCTTTCACAGCAGGATCTACATTACTGCCGTGACACGCCATACAAATTTGGCCCTGCTCAATAGCCATCATATAACGGAACTCTCCGCTTTCACTGTCGTATTGATAGGTATCTAGAGGCTTCCGTGGCTGCTCATTACTCAACTTGGCTTTATCCAAAAGACCGGAAAAATACGCTAGCTGCTCACGTTCCCAAACGTCCGGCGCATTATTTGGGTTTCTTACTTTTAATGATGTACGCCCTACTTGCCACCCATCTTGACTCAGAGTATCAGCAATGGGGCCTGCAGCTAATTGACACTCTTCTACACCTGCTTCCAAGCCGCCAGTCTTTATAGCCTGTTGAAGTCGCGTTTTTAGCCCTGTGCCAAGAGCTTTTACATGCGCTTTGGCTTGCTGAACTTTTATTTGTTCCTCACCACTTTTTTTATCAGCGCTATTAATTTGAGGTTTTTCATATATATTACATCCACTTAACAACAAACCCAACGCTAATAAAGCTACATATTTATTCATAAAATAACGATCCTGTTAGCTAAGTTACTGGCACTAGGGCCAAGTCATTTATCTCAAACAGAGAACAAGCTTTGTGCCAATATGTTAAATTGATAAGATAAAATTAGAATTAGCTAATGCACGAATAATGAATATATCAATTGTACAAGCAATGATAGATGCAATAGATAAACCGGCTATTTTCATCAATCAGAGCTACATCATTGAAGCTGTCAACGCCGCCTACCGGGACACCTATCCGGTTGATATTAAGCTTGGTTATAGTACTTGCTATCAGGTCTCACACCGAAATAGTAAGCCCTGTGACCAGTGCGGCGAACAGTGCCCCATGCTGGAAAGCAAAAAAACTAGCAGAGCGGCTAGTGTTGTTCATATTCATACCACTAGCGAAGGTCAAAGTTATTGCGATATCTTGATGCGCCCAATATTCGACGGTAACGGCGACTTATTAGGTTACTTAGAAATATTGGACAAACTTGCATTTGCATCTAATCGTCCTGCAGCAGGGAAAATGATAGGCGAATCTGAAGCATTTAAAACTATGCTGAACAAAATAAATCGCGCCGCAAATTCAGATATAGCCGTATTGCTGCACGGCGAAACTGGCACCGGAAAAGAGTTGGTGTCGCAAGCACTGCATTCTAGCAGTCGTCGTGCAGGCAAGCCTTTTGTTGTGATTGAGTGCACCGGATTGTCTGACTCTTTACTTGAAAGTGAGCTATTCGGCTATGAAAAAGGGGCGTTCACTGGAGCGACTACCAATAAAAAAGGATTGGTAGAAGCGGCTGAAGGTGGCACTTTATTTTTTGACGAAGTCGGTGATATACCGCTACCTATGCAAGTTAAACTGCTAAGATTATTCGAGACCCAAACCTATCGCCCAGTGGGTAGTGTTGTTACAAAGAAAGCAAACTTTCGACTTGTTTGTGCATCACATAAGAACTTAAAGCAGTTAGTTGAAAAAGGTGAGTTCAGACGAGATCTGTATTACCGAATTGCGGGTTTTCCCATTAACCTTCCCTCGCTTAGGGCGCGAAAGTCAGACATTTCGTTAATCGCGAAGCACTTTCTCTCACAATCACAAGAAAAAAAGCGATTTAGTAAGAATGCTTTAGAAAAACTGACTAACTATTGTTTTCCCGGCAATATTCGAGAACTGCGCAACATCGTTGACCAAGCCATATTGCTCGCTGATGAAACCGTAATATACGAATCTGACATACCTGATTTTGACGATGATTTAACAGGCGAAGAGCTAAGCCAAGTAGATAAAATAACTAACGACCACTCACAAAATAACGTAGAAGGAAAAGGCTTTTTCCCCATAGATAAAGTCATGACGTTAGATGAAGTAGAAACGGTTTATCTAGAAAACGTATTTAAAGGGTTTGAAGGCGATATAAACCAACTTGCCGGGCAATTAGGCGTAAGTACTCGCACCCTTTATCGAAAACTTAAGAAAGCCGGTATCAAAGAACACTATTAATCAGTGGAAATAAACTGTCTTCACAAGCTATGATGAACGTGCGCAATCTAAAAAGATAAAAAATGTCGATTAAACGCCTGATAGCCTTAACACTTTGCCTTTGTATGCTTTTGCAAAATGCATTAGCGCTTGGCCTTGCTTCGCATACTATGCAGCATGCGCGTGGGTTGGTGGGTGACGACATCGAGCTTATCTGTACAGGCAAAACCATGCGCTACATATCGCTTAGTGCCACAGAGCTTGAAGGTGAGTTTGTATATATTAGCCCAGAGCTGCTAAAAGCACCTGTCGAGCATGTAGACTGTACCAACGGTACGCTGGCAGACCTTCCTCATATTGACAATGCACCGGCAGATTCGATGGCGGTACTATCCCTTGTGCGCTATCGCGCCTTAGTATCTCGCCTTGCAGCAGCGCCCTACACATTATTTGCGTTTGCCGCCCCACTAGGCCGCGCTCCACCTTTCGCGTAACAAAACCTAAAACACACTTAACGCGCATGGTTTCACCATGCACATAGTTCGTTTATTTAATGGAATTGTTATGAAGTATTCTTTACTGGCATTCGCTGTTTCAGCTGCCTGCACATCTACACACCTTTATGCAAACGCATCCGAGTTCATTGACAGTGCTTCAACGGAAGTCATTACAGTTATTGGCTCTTCGCTTAACGACAATACAAAAGAAATCGAGCGAGAAGCGGTAACCGCCGCAACCAATATAGATGCTGATTTTGGCGATCAGTTAGCGCAACTGCCTGGGGTATCTGTTTCCCGAAACGGCCCAGTTACAGGCCTTATTCAATACCGAGGTTTGTTTGGCAATAGAGTCGGGGTGTCCATCGACGGTGTTGATATAGCAGGCGCAGGCCCTAACTCCATGGACTCGCCATTATCCCACGTACTTCCAGAGCCAGGACTTACCGCCACTTTGTATCGCGGTATTGTACCGGTGAGCGCTGGGGTACAAACACTAGGCGGCAAGCTTCGCATTAACGCCGATGCGGCGTCGCTTTTCGCTTTAGGAAGCGGTGCTACTGGCAGTGTAAATGCCAGCTTAATTGCCCCGGGTAGCGGGCAACAATACCAGGGCAATGTACTTTACAAAACCGACCAAGCCTTCGTTAGCGGCGCGTTCATGCATCAGCAGCGTGACGAACGAGAATCAGGCGATAACAGCGTTATACCTAATAGCCACTACCAAAGAAATGGCGGCAAATTTAGACTTGGCTATGAATGGGGAAAACACCAATTCGACGCTAGCTACCAACAGCTCAATACAAATGAAAGCGGAACACCAGCGCTTGCCATGGATATAGGCTTTATTGATGCAGCATGGTACCGACTAGGTTATCGCTATAACGTCGGCGAAGCAGAGTACTTTGCTATAAATTGGTTTGGTAACAGTAACCAACATGCCATGGATAACTTTTCCCAGCGCATGGTGATGTCTGAGAGCATGGCAAGAGAAAACAATGCTGACGCTATCGCTCAAGGGCTAGATGCCAAGTACGTTATGCCGTTAAATAGTGGTGAGCTTGAATTGGGTGCTTATCTGCACCACAGCCGTAACAACTCTGTTATTACTAACCCCAATAACGGTATGTTCTTTGTAGATAACTTTACTAATGTACAAAGAGATACCGCGAGTATTTACGCCCAATGGGCAGTAAATAAAGAAGCGTATTCGTCTACGCTTGGTACGCGATACACCCGCGTTAATATGGATGCCGGAGAAGCGGGTTCTAACATGGTGATGATGAACCCAGCAATTGCTACGTTAGTCAGTAATTTCAACGCCGCTGAGCGTGACAAAAACTACAATATGTTAGATATAGCCGCTACCACCCGATACCATGCAAGCGACGCTCTTGATATAGTCCTTGGTATTTCTCAGAAAAATCGTGCCCCTACCTATTTCGAGCGCTATACCTGGCTGCCACTTGGCATTTCTGGTGGCATGGCTGACGGATTTAACTACATAGGTAACCTTGAATTAGACAATGAAACTGCGCGTAAATTAGATGTGGGTGTTGATTACACCTATCAAAACTGGACTATATCGCCGCGCCTTTTCTATCAAGATATAGAGGATTACATAACAGGTTCACCCAGTTCGAATATGGCAGCAAACATGGTATCTACCATGATGGCTGGTACAGAGCCGTTCCAGTGGACCAATACCGACGCTGTTATAAAAGGTGCGGATATGACGGTGCAAGGTCAGCTTAGTGAAAACCTGAGCGTGCGAGCAGTAGCAACAATTCAGCATGGTAACCGTGATGACATTAACGATGCTTTGTTTCGCATTGCGCCAGAGCAGTTAACAACAACAGTTCAATGGAATACGCTAGTGTTTGATGCGCCGCTTCAGATGCAGCTTACATCTGAATTAGCAGGTGCACAAAACCATATCTCGGCACTGCAAAATGAAGCATCCACAGCAGGTTATGGCTTATTTCATATCTCGGGCCTTTTAACGCTTTTTGATAATGCGCAGTCAAATCTTCAGGTTACGGCAACTATTCATAACCTGTTCGATAAACTATACGCCCCACACACAGCGGGCGTTAACCGCGTAATGAATGCCGATGTTGAAGTAGGTGAGCGTGTACCTGGTGCTGGGCGCGAATGGCATCTATCGCTGAGCTATCGCTTTTAAGTAAAAGCCAAAGGCAAGCAACAAAAACAGACTAAGAAAATGTAGAGCTTAAGAAGCTAACTTCTTAAGCTCTTTTTTCTATAACAAGCTTGTTATAGCTTGCCATAGCAGGCGCAGGGCTAACAGCGTCACCACAACTTTAAACACCAGTATAAATTTTTTTGCAGGAACTCGCTTTAACACCTTCAAGCCGAAAAACGTACCGAGCGCACCACTGCCAATCATGGTGATGATAAGCCCCGCCCACTGCGCAAAAGAAAAACCTACAAAGGTAAAAACAAAGGCTTTAAGGCCATGTTGGAGTGTCATGCAGCTGGCAAACGTGCCGGTAATCTGCATTTTGTTGTAATTATTTCGATGTACAAACGCCGCCACCAAAGGCCCCGTGGCACCAACAAACATTGAAACCAATGTAGTCATCAACCCCGCCAACGTTCTACCCGCCGGTTTCATTTCTTGTGCTTTGGGTTTACTTCCCCACACTAAAAATAAAATAAATGCGGCAACTGCAAATTGAATGATAACTAGCGGTAACTGAACCACAATAAATGACGCCAGAAAAGCGCCAATAATTGCACCTACAGAAAAATACTTCAGCATACTCCAGTCGATATGCTTTGCCGTCATCAGTGCGCGGTTTCCGTTTGAACCCAGCTGCACTAGCCCGTGAACTGGGATCAGTGCGCTAATAGGCATGGTGCCGGCCATTACCGCCAGCAATAACACCCCGCCTCCAATACCTAGTGTTGCTGTCATCATTGACGTAAAAAACGATGTAACAACAAGTACCACCGACGATGATATCGATAATGTATCGTTGGCCGTTAACCAGCTATAAAGTAACTCCAAGAGTCAAAATCCACCTTAATTCGTCACGCTGTTTGCGAGGCTTTAGTGATCACAACACCACACAATATCGTTTCAATATCATATAATGGTAACGCGTGGCGCGTAGGTTTATACATCATGCCTTCTATTAGTTATTAAAACAAAGCACTTCAGATAATATGCGACAAGCACAGTACAAAAGATGCCAAGCTTGTAGCTAGGCAAATTCTCCACAACAGCGGCTTCACCGATAAAGACATCTATGACTGTTTAAAGCCGGGCTCGATTAATCGCATTACCATATTTGAAGCCTAAGCTAGACTAAGACCAATTCTTTCCGCTTACTAACTGACTAACTTAGGTCTAAGTTCTGTACCTGAAAAACACATTGACTTTCTCTTTAGTGCGCAGGATACTCAGGCCACTAAATACTCACTAGCAGCACACTGTTTTTAAATACTATGCCTAAAAACACGAATACACATACTGTTTACTCAGCTTCTGCGCTGATTATTATTCTCGCTATTCTACGGAATAGGCGGGTTAGCTAGTGCGTTAATAGAATTCACTAAACCCGCCGCAAAGGCGGGTTTTTTATTGGCTCGTCTTGCGGTAAAAACAACGGAACGACAGCCATGAACAACCCAATATCTCACGTATTGAAGCAGCTTCACGACGCAGTAAACCGCGGCGATCAAGACGCCTTATCCCAATGTTATGCTAGCGATGCAAAGGTGGTCGCTACCCCCATGTCCGGTTCAACGCAAAATCAAACCACTGAAGAAGACGCCACGCAGCGCGTCTGCGTTGACGCACTACTTAAATTTCAAAAAAAATTTATGCCAGACCATTTTGTTACAACTGGGGATGAACGGGTAATACAAGCCGGTGACGTAGCGCTAGTGGTAGCCAAGCTTTACCTTGTGCCCAAAGCCACACCCCACGCCCTACCCTGCGAAGGCAAGCGCGCTGTTTATGTTTTGCAAAAAGATGCGACTGGTGAATGGCGCTGTATCATCGATAACTTCTTCGGTACCGATCTGTTGGATTTTGCGTGACCTACACCAACATAGGAATTCAGAATCAATAACGGTAGAAAGCAATTGAGAAACAGACGTTTTTTTATATAAGGCGAAGAATAACGCGAGGGCTGTTATAAACGAAATTAACGAATGCATAATGAATATGAAAAATTCAAAAAATAAGGGCATATCGCTATGCCCTTAATTTGTGTATTGCTAGATTCAAACACCTATTAGCGTTTGTAAAACACTTCGTCAGATTAGTGATCGTGGTCGTCGTGCTCGTGTTCTTCAGCAATACCTAACCAAACTGCACCTGCAGGCTCGAAGTCTAGTTCAAGCAAGGTTTCAGTGGTCTCGGTTTCCAAATCAACGGCAAGGATAGCTTGAGTAACAGGGTCAACAACAAACAAGGCTTCTTCATGCTGTGATGCCGCCATGCTAAACGACTGGTCGTCTGTTAGGTTAGCCGCGCTGGCACTGGCTACATCAATTTTATGCGCAAATTCCCAGTGAGTATCACCGTCTTCTTCATGCGCTTCTAGCAGCGTTACAAAACCTTTGTCATCTAAAATAGCAAAGAATTCGCCGCCCATTGAGAAAGCGTATGATACTGCATGAGCATCAGTCTCTGGCTGCCAATCAATTACGCTCATTGTGCTGGTTACAGGCGACACATTAGCCAAAATGGCACTACCACCGCCGTGCTGAGAAGCAATACCAATAAAGGCTTCTGCGTGTTCATGACCATACATTGTGCCAATGCGCAGGTCGCCAAGATCATCGATGTTGTCGATAAGCACGCTGGTAAATACTTCATCATCTTCATTGAGTACCAGCACTCCGTCGCTGCACCCAAAAGCCACAGCGATTTCGTTTTGAGCAGCACCATGTAAGTCAGCACATTCACCATCAAAACGTTGCTCTTCTTCGTACTCACCATCGTGCCAGTGGTATACCGCAACGCTGTCTGGCAAGATAGTGTTGGCTGAACGAGACTGTGCATCATCTCGACGCACAGTACTAATTAGCATATCCCCACGCGGTTCGGCGACGCCGTGCATATTCACGGTAAATTCCAAAGTAGGCACATCAGTAATTTCGCTGGCAATTTGCGTATCAGTTACCACTTTTACCGCAGCTGGCATGCTAGTATCGGCATCACCATCGTAAAAGACAGCAAGCTGACCATCGTGTGTTATTACGTGGGTAGGCTGGCTGCCTTCTAGTGAAAAATCAGAGAAACTTGGGGCTTCTTCATAGTCATGCAGGTGCTCTACGTGGTCTTCACGCCACAATCCACCATCAAGAAATTCAGTTAACCCGTTTGCTCGACTGTTAATTACCGCAAAGCGATAGTCTGCTGAGGCGCTTACACTGCTTCCATCATGGGTTGCAGAGAAGGTATCAAGCACTGAATCATCATCTAAATCAAAAACGGTAAGCGTATTTGAAGCAGCATCGGCGACTACTAATCTGCCTTCGCTTTCTATTTCATAGTCTGAGTCGTGATCGTCGTCGTGATCATGGTCGTCATCGTGATCATGATCATCCTCTGGTACCTCAATAGGATCCAGCTCTACAATATTGGTTTCTGCATCACCGCAGCCTGCAAGCAAAAGCGCACTGGCTATAGCGCTTAGCGTAAGTCTAGTTTTCATGTGTGTATCCCTATCAATAATTCTTTTTTTAAGCTGATTTTAAAAATAACCGCGTACGCCAAAGGCAAAGGTTCTGCCTGGACGGAGTGCAATATCTTTCAAAAATGAAGTGTGAACGCGCGCTTCTTCGTCTGTGAGGTTTTCACCGCTCAGGTAAACAGATAAGTCGACGTCACCCATTGGAATGTCATAGGTAATCGATGCATCAACAAGGGTGTAACCGTCTGTTTCAGTCTCGAAGGTTGAGATGTCGTCTTGTTTGGCAAAATGCGTAATGTCTAAGTCGGCTCGAATGTTGTCGAGGGTGTAGGCAACATGTGTCCCCACTCGCATTGGCGAAGTCCGCGGCAGTGCGCCACCATCTTTTAGGCGAGCTTTAACATAGTCGGCGAAGAAATCGAGCTTTAAGTTGTCAGTGGTTTGCCATGCAACTTGTAACTCAAAACCATGAAGAATAGCGTCAGCTGAACCAAACAGATAAACAGGTAGTTCATCGCTATGTTCGTCTTCACTGTGCTCTTCATCACTGTGCTCTTCTTCTCCATGATCATGGTCATGACCACTTTCAGCGAATAAGCCAGTTTCTTCCTGGAAATAATAGTTATCTACTTGGTTATAAAAAGCATTAAATACAAAGCCAACATCGCCCTGTGTTTTTCTGAACGTTAGGTCAATATTGTTGGCCGTCTCAAGATCGATAGCCGTTTGAGAGAGCACAAACTCCCCTTCCTCTGATAAGTCAAACAAGGCGCCAATTTCATAGGTACGAGTGCCAATATGCGGGCCGAAAGAAAGGAGTTCAGAAGCCGACGGTGCGCGTTCTGAACGAGAAAGTGAAACACCCACGTTATAGTTTTCGTTAATGGTGTAAACCACACCCGCTGATAGTGATATAGGCGTAAACTCTTGGTCTACCTCGAACTGTCGAACAAACTCACTGCCTTCGTGTTCGTCGTGATCGTCGTGATCGTGATCATGGTCGTGTTCATCATCATGCTCGTCTTCTTCGTGTTCATCGTCATGGTCGTGAGCATCTAACTCAGGCAGCAGCACACTCGAAGCGTCTAGTGTTACTCGTTCCGCTCTGGCCCCCAACTGAACCAAGAAGTCACCAAAATGGCGTTCTTCCATCAAAGCTATAGCGAACATCTCCATTTCTGAAGGCGGTGTAAAAGCTTCTTCACCTTGTGCCGAAACGTCCGCGCCTTTGTAGTGAAGACTTACACCGCCACGCCAGCCGGCAATGGGTTTGTGCAATAGCTCAACGCGAAGTTCTTCGGTTTCATTGCTAAACGTAGTACCGACAAAACCACTTTCTATTTCAGCGTGTTCGTAATCGGTATAGCCTGCTCTAAAGTGAACACTTTGCAAAAAATCATGAGAAAAGTTGTACTCACCGAGAAGTTGATACTTAGTCTGCTCAAGATCAGCGAACACTGATGAGTCATCACCATGGCTATGACCAGGCACGCCGTACTCTCGCTCGAACCTTTCTACCGCTACACCAACATAACCTTGGTCAAATAGGTAGCTGGTGCCTAACGTAAATCCGTGGGACTCTTCGTTACTGTTCTCAACTACATGTTCGCCATCCGGGTCGTCAATATCAGGCGCCATTGGGGTTTCATAGTCATTTGAGTCGCGATAAAAACCGTCGGCATAGAATCCTATATTTTCTGAACCTGTTGTAACATTGAAGGTACCCAATTTCTGGTCATTGACGGTTTGGGCTTCTAGTAAAAATTCTCCGCGGGTTTCGGTGGAGGTTGGCACCCGTTGGTCAACCACGTTAACCACTCCGCCTATTGCACCGCTTCCAAAGAAAAGGGTGGCTGGCCCACGCAGCACTTCAATTTGTTTAGCGGTTGAGGCTTCACTTGCTACCGCATGGTCTGGACCAACACGGGAAACGTCGCTCACATCCAAACCGTTTTGCGTGATCAATACGCGTGGACCGCTGAGGCCTCGAATTATTGGCGTGCTTGCAACGTTGCCATGAAAGTTAGATTGTACGCCAGGCAGTTTCTCTAGCGTATCGCCAAGTGTGGCAGCTTGTTGACGTCGTAAGGTTTCACCAGATAACACGCTCACCGGCGTAGCCGACTCCATGACAGACAAGTGCATAGGGGTGGCATGCACATCAATCACTTCAATAGCACTTCGCGCTAGTACAAAGTTAGTGCCACCCGCAGTGTTCGCCTCTTCATGTAAATGAGCAAAACCAGATGCAAATATATGCAGCGCGTAGTCACCTTCCTCTACGTCAGAGAAAGTAAATTCACCCAGCTCATTGGTGTTGGTAACACGCTTTAGCGCCTCAATTTCAACAGTGGCATTGGCGAGGGGCTTTCCGGATGCATTGGTTACCGTGCCAGAAAGTGTTTGTGCTAGCACTGACGGGGACGCTAATAGCGACGCAGGCGCTAAAAGCGACAAACTTAACGCCAATCGAGACAGTTTCATTATTCTAACCTCTGAATTCGTGTAATGTGATAATGTATCAACCTTGTTTTTATGGTATGTTATACTGTAACACTTACGCAAGAGGTAAAAATGAAAACCATTTCTATTACGTGGAAAAAATCTAAAACGGTACTGCGTACCTCTTCAGCTTTTCTTAAGGTGAGTGCATTTGCCGGAATGAGTTTAGTGGGAACGAGTACCGGAACTGCTCATGCTGCACCTCATACGCATGGCGAAGGTAAACTACAAGTTTTGCAGGCCGGAAATGAGTGGCAGTTTGTGCTTCAGTTGCCTGCAGCCGACGTGTTGGGTTTTGAGTACAAGCCAACCACGGCCAACGAGAAAAAACGTTATGAAGAAACGCGAAGCACTTTTCTGCGCTTTGACGACATCTTTACCCTAAGCAGCACATGTGAATTACTCGATACCGCCCTTGAAAGCCCTTGGGAGATGGTCGATGAGCATGATGAGCATGATGAGCATGATGAGCATGATGAGCATGATGAGCATGATGAGCATGATGAGCATGACAGTGAACACGAAAGCGACGCCCATCACAACACCCATTCTGATTTTCGCGTGGCCTATTTGCTTAGCTGCCAAGGCCCGTTGGATCGTATTGAGATGACAGGGTTTGCCAATTGGCCAAGCCTGCAGCACGTTAATGCAATTTGGGTAACCAACAAAGGGCAAGGCGCGATGGAAATAACATCAAGTCAGCCTAGGTTATCCATTAGCAACTAGTCATTCTTTCACTCTCTCAGGCGCATGTTTCAAAAATTGAAAATGCGCGCTAGCAATATCTGGAAATACTATGAATTCAATATCTCAAGGAGTCAGCACAATGCCGAAAGTGCAGTTTATTTCAGACAGACTCGCTATGATCCTTTCATCGCTTTGCGTAATCCACTGCTTACTAACGCCTATTCTATTGATTTCTATACCGGCATTAGCAAGTGTATCTATCCTCAATGATGAAACTTTCCACCAGATACTGCTGTTCTTTGTACTGCCTATTGGCGCCTTTGCGCTTTCAGTGGGCTATCTACATCATAGAAGTAAATGGGTAGTACTAGCTGGCGCTTTCGGCCTCACATTATTAAGCAGTCCGCTGCTCGTCGAATGGCTAGGTTTGGGACACGAAGTACTTGGTGAAAATGGTGAAGTCATTATAACGGTAATTGCTTCATCTATTATCGTTAGTGCGCATATCGTTAATTATCGCCTTAGAAAATATACTCGAAAGTCGACCTGCGAAGAGCACGAGACAGCACAATCACACACCTATTAGCTTCATCACTTCCTCAAAAACGCGTATTCTTTTGAGCGACGCTTACAAATATAGCGATGTAAGGGTCTTTAAGGTTTTAGTCAGAGGTAATTTTGTCTAGTTTCAATCATCGCGACACGGTACTACCCGATGTCACAACTGAGCAATCTACTGCTCAAGTTCCTGCTATTGATAGTGTTGGTATGCAGGGTATTGCAATACCGCTTCACGTGTTAGGTAAACGTGGAGAGCGTCTAGCAAGCCAGGCAAAAGTAGATGTGACAGTAAGTTTAGATCATCCCAACGCCAAAGGCATTCACATGTCTCGCTTGTACAATCTACTTCAGCAGTACTTGAGCAATAAGGACCTTCACAAGTCGGCACTAACAAGCTTAATGAACGCGCTTATCGAGTCACAAGATGGGCTCAGTAAAAGCGCTCAGTTAAATTTGCATTTTGAACTCACCGTGTCGCGCCCAGCGCTTATTAGCAAAACGTCAGGGTATCAGTCCTACCCTGCTTCACTGTATGTAATGCGTTCATCAGAACATTACAAAGCGCAGCTTAAGCTAAGAGTGCCTTATTCCAGTACGTGCCCGTGCTCTGCATCACTTTCACGCAAAGCGCTTGCAGAAGCCTTTGCGACGCAATTTGAGAGCAAGCAATTTGAGGGGCAGCAGCTAACTGTAGAAGAAGTGGGCGCTTGGCTGGCTTCTAAACAAGCCAGCATCGCCACAGCTCATGCGCAGCGCTCTTTTGCCGACATAACTTTGGACTTAGCTAACAAAGATATTCCTGATTTTATTGGTATTATTGATTTAGTAGAGAACGCGCTAGGCACGCCGCTACAAACCGCGGTTAAGCGGGAAGATGAGCAGGCGTTTGCAAAACGTAATGCAGAAAACCTAATGTTTGTTGAAGATTCGGTAAGACGTCTACATGCCGCGTTAAGTACGTATTACCAAGCTACCTACTTTCGTGTAAAAGTAGAACATCAAGAAAGTCTGCATGCACACGACGCCATTGCTGAAATATCAGGCCCAGTTCATCGATAAGTTCATACGTGGTTATGTATGTTGAAATACGCAGGCAGAAGAAACGATAAAAGGAAAATAACATTGTTATCTGTTAATAAATTTACTGATATCAGCAAACTAGCGTGCATTAGCGCTGCGGTGTCAGTTATCGCGGCATGCTCGTCAACACCATCAACCTCGCTGGCGGGTGAAAAAGCACATACGCTTTCTAACGCTGTGCTATACCAAACCAGTAGCAAAGAGTACCCTGTCCTCTCAAGCTTTGTTTACAACCAGGCAATTGCCGCACTGCCAACGCGTTTCGCTGAAGGCGACGTTGTAGTCATGGATGTTGATGAAACCGTGCTGGACAATAGTACCTACCAAAAAGAGCGCGAGAGTAACGGCTTGGGTTATTCATCAAAAAGCTGGGCTGATTGGGTAAAGCGTGAAGAAGCCACACTGGTGCCTGGCGTCGCTGATTTTATCGACGAGGTTGTTAAGCGAAATGGAAAAGTGGCGCTTATTACGAATCGTGATAAGACTCTTGATAACCACACTTGGGCAAACCTATTGGCGCAAGGTCTACCGCTTACCACCAGCAATACTTGCGTGGTTGGCCGCATTGCTGCAGACAAAGAAGCAGTCGGACAAGAAGGTATGGTTAATGACAAAGACTTACGCAGAACACAGCTTACTCAAGGTAAAATCGCATGTTCAAATACGTCTAAAGACGCGTCATCTACGTGGGCCGCACCTCACACTATTATCATGCAAATTGGCGACAATATTGAAGATGTGGGCGGCGTAACCCAAGAGTCTGCGAATGTGGACTCGCTCATGCCACAAGTTGGCACAGAGATTTTCATTCTGCCAAACCCAATGTACGGTTCTTGGTAATTAACTAAAAACGCAGAATTAACGATTATCGCTTTCTATATGAAAAGCGCCGTTTCCTAATTCTGCTTTTTCATCGTCTATGCCATTTCCAAGCCCTTTATAGGGCTTTATTTCTAACACATCCAGTAAGTAAGCTGATGTTCCCTGAGGGTCTTCATAAAGTCCTGTAGAAAACTTACCCGAGAAGGTATAAGCCTGCTGGATGTCTATTCCACTAATACCACCTTGTTGATGGTCATTATTCAATGAAACAAACACAATTTGATTAGGTGGGGGCGGCGGGTAGTGAATACACGCTCCAAAATATGGAACAATGAAAAATGCCGTTATTTCACGTTCTGCATTAGCTTCAACAGGCACAATAAACCCACTAAGCTCGATGTACTTACCGTTAAATGAATCTACCGTATTAACTGAGATAAGCGCTTGCTGGTACTCGTCGTCAAACGTACGCTGAATAGACTGAAATACCTGCTCATGAAGAGGTAAATTCTGTTGCGAATTTTTAGTAGATTGGGCCTTGCCCAATAACGCCTTTTCGGCTTCAGGTAAGAGCGCATCCCAGGATAGCGGCATATATTGTTGAGCTGATTTTAATCTGCTACCGTCTTGGTAAATAACGGCGTTATTATCAAACAAGCTTTCAATAACGCTATTCAATTTGCCACTGAGCCCCAGCCCTACCAACGTGCCCAATGCTGTGAAAACTACAAGAGAGGCCAATGAAAAAAAAGTGGCTCGCTTCATACTTTCTCCAAGCACTTTAACTCGCTAAAATTTTGACTTTACGCGTGTAAGTTACCGGCACATTCTTTTTAAGTGCATACACTTTAAGTACGAGCTCGTGTGTACCTGCTTTTTGGGCCTGAAAGCTAATAGCTTGTTCGCCTTTAGCTGAAAGCAGAGTGAATCGCTGTGGTGAAAGTAGCGTTACACCGTCGCTTGCCAATACATCTACACTCACTTCTTTATAGTTCGAGGGAATTGTAAATCGCAACGGTACAGCAGATTCTTCAAGCTTAATGACTTCACGCTTCCTATCAATATTAAGCGAGATAAGCGGCTCTTTCGCCGTCGCCAAATGCTGCTGCATCATAGGGTGCTGAAAACCAAACTGCATATTCCCCATGCTTGCGTGTAGTTCACATGCAGTGCTATAAAATGCTATTAGGCTTGATAAGACTGTGGCTGCAACTAGTGTCTTTTTCATCTCAGTTACTCCTCGTAAAGTGCAAAGCTATCTAGCACCAATGAATAGGCAGATGTACCTAGTGCGCTTTCGTGGTTGTCAATTTTTACCGTGCCTTCAAACCAATAAGGGTCGTACAAGTTTTCTATTGCAATGCCTTCCTTATATTCAACATACAAGATTTGATTTGGCGGCGGTGGCGGCATATGTAAACAAGCACCAAAATAAGGTACTACGAAAAAGGCTGTAGCCTTTTGTTCTTCGTTTTGCTCTAAAGGCACAATAAATCCGGGTATGCGGATGGCTTTTCCGTCAAAAGCATCTATCACTCGCGCCGACACTAGCGCTTGCTGGTATCGCTGCGCTTGTTCGTCTTCTAGCTGCTTCGAGGTAAAATCATCAATAGAGTCAGCGGCGGACCCATCAGCGATATCGTTTAAAATTTCTGGTCTGTTCAATAGCGCACTCAAGTCATCCTCAGGCATAAGCGCTACCCAGTCTATTTCCTCATAAACAGTAGCCGAGGCTAAGTTAAGTACGCTTACTAGACTCAGTAACACTGCAATTAAACCGAATTTTACGCTAAAGAGCGTGACAGAAGATTTCACTAACGCAACCTAAATACTATATATATGTTGAACACGTTATAACATATCACAGTCCAGTATTATGCGAGAAACGTTTATCTCTGCAAAATGTTATTTAAGCGTCTACGGTGTGTTTGTAAAACGCTACACGCCACCGGGAAAATTCTACATAGTACTAATATCTCCGCTGTATATCTTGAAGAATAAAAAAAGAAAACAAATCAAAATATGGATAAAATTCAGTGAGATAGATAAATTTAAAATTTTATTAAGGTTTGGCACAGAACACGCATACATTAGACTAACGGATAAACACAGAACGTAATTTGTAGCCAGGACGGCTTTAGTGACGGAGAGGCCAAGTTACGTAGATTTTAAATACTGAAGGTGACGACATAGGAAGCAAATGGAATGGTCACCAAGGATAATTGGACTAGTCAGTGTTTGGAATTGAAGGATGACTGTAGAAGATTCGTTAAATTGCTGGTCGATGAGGAGGTTAGGTAAAAGAAAACCTAGATAAACTCGCAGGATGCATTGCTCTTGTTTCATAAGGATTGCAAACAAGCTCTGAGTACCTTCATCGCAAGCACTGACAGTGATGTCTCGTGCAGCAAAGGATTGTTGACCCTATTTGGATTCGTTGAGCGTACATGTGTGTTACTTCAACGAGACCATAGTGAGGACACTGGTAATGTCGTCGATATTATTAGTGAGTTGTCACCCGACGACATTCCTCTCCCCTCAAGGGCCCATCCCGGCCTTTACATACCTCTGATTTTGGCCCGCCTTTGGCGGGCATTTTTTTATCTTCATTTGTGATAATATTAACAAGATTGTCGCCGCCTACAAAAAGGGCTTCCTGCGTGTTATCGCCTTCTGCATCCTCCATTGTTTTTAAAGTGCTTTTTTGCGCACTGCTTGCTACATCTGTTGGTCAAAGCGTCATGCTAACTACGCTTCCCTCCATGGGGCGCCAAGCCAACCTTTCTGAGTTTCACATAGCAACAATCATGTCGAGCTCCGCGTTAATTTTCGCATTTGGCACTAATGTATGGAGTAAAGTAGCAAAGCGCGTAGGGTTTAAACGCATTTTAATGGTGGGGTTAACCGGCTATAGCTTGGGTACATTTGCCTTTGCAAGCGCTTGGATGGCAGGATTTTCTGGCTTTATTAGCGGTACTAATTTGTTTTTGGCGTTACTAATAAGTCGCAGTTTGCAGTCTACTATTATGTCTGCAACACCGCCATCTGCCGTAGGTTACGCTGTGGCTATAAGTTCGCCCCAGGCCAGAGTAAGCGCTATTAGTAAGGTAACCTCTGCAAGTAATGTAGGTCAAATTGTTGGGCCAGCTTACGCAGGGCTATTAGTCGGATTTGGTTTATTAGCACCTTTATACAGTATTGTTGTCTTAACTCTATTAGCTTTGGCATTGGTGTATTTTAAACTACCGATTTCACCACCTTTATCCCAGCAGCAGACTACCTGGCATACAAACGAAGATAAACAACCTCGCACTAAAGTGCCTTACGTGTTTATTGCCGCGTGTATTTGCGTATTCTGCGCCATGGCAATGATGCAGCAGTCGCTAGGCTTCTTTTTTATCGACTTTTATCATTACACGCCTGTTGAAGCCGCTCGACAAGTGGGTTTTGCTATGATGGTGAGTGCCGCAGCGTCTCTTACTGCGCAATTTGGGTGGGTACAAAAAGGGCGTTTAAGTAAAGAAACTATGATCACGCTCGCACTTCCATTATTGGGATTGGCCTACCTGTTACTGTTCCTTCAACACTCATTGTTTGTACTTTATATTGCCATGGCTTTGATGGGGCTAGGTATGGGTATGGCCTACCCATCATTAGCTGCAGCGGCAACAACCTATTGCGCGCCTTCTCAACAAGCTACTATAACGGGGTTAATTACGGCTACCACCGCCATGGGCTATGTAATAGGGCCACCTTTAGCTGCTGCTATTTACCAGTTCAATATCACTTTACCTTTTGCTGTAGCGTCAGCATTAATTGCCGTTACAACATGTGTGGTCTTTATAACGCTGCGAAGAGCTAGCCGCACCAAGTAAGTTTTAAAAGCCGAAACCAAAGGCGCACACCCGTGTGTTTTATCAACGTTTTTCAAAGATATTTATTTTTTTATCATTTATTTTTAAAAAAGCGGAACCTTTTCAGGATTTGGCTATCTTACTTTATACATGAAGTCGTTGAGTGTGCGTCTTTGTGGTGTGTAAATGTGTTTTCCAAGTTATGTTGTGGTTTTTTTAAGGGGCTTATTAGCCCCTTTTCTTTTGCCTGATCCTTTTTTACCGCAGCAGCTTTCTCAAGCTCCACTTTCGTTATCACGACCCTAATTGTTGTAGTAATACCCAAAAAACTCTTCTTTAATCTAAAAAATAGAATTTAACAAACGTTATCATCTCATCTTAAGAAATAGTAATGAGAACCATTATCAAATAAAATATCGGTTGAATTTTTAAGGAGAAGTTAATGTCTAAACCACAACCTCGCCAAGCTATTGTTATGCAGTCTGTTCGTATAACCCCTACTATGCAGCGTGTTCATCTGGGTGGTGAAGATCTTCGCTCTTTTCCTGCCGTCGCCGCTGGCGCTTACGTAAAGCTTATGTTCGATAAAAACGGAAACCCACTTACCGAACCTACTGATATGAGCCAAGTGGCAATGCGCACTTACACGGTTGCCTACTTCGATGCTGATAAACCTGAAATGGTTCTAGATATGGTTATTCATGCAAATGACGGAAAAACGGGGCCTGCTTCAGCGTGGGCTACAAGTACTAAACCTGGTGACGTCATTACATTAGCAGGTCCAGGCTCAAGCAAAGGCTTAAATGAACATTATGACTGGGTGCTATTGGCAGGCGATATGACTGCACTTCCCAGTATTAGAAACCACCTGGCAACGCTTCCCTCACATGCCAAAGGCTATGCGGTAATTAAAATTCAAGATCCAAGAGACGCGGTTGCGCTTGAAACACCCGAAGGAATTACGGTGATATGGGAGCATGAACAGCCTTTACCACATCGCATAACACAGCTTGATTGGCTAGAAGGTACTCCTACAGTTTGGGTAGCATGCGAATTCGCTGACATGCGAGCCATCAGAGTATGGCTTAAGGATGAGAAAGCCGTGGCTCATGAGAATGTTTATATAAGTAGCTATTGGAAAAAAGGTCGTAGCGAAGACCAGCATAAAATAGAAAAGAGGCAGGATAGCGAAGCATTCGCCAAAACGTTCGCCTGATGTTTGATTTATTGCTCTGTAGTGTTTGCAACGGTTTGTAAATTCTGCATGAAAAACATATTGCCAGCACTTTAAAAATAAGATAATTGACTATTTATCAAAAACCTACACCATGGAATACCATTTGCTTTCACTAGTGTAACTGGCCACTTTTTTCGCCAGTTTTCTCAACCAATTGTTTGGATAAGGAGAGCACGTTATGAACAATGATCGTATTGAAGGTAATTGGAAAGAAATGAAAGGTAAGGTACAACAGAAATGGGGTAAGCTTACCGATGACGACCTAGACGTGATTGATGGTCGCCGTGAAGAATTAGTTGGTAAGATTCAGCAGGAGTATGGCAAAAGCCGTGACGAAGCTGAGAAAGAAGTAGATGCATACTTCAACTAATGATTTGTATTTGCCCTAGGGTAATTAAACAAAGGCCGTATTTTTAACTGAGATTAGCTTTTGTTAGAGCAAATTTTAAGAGGGCCACAACTTAATGTTGTGGCCTTTTCGTTTGTTTTAAAATCAGTAATTAAGTTTAAGGCTGTGGTGTGCTATTCAAGTAAGCTTACATAACCATAAGCCGTTGTTTATTAGCTACCTGTAAAAAGCAAACCTACTCTTCTATCTTTGGCTCTAGATTTTCGCGTACTTCTCTTGCGTCAAAACTGGTTGCCGACGTTGGGCGAGTACCTTTACCTATTTCAATGTTTAAAACACTCTCGATTTCACTTTTTTGAGAGCCACCAACATACACACCAGTTTCGAATTGGGTTGTAGGGTGATAAGACGTACGGCAAGTAAGTACACCGCAGTCAGTAACCCGTGCATAACGCTGGCTAAACCCTGCAGCAGGCGAGGCTTTCACTGTTTCCTTGTCCACTAAAGTTTCTCGGTCTGTAACTACAAACCAGTCATAACCTTCTAATAAGGTTAGCTCTGCTGCGCGCAGCATAGCGTAATCCATTGCTTTTCCCTTATCCGTACCCTTTGCCTTAAAATGCACGCGGTATTGGGTATCACTTAACTTACTTTCGTTGTAACCAAAACCGCCTTTATCTGCTTGTCTATAATCGGGTTGACTTGCACAGCCCGCCAGAATTAATACCGCAAGTACAAATATAATATTAGTTTTCATCATCTACTCCTTCGGCTTTATCAGCTAGCCAAGTTGCTTCAATTGCGTTTTTCTCTTGCTTTCGGTTTAATGGCGCAGACGCCATCATGTTGTCTAACTCATCTTCTAACGATTTGGTGCTAGTGGCAGTGTGATATTGACCTTCACTAGAACCCAGTACATCTAGCTTGCTTGCGGCGAGTTGCCACGCTCCTTGTTTATCTTTACAAGCAATCAGTACACTTCGTTCATTTCGTGATGCCACTTCAGCCTGTCGGCAATAGTTAAAATCAGTATTTAAAAAAGAAAGCTGAGGAGTAACAGTTACGCCGCCCTCAAATGTCTTAGCTTCACCTGAAAGATGACTATCAAGTACAAACGACACGTTCGCCCAATGCGAAGGTTGCGCAGTCTCAGCACTTTGTTGATTAAAGAACACCAAACCGGATAACACAGCTACACTAGCGGCTATTGCTGCAAGTGGAGACACTCCTTTCCACTTTGCTTGTTTTCGCTTTGCGTCATAAGAGTTCTTCGCTTTTTGCGCAAATGGCGCGACGTTGTCAGTTGCATTCTTCATTGAGCTTTGACTAGCGCTATGCTTACTAACTGCGCTTGCATCAGACACTAGCGTTTCTTTTTGATCAGCTCCGTTTTCGCCGCTTCCTCGATTTTCATTATTCAAAAGCGCAACGATTTCATTAGGTAACGCTACAGCAGTAGCCTTTTCTGCAGCTACTTTTACTACTCTATCTACTTCAGCAAGTGCGGCAAGGCGGTCTGAAATAGTAACGTCTTGGGCTATAGCTTCGCGAACTGTGTCCATCTCTGCAAAATTTAGCTCTCCGTCTAAAAACGCGGAGAGTTTTTCGTCAGTTAAGATCACGATAGCACCTCATTTCGTCCATTTAGTAAGTTAGATATCTTCGTTCTTGCTCTAGCAAGCCTGCTCATAATGGTGCCCGCCGGTACCTGTAAAACCTCTGAAGCATCGGCGTAACTCATCCCTTGCACTGCAACTAAAGAAAGAGTTTCTCTTTGCTCACATGGCAGTTCGTCCATCGCTCTTGAAACCTGCTTCAGCGTTATAGAGTGGGTTACCGCTTCATCCATATCTACATTGTTATTTGCTGATTGCGCTTCATATGAAAGGCCATCGCTGGCGTTAGCCCTTACTCTTTTTGCCCTGTATTCGTCTATCCAACAATTACGGCATACTCTAAATGCCCATGCCATTAACGTAACCTGCTCTGGAATCGGTTTTTTTAGTAACCGCTCTAGCGTGTTCTGAAGTAAATCATCAGCATCATGGATGTTTCCCGTCAGTGAATATGCGAATTTTCGCAATGACGGGACGAGTTCGGTCAACTCATCTTTCATTTTCATGTACCTTCGTGAAGATTTCCGTTATCAATACTCTATTAACGAGCCACTTCTGTTTTTATTCCACGTATTAATCAATTTTTTAAAATAGGATTAAAACGTGTTGGCGCTCGAGTTCGCATTGGAATTTTTTTTCTTTTTATTCGTTACTACACTGTAAGGTAGTGGTTAATGCCTGTTGACCTTCAGTGAACTTTTAAAACCACATTTGTACACGATGAACCACAGGCCTCTACTAGAAACCATGGCACAATTTATGCCATCCCTTCTTAAAACACCGAACTGCTCCAATGTTGACGTAAAGGTAGCAAAATGAAGTACAGACTCTTTGTGGCAATTGTAGGGTTGTTTGCGGCTCCAATATCCCAAGCACAACTAGCAGGAACGTTGAACCAAGTGGTGTCTCCTGTACAGCCTGTAATTGACAAAACGCCCTCCGACTTAAAGTCCATTCGCGAGGTAGCAAGACAAAAAGCGCAATCATCGGCAGAGGACGTTAGAGACTTATCTACGCTGGCTTCGGGGGCACTTAGCCATGTATCGAACCCCAATTTATTGCCCCTGCAGCAACAACTATTTTATCTAAATCAGGCCAGATAATTGTTAATGAAGTAACGGTCGAGAAAGGTTTTCTTGCTGTTGAAAAAGAGTGGCTTTTTATTGGTGAAGAAGCCGATAAAGCGTATTTCAATGGTATGAATATGGAAATACAAGAGGCACAGTTCTTACCTGCACTCTCTCAGTGGCTTTATAAAGTAAAGATAACGGGGAATGAGGATGAAGTGTCGTATATTCGCAACAGCTTACCCAAAAACCTGCAGTCTCAAATAGGACGTAATCATATTTACTTATCGCAAAGCGAAGTGACTACGAACAAAAGCAAACCAGAGTCTAAACGTAAGTCAGAAGCTTCACCGCAAAAGTTTGAATCTTGTTCGTTACCCTTGCGCATCGGAATGGTTGATACCCATGTTGTGCCTACCCACCCCATGCTTTCGCACGTTAGCCTAACACAAGCCTCTTTTATTGTTGGTCAAAGTCAGAAGAGCGAGCACGGTCAAGATAGTAATACGAGCAGTGAAGGTGATGGCAACGGAAAAGTTTCTGGACAGCCAACATCCCAAGAAAATGCTGTAGCGTTTTCCTCAGATCACGGTACGGCAGTAGCGAGTTTACTTGCGGCGTCGCTACCTAAATCAAGCCAAGTATTTAACGCAAGTGTGTTTTATTCGCGCAATAGTGTTAGCCAAGGCGCAACGCTGATGTCGTTAATTGAAGGCCTTAACTATTTAGCATCACAGCAGGTTGATGCCATAAACATGAGCCTTGCGGGGCCCGACAACCCCATTTTAGCGCGGGTTATAAAACAATTAGATAAAAACGGTATTCAAATTATTGCTGCTGTGGGCAACGCGGGTCCGGCTTCTTTACCCTTGTATCCCGCTGCCTACGCAGAAACACTCGCTATTACTGCAGTTGATAAATCTAAGGCAATTTACAGATGGGCGAACCAAGGTGATTACGTTGATTTTGCTGCGTTTGGTGTCTCGGTAGATGCAGCACATCCTAACGGAGAAACGGTTAGGCAAACGGGAACTTCGATGGCTTCACCGCGCGCCACCGCTTTGTATGCATGTTTTTTACGTGTAGAGAAAGAAAGGAACGCCGCCTTGCTGGGGCTGCAGAAACTAGCGTTGGATGCGGGAGCTCCCGGACGAGACAGCGTATTTGGTTTTGGTGTACTGCCTTAAGTTTAAAGGCACTAGCCACCTTAAGGTTTACATTAAGATTTATTAAAAATGAACGTTAATACCTAACTCAGCGATGGTCTCTTGGTAATCTGCGCCTTCGACACTAGAGGCGAAGTCTCCGTATTGAGTAGACAGTCTGATATCGACATTGTTGTGAATGGCGTAGTCTGCACTCATTTCTACCACATGCTTGTCGTCTTCCCTGCCTATACCTCCATCTTGTTCTGTGGCGTAATCTCTTACTTCTAGTTGATAGGAAACCGTAAGCTTCAAGGGTTTGCTAAACACAGCTAGAGGATAGGTGTACGCAAGATCGACACCCTTACCTGTGTAATCGAACACATTATTTAGAGCGTCTTCATTTTGAAGTTTAAGTGCGATTTGAAAAAAATCTTCACCTTCGAAAAAGTAAAACAGATCACTGCGCACGGCAACAGCCTCGCTATCTCGAATTGGCGCATCTTCAGGCGTGTTCTCGAACTGTTTGTCGATAAGGTCGCTACTAACGCGTAAATAGGTGCGCTGGCCCAACAATTTTCCGGCAGATAAACCATACTGTTGATAGGTTAGGAAGTCGCTCCCATCAAGTTTAGCGCTAGCGTGATAATAGTGAGCACCTAATTTGGCGAAATCAAACGTATAGCTTGTGCTTGCAGACAAAGTGGTAAGGTCAAGAGCAAACTCGCTTAGCGTTTGATAATTAGTATTCGCCTGACTTGCCGATAGCACATTTCCCCACTTTTCAGTGGGCTTCACTGAGACCTTTAACCGTGCTTCTGACTGCAGTGCGCCGTCAGCCACATCTGAATTAGTATCGAGCTCGCTTACGCTCACGTTGCTATCAAAGCGATACCCAACATAGGCAGAGCCTGAAAGTGAAAATGTTTGTTGCTTTACGTCTGCGTGACTCGTTTCTTTAGCATTATGCGACTGACTGTCAGCGCTCGCATAGGCTGCGCCACAACTCAGTAAAACAATAATAACGGCGAGCGAGAAGTGCTTGTGACTGACACAAGTAAAGTTGATTTTTGTTGGCGAATGTTGAAATGTTTGCATTGCTGTTACCTACCACAGAGAAAGTGAAACTTAGCGATTGTTGCTATGTTTTGTTCAAGCAAGAGGGATGTGAGATTAGACTTGAGAAGCTCGCTTTAACTAGGACTGCACAACAGCTCGATAATGTGTCGGCACCTATAGCCTAGGCCTTAATTAGCGGCTTGCCTTTCTATCTAGACAAACCGCATTCAGATCTTGAGATGGCTTTTTAACGTGCTAGTTCAAGCTTGCCCAACTCCAAATAAATGTTTGAAGCCGGTAAATCAAAGGCCGAGTGCACCTGAGATACTTGAAGCTACATTGTCGTTTACAGTGCTTGCCACTGTATTGTTTACCGTGCTCTCTACAGTATTATCGACAGTCGCTGATACAGTTTGTTCGACAGTACCTGCAACTACGCCGTCTATAGAGCTTTCTAGCGTATTTCCTACCGCGTTTTCTACGCTATTGTTTACTAGCAGGCCGATTTGGCCCGATGCCGAGCCTTGCACCATCTGTTCTGCATTTTCCACTTCACTTCCTGGCTCACCGACTTGTTCAACGTTTTCTGAAGCCGATGAAAGCGCTGATAGAGACCCCGTCATGCTACTAGTAAGTGTTGCTGCCACCGGTACGGCCATCGAAGTTGCCATTTCTGATGTTGCAGAAACAGCTCCATCAATCGACGTTTGCGAATTGGATACCAGTGAAGATGCTGCAACTGTAGACAGCTGCTGAGTGCTATTTGCTAAGAGGCTAGCGTTTGAAGTAGTCGTTTGTGCTACTTCATTTTCCGATGCTTGATCTAACTTGCCTTCGCTATTGTCTTCGGTATCGGCTTCAGGGGCTTGATTCAATTCTTGCCCACTTGATATGTCATTGCCTGTTCGGCTTGCCGATAGCTGTCCACTAGCGTTAGCTGAACTTTCCGTAGACATTTGGCTTTGTGTATCTGTTTCGCCTTGTACCGATGTCTGCATTCTTGATTGAGCTGTAGCTTGCGCGTTTGTTAGAGAAACTGATGTAGACGTTGAAGCATTAGCTGAAGTATTAGCTGAAAAGTTTGCTTCTTGAGCCAGCGCTGAAGTTGACGCGATACCTAACGCCAGTGCAATTGCAGTATTTAACTTTTTCATCCGATTATCTCCGTTTTTCATAAAGGACACAGAGATAACGATTGAAGGAAAGGTTTTATTCCGCTGGGGAGTTGTTTTTTCGCGAACAATAAAAAAGCCCTGTAAAAACAGGGCCTTTTAAATTATTTTTCTGAAGCAGTCATGCTCTTTTCCCACCAAGGGAGAGAAAAATCTATATTTTCTGGATCATAGGTTTTCGCGTATTTCATTTTCACCGAGCTCCAAAATGCCGCTTTGAAAACAGGGTCATAAATAACGAACTCACCTTGCTCCCGATACTGTTCAAACAGTTTTTGATAAGCTCCAACAGGCGTTAAAGGATTATCTTGTTGGAAGACTACGTCACCCCCATAGGCTTCATACAGCACTTTAGACACCTTCCAGCTTTTTGCCATGCCTTCCGCCATAGCCAAGCGATAACGCTCAAGCTCATCATTGTGGTATGCGCCATCGCCGTCTAAATCAACGGTCCACAGCTTAATTACTGAATATGCAGACTGGATTTCACTTTCATCGGGTGCTATTGAATTTTTATCGGCAAAATCAGCAAGCACAGATTCGGTAATTTTAGAACCAAGCGCACGTTGAGCCAAAATGTTACGCACTTCTTTTTCTGATTTGTCAGTTAAAATCGACTGAAAGCGCTCGACATCAGCCTGAGTAGGCTGCAGTTCAGTATTAGAAATAGATTTATTAAACAAACGAGCAATAATCTCATTTGCGGCTTGCGGTGTGTTAATCCCAAGCGAAACAACTATGGCTGCAAATAGCACCATAGGAATTACGTTCGAACGCGTCACTTTGTATGCTTCCCTAAGTTCCAATAATTAGCATAAGCACAAGACACATTCATTTATTATTTTAAGAATTTTCCGTTGTCTTGCGAAATGACAGTAAATAAGTCTGATACTTTAGTTCAGTTTTGTTTAAAATTCCACTTTCTTACGCATAGATTTTTTTGCGCCTTGTTGTTTTTTTACATCAACACGACGTGCTTTTGCTGCGCGGCTCACCTTAGTTTTTATACGCGGCTTTTGTACGACGGTTGCCGTTTTTATCCACGCAACAAGTCTCGCCAATGCATCCTCTCTATTTTGCTCCTGCGTCCGGAAGCTTTGCGCCTTTAACACAAAAACTCCGTCATTAGTAACGCGACTATCTTTAAGGTTGAGCAATTTTTCTTTGAGCTTATCGGGTAGCGACGACATTTTAATGTCAAAGCGTAAGTGTATAGCACTACTAACTTTATTGACATTTTGACCACCGCTACCCTGTGCGCGAATGGCCTGTAAATCGGCTTCATTTTCACCTATAGAGATAGAAGGTGTTATTTTTAGTTCCATCTTGTTTCCTATTGCGTAACGACATGGCGTACTAGTTATGTAGTGTTAGTAATACAACATCTATTAATTACTATTATTATTACTTACTTGACCGTTTTAAGGTTAACCGATAGGTTAATTTTCACTCTTTCCTTGGGAACACAACATGCTGATCGTTTTACTACTCATTATATGTATTCTGGTAGCTCTCATTTGGTTTACTGTAAAAATGGACAGCAATATTGAATCAGCGTTTAGACCATTGGGGAAACTCACTCCTGTTCAAGGAGGAATTATTCATTGGCAAAAGCAAGGAGATGGGCCAGCGCTAGTGCTTATTCACGGTTTACTTGGTAATAGTAACAACTTTCACGAATTAGCCAAAACTCTTGCGTCGCGTTACACAGTCTACTCTGTAGACCGTCCTGGTAGCGGCTTTTCAAGCCGATACAAAAGCACATCAGCCAGCTTTGAACAGCAAAGCAAAATGTTACTAGAATGGATGAAAAAAGAGGATATAGAGAACGTGGCTGTAGCCGGACATTCTATGGGCGGCGGTGTTGCATTGAGGATGGCATTAGACGCTCCTGACCAAATAAAATCAGTTTCACTACTTTGCCCGTTAACGACTCCCCTTAAAGGTGGTGCTGGACCTCTTTCAATACTTTATATACCTAATGAATTTATTCGCAATACTATAACTAAAACGATTGCCAGCCCATTAAGAGCTAAGCTGGGTAGAAAGCAAGTTGTTCAAATTTTTCACCCTGACTCCGTTCCAGCTTCTTTTTCTGTTGAGGGAGGCGGATTGCTAGCACTTCACTCTCGCAGTTTCTATGAAGGAAGTAGAGATACAGTATCGGCTCAAGGAAGCCTACATAGGCAGCAAGCCCATTACGGTGAAATACAATGTCCTGTGGGCGTGTTATACGGCGAAAACGATACTATCTTGAAGCCAAGTGAGCACATCGGTGCGGTAACCCAAGCACTAAGCTCTGCGACGCAAAAAATCATTCCCGGCACTGGACACATGATCCCAATTACGCAAGTCGACGCGTGTGCAGACTTTATTATCGAGATTGACAGCAGGGCTGTAAAAGCTGACTAGTGAAGTATCGCACCCACATTTGAACTTTGGTCAGTGTGAGAAAATTCAACAACAGTAAGCGCACTTTGCCTGCCAGGTTCAGACTGTTTTAATTTACGCAATTGATCGGCCACACGCTCAATACCATCGTATTCCTTGCACATTTGGCAAGGGCTTTTGTCAAGGGTGACGTTATAGCTGCTAAACCACACTTTCATTTGTTCACTATCCCCATCTGACAAAGAGATGAGTAAATGATACATACGAATAAATGCTAATTGCTTGCGATACTCCGCAGTGCCACTCTCAAAACCGAGCAGTGTAGTTTGCGCAAGAGATGAGGGAGAAATACCCATTATTTCAGAGGCTTGCTTGATATTTAAACCAAGTTCTTGATAGGCCCAGGTGAACGCTTTGGTAACAACGCTGGTAGGAAATGGTGATCTATTCATAGTTTCGCCTCGTTTTATCGAACAATCTTAGTTAGATGCTGTAAAACATTGCGAAATGCATACCAGGTTGAACCTTTACTTCGATGCCACTTTTTCTAAATGCGACGAAATGTTTTTGGAGTTTATAGTAAATCCACCTTGCTCTGCCCATGAGACAGCTTCTTCAATAGCCTCAACGAACGTGAATTCAATATTAAGCCCTGAGTACACTCGTTTGAGCTGAGCTTTGGTGGTTGCTTTAGCAGTTGAGTCACGTAACACAACCGCAATGTGAGTTAGGCCTAGCGGGTGCATTGCTTCGATTCGGGCACGTAAAAGAATTTCTGCATCGGGAATGAGAAGTGACTCTCCAGCAACACAAACGATGCTACACCACACTTTACCAAACAGCTCTTCAACGATAGTGCGGTATTCTGTTACGAAGTGTTCAACACATTCTTTATTCCAAGGGCCATAGGCTTGCGTTACTACCGCATCGCCACACCGAGTGATGATAAATTCGCCATGAGCATACTTCATACAACCACCGAACAATATTGATATACGTAGGATAGGAACATACTTAAATAACATTAACAGATATATGCCTTTTACTGCGCGTGCCTATAAACAACACGCAGTAAAAGTATGGCTCAAAATTAACGAAATGAAAATTTACGCTGCAAGAATATTAATTAGCTCTGCGAAAGTAGGGCGGCCTTGAATATCGAGCGGTAAGCGCAATTCTCTAGCAATATCACTAACGCTGATAACCCCCCGAACTTCGTGGCTATCTCTGTCCATTACCAAGCAATGGTGCTGTCCGTAATCTTTAAGTGTTTCTATGACATCACCCACCGAAGAATGAGTCAGTTCTGTGAAATCAAATGACATAAGCGACGTTTTAGGGCGCATAAAATCAGTAACAGTTAATTCTTCACGTTTAACCTTGAACTCGCTTATGCGCTTAATTATCTGCTGCTCACCCACATCGTGACTGGTAATAATACCTATGAACCGATTTTCGTTATTAACCACTAACATCATGCGAACATGCGACTGACGCATAATCGACTCAACTTTGGTTGCGGGGGTCCGCGCGTCGATGACATGCGGCAAGTGCTGCTTAAAGTCGGTAAATACCGCCATTGCAGAAGAATTAACAGTAATAGTATTTTCAACAACCGGCCATGCCAGTGTATCGATTGCTTCGGTTTTATATAGATTTAAGGCGTGCATACCTTTTCTCCTAATCAAAAATAAAAAATCGTTTTTTAGTGATTAAGCGAAATAGGGGGGCCTCTTATAATGTTAGCCCAGCGTTTGGCAGAGAATTTTAGACTGGTAATTTTTCCAGCTGAAAACCGGAATTTCTCCACGCCATGGGTTATATCGGTCGAAGGGATACCGTCGTCAATGTCATCGTTAGATATCTCAAAAGCAGAGATCTCCAACTCATCAATAAAACTAGAAAGCGTAGTAGCACTATTCGATTGCCCTGCCATACTTTGCACACTTCTTCCCTCTCCTAGTACAGAGACGGAAACCAGTGATGAAAATAGGGCTGGCAGAATGACAGCCAACAAAACGTTTGAAACGCGCAAAGCGTACAACCTCTACTGATAAAACGATGTTGAATCTAAGAAGTCACTTTTGTGACCCTTCTTATAAACTATAAGAGTAATTCATGTATTTAAAAGAGGTGTTTAGCGCATTTTATCGACCATTAAACGTTGCTTCTTAAATAGAGTTCAAGTCAAAACAACCTAAATTGGACATCTGTTTGTTTGATAGATGGTAAAGAAGCCTCGAAACCGAGGCGTCTTACTTTGAATGTTTAATGCAGCTTCAATTTAGGGCTGATGGCCTGACTTAACTTCTTCACCAAAAGCTTTAGCGCACCTTTAATTTTTCCGTGTACGGCAAACTGATGCATATTGTACAAAGAAACGTAAACCAGCTTAGCTAAGCGCCCCTCGATGAACATGCTGCTGTTAGATAGCGAGCCCATCAAGCTTCCCACCGTGCTGTATTTACTCAAGTGAACTAGCGACCCGTAGTCCTTATAAGTAAAATCTTTAGTGCCTTTATGGGTAAAAAACGACGTTATATTATGCGCAACAATATCCGCCATTTGGTGCGCTGATTGCGCCCGCGGCGGCACCCATTTTCCATTTTCTTGCTGAAAGCCACAGCAATCCCCCAAAACCCAGATGTTTTGATGCGATGTACTGCGAAGCTGCTTATCAACAAGAATTTGATTTGCTCGATTCGTTTCAAAAAGTTCTAGCTTCGTGATGAAGTCAGGCGCTTTAACGCCTGCCGCCCACACCATCAAATCCGCATTAATACGCCCACCATCTTTGGTGATTAGCCCTTCAGCATCGGCTTCAGCCACCATGGTTCGCTCTTTAATGTCTACGCCCAATTTATGCAGCGCTTTTCTCGCAGAATTTGCTATACGCTCTGGCAATGCCGGTAAAATGCGCTCTCCTGCCTCCACAATGGTAATTTTAAGGCGCGAAGCTGACATCTCTGGCATGCCATAAGCCTTCGACAAATTCGCCACGTGGTGAAGCTGAGCGGCTAGCTCAGTACCCGTTGCACCTGCCCCTACTATAGCGACATCAATTCTGGCGTCTTTGTCTTCTTGCTGATTAATGCGGATGAGCTGATTAAGAAGCCCTCGATGAAAGCGTTCCGCTTGTTTTAGCGAATCTAGGAAGTAGCAATGCTCAGCAACTCCAGGAGTCCCGAAGTCGTTACTCACACTGCCTATCGCTAGCACAAGTTGGTCGAAGTGAATTTTCCGCTCAGGCAAAACCTGCGTACCCTCTTCGTCTATTAATGGCGACAGGGTTATTGTTTTTGCTTGTGCATCAAGCGAGCACATTTCACCCAATTGAAAGCGATAGTGATGAGCTGCAGCATGAATTGCGTAGTCCACACCGTCTGAATGTTTATCAATTACGCCGGCGGCCACTTCATGTAAGAGCGGCTTCCAGATATGGGTTCGACTGCGGTCGACAAGGGTAATTTCGGCCTGTTTCTTTCTCCCGAGGGTGCGGCTTAAGCGACTGGCTAATTCAAGACCACCAGCACCGCCACCAACAATTACTATTTTTTGCATGGGTATACCTATTAACAATCATTCCACCTATACCGCCTTACCGTTAAAAGCGTTATACATGGCATGAATGAGACCCACGCTAATGGCTACAGACTACGCCTGAAGCTTGAGGGGTACAAGCGGGTCGCGGCAATAGTCTGTATTTTTGGGATTAATAGTTATCTATTAAACATATCTATTTAAATTTATAAGGTAAACGATGCCGTTATCATGTAGTTCCGAGGGCGCCCAGGAAAATAACGCGCCCCAGTGAAACTGGTAAAATCAGCGCGCTCAGCGTAGTCCGTATCCAATAGGTTATTCACCCGCGCATACAGCGTAATATCGTCACTCACACTGTAACGAACCCGAGCATGCACTAAATCATGCCCCTCGTACTCGTTTAGGTTTTCAGCGTCGGTAAAATAGCGTCCAACATGCTGCCACTCTAATTGCGTTTGTATCGATTTCGACACATCAAAGCTTAAGCGAGTGTTAAACTGAAGCTTGGGCGCGGTATCGATATCATTACCTTTAATGTCTTGTTCACCTGAAAGTTGACTGTGTTCATAAGTGTGCCTTGCGTAAGTTCCAGCAAAGTCTAAGCGCAGCGCCTCGCTAAGCTTCTGGTCAAAAGCTAGCTCTACCCCTCTATGCCAGGTTTCGCCGTTACTCACATTGAAAAAGTCGCTGTCGCGGTAGATAACATTGTCTTTTTGCAGGCTGTAGAGGCTTAGCGTATAGCTACCGTTAAACAGAGCGCCTGTTAGGCCCACTTCAATGTTGTCAGCAATTACAGAATCAAGATCCGTTACAAGTTGCCCGCGCTGTAAACGATACAGTTCGGTAGCCTGAGGGGCGCGATACCCTCTTGCAACACCTCCAAACAACTGAGTTTGCTCATTTAATTGATACCGGACTGAGAGTTTTGGGCTGAAATTATCAAAATCATTTTCACTGTCTGCAGGTCTGGAATATCTACAGCCGCCAAATCCGCATTCTGTACCATCTTCACGTACACGACCAACGTTCATATTATTGATGTAGTCGTATTTCATGGATTCAAAACGCCCGCCAGCAGAAATAGCCCAACGTTCTGCTTGCCAGTTAAAAGTAAAGAACGGTGCGAGTAACGTGGCGTCTACCTCATAATCATAGTGCTTACCTACAGGTATCGTTTCTACTAAAAAAGCAGAACCGTCGGTAATGCCATCTTGGGATTGGGTGAGCTCACCTTCAGTATATTCAACGTCTAACCCCACATCTGCGCTTAGGCTGTCATTGATAACGTAGTTGAATTGGGACAGTACACCAAACCCTTGTTGCGCATTCGTTTCAAGAGGCTTTCCAGGCAGAAAGTGCATGCGAAAACGCATATCTTGGTTGCGCACATAAGGTGTAATTGAAAGGGCGTGACCGCCGTTGAAACTAGTATCTAGTTTACTCCACAACCTAAAACTTTCTGCCTTTCGAAACGCCTCTGGATTAGGATTGCTTTTAGCTATTTGCCTATCTTTATAACTCTCAAACCCCGTTATATAGCCCGCAGTATTTTGGTCTAGGTGGGTATAAGTAAGGCCGCTTGTTATAACTGTGTTATCCCACTCAATTCGGTGGCGCAGCGAGACTTTCTCTTGGTCAACGCCCTCTTCATCTCTGTACCCGGTGTCACGGGTTACGCTAGCAGCAATACCTATACCACTGCTGCCAAAGTCTTTACCTTTTTTAACCTTAATGCGGTGAAAGCCATAAGAACCGTAATCAGCACTAAGCACGCCATTGCCTTGTGTAGAGTCTGGCGTGATCACGTTAATAACGCCGTGAATGGCATTAGACCCGTAAAGCGCTGATGCAGGGCCTTTTATTACGTCAATACGCTCAGCAAGCTCGCCATGGGCTTCAAACAACTCGTTGATATTGCAAAAGCCTGCTGCGCGCAGCGCAATCCCGTCTTCTGCTGCTAAAATACCACCGCATGCTCCGGCGCCGGTTAATACTGGTGAGCGAAGGGCTGGTAAATATTCTTGACCATTTCCACGCTGAACACCAGCCCCCGCTATATAGTTAAGCGTCTCTTGAATATGCTGAAATGAAAGCAATGAAAGCGTTTCTTCTGAGATAGACGATACCGCGTAGTCAGAAGCATTCATACTACCTTGTATACGAGAAGACGTAGTTTCTATTCTTTCAACTTCATCTGTTTGCTCAGCATAAACTACCGACGAGCAAAGAGAAGCGGTTAGCAATGATAGAGAGAAACTTGAGGGAAGGCGCATTAACTATCCTTTTGATGACAAAATGTTTTTTAGCAACTGACGTTAGTGTACCGTTAATTTAAACAAGAATGGGTAAAAAACCGATAAACTAGTGCGTAGGTTATATAGTCGCGCCTTTTATCTGCTTTGATCGTTGGCGCAATCTTTGCTGACTTTGCTGTCAAAGCCGTAAGTAGCGGCTCTACTCACGCATTCGCATGACGATGTATAACGCACAACAATAGGCCATGCATCAAAGAAGCGTTTAACAATAAGTTAAATACCCTTTGTCTGAAGTAAAACAATCAAACTATGTTCGCTGGAGGAACCATTGGACACACTTATTCCTAGTCTTTCACAGCTTATTGAATTTGCTGTCGCCCCCGTATTTTTACTTACCGGTATTGCGGGCTTTCTTAACGTAATGTCCTCTCGATTAGGACGGATATCGGATAGAGTAAGAGTTGCAGAGAGGCAAATTCACACCTTGTCAGACCCACACATCGTCGACCGATCCAAGAAAGAAATCAAAGTGCTGTGGCGCAGAGTTAAAGTCATAAATTGGGCTATTGGCCTATGTGTTGCGTCTGGGCTTCTTGTGTGCACGGTCATTATGGCGCTGTTCTCGGGGTCGCTTTGGGTCGTAAATTTAAAAACGCCAATTATCGTATTGTTCATACTCGCTATGATGTTTCTAATAAGTGCACTTATTGTCTTTTTGGTTGAAGTGAAACTTGCAACTAACACCATAAATATGGTCAGAACTATTCGGTAATTTTAGTGCTTATTTTGCAAGACAAGCCGAATGTAGTAGCTATTTCAAAAAGCAGTTAGAAAATTTTTAATTACTCTAGCTGCTTTTATCTATTCATAGATGTGGTTTTTGACTTAGCTCAATAGCAATTAGGGTTTTATGTAAGGATTAAGTAAAGAACAAAGTGAAAAACGCTGATTAACTTTTGAATAAGGTAAAATTCGTCCATCAACGTCTTAATTTTGCTACAAATATAGACTTAAAAAATGACGGCTAACGGAAAGGATTAAACTGCGCCATGAATACTAAATTACTTCGCTCTCTTCAGGTTTTTGTTGCAGTGACGGATAGCGGTAGCATGAGTGTTGCAGCCCGAGAACTACACATGACGGTTTCGGCAATTAGTCAACAATTGAGAAAGCTTGAAAACGACATAGGTCTTAGCCTTTTTAACCGAAATACACGAAGCTTAAGCCTCACTGAAGCCGGACGTATATACTACAACACCAGCAAGCAAATGCTGCAAACCGCGGAACTGGCTCAACAGAAAATCGAAAGCCTTCAAGACGACCCTACTGGTAAAATCAACATTATCGCACCTGAAGGTTTTGGCGGCGGTTTACTGAGCGAGCCGTTGAAAAAGTTATGTGAAGAATTTCCTCAAATTACTATATCTTTAACTGTTACCGACGAGCCCAAGGACATTATTGCATCAAGTGCAGATCTTGTTCTTTGCTTTGCCCCAGTTTCTGACACTAATTTTAGTAGTTTAAAGCTTGCTACCTGGAAAAGAATTCTGTGCGTGTCGACAGCGCATCCGTTAGCTAAGGAAACGCTAAAATCACCAGAACAGTTAAGTGAACACGCTTACATTGCACACAGACATATTGAAGACTATGTCATGAAGCATGAAAGCAACGGCGAATTTGAATTGGACGCTCAGCGTATTGATGTAAATTCAATGCAGACATTAATTAAGCTTACCCAAGATAATTTGGGCTATGCAGTATTGCCTGAGCCAGAGGTAAGACATTTACTCAGATCAGAGGAAATGAAGCAGCTCTTCACAGAATGGGAGTTACCTGACTATACCGTTTATGCGGTAACCCCTAAACGCGATTTAATACCCGCTAAAATTAGTGCTGCCATTACCTGTCTGCAGGACTTGTTTGCACAGATTTAACCGTTGGTTAGTGGAATATTCATCCGTAAGCAAAAAACATATGACTTAAAACGTAAAAAGCAGCGTAAAAACGCTGCTTTTTGTATCGCTTTGGCTTCTTTGTTTATTAGAAGCGAGTGTTCATTTGAACACTTAGAATGTGCGCAGTAGCTGACTGAGTACCAGTAAAGTTAGTGGTAAAGTCAGTACCTGGCATTACATCTTCAACAATCGTTCTGCTTTTATCGATATTTGCTTTACGACCATCAATAAATACGTAGGCTAGGTCAATCGAGGTGTCTTCACTCATTGTGTAAGTCATACCAGCAGACACCCAGTGACGGTCAGTATCAGGAATACTTAGCGAACGGTTTTCGACCGATACCACGCCATCGTCATAGGCGTAACCTGCACGAAGAGTAATCTCATCGTTTAAGATGTAGGTAACTCCGATTGATGCACGCCACGAATCGTCAAAATTTTCTTCTTTGATTAGAAAGTCATCACCACTTTCAAGATTCGCTTCAAGCTTTTGGAAAGTACTCCAATCAGTAAAAGTAACACTGCTTTGAACAGACCATTGATCATTTAGCTTCTGATCAATTGCTAACTCTGTAATTGCAGCTAAGTTCAAATCAAGGCTTCCACCTTGGTTAAGTGCTGCTCTCAAATCTGAAGACACTTCACCGCTCAATTCAAGCTTAGTCTCAGCACGATATGAAAGAGCAATATTAGTCATGTCAGTAGGCTGCCAGAAAATACCCGCGTTCCAGCCGTAACCCCAGTCGTCGCCTTCAAGATTAAAAAGAGATGCTCCTGCTGGTACAGTGGTACCTAATGCGTTAAAAGCAAACGATAGAGACTCGGAAACCCCTGAGCCAATTTCTGCTTCAGCGTAGGTCGCATTAAGACCAAAGCCAATCATTAGCTGTTCGTTAACTTTGTAAGATATAGCTGGGTTGAACGTTACGCTTTTAACTTCTGCTTCATCTGCAAACGGCAACGCTTCGAAGTCGTTTGAGTAATCAGAGCGAAGACCATAAGTGGTAAACACACCAACACCAGCTGAGAACTTTTCATCGATTGGAGTGGTATAGAAAAATCCAGGTACAAACGCAGTATCAGCAATATCATCTTCCGTTGCTGAAGTTGAAAGAGATGTCGCATCAGTTGGAAGAGGCATGTCTCCCAATGCATAAGTAGCAGTGCCATTAATATCTACATTCGGGTCGATAAAGCTTACCGATGCACTGAACTCAGCTTCTTTAAATACACCAATTGCTGCAGGATTGGTTGCTAAAATCGAGGCATTCTCTGGCTTAGCCGCTTGGCCAGCCATAGCGCGGCCTAAACCGTTTGCACTGTGTTCATTAACTTGGAAACCAGCTGCCAGCGCAGAAGAAGAGGCTAAGGTAGCAAGCGCTAAGCAAACTGAGGCACGTAAAGAAAACTGTTGCTTCATAAGATACTCATTGTAATAGGGGAAAATTGCACCGGGCATTCTACGGATATGAGTACTTTTGTTCAATGCAAGTAAACGTTATTTACGCACTTTTATCGCATTTTTTACAATTTTAGCTACAACTTCGACGCATTTATAAACAACCTTGATAACCTTAAGTTAACCAAAGATCACGATATTGTTAATGAAATTATTTATCACTATCACTAATAACTACTGTTACTGACTTCATTTTTCTCTTAATTTTATAACTACACATGCACACTGGTTGTGTTTATAACAATAAGCCCCACCCTATTTTTACAATCGATGGGTGATCTCAGCTATGCATATTGCGTTTCAATACTAGGCAAATCATTAGGCACATCACCAGAAACTTTTTACATGTTACAGGAGGATACAATGTCAACATATAAAGCTATCACGCTGGTAAAGCGTCCCGAAGATGGAAAAATTGGCCCTCATCTATTCGAAACAAAAGAACTTGAAATACCGACGCTAAAGGGCGGCCAAATTCTAATTAAGCAAACCCACATGTCTCTAGACCCTGCCATGTTAGGTTGGATGAGTGAAGACAGAGAAAGCTATATTCCTCCTGTAGAGCTTGGCGATGTTATGCGCTCTAGCGGTGTGGGCGAAGTCGTTGAGTCTAATAATCCAAACTTTTCAGTTGGCGACAAGGTTATGGGCATGACTGGCTGGAGTGAGTATGTACTAAGTGATGGATCAGGCTTTAATAAACTTCAAGATGGCATAACGGAAGAAATGGCGTTATGCGTATTTGCATTACCCGGCTTAACCGCTACTACTGGTCTATTTAATTTTGGCGAGCCCAAAGAAGGCGAAACCCTTATTGTCACAGGTGCGGCAGGCTCTGTAGGTTCAATAGTGGGTCAGCTAGCAAAAGCGGATGGGCTTCGCGTAATTGGCGTAGTGGGTAGTGACGACAAGGCCGACTGGATTGTCAACGAGCTTGGGTTTGACGGCGCAATCAACTACAAAACTGATGACTTAGAAGAAAAGCTAGCAGAGCTTACTCCAGACAAAATAGACGTATTCTTCGAAAATACTGGCGGCCCGATTCAACAGCATATCGTCAACCGAATGAATGCCCATGGGCGTATTGTTGTATGTGGAATGATTGCCGATTATCAGTCGGAAAACCTCGCTCCGGGGCCAAACTGGATCCCGCTTATCAAAAAACGTATCAATATTCGTGGGTTTGCGATGCCAGATCATTGGGATGAAATTCCAAAGCTTTTAGAAAAACTCACACCTTATGTCCAGCAAGGAAAGATAAAGTACCGCGCGCATACCATTGAAGGTTTAGATAACGCCGAAAAAGGCTTAAATATGCTGTTTGAAGGTAAAAACACCGGAAAAATGATACTTAAGCTGTAATTTTTTAAACGAAGAGTACCGTTTAAATTAAGAGCACAGTGTTTACGCTAGCACTGTGCTTCTGTTATCACATACTGTGCTTTACCTTTTTCTTTAGCTTCATAAAGTAATTTATCGGCTTCATCAACAAGCCAATCAATGGATATTTCACCAACTTTACTGGCGTAAGCAACACCAATTGAACAACTCATAAACGGGTGCTTTGCTCCCTTCGCATGTTTTAATTGAGCCTGCTTCCATTTATCCAATAGTGCTTGCGCGTGCTTTTCTACCTGCTCTTTACTGATATCGCTTAAAACAACAATAAACTCTTCGCCACCGTAGCGGCCCAAAATATCAGTTTCCCGTTTAAATACTTGCTTCATAATACACGCTTGTTCTTTTATTGCTTCATCACCCTGTTGGTGACCAAAACTGTCGTTGTATTTTTTGAAGTCATCTAAATCGAGCATTAATACAGCCATCGACACGTCATGACGCTTACTTAAGGCCAACAACTTTTCACTTTGATCTCGCAGAGCGCGTCGATTGAGTAAATCAGATAACGGGTCGAACTTGCTAAGCTTTAATAAACGGTCGTTAGTTTCTTTGAGCATGCGTACACTGCGATCGAGCCGATAACGAGCGTAAACGCATGTAAATAATGACCCTGATACAAAAGCTGCTGAAATAGGAACCCTGTCACCATAAACCGGCGCTACCCACATTAGCCCTAAAAACCCCAAGATATTAATGACATTAGCTGCGGCTGCTAACCTAAATGGAATACCCAACGCGAATACACAAAAGAATGCATAGAGGATGGTGCCTTCGTAGGGAAAAATAAAGTTGTGCTCTTCCCAGCAAACCCATATTAACCAATAGTTGCTGTAGGAAAGCGCAATAAGCAGGCCGGCAAATATGTACGCTCGATACCGCATGAATTCGCGCCAAAAAGACAGTCCAACAACGATGAGTACAATAGGGAATTGAAGAAGTAGACGGTCGAAGGTGTACAATTCGTACATACTGCTAGGCAATAGCACTAAATCAGCTGCCATGAACACTATTACCAGAATAGCGCCAATAATAAGAGCGATTCTTAGCCTGCGTTGTTCACTGGGTCTGTGGATTTGCACTCGTCACCTTAATAAATAAAGTCGTGTATAAGTATTTCAATACAGCCGATGGTGGCAACCACCACTGGCTATACAAACGCAACACATTGACGCAGAGTTGCTTTAACTATTATCAGTGACTTCTTGGCTAAGCGCCAGTTTTGACAAACTTTCTTGCAGTGCTTCAACGGTGACAGGCTTAGTGACAATATCGTCCATCCCCGCCTGCTTGAATGTTAAGTGGCGCTCTTTAAATGCCTCTGCGGTAAGACCTATCACCGGTATTTCACCAAGTTCACCATCTAGCTTTCTAATGCGTTTCGTTGCTTCTATACCATCCATAACAGGCATATGTATATCCATGAAGACAACATCAATTCCACCTTCTTCGACACGCGCTGCGGCTTTCAGTCCATTATCAACATGTTCAACATCGCAGTTTAGCTGTTCTAACAACGCTTGTGCCACTACAGCATTGATAGCATTGTCTTCAGCCAATAGAATTTTAAGCCCTTTTGGTAAGCTAGCGCCATGGGCTTGACGCGCAGACGTAGAGTCGGTCAATGTTTCTGATTTCAGTCGAGATTGAACATTTGCAGTAACGGTAAAGCATGAACCTTCGCCCACTTTACTTACCACTTTAATGTCACCACCTAGTATATGAGCAAGCTGCTTAGCAATAGCAAGACCTAAACCCGTTCCGCCATACTTACGAGTAATTGACGAATCAGACTGGGTGAACTTGTCAAAGATATGCTCAAGCCTTTCTGAATCAATACCAATACCGGTATCTTTAACTGCAATGACTAAACGATTATCACTCATGGTTTCTGTTGAGGGCTGTTTAAGTTTAGCAGAGACACTCACCGTACCTTTGTGAGTAAACTTGATAGCATTACTCACCAGGTTAATAATGATTTGGCGAAGCTTAGTAATATCGCTGGTAACCGCCACAGACTCTAAATTCTTGCTCTTATAAACTAACCGGGTACTGTTCGCACTCGCATTTGTACCTAATAGTGTAATCAGGTCGTTCAGCATTGAGTCAAGATCGAACTCTGTCACATCAATTTCCGACATACCCGATTCAATTTTAGAAAGATCTAATACGTCGTTTATAACAGTAGCAAGAATAGATGCCGATGACTTCAAATCGCTAGCATACTGGTGCTGTTTGTCTGAAAGCGGTGTATCTAGAAGCAGTGTAGCCAAGCCTTGAATACCGTTTAGCGGCGTTCTGATCTCGTGGCTCATTACTGCTAGAAAATCGGTTTTTGCACGATTTGCCTGTTGGGCTTGTGCAACATACTGCTCAATTTCTCCAGACATAGCTTCGACATCACGAGCAAGAGTTCCAAGTTCATCGTTTTGTTGAAGGTCGATACTAACCTTTTTATGGTCAACTGCGATGCGACTTGCTGCTGATTTAATTTTCTCAATGGGAGAAACAACAAATATTTGTGTAACTCGCCCTATTAAAAGGCTCACAATAACTACAGTAAAAAGGGTAACTAAAGATGTAAGTGTGGCTATGGTAGACAGCGAAGACTGAAGAGAGTCTGCAGACTGTAATACGGTAACTTTCCAATTCCAAGGTTCGAATTCAGCGCAGGCAAAAAGTACATCGGAATCGTTGACATTCGATTCACCAAACGCCACTTCTCGGTTAGCAATAATTGTTCTGCTTGCATCTTCCACATTCAATTCAACCGTACTCTCAGCAGTGCTAAATATGACCGTGTCTGTACTTTTCTCACTAATAGCAAAATGCCGGTTGGTTGCCTGCTGCAACGACTTCAGCTCTTCAAAAACTTCTTTTTGGTAAGCATCGCGAAACACGGGCACGTTCTCAAGCCCAGATTCAATAAGAAGCTTATGCCTTTCATCTATGATTTCTAACACGTTTAGCGTAAGGGTTTGGGTAAGAAGCTGGTATTCCCTTTCGCGGACCGAGTCGTACGCTGTCAGATAGGCCCAATAGCCGGCAAGAGCCATACCAATTAACAAAATTGGAATGTAGATAACTAGCAGTTTTGATTTAATTCGCATACTTGCTTCTAATTAGGCCTTATTGATACACATGCTCTTTGGAGAGTTTTAGGTAACTTGATGGGATAGGCAGTTGAAGTTTAATTGCCGTAGTTACATTTACTGCAACAGTGTACGTATCCATTTTACCAACGGGAATGTCTCTCGCCGATTTTCTCTGCAGTATCAGCTTCGCTTTTCTTGCTGCTGATTTTCCAATACTAGCCGGTTCAGAAACCACGCCAATAAGCGCGCCTTTTTTAACAGATGAAATACTTTCAGCAAACAAAGGAAGCAACCCTGAAGTCTCTTTGACTTTTTCAACTAGGCCGTTGGCTTCAGCCAAAGGACCTGACGACAGCCAATAACCGTCAAGTTCTGATCTCTTTTGGTTTAAGCTATCAACAATACTATCGGTCATTTCAACCAGCCCTTCATCGCCTTCTAAATAAGTCGTGCTGACTGCAACCAAGTTTATATTTTCATATTCGCTGTCTAACGCAAGCAATTGGTTTACCAAATTACTCGAAGAGGGGTAAGTTGAATGTACTAACCCTATGGTGAAAGGTGATGAGGGGTTTGATGCTCTGAGCACGCCATCCAACATATCAAGCTTAACCTTCGCATCGAGTACGTGCGACTCCCCCGTCATATTGCGATTGCTCACGGCTCCAATAGCAGGGACTATTCCCTCTTCAACGGGGGCTGAAACAACCATAAAAAGTTTCGGGGTATCAATAAATTCTTCAGAGGTATTAAGGGCGCGAGCTGCAAGAGTGGCAACAGATACAATAAGGTCAGGAGCAGGTTTGTGCGCCAACTCACTTAATATTTCTTTAGCGCGTTCCTCAGACCCCTCAGCATTATAGGTGGCTATATTTATGTCGTGTTCGGGCATAATACGAATAAGCTCTTTTTCAAATTCGGCCCGTGATTCGGCTACAATGGGAACGGGGAGCGTTTCAAGGATAACAAGGTCTAGCACTTCTTTTGCTTGCGCAGAACTCAAGGTCACCGCGAAACAAATAAGCGCGGAGAAAAAGAAAATCCAGACCTTTCGCATGACTATAAACCTGTAAAAACTAAATGAAAATACACACATCACTGTATATCATAAAGTTATTATTGAGCATTGCATAGAAGAAGTTATGACCAAATGCTTAACACTGGTAATAACTCTTTAAGCACTATAACGCGATGTCTGCGAACGCTTTAACACTAAATAACCGCGCTTCTATATCGTAAATTGGCATCGACACAATAATCTCATCAATATCTGTTGCCTCAATAAATTCAGCGAGCTTGCTTCGCACGGTTTCTTTCGAACCAACCAAAGCGTATCTGAGTACACTTGATAACATGGCCTCATCCGTTGCCGTGCAATATGCATCAAAGTTTTGCATAGGTTTGGCGAACGGCTTGTTAAGGCCACGTCGCATGTTCATAAATTGCTGCTTCACCGACGTGAATAACAATTCTGCCTCTTCGTCGGTTTCGGCAATCACAGCCATCACACCCGCCATCGCCTTTGGCTCTGAAAGCTGCGACGAAGGTTTAAACATGTTGCGATACACATGGAGGGCATCAAATAGCGCATCGGGTGCGAAGTGAGAAGCGAATGAATATGGCAGCCCCAGTTTTGCCGCCACTTGGGCGCTGTATAAGCTAGAGCCAAGCAACCATAGCGGAACATGTGTATTCGCTCCAGGCACTGCGACAATTGGCTGACCCTCTTTAGGTGTACCCAAGTAATGCTGAAGTTCTAGAATATCGTCTGGGTAACTATCGACATCGCTTTGTAAGTTTCGACGAAGCGCTCTTGCTGTTGACATATCAGTACCTGGTGCACGACCCAACCCAAGCTCTATGCGATTGGGAAATAACTCAGCCAAGGTGCCAAACTGTTCAGCTATGACCAAGGGCGCATGATTGGGCAGCATAATGCCACCCGCCCCAATTTTGATGGTAGAGGTAGCATTAGCAATGTGCGTTAAGACTACAGAGGTGGCAGAGCTGGCTACACCATGCATACCGTGGTGCTCCGCTAACCACACTCTTTCATAGCCACTGCGCTCCGCTTCTATAGCCATAAGCCTAGAGTTGTTTAACGCATCTTTCACGCTATACCCTTCGGATATAGGCGCTAAATCGAGCAGTGAATAAGGAATAGCCATGTTGCCTCGCAATGCTTAAACTTGGTAATCACTAGTATGTATGAACTTGCTTTTTGTTTTACAACGTTTGCCTTGATCATGTAAGACGGGTGGGGATGGTTTGTCGATGAAGTGATTGAAGTGGGATAAATAAGTACTGTTATATTTAATTCCAAAATACATTTAATGACCCATAACCGTGGGTACGTTCATAAAGACGCGACTCGAACTCAGGCGTGCGCCATGTAAAACCAAAAGAGAAACCAACTTTTTGAAACGGCCTAGCTACGATACCAAAGCCGTAAGTATGTGTAATACGCTTAATGTCGCCAGCATCGATTTCGTAGTCGTTACTTCTAAACTGCCCCTGTAATCCTACATTGTAAATGTTTCCAGAAAGTCGATACCCCAAATAAAAATACATGCCTTTGTCATAATGAGGCTCACTTTCAACCATTTCAACTTGTGGTCCTAATGCTATAAAATCGTGTTCATAGAATTCAGATATACCGGTATTTCCTATTCTGAATCGACCAGACTTTACTAGACAGATTTTTGTTTGAATTCTTCTAGCTTTTCATAAGCCGGTGAGGAGACTTACCTCACCGGTTACATAAGTTGGAGCTTGCCCGATATGAATTACTATCAGCTATTCGCTCAGGAAATTGAAAAAAGAATAGAAGAACTCAACAAGTGAGAGATTTGTCATTTTACTCCACCGTAACCGACTTCGCCAAGTTACGTGGCTGGTCAACGTCCGTACCTTTAATAAGCGCTACGTAGTAGCTCAATAGCTGCAGCGGCAAGGTATAAATGATAGGTGCAATTGGCTCGTCGCAGTGCGGTACGTCAATAACACGCATGGTTTCATCCCCTGCAAACGCGGCATCTTTATCAGCAAATACGTACATAATACCGCCACGAGCGCGCACTTCTTCAACGTTCGACTTTAGCTTTTCAAGCAGTTCGTTATTTGGTGCAACCACAATTACCGGCATTTCATCATCAATTAGCGCGAGTGGGCCGTGTTTCAATTCACCCGACGCGTAGGCTTCGGCGTGAATGTAAGAAATCTCTTTAAGCTTAAGCGCTCCTTCCATGGCGATGGGATATTGATCGCCACGACCTAGGAACAAACTATGGTTTTTATCGGCAAACTCTTCAGCTAAATCTTCGATGCCGCCAGTGATAGCTAAGGTTTCTTCAAGCTTGGCAGGTAAGCTGTGAAGCGCAGAAACTATAGCCTTGCTGTCGGCCTCAGTCATACTATTCTCTTTGCCTAATGCAAGGGTTAGCATAAGGAAAGCAGCAAGCTGGGTAGTGAAGGCTTTGGTAGACGCTACACCAATTTCCGCGCCAGCGCGGGTCATAAAGGCTAGGTCTGACTCGCGAACTAGCGACGAGCCCTGAACGTTACAAATGGTCAAACTAGACATATAGCCAAGCTCTTTGGCTAAGCGAAGTGCGGCTAGCGTATCGGCTGTCTCGCCTGATTGCGAAATAGTAATAAGCAGGCTGTTTGGGTGAACCACTGATTTTCGGTAACGAAACTCTGATGCAATTTCTACGTTACACGACACGTTTGCGTACTGCTCTAGCCAGTAGCGCGCCGTCATTCCCGCATGGTAACTAGTACCACAGGCAATAATTTGTACGTGCTGTACTTTTTTAAATATCTCGTCAGCACCTTGACCAAATACATCTGCGATAAGACCGTTTTCATCAATACGGTCCTTAAGTGCGTTGCGCACAACCGTTGGCTGTTCGTGAATTTCTTTAAGCATGTAGTGACGATAACCCGCTTTATCGCCGGCATCGTGCTCTACGTTTGACTCAATTACTTCGCGCTCGACGGCATTGCCGTCTTTATCGAAAATTTTAACGTCACGGCGCGTAATCTCAGCTACATCGCCTTCTTCTAAAAAGATAAAGCGGCGTGTTACTGGTAAAAGTGCCATTTGGTCTGATGCGATAAAGTTTTCACCAAGCCCTAAACCGATTACTAATGGGCTGCCCGAGCGTGCAACCACTACGCGACTTGGGTCTTCTTTATCCATGATGACGGTGCCATAAGCACCGTGAAAAGTTTTAACCGCGCTTTGTACTGCATCAAGCAGATCTTTGCCCGATTTAAGTTCTTCGTGAACCGTGTGAGCAATGCTTTCAGTGTCAGTATCGCTGGTAAAGGTGTAGCCCTTCTCTTTTAATTGGGCTTTTAGATTAACGTAGTTTTCAATAATACCGTTGTGAACAACGGCAACACGTTCGGTTGAAAAGTGAGGGTGAGCGTTCGCTTCAGTTACGCCACCGTGGGTTGCCCAACGGGTATGCGCAATACCAGTAGTACCCAAAGCTTCGCCTTCTGCTACGGCATCAGCAAGTTCTTGCACTTTACCTGTACGGCGAATACGAGACAATGTGCCATCGTTTTGCAATAGCGCTACACCGGCTGAATCATAGCCGCGATATTCTAGTCTTTTTAACCCTTCTAGAAGAATTTCTACCACGTTACGTTCAGCAACAGCGCCAACAATTCCACACATAATTATTCTCCACTCGGCGCTGCAATAAGTACAGTCACGCCCTGATTTTCAATATTAAGTTTGTCCTGCTCACTAATGCCTTCATCAGTGATCAAAACAGAAATGTTTTTCCAGCTCAGCTCTAGGTTAGGCATTTTATGCGTTAATTTTTTCGAGCTGGCTAATACCACCACCTTTGTAGCAGCCTTGGCCATGGCACGGGTCACACCAATAAGTTCGTTAAAGGTGGTAGTGCCTCTATTTACATCTATGCCCGCAGCACCAATAAATGCAATATCAAAACTATAGGCGTTAACTAACTGTTCAGCCATGGCACCTTGAAACGATTGAGACTGCACATCCCATGTACCACCTACCATTAACACCGTAGGCTCTTTAGCACTTTGGGTAAGGTAATTTGCAGTCGATAACGTATTGGTCATTACCACTAAATCATCGATATCCGATAGGAAAGGCAAAACTGATGCGGTGGTTGAGCCGCAATCTATTACTGTCTTATTGCCCGGTTTAACTAAACCTGCGGCGCACTGGCCTATGGCTTTAATTATCGGGCTAGTCGTCTGGATTGGGTAAGTTTCATTAGTGATAGCTTGAGAAGAAAGAGTATCTGAAGCTATAGACGGTACAGGCACTGCACCACCAAACTGGCGAATAAGTAAGCCTTGCTGGGAAAGCGCTGCAAGATCTTTTCTAATTGTGACTTCAGAGGTAGCAAAACGCACGGCTAAATCTTCAACTTGTGAATGACCGTGTTCTTTAACCCAGGCCACTATCTGCTGGCGGCGCTGTTCAACTGATTTACTACTTTTCAATATAACCTCGATGGCTTTACGAATTACTTATTTAGATTTTGCTTACGCCTTGGGGCACTCCAGCGCAACACATTAGCGCACAACCCCCATAAATATTTCGTAAAAAATATGCTTATCACAACCCATATCTTTCAAAACGAAAGCTATGAATTACAAAGTGAAAGCATCGTAAGTCAAATTGAAACGTTGATCAAGGTAATTGTTTACTTAAACACCAGCGTCTTCTTCTGCTCACTTGCTTGTATAGCTAATTCAATTACCTTTATAACAGGTACAACGGTGACTGCATCAGCAGGCGAAAACTTCCCGTCTTCAATGGCGTGAGCTAGACGATTGAAAAACGTTAAGTATTCCCCCTTTCGTGTTTCGATAACTTCTTCCACCAGCTCGCCATTTTTGGCGAGCATAGCTAGCACGCCATGTTCTTTTTCATCTGTCTTCGCCCAGCTTTCATTGTCAAACGATAGCTCTGCACGCAGCTGGTTTTCTTGTGGATCTAGATAAAACTTTCGAAAGCTGCCTTTTGTGCCTTGTAGGTCGTAACGAAGTGTTGCGCCTGCCTGAAAGGCTGAGCTACCTAGCTGTATAACCTTATCACTATAGTGAAGCGTAACTTCGAAGGTGTCGTCTGATTGCCCGTTTTCACGTAACGTCAATATATTTGCAGACACTGCTTTTGGCTCACCAAAAAGCTGTAATGCTTGGTCGATTAAATGCGGGCCTAAATCCCAGAAAATACCGCTACCCGGGCCTTCGTTTTCACGCCATCTATCCCGTGGTACTGGCCGAAACCGGTCAAAGCGGCTTTCCAAGCGTTTAATCTCACCTAGCCGACCGTCATCGATAAGCAGCTTAATTGTAAGAAAGTCGCCATCAAAACGCCTGTTTTGGTATACACAAAGCTGTTTATTGTGTGCTTTTGCAAGAGCAACTAGCGCTTCTGCTTCTTCGCTATTTAGTGTGAATGGCTTTTCTACTAACACGTGACAACTATGCTCTAACGCCATTTGAGCTTGCGCACCATGAAGATGATTCGGTGTTGTAATAACCACCAAGTCTACATCGTGAATTTTTAGCGCTTCTTCCAACGAGCTGTACACTTCAGCATGGGGTAGAACCGCTTTGACCGCATCGGGTTTTGAGGAAATAACCACATCTACTGAGAACTGCGGAAGGTAATTTAGGAACGGTAAATGGAACGTAGTGGCTGAAAACCCAAAGCCGACAAGTAGTGTAGATATCATAGCAGCTCCATGAAAGATAAATATTTTAAAGTAAGTGAACACACACTATCAGTAAATGTAGATAGTGAGAATTATGGATGGTTCATTATTTGAAAAACTTGAAGTGGGAAGGTTAACTAAAATAGTTAACCTTGCGACTACGCGCTAAATGCTAGTGCTGAAACCTTGCGCTGAAACCCAGCGCTAGATGTTTGCTTTAATGTCCTACACCAGAGGCTTACATCAGCCGTATGTTGTATCGGTAAAGTTTTTTGATAAAACTGCTGAAGTTATTGGGCTAGCAAATAACGGTTTGTATTTGCCAGCCCTAATTCTTGAGTGCTGTAAAGCAATCTATGGCCAAGAAGTGTTTTTATTTTTTAGTCGGTCGAGGCCAATTTTGAATGTTGCGCTGTTTTCCACGGGCCACGGCTAGTGCGTTTTCGTCTACTGTTGACGTAATTACTGAGCCAGCGCCCACAGTCGCGCCTTTACCAATGTTTACTGGCGCAACAAGTGATGAGTTGGAGCCGATAAAAGCGTTTTCGCCTATCACGGTTTTTGATTTATTCACGCCATCATAGTTACAGGTAATTGTACCTGCGCCAATGTTCGCTTTGGCACCAACTTCTGCATCGCCTAAATAGGTTAAATGGTTCGCTTTGGCACCTTCTCCTAACGTGGCCTTCTTCATTTCTACAAAATTACCCACCTTGGCATTTTTCTGCATTACTGCTCCAGGGCGTAATCTTGCGTAAGGCCCAACTGTACAAGCTTCACCAACACTGGCTTCTTCAACAATAGAATTTGCTTCAATCACGGCGTTATCGGCAATGGTACAGTTTCGAAGGATACAGTTAGCGCCAATAGTAACGTTACTGCCAAGCGTAACCTTACCTTCAATAATCACATTAACGTCGATAATTACATCGTTACCGGTTTCTAGCTGGCCGCGTAAATCAAAACGAGTGGGATCCAACAAGGTAACCCCGTTCGTCATTAACTCATCGGCTTGACGGTGCTGAAGCGCTCGTTCTAAGTTAGCCAGCTGCAAACGGTTATTTACGCCTTCCACTTCTACAGCCGACTGCGGCTGAGCCGATTGAATAATCTTGCCTTCAGCGGCGGCCATTGCAATAACATCAGTAAGGTAATATTCGCCCTGTGCGTTGTCGTTGCTTAACTCGCCCAGCCAGCGCTTAAGGTCTTTGCCAGACATCATCATCATGCCGGTATTGATTTCTCTAATTTCACGCTGTGCTTCTGTAGCGTCTTTGTGCTCTACTATCGCGGTAATATTGTCATTTTCGCGAATAATGCGGCCCATACCTGTAGGGTCGTCTAAATTCACGGTCAACAAGGCTAAGTCACAGCTTTCCTTCGCAGCTTTTAGTGCACTTAATGTTTCTTCACGAATAAGTGGTGCATCGCCAACAAGGACAAGTACATCTTCATCGTCTTTAATATGCGGAGCTGCTTGCTGCACGGCATGGCCCGTACCTAGCTGTTCAGCCTGCAAACACCAGTTAAGGTTATCTTCAACAACCGTTGCCTTAAGCTGGTCGCCGCCATGACCGTATACCAAGTGGATATTGTCAGCACCCAATGATTTAACAGTGTTGATAATGCGCTGCACCATAGGCACACCACCCACTTTGTGTAAAACCTTTGGCAACGACGATTTCATACGGGTACCTTTACCCGCCGCTAAAACAACCACTGAGAAAGCCATATAATTCCTTTATTTCGCAAAGAGAATGAAAACCAAGGCATAGTTTAACCAAGCACAATGAATATGTCAGTGACATATTCATTGCGAGGTCTGGCGGGATGGCTTTGCTTTGGCCTTTTGTTCTTCGTTATTTAGTCTAAAGTTAAAACAAACCGCCTAGTAGTTCATTATTGCAACAGGTATACTCAGGACTTAGGTTAGGTTCAGCCAGGCAAGGGAGCATGCGCAGTCTGTGAACACATTTCGTACACTACATAGAAGTATTCTAGTGTTATTTGCGGTAGTGGTTATCGCTATTGTTACACTAGTACATTTCAGTATTTCAAAAATTGTTGCCGAACAAAGTCGAGCGCAGCAGCAGTCATTATCGCCTGCTATATCGCTTATCGTAGAGCAACTTCTCAAGCCGTTACATATTTCTGAAGCCTTAGGTCATTCGACTGAACTGGTTGATTTAATGGACGGTGAAACCATTGACCAAGAAGCTGTTTTCAAGACATTGGATCGCCTTGAAAATGAATTCGGATTGTCTTTTTTCATAGCCAGTGAAGCAGACAGAAAGCAGTATAATTCTGACGGCAGCATCATTAACCTTATTGAAGGTGAAGTAAGCTGGTACTTCAAGTATCGCGATTACCCCACTGATGCCGTGGCCGATATAGGTAAATGGGAAGATACTCACTTTTATATCGATATTAAAATTCACGATGAAGACGACCGCTTTTTAGGCTTCTTTGGCGTAGGAAAAAGCCTGCGTAGTTTTATCGAAGTGTTTGATACATACAAACAGGAATACGGCTATGATTTCTTATTTGTAGACGGTGAAGGCGACATTATGCTGTCTTCAGACCCAAGCTTAATTGCCTCTTATTCCGACTTCACTAACTTATCTGAGCTACCTTGGTACGCCAGTCTTCCCATGACTATTCAAAGCGAGCAAGCGTTGAATAATAAGTTAGTCACTATTGACCAAAAAGACTTCCTTATTGCCGAAGTTAAGCTGAATCAATTCGGGTGGACCGTATTTTTGTTAAGCCCGCTAGAAGATCGCCAAGCAGAAATCTCTCAAGCGTTTATTTTTAGCGTAGTAACGCTGCTTGTTGTTGTATTCTCGCTATTCTTACTTATTTACAACCTTCTGTATTATTTCAGAAAAGACATGCAACCAGACTTAGTGGTACGTCACAGCAACCGTCTTCCTGAGAAAGATAATTTGCAGCTAATTTATAAGTCGCTGTTGGCTGAGCACAAGTCGCTTAGCGTTATGTTGGTAAGCGTTGACGAGCTTTCTGATATTGTAGATGCCCATGGCCGTAACGCAGGCGACGATATTCTCGATAAAGTAGTAACTTACTTAGCTGATAATATGCGTGAACAAGATGTTCTGGGTAGATGGAGTAGCGCGGAGTTCATCATTTTATTGCCTCACACTGGCCCTCATGTGGCGTTTGATATGGCACAAAACCTTCGCCATGGCATTGCTACGCTTCCTCCCCTGCCAGAGCTACCAGAAATTGTAATTACCGCTTCTATTGGTATTTCATATACTGCGTCACCTCGCGCCATGCACGAGGTAACGGCACATGCTGAAGACGCGCTTTATCAAGCCAAGCGCGACGGCAGCAATTTAGTTAGAATGCAGCTAATAGACTAACCTAAGCTGACTTCACTTTAAGCAGGTTTAACCTTAAGGCGTTTTCGTTTGAGAACGCCTGTGGTTAGCGCCACACCAAATAAAATCATTAAACCGCCCACAATAGTCTGTACCGACAAGTGCTCGTGTAAGAAAAGTACACCCCAAATAATACCAAATAGCGGTACTAAGTAAGCGACGGTAATGGCCTTTGCCGGGCCAATATCGGCAATAAGTTTGAAATACAAGATGTACGCTATGCCCGTACCACCGATGGCTAATGCCACTGCGTTTACCCATGCATTCACGCTAGGCATTGTATCTGGCAAGGTTGCTAGTGCAAACGGTGCTAACATAACGCTAGCTATAGCTTGACTGCCCGTAGCAACAACCAAAGGTTTAACCCCTTGCAGCCATTTTTTCATCATACACGCCGCAATACCGTAGCCCGTAGTGGCCAAAAGCGCCGTTAAAATGGGAACAAAACTAATATCTCCCTCGCCTAGTTTTTGCTGACTAATAACGGTAACGCCCACAAAGCCAACAAAAAGCCCAGCAACCGCTGACTTTGTCAATTTGTCACCTAACCACAGCCACGCAACAATGGCCCCAAACATGGGCGCAGTTGCATTTAAAATGGCGTTAACGCCTGCCTCTAAATGCAAGCTGCTGTAGTTAAATAGTACAAAGGGAACTGCTGTATTTGCCAAGCCTACTAAAGCAATGGCCAGCCAGTGGCGCTTTATATCTCTAACCGATCCTCGCAGTAACAGCAAAGGTAGCAATACTGCCGTAGCCAGTACGGTTCTAATAGCCACCAACACATAGATACCAAATTCAGGTGCCGCAACACGCATAAAAATAAACGAACCGCCCCAAATACCTGCTAACACCAACAGCGAGATAATGTCTTTTATTGCCATTCTTTTATCACCATTCCCTTATCACTATCTCTTATGAACCATTTTTTTATCACCGCTCTTTTATGACCATTCTCTTATGACCACAACACCCCTTGGGCTCCCTCTAAATTAAGTAAATACTGCTTGCGGGGTAACCCACCCGCATAGCCCGTTAGGGTTCTATTACTACCGATTATACGATGGCATGGCACTACAATGGCAATAGGGTTACGACCATTTGCCATTCCCACGGCCCGTACTGCTTTTGGGTTGCCTATTGCTTTTGCAATATCTAAATAGCTGGCCGTTTCACCATACTTTACCTGTTGTAAAGCACGCCAAACTTGATTCTGAAACTCAGTACCCTTAGGAGCAAGCGGTAAGTCAAATTCATGAAGCTGCCCATCGAAGTATGCCTCAAGTTGACGGCACGCTTCATCGGTGATTGCATTAGTGCGTGAACGGGGATGCGCGTAAACCTTATCATCATGGAGGTTGCTTTGCTTTTCATTGGTTTGCTTTTGAATCGCTTTCAAAGCATCATCGGTGTAAGTGGTCACTTCACTTTTATCACTTAGCTTAAAAGGATTCACTGGGGGAAATTGCTCAGTTTCATCTGAGTTTAAAAACGCGATAGCCGTTACCCCTTCGTCAGTAGCTTCTATTTTGAGCGGGCCTGGCACACTATTTGCGAAACCTGTGTATATCATGATTAAGACTCTTTTTGCTGGTTGCTAAGTTGCCAAAGTTGAAGGGTTAAATAACTGCGCCATGGCGCTGCCTTTTCCGGATCAATAGGAAATTGTTGCGCAATTTTACGAACAATTAAATCGCCACCAAGGTAAATATCGGGGTCTCTCTCGCCACGCATTTTCAAATAATCTAGTGTCCACGGGCCCACGCCCTTAATTGCAAGGATATCTTCATGGGCCGGCATGTTATCGCCAACAAATAATTGTGCAAAACTGTGCAGCGCGCTTTTTCGGGCCTGCGGCATACGCAAAAACTCAAGGCTGTTGCTCACAACGGCCTCTGGTGTAGGAAAGCTATAACGCTCACCCGTCTCGGTATCAAAGTCTTGCGAAGAAACGACATTTGGTACCCTTTCGCCAAGCTGATGCACTAGCAGCGTAACCTGACCGATAGCCGCTTTTACGCTAACTTGTTGCCCGACAATAGCGCGGCAACCGCTTTCAAATACACTCCACGCGCTGGGAAGGCGTAAGCCTGATGTTAATTGCTTTTTTGACAGCCCTGCCTGCATTAGGCTTTGCTCAATTAATAACGGATCAGCGTGAAGGTCAAGAACAAGCTTTATGTTTTCTATAACATTATGAAGACTGCTTAAATTAGGCATATCAATATGAACATTGAACCCGCAGCGCGCTTCATCATGTACTGCTTTGAAAAAGCCAACACAAGATTGGTTTGAAAAATAGCGCTGGTAACTGTTTTCGGTTACGTGCTCCATTCCTTCGATTGCGCGGGTTGCTAAGAAATCTCGCACGTTATACCAATTATACGGGGGGCGATAAGATAAAAATAAAGATATCGTTTTTTGTTCAGCGCATTGCTTCTTTCTAAGTTGCGTAGGCGAGGTTGCGCAATATTGTTCCATTGCGCGCTGTAACTGTCTAAGAGACTGATAGCCCGCCGTTACAGATACATCTGTCATAGATAAATGGGTTTGCTGAATAAGCTGCTTTGCAAACAAAGCCCGTTGCATATTTTGAAACTGTTTGGGCGATATACCTACGGCATTGACGACCAGCTTATTTAAGTAGCGCTCACTTATACCTAATCGGCAGGCAATATCTGACACACTCTCAATAGGAATGGCAGATAATAGCGATAGCGCTCGGCTTACTGTTGCCCCCACGCCTTTCCAAGCCGCAGAACGAGGCGCACTGTCGGGTCTGCAGCGAAAACAAGGCCGATAACCTTGTGCCATAGCCTGCGTGGCATGCTCAAAATAGGTAACGTTTTCTTCTTTAGGAAGACGCGCTGGGCAAATGGGTCTGCAAAAAATGCCCGTTGTTTTCACCGCAACAAAAAACCGCCCGTCAAAACGCGGATCTCTGCTAAGTCTAGCCTTCGAAAATAGAGACTCATCTAACACCTCGTTAGCTAAAGCCCTATCATCCTGTACAGCACCATTATCTGACATAAGCATACAGCGCTCGCCTTTAGTTCAATATCTGAACATAGTGTATCGTGCATTTGCGCTATAAGTGCGACAAAATCGGCACTCTATAAAAATAGGTAAGTATAGATGA
>NZ_JAHHDX010000178.1 GCF_018619335.1 Alteromonas sp. ALT199 | reverse complement strand
GATCCATAGACTCTTAAAAATTTCCACGCTAGCCATCAAATTACCCAGACCTCAATCAAAAAATTAGAAGAGCGAAATTGATAACTATTACGCTCTTTCAATGAAATCACGTACTACTTACATTGATAAAAGCTTAACAATATCTTTCTCAATGACTTGCGGTTTAACAGTAGGCGCATAGCGTTTTAGCACTTTTCCCTGGGCATTAACTAAAAATTTAGTGAAATTCCATTTGATACGCTTGGTACCTAAAAGGCCAGGCGCATCGTGCTTTAAAGCTTCAAATAGAGGGTTTGCATCAGGCCCGTTTACATTCGTTTTTTTAAAAAGCGGAAACGACACACCAAAATTTAAACTACAAAATTGTGCGATATCACTATCGCTACCGGGCTCTTGATGCCCAAACTGATCGCAAGGAAAGCCTAAAACTTCGAAGCCCTTATCGTTATATTTTTTATAAAGTGCTTCTAGACCCTCATATTGAGGGGTAAAGCCACATTTACTCGCAGTATTAACGATAAGCAAAACTTTTCCTTTATATTGCTCAAGGGTTGTTTGTTCGCCGTTGTTTAACGTAATAGGGTGTTCGTAGAGTTCCAAAGCAATATTCCTATGTTTTTGTTGTTATTAAGTCTGTTACTCTTAGGTAATTCAAACATCTTTGTTAAGTATCTAGAGTATATTCTGTATGAGCAATTTGAAAGTGAGTTTTTTGGGTTTAGGTGTGATGGGGTTCCCTATGGCAGGGCATTTAAGCAAAGCTGGCTATTCGGTCACTGTGTATAATCGTACCGCTCAGAAAGCAAAAACCTGGTTAGACACCTATGGTCAATCTGATGCAAAGGTAAGTGCTTGCAATACCGTTGCTGAAGCGTGCCAAAAAGCTGATATTGTCTTCATGTGTGTAGGTAATGACAATGATGTGAGAGAAGTCGGTACGCAGGCATTAAAAGTGATGAAACCGGGTAGCGTATTAGTTGACCATACAACCGCATCGGCAGATGTCGCTAGAGAACTCTATGCTAGTAGTAAAAATCAACAAGTTGGTTTTTTAGACGCCCCAGTTTCTGGAGGGCAAGCAGGTGCTGAAAATGGTCAACTGACTATCATGGTTGGCGGTGATGAAGCGATATACAGTAATGTCGAGCCGGTAATGTCACATTATGCTCGCCATAGCCAATTACTAGGTAAAAGCGGTAGTGGTCAACTGGCAAAAATGATGAATCAAATCTGTATTGCAGGTATTGTCCAAGGTTTGGCCGAGGCGCTACATTTTGGCGAACGAGCGGGTCTTGATTGTAATTCGGTAATCGATGTTATCAGTAAAGGCGCAGCGCAGTCGTGGCAGATGGAAAATAGAGCAAGTACTATGCTAAATAACACCTTTGATTTTGGTTTTGCTGTCGATTGGATGCGTAAAGACTTGAGTATTGCATTGGATGAAGCCCGTAAAAATGGTTCGACACTAGCGCTTACCGCGCTGGTTGACCAATATTATTCTGACGTACAAAAACTTGGGGGTGGCCGCTGGGATACGTCCAGTTTGCTTACTCGGTTAAAGTAGTAGTCTCGTTTCTGTTAGAAACTGTAAAGGCAATTTGTTGACGCAAGTACTTTAAAAAAACTAAAGTGCTTGCTCCTGAGCCGCTAAAGTGAGTTGTTCCAAACGAGCTTTGTTTGTGTCGTTTAAGGGTAAAGAGGTAATGTTTTCGAGTAAGCGACTTATACTAAACTTCCGGTATACCGCTGTATCTGCTTCAATCATGCATTGAAGTAAGTTTAAGGCAAAAGCTGCGGTGGTAGGAGAAAGTTGAAAAGCATCGTAAAAATGCTTCATTGCCTTTTCAAACAATCCTTCAATAAAAAGCTGGGTACCGGTTTCATTAATAGAAATAGCCTGTTGGTGATTCAACCCTAATCGTTCTCCACCGGAAAATATTAACTCGTCGTTCATCACCTGTTCAGATATGGCCTGTAGTTCTGCATTTTTTTGCTTAGCTATTAACAATAGCTCACCCGCTTTACGTTCATCGCCAAGCTTATGATGGACCTTTGCAGCAATAACCAATATAGATGGTTCGGTTCGCAAATAATTATCGACGTGGTCAGCTTCAAGTAAGTGTTCTGCTTTTTCTAAATCTCCATCTAATACAGCCGAAAACGCCAGAAGGTAATCTCTTTTTTGCAAAGTTTGTGGGTCACCTTGGCTTCTCCCGGCAATCCCTACTAATTTCCTCGCTTGAGATAAACTCTCTTCTCTATTGGTTTCAGGTGACTCTTCAGCCAAAAATAAGTAAAACTCGGCTAATTCAAAGGTGAAATCGTTAAACCTGTCTTTAGCACTTCGGTGCATAGCACGTTTTTTTTGCAAAAGGTCGATGGCCTCAACAACCTTGTCCTGTTTTTGATAAGCAAGGGTTTTAAGTTTGGCGGCGGGCAAACTCAATTCACTAAATTTTATCTCGTTTAGATATTTCTCCACCTGATCGTAAGAGTTTTGTTCAAAGGAGATAGAGGCTAGCCATTCAAACGCCTTATCGCGTGCCAAGCTTGAGTTTACCATTTGGCTTAAATGATTTTTACAGTGTGGCCATTGCCCTGACGCGTATTGGCATTTTATTTTGCCCCATTGGGCCCACAATACTTTGTCGCTGCGAGTCAGCACATCATCATAAATGTTCAACGCTCTTTGTATGTCGCCATTTTCATAAAGAAGTCGCGCGTAAAGTTTTCGTATATCCGCCACTAGGCGAGGGGGAATGCCTTCAGAAATCTTGGCGCGTACAACGCTAATAGCTCTCTCTAATTGTTTATTGTCTAATGAGTGTAAAACGTTTTTGACAAAATCACGGTATTTCAAATAGTGATTAATTTGGCGAGTTAACGAAGCAATAGTATAGGGCTTGATGAGTAAAACATCGGGTTGAAGATCCATAATCCGGCCGATTATTTGTGGAGAGCGGTCTGAGGTAAGAAAAATTATTCCCGTACTCGGTCGAATAAACCCCGCCTCGCGCAAACTTTGTACCCATTCAACACCCGTTTTGCCTTGTCCAAGGTGGTAATCCATTAACAACAGCTCGAAGTTTTGTTTTTTTAGCGCTGCCTTTAGTTCAATACCGGAAGCAAAGCTACTTACCGCCAAATTCGCAATAGACATAAGGTGTCCTCGAAGCGCGGTTCGGGCGGTAGCATTGTCTTCTACTATGGCTATTCTAAATTCCACGGCGATCATATGAATAATATAAACTAAAGCTAGCTTATCAGCGGCTAAGAAAAAGTGCATTATTAAAAAGGATAAGTTTTGTATACCAGCACTAGCTTCAGAAACAAACTGAGTTTCTCGTCACAAAATATTTACGTTGCTCACCCATAATTTTAAATAAATTTTTACCTTTACGTTTACGTAAGGGGTAGGTATTAGTTATTGTATTTAGAAAGCAACTCAGTTGAAGGTATGTCTAATGAACTTTGAATTAACCGATGATCAATTAGCCTTTGAAGAAACCGCCCGTCAATTCGCCCAACAAGAACTGGCGCCAAATGCTGCAATGTGGGATCGAGAGCATCATTTTCCCATAGAGGCGATTAAAAAAGCAGGCGAGTTAGGTTTTTGCGGCTTATATGCGCCTGAATGTGCGGGAGGCCTTGGCTTATCAAGACTCGATTCTTCCATTATCTTCGAACAGCTTTCAATGGGGTGCACCACCACTACAGCCATGTTAACCATCCACAATATGGCCACATGGATGATTGCAACATGGGGCACCAGCGTAGTTAAAGACATGTGGTGCGAACAGTTAGTCGCTGGAGACAAGCTTGCGTCCTATTGCTTAACTGAGCCAGGCGCGGGGTCAGATGCGGCTTCGCTAAACACAAAGGCGACGAAGGCTGACGGTGGGTATGTACTAAATGGATCTAAAGTGTTTATTTCTGGCGCAGGAAGTACAGATGTACTTGTCGTTATGGCGCGTACTGGTGAAGATGGCCCGAAGGGCGTGTCTGCATTTGCAGTGCCAGCGAATGCAGACGGCATTGAATATGGCAAAGCAGAAGAGAAAATGGGGTGGAATGCTCAGCCTACACGAATGATTACGTTTGATAATGTAAAGCTTGAATCAAACTGGCTGCTTGGTGAAGAAGGTGAGGGCTTTAAAATGGCCATGCAAGGACTTGATGGTGGCCGAATTAATATTGCTACCTGCTCAGTGGGCACGGCACAACAAGCGCTAAACGTTGCTCGTGACTACATGAACGAGCGTGAGCAGTTTGGTAAACCTATTGCAGGCTTTCAGGCACTCCAGTTTAAGTTAGCTGATATGGCGACAGAGTTAGTTGCTGCTAGACAAATGGTGCGTATGGCAGCGTGTAAGTTAGATAATAATGACGCAGATAAAACGACTTACTGTGCTATGGCTAAACGCTTTGCTACCGACGTGGGCTTCAATGTATGTAACGAAGCACTGCAGTTGCACGGTGGATACGGATACATTAAAGAATATCCGTTAGAGCGTCATTTTAGAGACGTACGTGTTCATCAGATATTAGAAGGTACCAACGAAATCATGCGAGTGATCATTGGACGTCGTTTACTCTCAGATGAGCGAAGCGTTCTTTAACACGCTTTTTTATTCAGTTAGGCGAATACGTTTCAATACATGAACAATGGAGAAAAGTAGGTATGTCAGAGATGGAGTCAGTGGTCATTGTTGATGAGTTAAAAACATCTAACGGCGACTTTACAATAGGCCGTTTAACGCTCAATAAGCCGAAGGCCCTAAATGCGCTGGATTTAACGATGGCTGAAATCATGCTTAAGGCGCTTCAGCAATGGCAAACGCGTAGCGATGTTGTAGCTGTGACAATAGATGCAGCCGGTGGTAAGGCATTTTGCGCTGGTGGTGACATTGTATCTATGTATCGTTCGATGGTGGAAGCACAAGGCCATATTCCCCAATTCTTAGAAACGTTTTTTGAAACGGAATACACCTTAGACTACACCATACATAATTACAGCAAACCCATTATAGTGTGGGGTAGCGGTATTGTGATGGGAGGCGGTATGGGCCTGTTATGTGGAGCAAGCCATCGCGTAGTAACCGAAACGTCGCGTCTAGCTATGCCAGAAATCACAATTGGATTATACCCAGACGTGGGTGGGAGCTACTTCCTTCCTCGCTTGCCTGGAAAATCAGGTTTGTTCTTAGGCTTAACAGGCGGACAGATGAATGGCGCTGATGCACGTTTTGTCGGCCTAGCGGATGCGCTAGTAGCTAGCTCAGAAAAAGACGCTTTACTACAAAAGCTTTCTGATTATTCATGGAATGAAACAGATGGCGTTAATTTTGCTGAAGCCGTATCAGAGATTCTTGATTCGTTACAAGCGCCGGACACCTTACCTAGCAGCAATGTAGAACCTAATATGGCGCTCATTGATGACTTGTGTTCACCTGATAACGTAACCGACATAGTTAATGCCATTCTAGGCGCCGATATGAGCCAAGATAAATGGTTGTCTAGGGCACAAAGCACTCTGGCGAAAGGCTCTCCAATAACTATGCATTTAGTGTATGAGCAGTGCAAGAGAGGGGCAAATATGACCCTTGCCGACTGTTTTAGAATGGAAGCTGATATGTCTTGTCGCTGCGGTGAAAGTGGCGAATTTCAAGAAGGCGTAAGAGCACTATTGATTGACAAGGATATGTCGCCCAAATGGAAATACGAAAATGTAGAAGATGTGCCGGAGGAAGTAGTCGACCATTTCTTTACCTCTCCATGGCCTGAAGACAAACACCCGTTATCAGGGCTTTAAGAGCTTCGTTTTTCGCAAAACACACTACAAGGGTAATAACAAGCAGGCGTAAACTAGAGCAAACCTGCTTAGATGGTTTAGCTCTAGTAACGTTTAGTACCCTCAGCAATATTGTAGTCCTTTATTGCCGTGAAGGTATCGATTTTGATATCCTTTTCGGCAAATCCAAAACAACAAAGATCTTATCATGTGGCACTGCCCACTTTGTAAATCATCAATCGCGCTAAATGCAACGCCAATTCGCTGTGAAAATAATCATAGCTTCGATAAAGCAAAATCTGGCTACGTCAACTTATTACCTGTGCAGTTCAAAAAATCGAAACTGCCGGGTGACGATAAGGAAATGGTAAAAGCGAGAAGAGAATTTCATCAGCTAAATACTTACAAACCGTTGAAAGACAGGTTAGTGGAATTAGTAGACATCTTGCTTAGTGAAACGAGTACTGAAAATAACTTGCATGAGGGAGTGTCTAAACAGGTGCTCTCTGTTTATGATGCAGGCTGCGGAGAGGGAAGCTATTTAGATGCAATAGTGCAGGGGCTTTCTTTTAAAGGGTTTTCTATTGAGGCTGCGGGAAGTGATATTTCTAAAATAGCCGTTGAATTAGCCGCTAAAGCTTATAAACAAGCGCAGTTTGTTGTAGCAAGTAGCTTTGATTTACCTCTAAAAGATAACACGCATAATGTAGTGATGCAGGTCTTTGCACCTGGCAGTAATGACGAGTATCAAAGAGTACTAAAAAATGAAGGTTTACTCGTTACCGTAGACCCTGCTCCGAAGCATTTATTTGAGCTTAAGAAGCTGGTATACGACACGCCGAGACTGCATCAAGTCAATGACGAACCGAGAAGCGGCTTCACCCGTGTTCACGATGAAGAATTTTCATTTCCCATCAAATTTGAAAGCGAAGATCACAGGTTAGCGCTTATAAAAATGACACCTTTTTACTGGAAATTGCCACAAGGCAAAATTGAATCTATCGTTACTTCTTTAGATTGTGTAACCGCAGACTTTCATATCCAGCTCTGGCGAAAAGAAGCATCTGTTGTTAATGGAAAAGTAGAGAGTCGTTAACTAACAAAAAGCGTGGTTTTTTCGACCGAGGCGGCGTTATTAATGTCGACCACAGCTAAGTGAGCTCAGTTCGTCTCACAGCGTGACTCGGTTACAACACTGCTTTAAATTACGCATAAACAGTTACGCGTAACCCAAGGTTTTTTTTAAGTGTTTGATTTTTATATTGTAGATATAAGTAGTTGCAGCGATAGGTTGGACTGTCGCTGCAGTATGAATTCGTTAGTTCTGCGTGGAAAAACGCGATAAATGTTTGATAGCCTGACTAAGTAAATCAACATTCAACGTATCTTTACTGCGTTTACCAGTAGATAAGTCACTTATTTCATAACTTCCGTTACTTAGTACATCTGTACGTTTATTCTCATGGAATACGACAATCCGTTCACCTGAGGTGCTAACTAACCAAGGTCGTGATGGTGCCAATAAGTTTTGCCCAGTTGAATAAAATGTAGACGGTGCATTACAGCCTAATGCGCTCAAAATGGTGGGGGCTAAGTCTTCCGTGCTAGCGAGTTTAGCTTTGATTTTAAGCGTACTGTATAGCGTACCTTTACCACCTTCACTGCCAAAACCTGTTGCTATAATTACGTCATGTTTTCTATCTAACGTATTTTTCACATACCCCTCAATGTCAGCACTATTCATAAAAGCAATGTGCAGACCTTCGTGCCCATTAGTTAAAGGTTGTAAATAGCCAGACAATTGAGGAAGGGGTAAGGCAATATCACTATGAATAGAAACTGGCATTCCAGAACCTAGAGGAAGTGCTAGCAACACAGGGCGCTTTTTAGACAACGCATCCTGATAAATCTCGGGCACGCCAAACAAGGTTGCTGTCATTAAACCTTCGACGCTGCTCGCGGTTGAATAGTAATTAGCCACTTTATTCAACGCCACACCTTCAAGCTCGCTTAAATTCAAGGTGTTATCATCGTCTAGCTGTACTACTACAGTAAGGTTTTTATTGGTCTCAATAGAACAATAAACGGGTTCGGCAGGATAGGTAATATTGTGAATGTCTGGGTTAAATTGTAGTTGCTTCCGTTCTTCATAGGCTGCTAAGTCAAGCAAACCGTAGCGCGACATGGTGGTTTTAGCCGTCGCGGGATAGGAAATTGGAAACATGTTGTCTTGGGCAATAATGGGTTGATACAACTTGGCATCAGCCCAAACGTGTATAGCGTGACTGGTAACAAAGCAGCTTACGAAAAAGGTAGCGACGGGTATTCCTACTTTGTAGCGAGTAAAGCGTTCAACACGCTTCCAAATAGCATTAGCTAAAACCAACTGGAAACCAAGCCAAACAACGAAAAGCAAGAACAAGAAAGCCCATTGTTGCCAACTCTCTATAGCTATTGTTGATTGCGCTTCACTGCGCAGTAAATCGGCGGCGTGAAAACTTATATGAAAGCCGGTGCGATTAAATAGCAGCGCATCAAACGCCAAAAGCGCTAAACCTACAGCAGCGATTATGGACGCGCTTGCCTTAATGACCCTAGGGTTATTTACTAAATAACAAAGGGGGAGAATAAAAATGACAAAGCCAAAGAAGGTCATAAAACCAATATGACCGAACCAATTGGCTAATAGATACAAGGTGCCGACACCTGTGCCAGGCATAGGTGATGAGAAAACAAAAATCGAGGCAATAACAATGGCGATGATAATATTCGCCAAGGCAAACCAATGCCCCCAATTTACCAGTTTAGTAACACGCTGGCGACGAGGTGATTCGGCAAGTATCATGCAATCCCTTAGCTTTTTGTTACGCTTTTCTTAAGTACGTCGGCAAACTGTGTTGCCATGGCTTCGCGGTTTTCAGGGGCTACCTGAGTATTTAAAATGTGCGTAATGACGTTGCCTAACACCATAAGTGAAAGATCGCGGTTTGCACCGCCTTCTTCAAGGGTTAGAATGACATTATTCATTAGCGTTTCGAATTCGTCGTTGCTATAGCGGCTCTGTTGGGGCATTGCTACGCCTCTTTTTTATGATTTCTTTGATAAAAAGAATGGTTTTACACGTAAAATGATTATAATCGTTGTTTGAGTGAGTACAATCATTCATTCTAAAATCCCGCAATTCTTTGGATATTTCTGACACTTTTTAAGCAACAGGACACCTGATACTCTATGAGTGCACTGATTCATCACTTTGTTGTACATCGTTTGATTGTAAACAAGGAAGAGAAAATTGAAGCTATTCCCCGCGATAACTGTTTGGCAGTAACGCCGGAAATTGAGCTTTTAGCCCATCAAATCAACCATAGCTTCAATGCTAAGCCCGGAAAAGGCGTAGGGCATTTTGTCACTGAAGTAACCCGCGAAGCTAAAGTCGAAAACGAAGAAGGCGAAGCGACCACCCAAACAAGTACCGAGAGCGTAGCTGAGTTTGCTGAAGGTCTTAAGCAATATATGAATATTCAAAAAGAGGCGGGTGACAACGTCGAGAACGCGTTTCACGGGTTTTCAGTATCGGCGACAAACCGCTTAGTACGTACTTTAGCTGATACAGGTACGGTAGAAACAGGCTTTCTTATTTTTTGCCAGTATGAATACTTAGCCACACAGTACTTAATGATAGCGCTACTCAATACCCGCTCACATGTTGAGGTTACTAATTCGTTAGACCTATCAGCCCGCGAACATTTAGATTTAGCTAAAATGCAGCTGGCCGTGCGTTTCGATTTAACTCAGTGGGATATTCAGCCAGAGCAACAGCGTTACGTTAGCTTTATTAAAGGTAGAATGGGGCGCAAAGTATCTGATTTCTTCATGCAGTTCGTGGGCTGTGAAGAGCTTGTTGATGTTAAGCAGCAAAATAAGCAACTTATTTCAACGGTCGATGCATATCTTGCCAGTGAGTCGTTAGACCCACAAGAACAGCATCAACATAGAGAAGAAGTTAAATCTTACTTCAAAGAAAAGATTGATGCAGGCGAGAGCTTGTCGGTGGATGAACTGGCAAACCGACTTCCTCAGAATGAAGAGACCAGCAGTAACTTTTCTGCCTTTACCCAGTCTATGGAAGCACCGCTTGAGAAAGAAATTCAGCCCGATCCTGCTGCTTTGAAACAGTTAGCGAAATTTACTGGGCAGGGCGGTGGCATCTCGCTAAGCTTCGATCGCAAATTGATGGGAGACAGGGTGTTTTACGACCCAGCCACGGATACCTTAACTATTCGCGGAATTCCACCAAATTTAAAAGATCAGCTTGATCGCCAATCTTCAATGGACTAGTCGCTGCGAAGCGAAAATAAAAAACGTATACTAGTTAGTAGAAAATAAACTCGATTCAAGGGTGTTATGCAATTATTTGTAAATGATTTGACAGTGATGGATTTCTCTTACCTTTGCCCCAAGCGCGGCATGGTGGGCGAAAGCTGGATTGTTGATGTGATTTTGGACGGTGAACTTAATGAAGAGAGCATGGTTCAAGACTTTGGTCACGTGAAAAAGAACTTAAAGCGACTTATTGACGAGTATGTCGATCACAAGCTTTTAGTCCCTGCTGAATATAGCGGGTCGGAGGTCATTCACGATGATGTGACTGAGCAGGTAGAAACCCGTTTTACCTGCAATGATGGGCGTAGCATTATGTTACATTGCCCGGCTGAAGCGTATGCCTTTGTATATTCAGATGAAATAAATATGGAGTCTGTTGGCGTTTATTTGAAAGAAGTGTTGGCAACACACCTTCCTGAGAATGTTGAAAACATAACGCTGCATCTGCGTGAAGAAATTATCAACTCACCTTTTTATCATTACACTCATGGGCTGAAAAAGCACGATGGTAACTGTCAGCGTATAGCCCACGGGCACCGTTCTCGAATTGATGTTCTTCTTGACGGTAAAGTGAGCATTGAAAGCCAACAATATTGGGCAGACCGTTGGGCTGATATCTATATTGCAACCCGTGAAGATGAAATTGCCTACGGCGACAGAAAGCTTAAAGGTGAAGTAGCAAATGAAGAGGACTACTACTGTTTCGCTTATGAATCTTCACAGGGGTATTTTGAACTACTTATTCCTAAATCAGATTGTGAAGTCATCAAGACCGACTCGACCGTTGAGTGTTTAGCTCAGTATCTTCTTGAAGAACAAAAGAAGCGCACACCTGACGGCGTTTGCCAAATCATTGCCTACGAAGGCGTGGGTAAAGGCGCGACGGTTAAAGGCTAGCGTTAGCAGAAAGCAGTAAAGGATAGGGCATAATATGGCTTCCACACATACTAAACACGCGTTAACTAACCCAATAATCAGCGTAATAACAAAAGCGTTGGGTAATAGGGCACCAAGTGCATTAACGTGTATTTTTGCAATGGGTGTAATTATCACCAGCCCTATCGCAAGCCCTGTTGCGACTGCGGCAGTTGCAACGAATGAAGGCACTGAGGTATCGTCTGACCCGGTCCAAGATAAAAACCCGATTGAGGTTTCGCTAAATGGTAAATTTACCCAAGGCGCCTTGTTACGCGGTCAGGCTCCAGCAGGCGCTACGGTCACTCTTAATGGCGAGCCAGTTCAGACAAACAAGGACGGCAAATTTGTTGTGGGCTTTGAAAGAGAAGCACCTCTTCAGCAACGTTTAGTGGTGACGCTAGATAATGGTAAAACGTGGACACGTGACATTACCCTTGAAAAGCGCGAATACAATATTCAACGCATCGATGGTCTAGAGCAGAAAATGGTTACACCGCCTGCTGAGGTAACCGCTCGGATAAAGAAAGATAACGTTAACGTTGCCAATGCGCGAAGCGGAAATACGAGTTTAGATGCTCTGTTCACCCGTTTTGAGTGGCCAGCCAAAGGCAGAATTTCGGGCGTTTACGGCAGCCAACGTATTTTAAATGGTGTGCCGAAATGGCCGCATTACGGTGTGGATATCGCTAATAAAACAGGTACTCCTGTTTATGCACCTGTGGATGGCGTGGTTACCATGGCAGATGATCTCTATTATTCAGGTAATACTTTGATCCTTGACCACGGCATGCGCGTTTTTTCAACGTTTTTGCATATGGATAGTTTTACGGTTGAAGTGGGTGATACTGTTAAGCAAGGTGAACAAATAGGTACGATTGGGTCAACCGGACGTTCCACCGGCCCGCACTTAGATTGGCGTATTAACTTAGGGAAAACTCGATTAGATCCGCAGACCATAATCTCTGGTTCTCCCGAACAATAAAATCCAATAGATTTTATTGGTTAAAGAAGCATTGAAAAGGCGCCTTCAAGTAAAACTCGAAGGCGCCTTTTTAGTATTCTTTTTAATATTCTTTATAGTATCCTTTTCAGTAATTACGCGTTGCTTTATTTACCTAACCACTGATTGAGCTTCTCTTCATCAGTAATATCAAAATACGCCATTTCTTGTCTAGCCTGAGTAACTTCAAGAGGAACCGTTAAAAGTCGTCCATCGCGAATAAGTGTTATGTTTACCGTTGATTCTTGAGCTGTATCTAGTAAGCGCTGAAGTTTTTGAGCATTAACAATATGACCTTCTAGGGCAATAATGACATCATTTAGAAGAATACCTGCTTTCATCGCGGCAAGACCTTCAAATACCTGAATAACCGTTAGACCAAACGTCGCCGGTTTTAACGTCGCGCCAAGCTGATTTTTAATTGAAGAGTGTGGCGAGGTTCCGCCCTTATCTTCAGCGGACACACGAGCGCGCGCCGCATAATTTAGACCTATTTCAGCTACCAATGAGGCTAATTCAACATCTTCTGTGCCATAAACTACACGGTCTAAATAGTCTGAAACATCAATGCCAAAATGGGTTTCGCATAGGGATTGGATCACGTTATCAGGAGTGCCGCACTCGTCTATGCCATAGTGTTTCCACAGCAGTTGCATTAAATTATCTAAGCTTATTTGGTTGTTTGACCTTTTTCGAAGCAGCAAATCTAATCCCAGAGCGATGATGCCGCCTTTAGTGTAATAACTAACGATATTGTTAGTGGCGCTCGCATCCTGCTTGTAAAACTTTGTCCAGGCATCAAAGCTACTTTCGGCAGCACTTTGTTTAAAGCGCCCCACATTTTGTAAAAGTCGACTGATATTCTGCGCAACAATATCAAGGTATTTCTGTGGCTCAATCATACCGACTCTAGCAAGGGTTACATCATCGTAAAAGCTAGTAAAACCCTCATAAATCCAAAGTTGATTTGTGTATGTTTCCTGAGATAAGTCTGGTTTTACCATCACGCCAGGTTTGATGCGCTTCACATGCCATGTGTGGAAAAATTCATGACTACACAAGCTTAAAAACGTGATGTAGCTGTCAGTTTTTTTCTCACTCTCACCAATTTGAGGAAGATCAAAACGCGGGTATAGAAGGGCGGTTGAGTATTTATGCTCTAAGCCGCCAAAGCCGTTATCAGCAAGCAGCGTCATAAACAAATAGTTGTCGATAGGGTGTGGTGCACCAAACAAATCTAAGTGGTGTTTGCATATCGGCGCTAAGTCGTTTGCTATGCGTTCGTAATCAATGTTGTTGTTACCTGAGAAAAGTAACGTAAAAGTAATGCCATCGACGTCAAAGCTGTAAGTGTCTGCAATGCCCACATAAATAGGATGGTCAATGAGTTCATCGTAATTTTCTTCAATGAAGTGCCAACGAGATGGACTAGTGCTTTCACAGCGAGAAGGCATAGACGTATAAGCTTTCCAGTGAGCGGTTGCTGAATCGCTTTCGTTAAGCTCAATGTCTACTTCACAGGGCGTATTCTCAAACCCAGAAACACGTAAAAATGCACTAGTACCGTTAATAAACGCGTATTGATCGTTTATAAAGGCTGAGCGAATAGATAGGTCATTAGCGTAAACGGTGTAGCGGACAGTACAAGCTTTCCCGTTGGTATCTACTCGCCAAGTTTGTTTGTCGAGCTTGGCTACTGGGAAGCTATCAAGGCGTTCGCTGCTGGCACTTAACGTTATAATGCTTTTAGCAAAGTCTCTCACCATGTAGCTTCCCGGGATCCAACTTGGTAAAGACAATTCTAGCGAAGAGGCGGAATGCGCAGGTACCTGCAGCGTGACATTAAACTGGTGTGCACGCCAATGAGAAATAGTTAACGTATAGTGAAGAACAGAAGGCATAGATCTCCGGAGAATAACCAAAATTAGTGTAATAACTATATCAATCAATCGGGTTAACCCCAATAGCTCGGCCAATACGAAAAGTTATTTTCTTTGATTTATCCGTTCGGCAATCTAACCTAGTGTTGATAAGTTTTTGTTTGATGCGTACATTTAGTGAATTAATGTTAAATCCAGCAATAACAAATAGAAATGGCTGAAAAAATACAAAGTAGTTTAATTAGCGACGATAATTTGGAATCAATGCGCACGCTGGTACCTGGTGACACGGTTGATCTTCAAATTGCTATGCCTGCTGCGCCAAAGCGCGTAAAAACTGATTATATCGGCATGTTGATAGACGATTGTTTGCTTTTTCATATTCCCACTTCAGCAAAGTGGATAACCGTGAGAGACGCACTTACTGTAGGCAATGAGATTGTTGTTCGCTCTGTACTTGAAGGTGATACCGGCCAAGTCATTGCGTTTAAAGTTAAAGTACTCAAATTGCTCTCTAAACCCTCAGGCCTGCTTATTACAAGTTTTCCTAAGCGTGTCGAAAGCATTGGACTTCGTTCGGTTAAACGTGCGCAATTGGGTATATCCGTATCATTAGACGCCGAGGTGTATGAAGATGCTGAAAATGTAACAGGCATAATCATCGACCTAAGCGAGAAAGGCTGTAAGGTGGTATTAAAAGTCAAACCAAATTGGCCGATAATGCTCGATGAAGCTGAAGTTAAACTAAACTATTCGTTAGACGGTAAAGAAGTAGCGCTAACTGCAAAAGTTAAGAATCATAAGCTTGAAAGCGACATGGTTTATTATGGGCTCGCCTTTACTTGTGATGAAAAATTAATAGAAGAGCTGTTGTCCCGACATACATTGTTAACCTAACGGAAAAGGATGTAGGGTTTCCAGAGCTCTTTAGATAATTATAAAAAACAGGCTAAGGGGAGATATATGAGAAGCATTGAACGTTTATTAATGCAGTATGGCGAAAGCCATCAAAACAGAACGAACGTTATCATTCACGCTATCGCAGTGCCGAGTATTTATTTTGTGACGCTAGGGTTAATTTGGAGCTTGCCCGTACCAGAGTTTATCGCTCAGTTTAATATCACGTGGGCACATATCATTGCAGTCCCCGTTCTTTACTATTACTTCATGCTGTCTGGTCCGATAGGAGCGGCAATGACCCTCTTAACCATTTTGTGTTTCGGTGTAATAAACACCTTAGATCACTTCAATATCTCAGTGTGGTTGTTTTCTCTCGTGCTGTTTGTCTTTATGTGGGTATTGCAGTTTATCGGGCACCATATAGAAGGGAAAAAGCCTTCTTTTTTTGACGATCTACGCTTTCTGTTGGTGGGGCCTGCTTGGTGGTGGGTGCATTGGCTTAAAAGAATGAACATTAGTTACTAAATTTGATAAACCAAGCAATTTAGTTAAAACATCTCTTAATTCAAGATTTTGGCCTGCGACCAGAAGCATGAGAGGCACGACCAAGCCGCTTGGGTCAGGGCGCGGCTTGCGTATAATCTTCCTATAAGTTTTTAAGATGGTAATTTTGTGAGTCGCTTTCAGCGTGTAATAGAAAGTAATGAACGCTTATTTTGGACGTTGCACAGTGCAGGCTGGGCAGGGTTTGCAATAATTTATTACATTGGTTCGTTTCTTCATGATGTCAGGCCCATTTGGGTTTTTATCATCATGCTAAATGCCTATGCAGGGTGGTTGCTAACCATCCCACTTCGCTACGTCTATCGTTGGGCAAGAAAACAATCTCCGTTAAACATGATCGTGATTGTCATTGTGTCGTGTTATTTAATAGCGCTGCTATGGGCTGTAGTGAAAAATATTAACTACTGGGAAATCTACAAACATGGATATCGCCCAGACGAGTGGTATATGTATTTCACTAACACCATTAACTCATTAATTATGGTAGGCTGCTGGAGTGGGGTTTACTTTGGCATCAAGAACTTTCAGATGCTTCAAAAAGAGAAGCAGAACGCGCTAAAGGCGAGCACTATGGCGCACCAGGCGCATATAAAAATGCTTCGCTATCAGCTTAATCCGCATTTTTTGTTTAACACTTTAAACGCTATTTCTACCCTTATTTTGTTAAAAGAGAACGATACCGCTGAAGCAATGGTGTCGCGCCTTAGTGATTTCTTGCGTTACTCTTTAGATAACGACCCAATAAAACGAGTTCCACTTGGTCAAGAAACAAAAGCGTTGCGACTTTATCTTGAAATAGAGAAAGTCCGTTTTGATGACAGGTTAGACGTGCAATGGGATATTGATGAAGGATGTGAAAGTGCGCTAGTCCCAAGCATGATTTTGCAACCTATCATTGAAAATTCGATAAAGCATGCCATATCGAAAATGGAAAAAGGTGGCCGTATTTCGATAACCGCCCGTACCTTTGGTAACGATTTGTTAATGGATGTTGCGGACAACGGCCCAGGCGCGGACATAAAAGACGGCACGCTTAGCCGCGAAAATGGCGTGGGCTTAGCCAATATAAAAGAGCGTTTGCAATCTCTTTATCACCGTAATTTTGCATTCTCTATTGAACACAATCAGCCTTCTGGTGTTCGCGTTAGAATTCGCATTCCGTATGAAGTTAAGGACGTATAACATGACAAAGCAAGTGATTAAAACCATTGTAGTGGACGACGAACCTTTAGCGCGTAGGGGGCTTCGTGCCAGGTTAGAGCGTCATGATGATGTTCATGTTGTTGCTGAGTGTCAAAACGGCCTTGAGGCGGTGAGCAGCATTTCTCAACATCGTCCAGACTTAGTATTTTTAGACATTCAAATGCCGGGGTTAAATGGCTTTCAAGTTATTCATAAGCTTCGTGAGTTAAAGCAGCCTATCCCAATGATTGTGTTTGTTACTGCCTATGACAGCTATGCTATCAAGGCTTTTGATGTGCACGCCCTAGATTACCTGTTAAAGCCTGCAGACGATGAACGCCTTGGCGCGGCTTTAGACAAAGTACGTGAATACTTCTTAACTCAGCATCAAGATGAGCAGTCACAAAAATTGGTAAGCCTTGTCGCTGAACTTACAGGTGATGATTGTGAAGAAATTTTACGCAAGTTAGCGAACGGCGAACCGGTTGAAACGAATCCATACCCAGATGTATTGGCGATTAAAGATGGTTCAGAAGTTACCCGTGTTAACGTGCAAGACATTCAGTGGATAGACGCCGCTGGCGATTATATGTGTGTACACGCCCTAGACGGCATGCACATAATGCGTAAAACCATGAAAGAGCTTGAGCAAGAATTAAACCCACAGTTCTTCGTACGTGTGCACCGCTCAGCAATTGCTAATATTCGCTTTGTTAAAAAATTAGTGAGCCACATCAGTGGCGAGTACCATTTGATACTTCAAAACGATACTGAGCTAAAAGTAAGCCGTAGTCATCGAGATAAAGTGAAAGCAGCCATGAAAATGTAAGCTGCGGCCAACATTAATGATTGAGTAAAGCCTTGTTTTAACGATAAAACAAGGCTTTTTTGTTTTGTTTCAATTTACTTTTAACTGGTCTTAAAATAACTTGAAGTGTTACATCTTATCGCCGCTGTAGCGTTCGTTCATCAGCGTACACATAGCGTCAACACGGGCTTCGTTAAGAGGTTTGGTCTCTTCCCATGTTTTCGGAAGAGGCACAATAACAGGGCGCTGATTCACTTCTCCTACCATAATGTTAGTAACATCGCCTCCTACTAAGCTTATAGCAAATTCCCCAAGCATTGTTGCAAGTAATCGGTCTTGAGCAACCGGAGAACCGCCACGTTGCACATGCCCTAAGGTTACGGGCCTAACGTCACTAATATCATGTTCTTGCAATGCTTCGGCTAGCCCCGGTAATCCATTTGGCCAAACGTTCTCTGCTACTACGACAATATAACTAACGGTGCCTTTTAATGCCCGCTGGGCTTTTATTTGCGTCACGATCTTTTTAATCTCTACATCAGCTGATTTAAAAAACTCAGGAACAACCACATAATCAGCGGCAGAGGAAAGCGCAGCATTTAATGCCAAAAAGCCAGCATTACGTCCCATTACTTCAACAAGAAAAACACGCTCAAACGCATCTGCAGTATCTCGTACTTTATCGATAGAGCTCATAGCGGTATCAATGGCGGTGAAGTAACCTATTGTCGCATCAGTACCGCTTATATCGTTATCGATAGTGCCCGGGATACCCAAAATCTGGCCTTCCCATTCTTCACTCAACTTTGCTGCACCACGGAACGAACCGTCACCGCCAATCACTATGAGCGTATCGATTTCCGCCTCTCTTAAATTGTTAGCTGCTTTTATAATTCCTTCGTGATTTTTAAACTCTTTACACCTTGCGCTATGTAAAATAGTGCCGCCTTGTTGGATGAGATTGTGCGTTGAGTCGAGGGAAAGGGGAATGTATTCCTGTTGTAGTAAACCATTGTAGCCATGGTTATAGCCAAGCAAGGTGAAATTAGCTTTCTGACAGGCAATAATTGTAGCTCGTATACAAGCGTTCATACCCGGAGCATCGCCACCAGAGGTTAAAATTGCGACACGTTTTGACACATTAAAATCCTTCTTTTCAACCACATTACAGTTAAGGTAACGTTAAGTTTCTACCACGTAAAGTAAACATTTGTGTTGTTTGAGTAGGTGTTTACGTAACTAGAAATAGCCAAGCACACCAAAATGATGAGCTAGCATCTATGTACATTTGTTGTAAAAACTAATAAGCGAATTTAGGGCAAACAACGTAATTAACAAAAAAAGGATGGGTTATGCGCGCACTGTTAGTATCGTTTTCCGTGTTATTTCTTGCTTCATGTAGTTCCAAACTAGCTTACAACAACCTAGATTGGTGGGTTTACTGGTACATGGATGACTATATTGAACTTAGAGATGAGCAAGAAGAAAAATTTGATGACTATTTGGAAAACTGGCTAAGTTGGCACAAAACTTCAGAACTTAAACGTTACCAAGCTCAGCTTACGGAGGTTAAAGACCAAATAAAGAAAGGTAGTTTAGATTCAAATTCTGTCTATGAGCACCTTGTAAATGCAAGAACTCATTGGGAGAGAGTGCGTGATGAAGTTAGCCCTGAACTAGCAGAAATTGCAAAAACACTTGATGACGAACAAGTAGTTACGCTTTTTGCGGCGCTTGAGAAAGATAATAAAGAGGAAGAAGAAGAGCGACAAGATGCTCTAGATAAATCAGAAGAACAGAGATTAGAAGAACGTATCGAGCGTATAGAAGAGACTGTAAGAGAACGCATAGGAAAGCTAACCAGTGAACAAAAGCAAATAGTGAGCACCTATGCAACACAGTTCATTCCCACGGGAGATGAATGGCTAACATACCGTAGGAACATTCAAAACGCGGCTCGAAAACTATTTGTAACACGCAAATTTAACGATAACTTTGAAACTGAGCTCGTTACACTAATGCAAAACCCAGATAGTTATAAAAGCGAAATCTATAAACAAAGCAGTGCACACAATATGACAGTTACTGCAACGTTAATTTCAGAGGTGTTCTCTACGCTTACTGACAAGCAGCGAGAAACGCTTATCAAAAACATTGACGAGCTAATTGACACTGTAGAGAATTTTAGAGGCTAAGTGTCTCTTTCCTGAAGCACTGCCTGAGGCTTAACGTGAAGGCTCACGTGATCAGTGGTTATTTCCATCGCTAATCATTTTTCGGGCGCGTGCGTCCGATTGCTTAATCATATCGTCTATCAGTGAAGTTTCAGGCATATTTTTCCAGTACTTCTTAGGCATCTGATTCAACATCGCATTCGTCTTAATGCGTGCTGGGTTAAATATGTTAGCGTAATAAGTTAGCCAGTACCTTTCGATACGGTCATCATCGGGGACAACGCTTGAATCTGGGTTATCTTCTAGCACAAGTGTTTGAGTATCCCAGTGTGCTGCGCGATAGGGAGTTAAAATGGACCACCGCATATTCTTAAACCGCGTTTGGAAGAAGTTAAGCTTAATCTCTAAACTGAAATGCTCAGGTTCGTACCACGCAACAAAATGCTCTTGTCCCTCTAGGTTAATTTCTCTGAATCTCAAGAAGGCGCTCATTTTGTATGCGTCGCGTTTCACAGCTTTCGCCATGGCAAAAAGCTGAATGATATCGTCGTCAGTCTTCATTTGAATCAGATGTTTATTTTCAAAAACAACCCGCCATAAAACCCGATAACACAAGGCAAATCGATGTTCACTGTTATGGCACAAAGCATATTTTAAAAGCATTAAGGTCGGCTTAGGGATACTAAGTTTACTCTGCGAATTTTTGCTATCGCATTTTTCTTCACTATCACCAAACAAGTCGTCCTGTACAGTATGAGCACTCTGCCAAATAATGTGTTCAGGGGGGATGCGCTCGGCGATACATTTTCGCGCGCCTTCTCGCCATTCATCAAAGCCAGGTACTGAAGTTATTGTGATGGTTTTCATTTTAAGGCTATCTTTTAGACTATTGATTTATAAACCCAAGTTGTTGGCGTGTTCATGCTCCAAACAACTCAAACTGTTTAGGCTGTTTAAACTGAAGCTCGAAATTATTACTATCGAGTAAATGTATATCAGGGAAGTAATCTCCCACGCTGATAAAAGGCTTTAACTTTTTAAGCGGAAGACGCATTTTGGTCAGGTCAATCCAATTGAGCTTTGTATTGCGTCTAATAGACACGATTTTTTGTACCGTGCGCGCGCCAAGACCAGGAACACGCAACAAAAGTTGCTTGTCAGCTTTATTTAAATCTATTGGAAATACGTGACGGTTGCGTAGTGCCCATGCAAGCTTGGGGTCGTAGTCCATATCCAGCATATCATCTTGCAATATTTCATCTAAGCCAAAGCCATAGAAGCGTAAAAGCCAATCTGCCTGATAAAGACGATGTTCTCGAATTAATGGCGCTGGCTTTAGCGGTAAAACTTCCGATGCATCAGGAATAGGGGAAAATGCTGAGTAATAAACTCGGCGAAGCTTTTGCTGATTATAGAGCTTAACGCTGGTCCCTAAAATCGTTTTGTCGTTTGAACCATCGGCACCTATGATCATTTGCGTAGACTGCCCACCAGGTGCGAAACGGGGAGGGCGTTTGCCCGAATAGGTCTTGTCTACTTTATGTTCAGCTATTTTATCTTTTAGCGCATTCATAGAACCGTGAATATCGCCAAGATCTTTCTCTGGTGCATATTTGTTTAACGAAGACTGTGTAGGCATTTCTACATTAATGCTTAGCCTATCTGCATACAACCCAGCTTCGGCTTGCAACTCAGGCGAGGCGTTAGGGATAGTTTTGAGATGAATATATCCCTTGAAACCGTGATCAAGACGAAGCGATTTTGCGATGCGTACCATGCTCTCCATGGTGATATCTGGTGAACCAACAATACCCGAACTTAAGAACAAGCCCTCAATATAATTACGCTTATAAAAATTAAGCGTTAAATCTACGGTTTCTTTAACGGTAAACCGCGCCCGTTGTACATTGCTAGACACCCTATTTATGCAGTAGTGACAATCGTAGATACAGTAGTTTGTCATGAGGATCTTAAGTAGCGAGACGCACCTTCCATCAGGTGTGAAGCTGTGACATATACCCGAACCGCCGGTAAGTGATCCTATACCGGTTTTTTCAGTTTTTCCCGCTTGTCGTTTACCTGCTGAACCACTCGCGCAAGACGCGTCGTACTTGGCCGCATCGGAAAGGATTTCAAGTTTTTGTATTAGTCTGTCGTGCATCGAAGGGGTTTACTTCCTATAATCAATTACAGTCAAACAGCCTAGTGACGCTTATAAAAGTTACCGTTACATGTCAGTTTTCGGTATCGGCTGAGTGTAATGGCGTTATAGCATGTATAAATATACAGTACAATTGAGCATGGTAATAAAGAGGTAAGATTTAATGTTTGAACTTGTGGTTAATTTAGTTTTGAGTCGGCTTAATACAAACGAAATAACATCGATAGAAAAATAGGTTTGCCGTATTAGGAAGCCTGTAACAGGTTCTGAGTCACTAACTATTAAAAACCAATGTATTTTGAAAGTTCATCTCGAATGTTGTCGTATTTTTCCTTATAAGGTGCTTTAAGCGTCATATCATCAATAAGCTTGAATAGTCGCTTACACTCATTAATAAGTTTTGTTTCAGTCTTGTCGTCTTTTACTGCGATCTGGAGTATGCACTGAAGTAGGTTAAGCGCTACACCTGTATTAACTGGTGCAAAGCCTTGGGCTAGGGCAAAAGATGCTTTGGCGCGCTCGTAATCTTGTTGTTGATAGTGTTGAATACCTTCACGATTAAATTGCTGATAGCTTGCTAGGTTTTTCTGTGCTTTTTTAGCCAATGTTTCAAGCATGCTTGAACTGTTCTGATCGAGTTCAGCACTTCTAGTGGCAAGAACGTTATTAAGTTGCAGCGCGTCGTCATATTCACCAAGTTTGTACATAACGTTAATGCTATCTGGGATAAATGAAGTTGGCACTTCAACGTATTTATCATCAAGTTGTGCTTGGGATGCGTTGAGATGGCGTTTTGCATCAATAAGCTTTCCGTCTATCGCGCTTATTCTTGCATTTACAATATTACCAAAAATATCTACATCGAAATCCCTATCAATTTTGTATAAATGCTCATCAAACTTGCCTCGTTGTAGCGTTAGCAACGCTTCTTGTTGATATTTGTTGCGTTGCCTTTTGTCTTCGGCAGACTCAGCAACATCAAGCAAGCTTCGTATCACGCCGCACCAATGTAAACTTGTTTTGTGAACGGTACGCTTCGACAAATCCCAAATTGCATGGCTAGAAGTCGCTGCAAGTATTAAGTCATTATGCTGCCGGCCAATCTCACAAGCCTTGAAATGCCGAGAAAGCGAAAGAGGAGAGAGTTTAATAGCTTCTTTTATTGCCTCTAGTGCCTTTTCGCTTGTCTCCATGGCTTGGTAACCCTGAGCGAGAATATCGTGAGCATCGGCATTGAACCGATTGCGCTTTATCGTTTTCTTAGCAATAGATATTGCTTTTTCATACTCCTTCAAAAATAGGTAGGTTTTACCAATTGCTATTTGTGCCCATAGCACAGGCCTACCGTCGATATATTCTTGCAATACATCAAGCGCTTTTTCAGGTTGTTCTATGCGCCAATAGAGCTCTATTAAAAGCTGTTCGCAGTGACCTTTGTAATGACCGGGTTTCTCTAAAAGAAACTCAATATGATCTATTGCGCTATTAAGTTCACTTTGCTCTATTAAGCTAAATGCTTGCTGAAGAAACTGTCTTTTTTGCCAAGCACGCACAATGCGGGATTTTAACTGCACTTGTGAAAAAGGCTTTATTAGGAAGTCGTCTGGTCGACGTTCAATACTTCCAAGTACCACTGGGCGTGCGCTATCTGCACTAATTAGGATGAATACTGAAGTAGGATTAATGAGTCTGCGCGTGCGTAATTCTTCTATAAGTTCATAGCCATTTTTATTCTCGGCACCTAAATGTAAGTCACAAATAACAATATCAAACTTGTGCTTTTTACAAAGCGACACTGCTTGTTCTGCAGAAGACTTAGTGACGACATCAGACGCGCCCATCGAGTGCATTAGCCCTTTTAATAGCAGCAGGAAAGGACGTTGGTCCTCAACAATCAATACTTGTTTGTTGCTAAATTGCATTTCAAATCCATGAACGACCCCATTATCGGTAGTTAGAAGTATAACTAACTATAGAAAATAAGCTTAAGAAAAACATTATCTTGCCGAAAACCTAGGTATACATAAACAGCTTTAAGTTCAAATGTCGCCAGAACTAGACACCGCAAATAAACAAACCGCAATCGACCCGAGTATTTACTGGGAGCGAAGCGGTGTACTTGCTCGTGCGTCTTCGCAGGGGGCATTGTTTTCACTATATCTTGCTATGCAGCAACATAGCCTAGCTGAGCCATTTGAAATTGAAGCGGTTACTTCAAACGTTGACGCTAAAAGCAGTATAGAAGCCCAGCTCGTCTCGCTAAACCATTACCGGCGTCCGTCGTTAGCCGCTAATGAACGTGAGTGGAAAGAGATGCACATGTTTTCAAGTTTGGTTACAAAAGACTACGAAAGTGCTCGCCTTTACCTTAGTATGAAGCCTGCGCCGCTATCTCAATCCGATGACGCTAACCGCATACCGGATGATGTTATAGACAACTGCAGTTTGGCTTCGCAGAAAAGGTTAAAAAAACAGTATGCGAATACTGTAAAAGAAGACAATACATTGCTTTACGATATTCTCTCTTCACAAGACACAAATAACAAGAATAGCGACGGCACAGCAGCCGGTATGTCCTCATTTGAAAACATCATCTAATAATCAAATGAAAACATCATCTAATAATCAAAACAATCCTAACCATGCCTTCTTAGTTACACCCTAGTTTTTAGTGCTCAATTTTGGTATATTGCGCGCCGCATTTTTGCACTGGTCTTACGCTCCAATCAGCAAAGGTTAAAATATGTCTAACTATATTGTATGCGCAATGTATAAATTTGTTGCGCTTGAAAATTTTAAAGAAATCCGCCAGCCGCTTTTAGAAGCAATGGAAGAAAATGGTATTAAAGGTACACTTTTACTTGCTCACGAAGGCATAAACGGTACAGTTTCGGGTACCCGTGAAGGTATCGATGCATTGCTTGCATATCTCAATAGCGATGAACGTATCAATCCTATTTCTTACAAAGAATCACTTCACGACGAGCAGCCGTTTTACCGTACTAAGGTAAAACTTAAAAAAGAAATCGTTACCATGGGCGTTGAAGGTATCGACCCGCGCCAAACCGTAGGTACATATGTAAAACCTAAAGACTGGAACGCGCTAATTAGCGACCCAGATGTAACGGTAGTTGATACCCGAAACGGCTATGAAATAGAAATTGGTACTTTCAAAAACGCTATTGATCCAAAAACCGAAACTTTTCGCGAATTTCCCGAATACGTAGCAAAAGAACTCGATCCGACAAAAAACAAAAAAGTAGCCATGTTTTGTACTGGCGGTATTCGTTGTGAAAAGTCGACGGCTTACTTAAAAGAGCAGGGGTTTGAAGAGGTTTTCCACTTAGAAGGCGGCATCTTACAATACCTTGAAGATGTACCTAAAGAAGAGTCTATGTGGGAAGGCGATTGCTTTGTTTTTGATAATCGTGTTGCGGTAAACCATGACTTAGAGAAGAGTCATTATGAGCAATGCTATGCGTGTCGTCTTCCTATCACTGAACAAGACAAGCAAAGCGATAAGTATGAACCTGGGGTAAGCTGCCCTCACTGTTTTGGAACGCATACAGACGATCAAATTGCTCGCTTTAGAGAACGCGAAAAGCAAGTGCAACTAGCGAAAGAGCGTCAACAAGAACACGTTGGTACTGAAGCGCGTTTAACGATGGAACAAAAACGCCAGGAAAAAGCAGAAGCTCAACGTTTACGCGCACTTAAAGCAAAAGAAAATCAGGCGTAGACAGCTAGAAAGAAGGACGTTACACTCGTCTTCATTGCAGTTGAAATAAGGAATGCGAGTGAGCACTCAACTTTCAGAATCTAAAATTGAAGAAATTAGAAAGGACTTCAGCTTTTTTGATCGTGATGGCAACGGCCAAATCGATTTGCCTGAGTTCATCGAGCTTCTAACCGTAATTTCACCTAAAACTAAGGCTAGCCACGTGCAAGAAGGCTTTAAGCTTATCGATAGTAACAACGATGGTTACATCGACTTCGAAGAGTTTTTGGAGTGGTGGCAAGAAGGGTGGTGGGAGTACTAAGTTTTACTTAGTCACACGCATCATCACTAAAGCTTCATTTACGCTCTGTTAAGTTCGTCTTTGAAGCTTCTAGTTACGCGAGAAAGAAATTATCAAAACGAGTGCTTTATGTAAGCACTCGTTTTTTTTATGTCTGTAAGTGAAGATTTGGCGATTTTATAAACAGTTCGTAAGTATCGGTCTACCTAGACACTGCACAAGCATTGCTTTAGTCTCGAGTTTAAACTAAGAAAATTTCATTTAAATACGGATGTTACATGCTTAAGTATCTATGCATCGCCTCAATGATTATCTCGATATCCTTTTGCGTGAAAGCAGAGTCATTTAAAGAAAATGCTGTTGAACGGCACCTACCTTTTAAAAGTTTCTCAATTTCGTCTTCTGTATTAAACGCGACCCATCTACATATCGCTCAAGGTTTTATATCGTAGACGCATTGTTTAAACTTAATAGGGAGCGAGATGCGCTAAAACATTTAGATATTTTACTAGCTAGAAAAGACTTAAGTGAAAAAGAGCGCGAAAAATTAATTCAAAAAAAGTCAAAGTTACTCTAAGAGTACTTACCTAATTGGCCAATTAGGGGGTAGTTTAGCGGTGACTTCAAACAGCTGCTCAGTACGTAGAGCAGCCCTCAAATTAAAAGCAGGTGAAATTCCTGCAATTCGCTTTAAGCAGTCTACAAGACTACCAACCCTATAGGCGAAATATTCAGGTTAGATCTGAGCTTATACAAACTAAGGTGTTCTTCTCAGCCCAACCCGTTTTCCCAAAAATTAGCCTCTTATGTCGTCTGCTGAATCAAAACTGCAGCATGTTTAATGGCTTTTCGAATCCTATGATAGGTACCACAGCGACAGATATTGTCGCTCATAGCTTCATCAATCTCATCATCGTTGGGATTGGGATTAGACTCCAAGAGTTTGACGGCGGTTAAAATTTGTCCCGCCTGACAAAACCCACACTGAGCGACATCTTCGTCTATCCATGCTTCTTGCACCGGATGCAGAATGTCATCGACCGCAAGCCCTTCAATAGTGGTTAGCGATGCACCTTCCACTTCTTCCATTGGAACAATGCATGGGCGGACTAGCTCACCGTCTTTAAAGATAGTGCAAGCGCCACACACGCCAACACCGCAACCATATTTTGGGCCAGTAACACCAAGTCGATCACGCAAGAGATACAGGAGCTCATCGTCGTTTTCAGCGTCGATAGAAACCGGGTTATTGTTAACATTAAATGTAATTTGTGGCATGAATTAACCCTCTGGATAGAAGTCACGAAGTGGAAAACGACGTGGTGCAATACCCGTCGCCCTGGCAAATGCGTTGGCTATCGCCGCTGCCGCCGCAGGCACTACCAACTCGCCTGCACCTCCCGGTGTTTCTCCGTTAGGCGGCATAAAATGCACTTCAATATCCGGTGGAGTGTTGCGCATTCGAGCGATTTCAAAATCGCCGTAACTGCTCTCGCGTATTGCGCCATTGTCGAGGTGTAAACTGGTGCGAATCATGTAGGTAATGGCATCGGTTGCCGCACCGATAACTTGCGCCTCAAGGCCGGTTGGATTCAATACTCGGTTCACATCCAGCGCGACAACAATCTTGGTGACTTTACTTTCTTTCTCCGGATCTTTGAACGTTTGTAATTCAACAAGCACGGCAGCTCGAGACTTATACTCTTTATGCAACCCGAGGCCCTGGGCACGTCCTTTTTCCATACTCCTTCCCCAATTGCCCTCTTGAGAAACTTTCCGCAGAACAGCTTTGGAGCGATCATCATCCAGCATTTGTAACCTGAACTGGTATTCATCCTTGTTCATTGCGCGTGCCAATTCGTCAACAACTATCTCGTTTGCGACAGCAGCTGTGCCGGAGTAGATGCCGCGCCAAGAGGAGGTCGGCACAACGAATTTTTTTTCGTTTAGTAGCAACGAAGTTACACCAAACTTATATTGCACTAGTTGCGTTGAGTGCCAGATTGTCTGGCTGAAAGCAGCGGGCGCTAACTCTCCTCCTAATGCAGTAATACCGTCGCCAAAGCCATGTTCGAGATCCAATTCAGCGGTTGCAGCGCGATGGTCAAACGACAACACTTTTTTGCCAATTAAAAAACCTCTAGTGTAAGTCGCTTTTACGTTATGCAAGCTGAGCGGTCGTGCGCGGCCAAACTTTGTGTCGTCCTGTCGAGTAAACATAAGTTTGATGGGGCGGTTTACAATTTGTGAAATACGCGCCCCTTCAACTGCTGCATCAAAAAATAAGCGACGGCCAAATGAGCCGCCGCTCTGAATTACATTCACCTCGACGTCAGTGGGTAAGACTCCAAGGTTACGCGCAATTTTGGCTTGTGCTGCAAGTGGCGTCTTGGCGCCAGTCCATACCCTGATCTTTGAGCCGGTTGCATCGGCAACTGCTGTCATGGTTTCCATGGGGGCATGTGCCAAATAAGGAAATATGAACTCGCCGCCAACCGAATCGGTAGCCAGAGGAATATTAGGTAAGGTTGGCAGGTTTATCGCACGTAACTGCTCAATGACCTCGGCGTCAGATAGATTTTCGGCAGCACCCACACTCCATGAAATAATAAGTGCATCACGCGCACGAAATGCTTCGCCAAAGGAACGCGCAACAACGGCCACGCCAGAGGAATTTGCATCAACATCCAGCGGAACTTCTTTGATGGCAAGGACGCCAGGCAGGCCTATTGCCTCAGAATCGTCAAACGTGATCACGCGACCACCTAAGCTAGGTGGCCTAGCGACCACAGTGGGCATCGCATCTGGTACTACGTCGAGATCCATCGCGAAATCTAGTTTGCCGGTAACGATATCGCGCGCGTCAACCCGCTTTTGCTGCGTACCGATAATTTTGTATTGTGATGGATCTTTAGGCTGTGCCAGTCGAGCGGCATCGTTGCGTCCTTCAACACCTGCGGTGAGCTCAGAGTAAGCAATGCGGCTGCCATCGTTATTAATCGCAAAGCCATTTTCTGTACTAATTTCGTTCACAGAAAGCCCGAAATGCACTGCGGCTGATAATTTTATCTTATGTAACAGAGCTGCCGCGACCTTGCGCAGCGGATCCCAAAGAGAGGTTATGGCATGAGAGCCTCCTGTAATTTGACCAGTCGCTCGTCTGATTTCTGCCGGAGATAAAGTCGCATCAATGGAGGACATTTCAACGTCCAGCTCTTCGGCAAGAATCATCATTGCAGCGGTTAATATACCTTGCCCCACTTCCATTCGTGGAAGCTCAAAACGGACACGGTTATCACTCGTTATCTTAATTAAATAATCGTAGTAGAAGGGGTCACCGGAGATGAGCAGCAGGTCTGTTAAATCCAGTTCATCTGCAAGCTCCGGTATTCCTAACAACTGGGCGTTGGCACCCTGAGGACGCAGAGCACCGCCGGTTATATGTAACGCAACGGCAAAACTCGAACCCTTGAGCATGTAACCAATAAACTTTCTTCGTCCGGCGTTTTCTGCCTCGACAATGTGTTCGTCATCACTATCTGATTGATCATGTTTCTGTGATGAGGTAATCGTCTCTATCTGTTCTGCATGGTTACTTTTTGTCATAAATTCTCATTTTCAGTTCAAGACCTTCGATCGTTAACTTAAGCTTAAAAAAAGTCGTTTATTTAACGTAGGTATTTGCAGCTTGCAAAATAACTGTTAACTGAATGTTATCATAAAGTATAATTTTTTAAACATTAATGATATGTAATACTAAAGTTGGGGTTTCCCTTGTGTAAGGAGCATATTTTCTGTGAGTTGAATTGTTGAAGTTAATTAGGCTTTAAATACTCACTCGCTTATAAGGTCGATATTCTGCTTTCCAAAACGAAGCATCGATACTCTGTTCAAATTGCTCGTCTGAGATTTCTAAGGCTAATCCTTCTGTAATAGCGACTTTATCCAAGCAAAGGCGAATTCCTTTCCTTTAAAACCTTCAAATACTGCGTTTCATTGTACGGAGTATTAGTTTTCCAACAGCGGTATAAAATTCTTATCCATTTGAATGCAAGTGAACGCACTGCTTGATGATGAGAGTTTCCTTTTTTCTTTTGCTGCTCATAGTAAAGCTGCGCCCAATAAGAGTATAGAACGGATTTTGCTGACCATTCAGTAAACGTTTGACGAATAAATGTCGAGCAACCCCATCGCCAGTGGACCCAAGCGGTTTTTCCGCTGCGCTCAGTTACAGGCGCAATGCCTGCATATTTTTGTACTTCTTGAGCACTTCCAAATCGGTTTCTGTCTTCTCCAAATGCAACCAATAATCTCGGACCAAGACATTTTCCAACACCAGGTAAAGATTCATACAATGCGGCGTCTGGCATTTCGTGGTAGATGGCTTCTATTTCTTGCTCGAATGTTTTAATCGCTGTGACAATGGGAAGTATCTGATTAGCCAGTGTTATCGCAAGCAGTTTGTTTGATTCGATGACAACACTATCGTAAGTCAACGGTGCGCACTTTTTATCGCCTCTAAACGAGGTGATACTAATTTGGCAAAACTACCGCGAGAGGTAAGGAAGCGAGAGATTGTGTCGGGTTTTGCGCGTTTAATTCTATCCAGCGACGGCCATCGAGTAATGAATTCGACGAATAACTGCGAATCTCTATGCGTGAACCACTCCAGAGGTTGCGGGTAATATTGCTTAAGCGCATTGATAAGCCGATTTACATACCGTTTCTTTTCATCCACTAATCGACGACGTTCCTCCACCAAAAAGGCTAGTTTTCTGATTTTATCGTCAGCCATTTTAAGTGGAGTTATTTTATCTGGATAGCGAACTAACAACTCAAGTGCGATTGACGCGTCAGTTGGATCATCCTTAGCTCCACTCGGTGATAACGCTCTACGATATCGGCACAGCATCGTCGGATTAATTGGGAATAAGGTGACAAAAGAATACTTTTGCAAGGCATAGACGATTGGTCCTTTTGACAGCTCAAGCGCAATAGCAATTTGTCCTGGGTGCTGTTGATGGAGCTCCGTAATCCACTGTTCAATAGCTTCAGCCGAGTGTTTTACAACAGCTAACTCCCTTGTACCATCAGCATACTGGATGCAAACATCATGCTTGGACGAAGCCCAATCTAATCCAATAAGAACGCTAAAATCATTTGTTCTAGACATAGTTACTCTCCCAACAGTTAACGTGTTGGATATGTCAGCTCAGTCTTTCGAAGAAAATATAGCGGCTATTCTTAAAGCAACCCCTGAGTATTCGTTTAAGACTAAGCGCACTCAGAACATCGAAAAAAAAGCGGTAAACATCGAGTGTTGTTGTCTGAGATTCGTATGAACCGAGCACACATCCTAAAAACTACATTATCGTTTATAGGATGCGAGTGACTATATATTGTCTATTACTATCAGCCATGCCTTTAATGATGACAACGGTATTTATCGTAACTTTTAAAGAAGCGAAGCCTGCTCTAGGTAATTTGCAAGTAAAAGAAGACGACAAATTACCTCAATTTCAAGCTAAGAATATCGATGGTACGGTATTTGATGCTAACCAACTTAAAGGCCGAAGAACGTTATTAAATTTTTTTCGGGGATCATGATGTCCGTACTGTAGTACCGAGCTACAAATGTTTGAAGAAATGAAGCCTCTTTTTGATGAATATAATATCAACATCGTTGCGGTTTCAAATGATGACATTCAATCAGCTAAAAAGCACCAAGCAAGAGATCAGTTAAGCCATACGCTATTGTCTGATTCTGAGCTAACAGTAATTCGTAAATTTGGTGTTGAACACCATAAAGCATTAGGCGGCGAAAGTGCATCTAGCAAAACATTCTTCGGTTTGCCGTTTCCTATGGTAATGAAATATAAACCTATGGCAATTCCAACAACCTTATTAATAGATGAAAACGGAATTATTCGGTGGATAGATCAAGCTGAAGATGTTCGTTTAAGAGCGAATGAATTTAAGCTAAAAGAGGCACTAAAAACACTAGTTGCGTAACTTGCTAAGAACCGATCACAATCTGCTCGGTTCTTATGTTAAGAGCATCGGTGCAGATATATAAGCTTTTATTGAAACATAGCGCCCCACAAGTTTTCTGCTCCTCTGTTCATATTGTTAAAAATTTCATCTCGAAAAGTTACCACACGGGAAGAAATCATTTTTCTGTCAGTCCAAACAATGTATGCCGTTCCAGTTGGACACTTTACCTTGGGTAAAATTGGAGTTAGCTTGTTATCCTCTGCTAAACGCTTTAGTGCCACTTTAGGTAATAAACATATGCCTGCTCCAGCAATAGCTGCCTGAATATTCAACCGTAAGCTGTTAATCGCATACTTAGGTTTTACGGGAATTTTTATCGTTTTGCCTTCTTCTTTTAAATGCCAATAAGGAAAATTATTGCCCGCCAATAGTTGGTGGCCTAGCAGTGCTTCTGCTGAATCCGGTGCAGGGTGGTATCTTAAATATTCAGGGGAAGCAGCCAAGGCTAGTTCGGCCTCAAATAACCTTTTTTGCACTAAGTTAGGCGATGTAGCTGGCATAGTAACAATCGCCAAATCAATTTGTTCATCGATAAAATTTTCAGCATCAGAGGCAAAGTGAACGAAAATGTTCACGTTGGGGTGCTGCTTCATAAACTCAATGGCTAACGGTTGTAAAAAGAAATCAGCAAAAGGCTCAGGGCAAGAGATATGAATATCTCCAGTAAGCTCTCCTTGGCTATTTGATAAGCTGAGCCATTGTTCATCTAGTTGAGCAAAAACATGAGAAAACTTCTTGAAGACTTCTTCTCCTGCATTGGTAAGTCTAAAATTTTTCGCGTTTCTATGAAGGAGCTTTTCATTAAGTTGCTCTTCAAGATGAGCAACTGATCGGGAAACCGTAGGTGCAGAGGTTTTAGCCTTAGTACTTGCAGCGGCAAAACCTCCAGATTCAACTGATAAGCAAAACCAATATAAATTAGTCATTTGTTTTGTACTTATCATTAATTCACCTTCATCGTTGTTATTAACTCATGAGTGCATATTTGTATTCTAAAAGTGCATTATTGTCTATTTTTGAATTAATGACTAGTAATTAAAATAGCTTCATCGATTAGTCGCAGTGACTAATTTAAGTGAATAGTTTTGGAGTGAAAAGATGAAAAAATTTCCACGTAAATTTCAATATCCGTTAATGATGTCTATGGTGCTACCAACCATGTTATTGGGAATGTCTGGAATAATGGCCTATCGTAATTTGCCTTTAGGGGCGGACTTCTTTAGTGCTTGGGGAGCGGCTATTGCGCAAGTAGTACCACCCGCATTATTACTTTTAGCAGTAGTTGCACCTATCGTTAGATTGTTTGTCACTAAATTCCTTTTGCAACCTGAATAAGCCACCTTAAGCAATACAAATAGGTATAAACATTATGAATGCACAAATTCTTTTGGAAGTTGGTTTAATTAGCGTAATGGCTTTGATAACCCTAACTTATATCTCTCGCTCAAAGGCGAGCAAAGGGAATAAAATTCAAACCTTTGCAATTGCGTTATTGGGCGGTTTTATGATTTTAGGTGGAACGGCCAAGTTCTTTCAGCCTTTTGCAACTATGTTTGCCTCACAAATAGAATTAAGCGGCTTACCACTACCTAAGCTTGCAAAATTTGCTGGGCAAATGGGGGAAATTACCGCTGGTATAATGTATTTGCTGTTACTAACCAAAGGTAAGTTCATCTCCGTAAAGCTCTCTGAGATGGTGCTTAATGGTGCAACACTTTTGACCGTAGTTATAATGACCGTTGCAGTTTATGTGCATTTATCACCAAACGTACCTGCTGAAGTATTGCCATTTCAATCCAAACCGCCAGTATTGACCGTAATAGTGATGCTAATTTCTCTTGGTATATTAATCGCCAACAAACGTAAAAACTAACAATCGTAACTCTGTGCCAACGTCTGCTATTGGCACAAAGCAGAAGTAGCTAGTCAATAGTCTGTTCATCTGCAACTTGTCTCAAGCAGACCTTAGAGGCTTAACAGTAAAAGACCACACTTTGAACCAGTCAAATGAATACATACGGTAGCCCGATTAAAAAAATGTATAGCAAACGGTTACCAATCAGCGCTATATGCTTTATTGGCTTCAGCCGCTTCTACTTCTAGTGGTGCTTTGTCGTAACCGTATTGTGCCATGTCAAAGAAATGCTGGGTAACAACTTCGTCTAAGCTGGCTCGTTCAATTTGTAACACGTGAACTAACTCATGGGCTAGCTTTGGTCTATTAAGTACAAAGTCTCTACGCGCGTAAATTGAATAACCGAAGACTTGTGCGTTATTAATAATGCCTTCGCCAATTAGCCCAACTGCCTCACCAAATATCTTTAAAGCTAAATTTTCATAGGGGTAGGGTACTTGGTCAACATAAACTATTCTTACTTTTTCTGGATGTTTAATACCTATCTCTGATGCAAGTAATCGTTCTTTTTCGTTAAGCGATATTCCAGCTTTAAGCCCTTTCTGATCTGTTTCATGTGCCCATTCGATGTATTGAGGTAACAATACACTCGCTATTACTTTTTCATAAAAAAGTGCGGTAATAACTATTCCAATGACAAGTAACATTGAGACGAGTTTAAGTGCTTTCATGTTTGTAAAATCCGTTTTAAGGAAAGGCTTCAGTAGCCTTATAAATGGTTAGGCTGAGCTAATAAAGTTGCTGACTAACTGTATGTCTTATTTGTAAAGCACAACATGTAATCACGAGTGATTAAAGAAAAAGAATGTAAAAGAATGTAAGACTAAGTGAAATCTTGATTGCCGCTAACAACGCTTGTTTGTAGGTGTTAGCGGCGGTCTAACTACTCGCTATTGAGTGGTTTTCTACTCGTCGTCGTCATCTGAGAGTAATTTCCTTGGTTTACGCTTAACAGGAACCATACCTATATCTTCACCCGTCATGGTATCAACACGCTTTTTCGCGTTCGTTTTAACAGGTTTAGCCACGCGCTTTTTACCATTTTGTGCATTAGCGCTTTTCGACACTTTTTTCTTCGGCTTGAAACCTTTGAACGAGGCTGAAAATTCGTCGTGCGGCGCACATTCCAATGCATATTGAAGGTGATTCTTAAGCCCTTCAAAACTGTTCCAGTCACGTGGGCCAACTAGTGAGAATGCTTCACCTTTTTGGCCTGCACGACCTGTACGACCTATGCGGTGAATATATTCATCTGCATTTTTAGGAAGGTCGAAGTTTACGACTAAACCAACTTTTGACAGGTCTAAACCACGAGACGCAAGGTCGGTAGTAACTAAAATACTGTGCTGCCCGCGAGCAAATGCACTCATAACTGCTGCACGTTGGCTTTGCAGCATATCACCACGAAGGGCAATTGCTTCTAAATTTTGTTCGTTAAGCAATGCTGCAATTCTGTCAGTGTCTTCACGGGTAGCAGTAAATACAATAGCTTGGTTATAGGTGCGACTGGCCAGCTCAAATTTTAATATCTGGTCTTTGTTATCAACGTTATCTGCAAAGAAACATTTCTGCTCGATGTCACCATGTTCTGCAGTTGAATCTCCTACAGCTACGCGTACAGCACCTTTGGTCAACTGCGTCGTCATATGTTTAAGCTCAATATTGTCGAGCGTGGCTGAAAACAGCATGGTTTGGCGCTTTCTGTGATCAGCATAGTCGTTAATCATCTTAAGCTGAGCAGAGAACCCCAAATCTAACATGCGATCGGCTTCATCAAAAATAAGCATTTCTAAGCCGTTCAGATAGACACTTTTGTCTAAAAGGTGATCGGCAACACGACCTGCGGTACCCACAATGATGTGAGGGTTGCGACGAAGCGCTTTAACCTGGTCGTTATAGTTTTCTCCACCCACGATAAGTGAGCACGTTAGATTTAATCCCGTGCACATTGACTTAGCCTCAATGAAAACTTGCTTTGCTAATTCTCGAGTTGGGGCCAGAATAAGTGCACGTGGGTCTTGTCTGCTAAGCGCTTTTTGCGACATTAGCCTGTTTATAGCCGGTACTAAAAAGGCGAAGGTTTTACCTGACCCTGTTTTTGAAGACGCAATAATATCCTTACCCTGAACAGCAGGAAGCATAGTGCGCTCTTGAATTTCGGTTAGCGTCGAAATGTTTTTTGTTTCGAGCTTTGAAATAATTTTGTGGTGGACAGGTAAATCAGTAACTAGCAAGAAGGGTAAGCCTTTTTCAAAAATAGTGTTCATGCGCATTATCCCTTAATGCACGGTTTATTAAAAGACTATTGGAAAGGTTTATAGGCAAAGGCTAATTGAACGGCATTCTGTACGCCTTAACTTATAAATTTGGTTATGTGAAAATGTAGGCTAGCCAATGGGTAGCGCTTACCAAGAAAGCATAAATGCTAACTGTTAAGCGCAACATGTCGAAGCGCAATTAATCGAAGTGTTTAAAACTGCATCTCTGGAACATTTTCTGGGACAATAAGCTTACCACCAGTTTTTTCTTTAATCTCGTCAACGCTCACGCCCGGCGCACGTTCTTGAAGAACGAAGGCACTATTTTCAACACTTAGTACTGCTAAGTCGGTAATTATACGCGTGATACAATTTACACCGGTTAAAGGTAAGGTGCATTCGCTTAGTAATTTAGGGTTACCGTGTTTATCAGTATGGGTCATGGTAACAATTATGTTTTTCGCACCGGCAACTAAGTCCATAGCGCCGCCCATGCCTTTAACCAGTTTTCCTGGGATCATCCAAGACGCGATATTGCCTAACACATCAACTTCAAAAGCACCAAGTACAGTAAAATCTACATGGCCGCCACGGATCATGGCAAAGCTTTCAGCACTGCTAAATATCGACGCGCCTGTTATAGCCGTTACCGTCTCTTTACCTGCGTTTATCATGTCGGCGTCGACTTCACTTTCAGTGGGGTAACGCCCCATACCCAAAAGACCATTTTCCGACTGCAGCATAACGCTAATATCATCGGGTACATAATTAGCCGCAAGGGTAGGGATACCGATGCCTAAATTCACGTAATCTCCATCTTTGAACTCTTGGGCTACGCGCATTGCAATCTGTTCTCTATTAAGCATTATACTGACTCCTTGCTAACTACTCGACGTTCAATACGTTTCTCGAACGAACCCTTAATAACGCGATTTACATAAATGCCCGGAGTGTGGATCTCGCTAGGGTTAAGTTCACCAGGTTCTACAATTTCTTCTGCTTCTACAACGGTTATCTTTCCCGCGGTAGCTGCCATAGGATTGAAATTTTGTGCCGTGTGGCGATAAACACAGTTACCGTAGGTATCTGCTTTCCATGCTTTTACAATGGCAAAGTCGCCAGTAATGGCATGCTCAAGAATGTAAGGGCGTCCATCAAACTCTTTGACTTCCTTGCCTTCGCCAACCGGTGTGCCGTAGCCCGTAGCAGTATAGAATGCGGGAATTCCAGCGCCGCCAGCACGCATTTTTTCTGCCAGCGTACCTTGAGGGGTTAGCTCAACTTCCAACTCGCCATTAAGCAGCTGTTTTTCAAATAGCGCATTTTCACCGACATAGGAAGACACCATTTTTGATATTTGTTTATCTTCTAACAAAAGGCCTAAGCCAAAACCATCTACGCCACAGTTATTAGAAACTACGGTAAGGCCAGATACGCCCATGCTTTTTATTTGGCCGATAAGTCCTTCGGGTATACCACATAATCCGAAACCACCAGCAATGACTGTCATACCATTTTTAATACCAGCCATGGCTTCGTCGTACGAGGCTACTACTTTGTTAAATCCTGCCATTCTTTATCTCCGACACGTTTGTTAAAAATAAGTATCAACATTGTTGTGTGTTTTGTAAAATCGAATTAATCTTCCAATTAATAAATTATATTAATCAATGAGTAATTAGGGCAGATAAAGTATGGATGTCTCATATCGTCAAATAAGAGCGTTTGTTGAAGTGGCTAAGTCATCAACCTTCGCAGAAGCGGCGGTAAATTTGCACTTAACCCAGCCAGCGTTGTCATCTGCTATTAAGAAGATGGAAGAGCAAATAGGCGGTAAGCTATTTCTACGTAATACCCGCAATGTAAGCTTAACACCAGAAGGAGAGGTGTTGTTTCCAAACGCTCTAAGACTTTTACATGATTGGGACAACACTTTTTCCGACATGCAAAACTTGTTTGCTATGGCTAAAGGACAGCTCACCATTTGTGCTATGCCATCGTTCGCAGAGTCTCATTTGCCGAATATCTTATCGGTATTTCATAAACGCATTCCAAACGTGAACCTGAGGATTGTAGATGTTGTAATGGAACAAGTTATTCACGAAGTTACCACCGGTCGAAGTGAACTAGGTTTCTCCTTTGAACCCGAACGTAAAGATGGCTTGGTGTTTAAAAGCCTTTTCGCCGATGAATTCGTTGTGGTAGCTAACAAGATGCAATCATCTTCCTTTTGTGACAAATTTCATTGGAAAGACTGCCTGCAATTTCCCCTAGTGATGATGAATAGGGGATCAGCAGTGCGTTATTGGACGCAATCGAGGCTTGAGCAGTATGGCGAGTTGAATATTATTGCTGAAACAGGTCAGCTATCTACGCTTGGAAAGCTTATACAAAATGGACTAGGTATATCGATTATGCCAGCTATTTGTAAGGCCCAGATGGAGAAATTGGGACTAGTGACTAAAGAAATTTGTGATGAGCCACTGGTGAAAAACATTGGATTAATTAGAAATGCGCGAAAAGGCCTATCGCTGCCAGCTCAATCTATGTGGGACTTGACCATTGCGCATTATGCGTGAAAAACAAAATGCGCGTTGAACTATGCGGGTAAGTTAAAATTACCACTTTTTCTTAGGTGCAAATAACTCGTCTAGCTCATCTCTTTCTTCTTCTTGCTTTTTGGCACGGTCTTTTTCATTCACACTCTTAAGATTGCTTTGAATTTCCTGTAACCACTCATTAAGTGTTGCAAGTTTTGACTTAGAGTAGTCGTCTTGCGGGTTTTGATTTTCCAGCGCGGTTTTTGCCTTTTCAAAATACTGTCGTGCTGAACCGAGCATATTGGTTTGAAGTGCAGCACGTCCGCGCTTAATAAGTGTCTCCACATTTACTTTAACTTGCAGACGTTCAAGTTGCTTGTCTTCATCCATAAATACTTTTGAATCGATTTGTCCCTTGCTGTGTTCAGAGCGAAGAACAATACGAAGCTTTTTAACTGCTTGGATATACTGAATTATCATTTTATCGTTGTCGGGCAACGAAAACTCAGAGGCTCCGCTAGAGTTGTCTGAAAGCGCTGCAGCAGTTGCTTGCTCGCTACTAGCAATTCTTTGTTTCAATTCAGCGGTACTAGATAATTCATTCATCGCTTTAAGTGCATTAAGAATTCGGTTATGAAGAATACCTACTATCCGAGAGGAAACAGGCATGTTTGCAACTGCCGCAATGATGTTCTCGGTTTCATCAACAAGCGTGCGCTGTTTAGCAGCCTCAGTTCGGCGCTCCGCTTCTTGTTTTTGACGATGCTGTTGAATTGCATTAATGAAAATAGCTGCGATGAGCAAAACAACAATTAAAATAATAATTATCACGTACATGCGTGTGTTTCCGTCTGTTTGTATTTCTTATAACGACAGTGTTTCTCAACCAGGTGCGTTACTTTCTGAATTATCTACTGTTATCGGTTAATATTACGGTATTTTTACTTCAAATACACTTCCACCGAAACTTCCACCATTGGAAAGAGCAATAGTTCCCTTTTTGTCACCTTGAAAATGCGCACTTGCAATTAGTTTAGCGAAAAATAATCCGAGTCCTGTTCTGCCTTGGCTTAATTCAAAGTCACATAATTCTTCGTGACTTTTAGACAACATAGCTTCTGGGTAACCACTACCATCGTCCTCAATTCTTAAGGTCATAAAATCACTATCATCGACATGAGCCGAAAC